>NZ_CP150901.1:2542784-3178480 GCF_038050405.1 Paraburkholderia sp. IMGN_8 | reverse complement strand
CGTGATCTGGGAATTCTCGGAGAACGCGCTGTCGCTGCCTCTCACCGATGACGAAAAAGCAGCGCTGAAGCAGTTGCCCGACGACAGCCATTCGACCTGAACCGATCTTCCGACATGTTGTTCAACTCCTATCTCTTTCTGTTCCTGTTCCTGCCGGTCGCCCTGGCAGGACACTATGCGGCCGGCAAGGTCAGCCCGTGGCTTGCGGCAGTCTGGCTGTGCGTGATGTCGTTCGCGTTCTACGGCTGGTGGAATCCGCAGTTCGTCGCGCTGCTTGCCGCCTCCATCGCGTTCAACTACGCGATGAGCCGCATCGTCATGCGCTGCGCGGGACAGCCGCGACTGCAGAACCTGCTCGTCGGCGCCAGCATCGCCGCGGATCTTGCCGTGCTGGCGCACTACAAGTACTTCGCGACGCTCTTCAACTTCCTGAGCGATCTGTGCATCACGCACGGGACGCTGACGACGCCGATCCTGCCGCTCGGCATCTCGTTCTTCACGTTCACCCAGATCGGCTATCTGCTCGATTGCCGCTCCGGCATCGTGAAGGAACGCAGCTTGCTGAGCTATGTGCTGTTCGTGACGTTCTTCCCGCACCTGGTCGCCGGTCCCATCCTGCACCACAAGGAAATGATGCCGCAGTTCGCGCAGCGCGAGAACTTCCGCTTCCACGCGGAAAACCTGTCGGTGGGCGGCATCCTGTTCGTGGTCGGCCTCGCGAAGAAGGTGCTGTTCGCCGACACCGTCGCGCCCTATGCCGATGCGGGTTTCGCGGCGCCTGGCGATCTTCAGCTATGGGCAGCCTGGGGGACGAGCGTTGCCTACGCGCTGCAACTGTATTTCGACTTCTCCGGCTACTCGGACATGGCGCTCGGCCTGGCGAAGATGTTCGGCATCCGCTTTCCGCTCAACTTCAATTCGCCGTACAAGGCGAGCAGCATCATCGACTTCTGGGCGCGCTGGCACATCACGCTGACCCGCTACCTGACTTCGTATCTTTACTACCCGGTTGCGATGGCGATTTCCCGTGCACGCGAGCGGCGCGGCCTGCCGGCGGGGTCGAGCGCCGCGCGCACGCCCCGCGGATTCGTTGCCACGATCGTCGCGCCGACGATGTTCACGATGAGCCTTGCGGGTATCTGGCACGGCGCAGGTATTCAATACCTGGTATTCGGCGTGCTGCACGCGGTCTATCTGTCGATCAACCACGGCTGGCGCATCTTCGTCGTGAGCCGCCGCCCCGTCGCGGAGCGCGGACGCAACGGCGCCGCCCATGCCCTGGGCGTCGCGGCGACGTTCGTGGCGGTGCTGGTCGCACAGGCGTTCTTCCGGGCGAACGGCGTTGGCGACGCATGGCGGCTCATCGAAGGCATGGCCGGGTTGCGCGGCGTCGAGCACATCGCGGCATTACCCGCGGCGACCGCCATGAGCATCGGCGACGCATGGCGTCTGTTGATCGGCCATCACCTTCAGGCGGTTCAGCTCACGGTGTTGCTCGGTATCGCATGGTTCGCGCCGAACGCTCATCAGATTCTCGGCCAGCATTCGCCCGCGCTGTTCAAAGTGCAGGCGGCGCCGCGTCCGTTCATGCCCTGGCGACCGAACGTACCCTGGTTCGCGGCAACGCTCGTAGTGCTGTTCCTGTGCATGGTGAACCTGCACAAGGAAACGCGCTTTCTCTACTTCCAGTTCTGATTACCCCCACCTTCATCGGAGGACTCCCATGCTATTGACCGACATCGAAACCCGGGTCGCCCACCTGATCGAAAACATCATCCTGACGTCCGTCGATCCGGACACGATGCTCATCGACTCAGGGCTGATCGACTCCTTGTCGGCCGTCGACGTCGCGCTCTCCGTCGAGCGCGAATTCGGCGTCAAGATTCCGCCGTCCGAAATCGACGTGCACCTGGAGTCCGTGCACACGCTCGCGCAATACATTGCGTCGCAGCGGCAACAATGAACGCGGTTCGCGACAGCACCCTTGCGTGCCGTGGCGGACCCTTGTCCGGAGTGAATCATGCGTTTTGATTTCGAGCGTTTCGATTTCATCGACGCCGGCCAGTCGCCAGACAGACCGGCGGTCATCGACGCCAGCGGGACCTTGAGCTGGTCGTCGCTGCGCGAAGCCGTGCAGCGATGGATGGACGCGGCGGCGGAGGCGGGTGTTCAGCAGGACGTCCCTGTCGTCATTACCGGCCACAAGGAAGCGGCATTCCTCGTGGCGATATTGGGTTGCTTGCGCATGGGCGTGCCGTTCGTGCCTATCGATGTAGTCAATCCACCTGAACGCATCGTCCGCATTGCCGCGCTGGTTCGCGGCGGATCGTGTTACGACGCTCAGACCCGCGTGTTTGCCGATACCGGCGTCGAGTCTGCACCGCTTGCCGAAAAGGGCGTGGCTTACGTCATGTTCACATCGGGCAGCACGGGCGATCCGAAAGGCGTGCAGATCGGCCGGGAGAGTCTCGAGCTGTTCGGTGCATGGATTCGTGATTGCCTGGCGCTGGGCAATGCGCCGGTTTTCATGGATCAGATGTTGTTCAGCTTCGATTTCTCGCTGTTCAACTGGGTCGGTGCGCTGGTGACGGGCGGAGCGTGCGCGCTGTGCGCGCGCGAAGTGATCGAGGACCGCGCAGCCTTTGCCGCCTATCTCGCGCGCGCGCGGGTTGGCGTCTGGGCCTCGACGCCGTCGTTCGTGCGTCAGCAACTGCTCGATCCCGCATTCGATCATCGGCATCTGCCGGATCTCCGGGTTTTCGTGTTCGGCGCGGAGTCGCTGACGCCGACGGTGGCCGAAGCGCTCTGGAGCCGGTTTCCGGAGGCGCGCATCATCAATTCGTACGGCCCGACCGAGGCCACGTGTTCGACCACGTGGGTGGAAATCGATCCGGTCCTTCGTGCGGCGGCGCCGCTGCCGTTCCCGATCGGCAAGGCCAAACCGTATGCCGACGTGTTCATCGACGGCGGGGAGATCTGCATCGCCGGCGATCACGTGATGCGGGGCTATCTCAACCGGCCGGATCTGAATGCGACCCGCATGTTCGTGCGTGGCGGCAAGCGAGGCTATCGCACCGGCGATTACGGTGAAGCAGGCGCGAATGGGCTCATCACGTTCCGGGGCCGGCGCGACGATCAGATCAAACTGAACGGCTACCGCATCGAGCTGGCCGAAGTGGATGCCGCGCTCGCCACGTTGCCGGGCATTCGAGCCGGTGCGGCGGTTGCGCTCAAGCGGCCCGACGGACAGGTCGTGCGCGTGGTCGGCTTCGTGGACCCGGACGAGGCCGGGCCGGCGGGCCTGTATCCGCCGCCGCCGTCTCTGGCGGACTGGCGCGCGCAACTCGGGCGCCGGCTGCCACCTTATATGGTCCCTTCCGAACTGATCGTTTGTCACGGCTTTCCGCTCACGCAAACCGACAAGGCGGATCGTCAGCAGTTGGCGCGTATGTACAGCGCGGCACGCACGCGTTCCACCACGGAGTCACACCAATGAATCGGGTATCTCGAACCCTCTTTGCACTTGCCGCGAGCGGCGCACTGGCGATGAGCGCCGCCGCAGCGCACGCCGAAGGCGCATTTGCGCAACTCTATGCCGCGCGTCCGCCTGCGGGCTCGTCGTTCGTCCGCATCGTCAATCCCGGTACCACGCCGCTTCGCGTGAAGATCGCCGATGGCCCGCAGCAGACGTTGACGGGCAACCGGATCGCCAGCACCTATGCGATTGTCAGAGGGAATACGTCGTTCAACGTGATGCTCGATGGCAAGTCGTCAACGCTGCAAGTGGCGCCGGATACCTTCAGCACGCTGGTGCCGAAGCACGAAGGCGATCGCACGTCGCTCGTCGCGATCGACGATTCCGGCGGCGCGCAGGATGCGCTCAAGGCCGACCTGCGCTTCTACAATCTCGCCGGCGGCTGCGCGCAGGGCCGGCTCGATGTTTCGCCGGCAGGCCCGGCCCTGTTTTCGAACGTTGCCGCACATGGCGCGGCGGCGCGCAGCATCAATCCCGTCAGTGCCGCGCTGGCTGCTGCGTGCGGCGCGTCGCGGTCGGCGCCGTACACGCTGCCGGCGCTTCAGCCGGGCGATCACGTCAGCCTGTTCCTGACCGGCTCGGCGGCGAAGCCCGTGCTGCGCGGCCAGGTGAGCGAGACCGATCCGTATCGGCAATGAACGGCCGGCCGGTCCGGCTGCCACATCGTCGACATTAACAAGAGGGATGCATGCGCACGATATTTCGGGACGATCACGTATCGTTTCGCGACCAGGTGGAGCGGTTCATCGACAACGAGATCCTGCCCAATTACGCGACGTGGGAACGTGAGGGCATTACCCCGAAATTGTTGTGGCGCAAGGCGGGCGAGAGCGGCCTGCTCAATTGCGCGCTGCCGGCGCCATACGGACAAGGTGGCGACTTCGGTCACGCCGCGGTGGTCATCGAAGCGCTGGCTCGAACGAATTGTCTCGGCATCGGCTTCTCGATTCACTCCGATATGGTCGCGCCTTACGTCTGGCATTTCGGCTCGGGCGCGCAGAAGGATCGATGGTTGCCGAGGATGGCCACCGGCGAGCTGATCGGTGCGATTGCGATGACCGAGCCGGGAGCGGGCAGCGATCTCAAGGCGATCCGGACGCACGCGCGGCGCGACGGTGACGACTATGTGCTGAACGGCCAGAAGACGTTCATTACGAACGGCGTCAATGCGGACGTGATCGTGGTGCTCGCCAGCACGGCGCCCGATCTGGGTGCGCGCGGTCTGTCGCTGTTCGTGCTCGAGGACGGCATGGCCGGCCTGGCCAAGGGGCCGCCGCTCGCGAAGATCGGGCAGCATTGTCAGGACACCTGCGAACTGTTTTTCGACGACGTGCGCGTACCCGCCGATCATCTGCTAGGGGAAGAAAATGCCGCGTTCGAATACGTGAGGCGGGAATTGGCCCAGGAACGCCTTGCCATCGCATTGCGTGCTGCCGCGTCGCTCGAGGGTGTGATTCATGTGGGAACCGGCTATGTCGCTCAACGTAAAGCGTTCGGGCGCCGTGTGCTCGATTATCAGAACACGCGCTTCAAACTTGCCGATGCGCTCGCGAAAAGCACGATGTTGCGCGTGTTTCTGGATGATTGTCTTGCTCGCCACCTGGCGGGTGAACTCGATGCGGTGACCGCGGCGATGGCCAAGCTGAATGCGACGGAGCTGCAGGGGACGGTGCTTGACGATCTTTTGCAACTCTACGGCGGTTACGGCTACATGGCCGAATATGGTATCGGCCGCGCGTGGGCCGACGCCCGAGCGTTGCGTATCTTCGGCGGGACCAGCGAGATTCTGCGCGAAATTATCGGAAAAAGCCTGTGATCGCTCACGTCAGGCGGATCGCGCGTCGCCCAGCGCGGATTGCCATTGCTGGCGCAGGGCCCGGGCTTCGAGCGTGTCGTCGAGCACCCACGGATCGACCGCAAATGCAACGACGCGTTGCGCGCTATAGCTGCGCGCAATGTTCCACTGTGCCTCGATGCGCCGGAACGAAGCGGATCGCGCCTTGAAGTCCGACCCGTTCGTTTCGGCGGTCGGCAACTGTTCGAATAATTCCAGAATCAAATCGAACGCTGCCTGGCGCTCGACGAGCATATCGTGAAGCGGTTGCAGCGCACGATAGTTTTCCATGCCGGCTACGCCGACGCCATCCTGGATCATCGGATGGAGCTTGACCCGGTCGAGCAAGGTTCGCCACATCCCGCTCAGCGTACTGGAAGACGGCAGCGCGCTGTGATAGGTCGAAACGGTTGGCTCGTGGCCGCTGGACGCTATGGCCGCCATTGAAAACCGGTTCAACCAGCCCGAAAGCTTATCCAGGCGCGCGGGGGTATCCCAGCTATGTTGCTCGAGTTCGTACGGGATATACCAACCACGAAATGCCGCGTGTGACGTCCATCGCGCATTTTGCATAAAGCTGCATCCGCGATCGCCCGTCCTGCGCAGAAAGGCGGAGAGGACCGCATCGTCGCTGGCGCTGATCGCATTCCACCAGCGCTCGTCGTAGGGCAGTCCGATATGGACGCCGATGCCGAGGTCGCCACATTCGTCGAGGATCAGTTGAAGCAGGGAATCGGGGGCGCTCCACGTTGCTGCCGGTTCGCCTTCGATGCCCGCCCACTGCAGGAATATCTCCTTGCATCCGAGCGCTTGCGTAGCGGCCAATCGGTTGTGCCACTTTTCGCGGGGCCAATCCAGGTGGCTGCGCCAGAACTGTATGAAGCTGCCGCCCATCATGGGCGGCTCGGTGCAGCTGACCAGCGGCAGGCAGGCTGCAGCCACCGAAGCCTTGAGGATGCGCCGTCGCATTGGAGATGCAAGTGTATTCATTGGGAACAATCGTCTTCGGCCGTATCTCGCATGCTGGTCCACACCGATGGAGCATGCTGTGCCGCATGCGTTGCGGTACGAAAAGGCAAGTCAGGCTCCCCCTGGCTTTTCAGTGAATCGACAAGCACCTCGATTCCCTGAAAATCCAGAGCGTCGACGTGCTTTTGCACTTCCTGGAGAAAGCCGGCATAGCCGGGGTCGTTCGCACATCGGCTGATCCACTCCTCTATATCGGTCAGACGGCCGTTCCTGGCGAGTTGGGCCAGTTCATCGAGGGCTTTGACGGACGGATGGCGGGTGATACGCGAAACAGGGGTGTGCTCCGCATCGGTCTTCGGCGGAGACGGCCGCGGGAGATCCTGCAGAGGCACAAGGGTGTGCCCGACGGCGGACGCGGCGATCTGGAATGAAAACGACGTTCCGACACCCTGCTTGCTGGATACGACCAGTTCACCGTTCATGGCTCTGACGATGCGCTGCGCGATAAACAGGCCGAGTCCGGTGCCGCCGTTGACGGCCTGAACCTGCTGATACGCTCGGAATATGTCGGTTTTTCCCGTGACGTCGAGACCAATGCCCGTGTCGGCAACCTCGAGGTCGACGCGGTAGCCATTGGCTTCCCGGTGCGCGTGGACAGACAGCGTTACGACGCCGTTGCGCGTGAATTTCGATGCGTTGGAAAGAAGGTTGAGCAATACCTGCTGGAGACGGGTTCCGTCGATTTTCAGCGTTTTCGGTAGCGACGTAAGCGGTCGATAGATGAACTGGTTGTCCTGCTGCGCGCACAGTGCAATGGCATAGTTGCCGATGTCGTCCAGGAGCTCGGGCAGGTCCGTGGCTTCGGGAGAAATGCTGAGCGGCTGCAGTTCGGCCTTCGTATATTCCAGCAATTCGTCAATCAGGGTGAGCTGATAGCGGATGCTTCGATCGATGGACTGGATCAGCTTGGCCTGATTCAGTGTTGCGCTCTGCAGCAGGAGCTTCGAGTACCCGTTGATCGTAGACAGCGGTGCGCGCAAATCGTGGCTCACATAGCCGAGGGTTTCGATCTTCTGCTGCATGTTGGTTTGTGACTGATGCAGTGCTTCGTTGAGCGCGACCGTCCGTTTCGCGACTTCTTCCCGCAAGCGATCCTGTTCCGTTAGCTGCCAGTGTTCCAGCCGCTTTCTCGCCTCCAGGCGTTGACGGCCCACATGGTTGATCCAGGCGGCCAGAACCATGAGATGCGTGGCAAGGCCGATGATCGCCATAACGGGATTGGGGTAGATATCGGACCGCAACCAGGACAGCGCCGAAGGCAATGCATCAAGTCCTTCGATAGTCCGTATCAGGAAATTGAAGAGAGCGAAGCTGACCGTTGCCAGCAACAGACGGCCAGTTGGCGTTCCGCGTCTGGCAAGCAGCAGCGCAATGCAGACATTCAGGATAGAGAATACGATGTTCAGCTGCTGGGCGAATCGTACAAAGACAAAGAGATCACCGAACGCGGCACCTATCATGCCAATGCACTCAAGACACAGTATCACCACGTAAATGATCTGCACCGGCATCCTGACCTTTTCACCTCGAGCGATCTTCAGAACGAACACGATGAAGAGCGCAAGGGCAAGATATGCAAACAGCGTTTCGCTACGCGCCGACCATTCAGGTGCATGCGGCCACAGATATGCCCGGGTATAGCCGCGGACGGCCGCTTCAAATAAGGTCGTGCTCAGGCACAGTGCTGCCAGCACATAGAACGCGCCACTGCGGGAAAAAAATCCGATCAGCAAGGCGGACCACGCTAATGCCAGCAGTCCGCCAAGGAACCCGTAGTTCCACATGGCGGCGCGCATCTCCTTTGCATGCCATGCTTCCTGAGCAAAGGCCGTGGGCTCCAGTCGCAATACTTTGCGGGAAGTGACCCGCACGAGTACTGGGACCTTCTCGCCTGGCCGCAGGGTAATGTCGAGCACCGGGTACCGAGGCGGCTCCCGGTTCGCGTCGGCGCTGGTTGGGGGGAATCGGGTGTCAGGTGTCCAACGGCCGTTCCGGATGGTGTAGAAATCCACTCGATCGACACGTGCGTCACGGAGCGCCAGCACGAGCGGGCGTTCGACGCTGTCGTGATTGACCAGGGTGAGATGAATCCACCACGCAGACCGCGAAGATCCCGGACTAAGCCGCTCTTTTGTTGCCGGCAAAAAGCCGCCTTGTGCGTTCGCGAGCCGCGCGAGTATCTGGTCGACAGACAGCGCGGCCGTGGAATCCTCAAATATCGATACGTCTTCCAGCCGTGCCGGACTTTCGGCCGTCGCGGCTCGGGCGGTCGAGCAGGTTATGCACGCAACTAGCAGGAAAAGCAGCGCGGTGTGACGCCCCAAGCCCCATGCTTTGCATAGCTTACGCATCGGGTTGCAGCCCTTCGACAGGATTAGTGGCGTCGACCTGGCCGTGCTGCCTTCTCCAATCGGATGGCGTGATGCCGAAGCGTTCGCGGAACGCGGTTGCGAAATTGCCCGCGGTGGAAAAACCGATCTCTTCGGCGATATCCCCAATGCCCATTGAGGTTTCGGCGAGAAAGCGCTGAGCAGTCCGCAACCGCGTGTCGCGCAGATATTCGAAGACCGTCTGCCCGAGATTGTCGCGGAACACCCGGGACAGACGCTTTTCGTGGGTGCCGACAAGTTTGGCGAGATCTTCGAGCGCTGGCGGATTGCGCAAGTCGCGCAGCAGAATCTCGCTGGCGGCGCGTACCAGGGATACATCCGGACTGTCGGGAAGCGCAGGCAAGTGTTCCACGGAATGTCTGCGGAGCGCCTTCTTCAAGTGATTCCGGATACGCGCGATCACTTCTGCCGGTTCGAACGGCTTGACGATGTAGTCCATTGCACCGATCTCGAGCCCTTCGATGCGGTCATCGAGATCGCCGGCAGCGGTCAGGATGATAACCGGGATGGCCTGTGTGGAGGGCGTTGCGGCAAGCAGTCGGCAGGCGGCAAAGCCGTCCATGCGAGGCATGCGGACGTCCATCAGGATCAGGTCTGGCGCCACCGCCTGAGCACGGTGATAGGCCTGCAAACCATCGAACGCGACGCTGATCCGGCAGCGCGCGACACGCAAAATCTCGATCAGTAGCTGAAGTTCGTTCGGGCGGTCATCCACCACAAGAATATGTGCGCCAGAGAGATCCGGGGCAGCACGAAGCGGCGTCGAATATGGCGAGCGCGATGGCATGACTACGAATGAAGGAGATGTGAGGGGGTGAATATAAGGAAGGGAGCGCCGCGATCCGCGGGGGCGCCGATGTTACAAAAAATTATAAGCGGACAAAAGGGACGCATGGCGGATTTTGCATGGTCGGCCGAACGTGGCGATGCCGCAGAATACCGTTTTTCCGTTGCAGATGAATTTCCGTGAGCGGGCGGTGACAGCCGTGCCGGAATCGAGATTGAAATCAACGGGTCTTCCGCCCGGTAAGAATGTGGAAGTTGTCCGGTCTGGAAAAGAATTTTTCCGCTCGTAAAAAGGTAGGGCCGCCGGGATGCTTACACACTACAAGTGTCCGCGAACACAGCACTACCGGATGGATCTTCCTGTCACGTATTCCTGCGTGCTACGCAAGGGGCGCGGACGATAGCGTAAATAAAAAGTCTTCACTATCTACCTTATATGAATTCCAGGCAAAAAAGTATTGGTTCGCGAGACTGATTTAATGGGGGAATACCGTAAAAAAGACCGCGAAAATTATTTTGTGTTCTGTAAGGAAATTCTAATTGGCGTTTAATCTGTTTGGAATGTGTAAGGCTTTGCAATCCTTGCGTTCCGCGCGTCGACGACTTCCGCAGCAAGCCTCGGCGGCCCATTGGCAGGGACCCATGGCGCAACACAAACGCCATGCCGCGGCGAGTACGACGCAGTCCGAAGGAAAATCGGCAACAACTTCCTGGTCCCCAATCGTTAAATTTCGAAATACACCGATATCGCTTAGGCTTTTTGTAGACAAATGAAAAGGCCTATGAGAAAGTTCCAGCGAGCACTTAACTTTCTTTCCATTACGCGGTGCGATGGTGAGAGATAGCGCATGCAATGCGGATAGTTCGACGACCGTCGTCTCACATAGTGCTCAAAAAATGTTGCCAGAAAGAAAAACGGCGCTTGCCGCATGGCATAAGACTGTTTGCCATGCCGTGTGCCGAGGAAACGATTGCAACGGGCTACTGAGGGGCGAGTAACAATGAGTATTCCAGGCGGAACAGAGCAGGGCAAAGGCTCGGCGAAAGAAGAACATCAGTCAGGTAAGCAATTGGCGCTCCGCTGCGCGATCGCCATCCCTATGCCGCAACCCTTCGGACCTTCATAACCCAGCGGCCAGCAGACCGTCTGAGCGGTCAGGTTGCTGGAAAACAGGCTATCTAGCCGACTCTCTTCGATCACTTAGCTGTGCGAATTCCTTCGTCAGGAGGACGGGGTTCGCGCGCGCTAAAGATTCATCGTCCAGAGAGGGCGGCCGCAAGGTGCCGCAGTTCCAACGCTAAAGCAACGCACGCCGCAGCCAGACCTTTTGACCACAATAAATAGGCATCCTTAATAAATAAGGATGCGTGCATACGCTCGTGCTTACGAAATTCGCATTGTCACATTACCTATTGAGGAAACGATCATGAACAAGGCATATCGCACCATCTGGAACAAGGCGCTAGGCGCCTTTGTAGCCGCATCGGAGCTGGACAAGTCGTGCGGCAAGGGCAGGGCGGGGGACGGGGCCGCCGTATGTGACGGGCGAAGCGATCAGCGTGACAGGCACCGCGCTTCTACGCTGCACGGTCCTGATTCGCGCGTCCTGACAATACTGTTGTTGATTGGCGTGGGCGGATGGGGCGCGCAGGCGCAGGCGCAGGTGAGCTGCTCGGCGGCACCCTACAACTTCTATAGTGGCAGCACCACGTGCGTGGGCTTTACGTCCTCGGCGTCTGGAGGCGGAGCCACTGCGGTAGGTTATGGCGCCAACAGTACGGGACTTAATGCCTTGTCCTTCGGCTTTCAAGCCATTGCGGCTGCTACCAACGCCATTTACGTGGGCGCGCGCACTGCTCCGGGTACCGGCGCGACCGCGCAGTCGGCGATTGGCATCGGTACGGATGTCGCCGCTAGCGGCTCGGCGGCCATCGGTGTTGGCGTTGACGCTGTCTCGAGCGGCAACCTGTCGACTGCCGTCGGCCCCTCGGCGAAAGCAACCGGAGACAACGGCGTTGCACTGGGTGCGAGTGCCAACGCTGCCGCGTCGGGCGCGGTCGCAGTGGGCAGCGGAGCCACCGGTTCGCAAACCAACGGTGTAGCCGTTGGCTCGGGAGCCAATGCCACCGGTGCCAACGCCGTTTATCTGGGAGCGCGCACTGCCGCGGGCACCGGTTCGACAGGGACGTCTTCCATTGCCATTGGCACTGACGTCGTCTCTAACGCCGACTATGCCACCGCGATTGGCTTCCAGTCGGTGGGGAGCGGGGCTGCCGCCGTCGGGGTGGGTTATATCGCCACAGCCTCCGGGACGCATGCTGTCGCTGTCGGCTTTCAGTCCATCGCCAGCGGCCTCAACGCCGTTTATCTTGGGCCACGTTCTGTCGCAGGCACGGGCGCAACGGCGGCGGGTGCGATTGGCATTGGCACGGACGTGACTGCGTCCGGTCTCTCTTCGCTGGCCGCCGGCACTGTGGCCACCGCATCGGCACAGAATGCAGTGGCATTGGGGGCGGGAGCCGCCGCCTCGGGGCTCAACGCGCTCGGCATGATGAATGGCTCCAACGCCAGCGGTGCAAACGCGATAGCGTTGGGCGGAGCGGATTCCGTCGCGGAAGGCGGTGCGTCTGTACCCGCGGCAGTGGCGGGCGCCGCTGCGTCAGGCATTCGCGCTGTAGCGATTGGCTCTGGCGCTAACTCGGCTGGCTCCTCGTCCATTGCGATAGGCGATTCGGCTCGGACGGGAGCCAATACCAATGCCATCGCCATGGGTACGAATGCAACGGCGTCAGCAAGTAGCGCCGTCGCGTTGGGTAACCAGACGGTTGCGAGCAATGGCAACGCGACAGCGGTTGGCTTTACGTCGCAAGCCCTCGCGGCGTCGACCGTGGCCATCGGTGACAGCAACAAGGTGGTGGCGACGGCCGGCGCCGGTTCGATAGCGGGCGGCCAGAACTCTCAGGTGCTCAGCGGGACGGGTGCGGTGGCGCTCGGTCAGGCGCAGACCGCCAGCGGCAACGGCGCGGTCGCGCTTGGCGATCCCAATACCGCGACCGGCAACGGTGCGGTTGCAGTGGGCGCGAACAATACGGCCACGGGCGATGGCGCGGTGGCGCAGGGCAACGGCAATACCGCCAACGGCCAGGGCGCGGTCGCACTGGGCAACGCGAGCAACGCGAGTGGCGCGAGCGCGCTCGCATTCGGCGATACAGCGGTGGCCAATCAGTCCCATGCGATAGCGCTGGGTGCCGGCGCGTCGGCCAGCAATGCGAACTCGGTTGCGCTGGGTGCGGGAAGTACAACCGCGGCGCCACATACGGGCACCACTGCGCTTTACGGCGGCACGGCGGCCGGCATCGCGAGCGCGGCCAACGGCGTGGTGTCGGTGGGTGCGGCGGGTACTGAACGCCAGATCCAGAATGTGGCGGCAGGCGTGATTTCGGCGACCAGCACCGATGCCATCAACGGTTCGCAGCTGAACACTGTTGTCACCGGCGTCAATAACCTGGGCGCGTCGACGGCGAGCACATTGGGCGGCGGCGCCAGCTACAGCGCAGCTACCGGCAATCTCGCCGGCTTCAGCCAGCCGATCAACAGCGTCAGCAACACTGGGGCCGTGACCGGACCCACGGCGCAGACGACGGTTGCGGGTGCTTTGACCGCACTGAATACGAATATCGATAACACGGCGAATATCGCGGTCAAGTACGACGCGGCTGGTGGTACGAAGATCACCCTCGGTGCGACCGGCGGAGCGGGAGCCGGGTCTCCGGTGACGATCACCAACATGGCGCCGGCTGCGTTGAACGCAACGAGCACGGATGCGGTGAATGGGTCGCAGTTGTTTGCAACCAACCAGCAGGTCACGGCCAACACCACGGCGATCACCAACATCAACAATGGCGCCGGGATCAAGTATTTCCACACCAATTCGGTTCTGGCGGACAGCGTTCCAGGCGGCACCAACGCGATTGCGGTGGGGCCGGCCGCCAATGCTTTCGGCTACGATTCAATAGCACAGGGCCTGAATGCGGTAGCTGGCGTGAGCGGCACGCCGGCGACGGCCAACGACATTGCCCTGGGTAATGGAGCTCAGGCCACCGGCGGCAATTCGATCGCCCAAGGTACTGGGGCAACCGCGAATACGGCCGGTGCCATAGCGATAGGTCAGACGGCAACGGCGACAGGCGGCAAGGCCGTGTCAATTGGGGTTGGCAATACTGCCAGCGGCAATGGCGCGGTAGCCATCGGCGATCCGAACTCGGCGACCGGTACCGGTGCGATAGCGATGGGCGCCAACGATACGTCCAACGGCCAGGGAGCGGTTGCGCTTGGCAATGCCAACACATCGACCGGTCAGGGTTCTGTCGCACTGGGCAACACGAGCAATGCGGCGGCAGCCGGTGCAGTGGCCTTGGGCGATACTGCGGTGGCCAATAACACCAACGACGTAGCGCTGGGTTCGCATTCGGCTACGGCAGCGCCGCATACGGGGACGACCGCCCAGTTCGGCGGCACGGCAGCCGGTGTAGAGGCGGCTGCTTCGACTAACGGTGTGGTGTCGGTGGGTGCGGCGGGTACTGAACGCCAGATCCAGAATGTGGCGGCGGGCGTGATTTCGGCGACCAGCACCGATGCCATCAACGGTTCGCAGCTGAACACTGTCGTCACTGGCGTCAATAACCTGGGCACGTCGACGGCGAGCACATTGGGCGGCGGCGCCAGCTACAGCGCAGCAACCGGCAATCTCACCGGATTTAGCCAGCCGATCAACAGCGTCAGCAACACTGGAGCCGTAACCGGACCCACGGCGCAGACGACCGTTGCGGGTGCTTTGACTGCACTGAATACGAATATCGATAACACGGCGAATATCGCGGTCAAGTACGATGCGGCTGGTGGTACGAAGATCACTCTCGGTGCGACCGGCGGAGCGGGAGCCGGGTCTTCGGTGACGATCACCAACATGGCGCCGGCTGCGTTGAACGCAACGAGCACGGATGCGGTGAATGGGTCGCAGCTGTTTGCCACGAACCAGAATGTGACGTCTATCGTCAATGGCCAGTCTGGTCCGTTTGTATCGAACAACAGCGTGACGGCGGTACAACCGGTATCGAGCGGAGCCAATGCCAGTGCCGGCGGTTTCGGAGCGAGCGCGACGGGTGCATCCTCCACGGTGCTGGGCAACCAGTCGACTGACAATGGCAATGCCAATGCGACGGTATTGGGCCAGGGCGCGAGTATTTCGGCGGGCACGACCGGCAGCAATGTTGCGCTGGGCCAGGGCAGCGTCGTGACAACGGGCGCTGTCGCCACCACAGGTGCGACCATTGGCGGCACGGCCTATACCTTTGCCGGCGGTGCGCCGGCAGGTGTCGTGAGCGTGGGCAAGACAGGCGCCGAACGGCAGATCACGAATGTGGCGGCAGGGCAGCTGAGCGCCACGAGCACGAACGCGGTGAACGGTTCGCAGCTGTTTGCAACCAACCAGCAGGTCACGGCCAACACCATGGCGATCACCAACATCAACAATGGCGCCGGGATCAAGTATTTCCACACCAATTCGGTTCTGGCGGACAGCGTTCCAGGCGGCACCGACGCGATTGCGGTGGGGCCGGCCGCCAATGCTTTCGGCAACGATTCAATAGCACAGGGCCTGAATGCGGTAGCCGGCGTGAGCGGCACGCCGGCGACGGCCAACGACATTGCCCTGGGTAATGGGGCTCAGGCCACCGGCGGCAATTCGATCGCCCAAGGTACTGGGGCAACCGCGAATACGGCCGGTGCCATAGCGATAGGTCAGACGGCAGCGGTGTCGGCCGCGGCGACGCAAGGCGTCGCGATCGGCTCCGGAGCCACGGTCACCAATGCCGGCGCGGTGGCGCTGGGCGAAGGAAGTACGACTGCTGCAGCGGTAGCGACTACGGGCGCGACCATCAACGGCACCGCCTACACGTTTGCCGGCACCACGCCGGCGAGTACGGTGAGTGTCGGCACGGTGGGCGCGGAACGCACCGTGACGAACGTTGCCGCGGGCCGGCTGAGCGCCACCAGCACCGACGCAGTGAACGGCTCGCAGCTGTATGCGACCGATCAGGCCGTCAACACTCTGTCCGCGACGGTCACCGCCAACAAGACGCACTACTACAGCGTCAACGACGGCGGTACTCAGGGTACTAACTACGCCGACGACGGCGCTACCGGCACCAACGCGCTGGCTGCGGGCGTTGGTGCCCTGGCTTCGGGGGTGAGCAGTACGGCGGTGGGCAACGGTGCCCAGGCGCTGGCGAACAACGCACTTGCATTCGGACTGCAAGCGACCGCCTCGGTAGCCGGCGGCGTGGCGATCGGCGCGGGATCGGTTTCAAGCCGCGCGGTTCTGCCCGGGGTTGGATCCATCGCAAACGGCTCGCACGCGATTCCGTTCAATACTTCCGACCAGACCTTGCTGGGTGCGGTGTCCGTCGGCAGTGGCACGGCCTACCGCCAGTTGACCAACGTCGCCGACGGTACGCAGGCGCAGGATGCAGTCACCGTCAGGCAGCTCGCGGGGGCGTTGTCATCGTTCGCGGTGACGGGCACGAACTATTTCCACGCGAATTCGACTGCGGCCGATTCGCTGGCCGTGGGAGCGCAGTCGATCGCCGTCGGACCGACGACCGTCGTCAACGGCGACAACGGCGTCGGTGTCGGCAACGGGGCGGTGGTCGATGCGACGGCGCCCGGCGGGGTCGCAATCGGCCAGCAAACGCATTCGGCCGCGGCAGACGCCATTGCTCTCGGCAGCGGCGCGGTCGCGAGCGGTGCACAGTCAGTCGCGCAAGGCGCAAACGCGAACGCCGCTAACCAGGGCGGCGTGGCTGTGGGCTCAGGCGCGCAAAGTAGCGCCACGGACGCCGTCGCGCTTGGCGCGGGGGCGAGCTCGACGTTCGCCAATAGCGTGGCGCTGGGCAGCGCATCGACAACTGCCGCGGCGGTGGCGACTCCAGGTGCCACGATCAACGGCACGGCATACACGTACGCCGGGACTGCGCCGACGAGCACGGTGAGCGTGGGCAGCGCAGGCAACGAGCGCACGGTGACCAACGTGGCGGCGGGCCGGGTGAGCGCGACCGGCACCGACGCAGTGAACGGCTCGCAGCTGTATGCGACCGATCAGGCAGTCAACAGTCTGTCCACGACGGTCACCGCCAACAAGACGCACTACTACAGCGTCAACGACGGTGGTACTCAGCGTGCCAACTACGCCGACGACGGCGCGACCGGCACCAACGCGCTTGCGGCAGGCGTGGCCGCCACCGCGACCGGCGCCGGCAGTACGGCCCTGGGTCAGGGCGCGGTGGCAAACAACGTCAATGCCGTTGCGCTGGGCAGCGGTTCGACCACGGCTGCGGCGGTGGCGACTACCGGCGACACCATCAACGGCACGGCATACACGTACGCGGGCACCAGCCCGACCAGCACGGTGAGCGTGGGCAGCGCAGGCAGCGAGCGCACGGTGACCAACGTGGCGGCGGGCCGGGTGAGCGCGACCAGTACCGACGCGGTGAACGGCTCGCAGTTATATGCGAGTGACCAGGCGATCAACAGTCTTGCGACGACGGTAGCAGCCAGCAAGACGCACTACTACAGCGTCAACGATGGTGGTACGCAGGGCGGCAACTACAACAACGACGGCGCCACGGGCACCAACGCATTGGCGCTCGGCGTGAACGCCGCGGCGAGCGGAGCAGGCAGCTTTGCAGGCGGTAACGGCGCGCAGGCACACGCGAACAACGCACTCGCGCTTGGGTCACAGGCGAGCGCCTCGGTGGCCGGAGGGGTCGCTATCGGCTCAGGATCGGTGTCCGATCGCGCGGTCCTGTCCGGCATCGGTTCGATTGCGAATGGTACTCACGCGATTCCCTTCAATACCTCCGATCAAACTCTCCTGGGGGCGGTGTCCTTCGGCAGCGCTAGCGGAAATACGTATCGCCAGTTGATCAATGTCGCCGACGGAACGAAGGCGCAGGATGCGGTCACCGTCAGGCAGCTTGCCGGCGCTCTCTCGTCGTTCGCCGTAACGCCGCAGCTGTACTTTCACGCGAACTCGACAGCGGCGGACTCGTTGGCGGTGGGCGCGCAATCGATCGCGGTCGGGCCGACGACCGTTGTCAACGGTGACAACGGCGTAGGTATCGGCAATGGAGCCGTGGTCGATGCGACGGCGCCCGGCGGCGTCGCCATGGGGGAGTTGGCTCATTCGGCGCAAGCAGACGCAATCGCGATCGGCAGCGGCGCGGTCGCAAGCGGCGCGCAGTCACTCGCGCAAGGCGCGAACGCAAGCGCGGCTAATGCAGGCGGCGTTGCCTTGGGATCAGGCGCGCAAAGTAGCGCTATCGATGCGGTCGCCATTGGCGCAGGGGCGAATGCATCTCTTGCAAACAGCGTGGCCCTCGGTGCGGGTTCTGTCACGACTGTCGGGGCGTTGAGCAATTACATCGCGTATGGGCTGAGCACTCCCCAGTCTTCAGCGGGAGAAATCAACGTGGGTAATCGGCAGATTACAGGCGTTGCTGCCGGGAAGGCCGGCACCGATGCGGTCAACGTAAGCCAGCTTGCCGCAGTCACCACGCAGTTGACCACGCAGTTGAGCACGCTGATCAATAATCAAAACGGGGGCGGCGGTGCCCCCTTCGCGTCCACTCCTGGTTCTTCACCCGCGTCCACCGGATCGAATTCTTCGGCGGGCGGACAGGGCTCGGTCGCTTCCGGCTCGAATAGCACGGCGGTGGGTAACACTTCCACAGCGTCCGGTAACGGATCAACCGCGGTGGGTCAGGGAGCGACGGCAAGCGGCGGCAACTCCGTTGCGATCGGTGCAGGCAGTAACGACGGCGGACGCACCAACGTGGTCGCCGTCGGCTCGACGGCCGATACGCGGCAAGTGGCGAATGTGGCTGCGGGAACGCAGGGGACGGACGCAGTCAACCTGAACCAGCTCAATGCCGGGCTCGCGCAAGCGAACGCCTATACCGATCAACGGGTGAATCAGCTGCAATCGGGAATCAACTCCGTCGCGCGCAACGCCTATTCCGGCATCGCTGCAACGACTGCATTGACGATGATTCCGGAGGTTGATAAGGACAAGACGTTGTCATTCGGCATCGGCACGGCAGGCTTCCGCGGCTATCAGGCCGTCGCGCTGGGGGGGACCGCTCGCATCACCGAAAACATCAAGATGAAAGCGGGTGTTGGCATGAGCCCTGGCGGCACGACCTTCGGTATGGGCGCGGCCATGCAATGGTAGCGCGCGGACGCCTTCGCTCAACTGCGGACAATATCGTCCTGTTCCGAACCGGAAGTACGAAAAACAGTATGGAGAACACAATGAAGCAGCTTTCTGGATGGGGCTTATCGCTGAGCCTTGTTTTTCTTGCCGGATGTTCGAGTGCCTCCGGGCCGACGTTTAACGCTTATACGGTCACGACCACGGATGGCTCCAGGCTTCATCAGGTCGAATGTCATGGGCTCTTCGAGGGACCCGCCACATGTATGAAGGTGGCCCAGCAGATATGCCGCGGAGAACCCGTTCGAGCGGTGCAGAAGATCGGACGCCTCCAATCGGATGATGACCAGTCCGATGTCACGCGGCGACTCACCTTCGCTTGTGGTGGCGCGCCGGATGCCTCGGCTGCAGCGGCCTCGCAGCCGGTCGCATCCGAGCCGCAAACGGTTGCCCAGTTCGAGTTGCAAACCGACACCCTGTTTGCCTTTGGGCAGTCCAGCCTGGCTTCGATCTTGCCGGGCGGGGCGGCAAACCTGGAGCAGGTCATCACGCGTATCAAGCAGCGAAGCGGTGTTCGGTCCATTTCGGTCGTAGGTCATACCGACCGCATCGGGCCGGAAACGGTTAACCAGCCGTTGTCACTGGCCCGTGCAGAGACGGTACGGGAATACATGGTCAATCACGGACTGAACGGTGAGGCGATTCACGCGACGGGAGTGGGCTCCCGCGACTCGACAACCCAATGTCCGGTCGGCGAAAGCAAGGCAGTTATCGCTTGCCTTCAACCGGACAGGCGGGTCTCCATCGAAGTTCGAGCACAGTGAAATGGCTCAGTGCCGACCACACTCGCGATGAACGAGCGAACGTCGGCGCCGAGCATCCATGCGCGGCCCTGCTGAGGTGCTCCATGCGCTAAGCTTGCGTGTACGTCGCGCCGCAGCCTGCGTGACGTCCCAAGCCCTCCTTCACATGTCCACCGCCATGGTCGTCCACGACACTCCGTTCTTGCGTATTCGGCAGCGCCTCGCCTGCGGCGATCTGATTACAGCGTCGCAGGACATCGAGCACTGGCTGAGTCTGCAGCCCCACGATGCCGGCGCGCTTACAACGTGTGCGCATCCATTGCTCATCTGTCGGGCGCACTGGGTGTGCCTACATGGCTACTGCTCGACGTCAACCCGCATTGGGTATGGATGCTCGGGCGCGACGACAGTCCATGGTATCCGTCGATGCGGATTTATCGGCAGCGACAGTACGGCGACTGGCTGCCGGTGCTCGAACAGGTCAAGACAGAGCTCATGGCAATGAACTCATAGTGAAACTGACGGTATGGAAAATAGCACCCCAAGAACATTTCAGGAATTGGGTGCATGATGACCTATACCGCTTGATCGTCGAAACCGTGAACAGACAGTCCGCGAGTCTGGTCCGTGATACCAGCGTTTCGCTGACTTGTCGAATCGCACGCCAACCATGGCACGGGAGAGAACTATGTCTGGGCACCAGGTCACTTTGAGTGAGGAGTTTATCGCGCAGCAGCGCAAGCGCCTTGAGGCACTGCGCCGGGAACTACTGGGCGGAAAGGAGGATTCGCTCGCCAACGAGCGGACGGCTCAGGAGCAGCATCGCGACGAAGCCGAGGAGATCGAGGACGAGGCGCAGGGAATAGCGCAGCGTGAGGTCAGCCGGGCGCTACGTGCCGTGAACGACCGGCGCATCAGGGACATCCAGCGGGCGCTGCAGAAAATCGCGGATGGTACCTATGGTCTCTCCGATGCTAGTGGTCAGCCGATACCGAAAGCCCGGCTCGAAGCAACTCCCGAGGCCGTCCTCACCGTTGAGGAGCAGCGTAGCCGCGAGTCCGGCTAAGGCCGCGCGGCAACCTCGTCCAGATGGTCCAGCAGGTCAGCGGGATCGTCATAGACGCGTAGTGCACCTGCGCGCTCCAGTTCATCCGTGCCGTATCCGCCTGACAGCAGTCCTACGCCCAGCGCGCGACATCGCTGGGCGGCGAGCATGTCCCAGATACTGTCGCCAACTACGACCGCTTGCTCGATCGGTACGCCGAGGCGTTCCGCTGCAGCAATGAACAGGTCCGGGTCCGGCTTCGCGTATTTGACGTCATCGCGCGTCACGACAACGGCTTTCGCCGGATCGACACCCAGCGCCTCGAGATTGAGCGCCGCGGTCTCCATGCGGCCGCTGGTCGCCACCGCCCACGGGGTTCCGGCCTGCGTCAGCGCGTCGAGCAGTTCTCGAGCGCCGGGCAGTGGGCACACTTGGGCGCGCAATCGTTGATAGGCGGCGGCATGAGCATGGCGAAGCCGCTCGCCCAGCTCGGTGCTGATCTCGTGGTGCGTTTCCCGCAGAAGCTGGGCAGTAAAGAGGCCGCCGCTCATGCCAATCTTGCGATGAATTCGCCAGACCGACAGGGAAATGCCTTCGCTGTCGAGCGCTTCTTTCCAGGCCAGCACGTGCTGATAAACGCTATCAACGAGCGTTCCGTCGAGATCGAATAGAAATGATGTCTGGATTCGCATGATGGGCTCCTTCGATAACTGCTTCCGCCAATAATAAGCGCCGCGTCAATTCCACCTGGTCGAGACAGATCTGGGTGCGTTGCCGGTTGCCCCCCAATCCCCCAAGGGGACTTCCTTCGGGGCGGGGGACTTTCTGTGGGGCGTAGCATATCTCGATGTATTCGCTCACTGTGTGACACTGCGACATGACCGCCCGGAACAATGCCTTCGTCAGCAGATGTTTCGTCATACGCTCGCCCATCGCATAGCCAACCCGTTCGCCGGCCTTCGCGGCACGCCTTTGGAGGCATTTCACCAATGCCTATCATCGGAAAAACCAACGTTCCCTTATTTATGATCCGTCCATAGAATTCAAGGACGTATTTGGAGTTTCGTTATGCCAACCACGCTCAAGTTCTGATTGCAGGGGCGCAGGTTATGCACGCGCTGAATATTGGCGCTCTCAAAGCACAGTGCTCGGCGAGGCATGCGATCAGGGTTATCCGGTCATCGAGCACATCAAGCGGATCGTGAACGGTGTCACTGTACTGTGCACTCCCGCCACCGTTCGATCTGTACCTTTCGCGGCGCATCAACCCAACTAGACTGAAGCGGTATCCAGGCCTTACGCCGTGACGCGGCGTAACCCCCAAGGCAAATTAGTCTCCAGTTCTCCTGGGGCACTTCATGGAGTCTCATATGACCACGCGACGCGAAGTTCCGGGAATCCGGCCGTATGACGGACCCGCTGGCGGTTGGGGGGCGCTCCGGGCGACAGCTCAAGCCGTCCGGACACAAATGGAAAGCATCGAGGCGCCGATTACGTTGATGCGGACCAATCAGCCTGACGGCTTCGATTGTCCGGGTTGCGCCTGGCCGGACAAGGAGCACAGGTCGACGTTCCAGTTCTGCGAAAACGGTGCCAAAGCGGTCACATGGGAAGCGACGACCAAGCGGGTGACGCCGGCGTTTTTCGAGAACAACACGGTGTCATCGCTGCTGCAACGCTCTGATTTCGAACTGGAGGATCTCGGCCGGCTGACACATCCTCTCGTCTACGACCGCGACACGGACAAGTTCCGGGCTGTCAAATGGGAAGACGCATTCGCTCGCATCGGTGAGGTCCTTCGAGGGTTGCCTTCTCCCAACCAGGCCGAGTTCTATACGTCGGGCAGGGCGTCGAACGAGGCCGCCTACCTCTTTCAGTTGTTCGCGCGCGAATATGGGACAAACAATTTCCCTGATTGCTCGAACATGTGCCACGAGCCGACCAGCGTCGGATTGCCCCAATCGATCGGGATCGGCAAAGGCACGGTGTCGTTGGATGATTTCGACAAGACCGAACTCATCCTCTCGATCGGCCACAATCCCGGGACGAATAACCCCCGGATGATGGGGACACTCCACGAATGCTCGCGGCGCAACGTGCCGATCATCGTGTTCAATCCGCTGCGCGAGCGCGCGCTTGAGCGCTTCGCCGATCCGCAGAGCGTCTTCGAAATGGCGGCCTTCGCATCGACCCGAATTGCGTCGACCTATTTTCAGCTCGACGCCGGCGGAGACGCGGCCGCCCTCAAGGGCATCATGAAAGCGCTTCTGCAGACGGACGCAGAACAGGGAAACACCGTCCTGGACCACGAGTTTATCGCCACGCATACCCAAGGTTTCGAGGCATTTGCCGCCGATCTGGAAGCGACCTCATGGGACGATATCGAAAAGGCAAGCGGACTCAGCCGTGAAGACCTCGAGGAGGTCGCCATTGCCTATGCAAAATCGAATGCAACGATCGTCACTTACGGAATGGGCGTTACCCAGCATAACAAAGGCACCGCCAATGTCCGTCTGATTGCAGATCTGTTGTTAT
The DNA here is from genome assembly GCF_038050405.1 of Paraburkholderia sp. IMGN_8. Lineage (NCBI taxonomy): Bacteria > Pseudomonadati > Pseudomonadota > Betaproteobacteria > Burkholderiales > Burkholderiaceae > Paraburkholderia > Paraburkholderia sp. IMGN_8. The sequence continues at coordinate 3,155,254 of NZ_CP150901.1, read as the reverse complement.
TACGCGGCAACATCGGCAAACCCGGCGCAGGCATCTGTCCTTTGCGCGGGCATTCGAACGTGCAGGGAAACCGGACGGTCGGCATCACGGAAAAACCTTCCGAACCCTTCCTCAAGCAGATCGAGAGCGTGTTCGGATTCAAGCCGCCCGAAGCACACGGGCACGATGCGGTCCAGGCGATGCAGGCGATGATCGCCGGCACGGCCAAGGCGCTGATTTGCCTGGGCGGAAACTTCGCCGTGGCGTTACCCGATTCCGAGCAGTCCTTTCCCGCAATGGGCAAGCTCGATCTGAGCGTCCACCTCGGAACCAAGCTCAATCGTTCGCATCTGCTAGTGGCAAAAGAGACGTACGTGCTGCCTGTTCTGGGTCGCACGGAGCTTGATATACAGGCGACCGGCCGGCAATCCATTACCGTCGAGGATTCCATGTCGATGGTCCACGCTTCTTCCGGGAAGCTGACGCCCGCATCCGGGCACCTGCTTTCCGAGCCGGCGATCATCGCCGGTATCGCCACGGCAACGTTGCCGGACAGCAAGGTGGCATGGAAGGAATTGATTGCCGACTACGACAGGATTCGGGACCTGATCGAGCAAACCGTGACGGGATTCGAGGCATTCAATGAACGAATCAGAGTGCCGGGAGGATTCCGTATGCCGCTTCCCCCGACCGAACGCGTGTGGCCCACACCGTCTGGAAAGGCGATGTTCTCGGTGTACGGCGGAGTGAAGGAAGACGCAGACGTCCTCGGTGCTGAAAATGTTCTACGTCTCATCACGATTCGCAGCCATGACCAGTACAACACCACCATCTATGCGATGGACGATCGTTACCGGGGCGTGTTCGGCCGGCGTGACGTACTGTTTATGAACGAAGACGATCTTGCCGCACGTGGACTCGAACATGGTGATCTGGTCGACATTGAAACCATTTCAGCGGGCAGGCAGCTGCGCCTGAAGAAGATTACTGTAATCGCTTACAACATCGCGCCAGGTTCGGTGGCGGCATACTATCCCGAAGCGAACGTGCTGGTGCCACTCGACTACATTGACAAGGAGAGCGGCACGCCTTCGTACAAGTCTGTTCCTGTTCATGTTGTGCGCTCAGCAGAAGCTTGACGTCGGGCGAGCTTGACTGATCGATCAACTGGACCTGTGCGTCCGGTTGATCGACACACCGATCCGTTTATCAGTAAACCTTGCGTTATCGCGCTCGATGAGCAGCGTAGTCGTTGCGCCGCGACATGGCGTCCGTCTTTATGCAAATGCCGCTATCACCTGGAGCCATTGATCAATCATGGAAATCTTCGATGCATTCCACCTTGCCAGGTTGCAGTTTGCGTTCACGGTTTCGTTTCATATCGTTTTTCCCGCGATCAGCATCGGCATGGCCAGTTTCCTGGCCGTGCTGGAATGGCGCTGGTTGCTGACCGGCGACGTTGCCTACAAGGACATGTTTCTGTTCTGGTCGAAGATCTTCGCGGTGGGCTTCGGAATGGGGGTGGTCTCGGGCGTGGTGATGGCCTACGAGTTCGGCACCAACTGGAGTGGATTTTCCAGCATTGCCGGAAACATCACGGGGCCGCTTCTGACCTATGAAGTGCTGACAGCGTTCTTTCTCGAGGCCGGGTTTCTCGGCGTGATGCTGTTCGGCTGGAATCGAGTCGGTCCCCGCCAGCATTTCTTCGCGACGCTAATGGTTGCGGTGGGCACGCTCATTTCCACTTTCTGGATTCTCGCGTCGAATAGCTTCATGCAGACGCCGCAAGGATACGCCGTCGAGAATGGCCGTATCGTACCGGTCGACTGGATGAAAGTGATTTTCAACCCGTCGTTTCCGTATCGCCTCGCGCATATGACGATCGCCGCATTCATTGTTGCGGGCTTCATCGTCGCCGCTTGTGGCGCGTGGCATTTGTTGCAAGGCCGGCGCGACAAACCTGTCAAGCGTAGTTTTTCGATGGCGCTGTGGATCCTGCTCTTGCTGACGCCGATACAGATTTTCGTTGGCGATGCGCACGGCCTCAACACACGCGAATATCAGCCGGCCAAGATCGCAGCGATCGAAGGGCTGTGGGAAACCGAGAAAGGTGGCACGGCGCTCAATCTGGTCGGCCTGCCCGACATGAATGCGGAAGTGACGCGCTACACGCTGCAAGTGCCGCATTTGGGCAGCCTCATCCTGACTCATAGCTGGAACGGAGAAATCCGTGGCCTGAAGGAGTTTCCTCCCCAGGACCGCCCGTATTCGCCGATCGTGTTCTGGACGTTCCGGATCATGGCGGGTCTCGGCATGTTGATGCTACTGACTGCGCTGCTCGGGCTGCTGCTCAGGCTGCGCGGCCGTCTCTACGAGACCCGCTGGTATCAGGGTTTCGTGCTGTGCATGGGGCCTTCTGGAATTGTGGCGCTATTGGCCGGGTGGATAACGACCGAGGTCGGCCGCCAACCGTGGACAGTCTACGGCGTCCTGCGCACCGCAGACTCACTCTCGCCGATCAGTGCCCAGCAAGCAGGTGTTTCGTTGTTGATCTTTGTCCTGGTGTATTTCCTGGTGTTCGGCATGGGCGTCTACTACATGATGAAGATGATGAAGCGCGGACCGGAGGAGCACGTCGAGCGCCGCGAGTCCCGCAGGCATCCGATATTGCGCAATCGCGCACTCGACGCACTGGAAGGAGAGTGACACCATGCAAATCGATCTTCCTGTCGTGTGGGCCGCGATCATCGGACTTGGCGTTTTCATCTACGTGATGCTGGACGGATTCGATCTCGGCATCGGCCTGCTGTTTCCGTTTTTCGAGGCGAAAGGCGATCGGCAAGTGATGCTCAATACCATCGCACCGGTCTGGGACGGCAACGAAACATTCCTCGTGCTCGGCGGCGCTGGGCTTTACGGGGCGTTCCCGGTGGTCTATTCGACGCTCCTGCCGGCGAACTATCTCCCGCTGATCCTGATGGTCGTGGGCCTGATCTTCCGCGGCGCGGCCTTCGAGCTGCGTGCCACGGCCACCCGGACCCAGCATGCCTGGGATCTCGCCTTCATGGGCGGTTCCGCGCTCGCGGCGCTCTGCCAGGGAATCGTGCTGGGGTCACTGCTGCAAGGCATCAAGATCGTCGATGGCCGTTTCGCCGGCGGCCCGTTCGACTGGCTCTCGCCGTTCAGCCTGTTCTGCGGAATCGGCGTGCTCATCACGTATGCGACGCTCGGCTGCGGGTGGCTCATCCTGAAGACGGATGGCGAACTGCAGCGCAACATGCGCCTCGCGATGAGGCCGCTCGTGAGCGTTCTGCTCGGGGCGATTGTCATCGTGAGTCTCTGGACAGTGATGGGATTGCCCGCGGTTGCATTTCGCTGGTTCGGAAGCGGCAATCTCGGCTGGTTCCTGCCGGTGCCGATCCTTGTCATCGCCTGTGTGTGGGGTATCTTCCGCTCGCTGCGGTTGCAGCACGAAGCGACGCCGTTCATTCTCACGCTCGCGCTGTGCTTTCTCGGCTTCAGCGGCTTGCTCATCAGCATCTGGCCGAACATCGTTCCGCCGTCGCTGACGATCTGGGAAGCATCGTCGAGCCACTCGAGCCAGCTCTTTGCGCTGGTCGGCACAGTGATCGTGCTGCCGGTTATCCTCTTCTACAACGCAATGCAGTACCGCGTATTCCGGGGCAAGGTGCGGGAAGGGGATGCCGGCTACCACTGATGGTGACGGCGCAGTCAGTACACTAAAAAGAGCACATCATGATTGTGAGGCCAGGACAAAACTGGTTCCGATTGCTGTTTATCTGGAACGGTTCCGTGTTGCAGTCGATCATTCCCCAGCTGATTTTCATGGGGGCTGTCAGCAGCCTCGCTGTGCTGACGCAAGGACGCATTTTCGGCGAGAAGATTCCGCTTAACACGGCGCCCTTCACGTTATTCGGCCTTGCTCTCGCGATCTTCCTTGCGTTTCGCAATAACGCAAGCTACGAGCGGTTCAATGAGGCGCGCCATCTTTGGGGCAGCCTCTTGATCTCGGCGCGCGCGCTGACCTCGCAGAGGCTGTGTTACGTCCCGCAGGGCGCTGACAAGCTTCACATGGCCCATACCCTGATTGCGTGCGTCTATGCGCTGAAGCACCAGTTGCGCGAGACCGACCCGACTCCGGATCTCCTTCGCTTGCTCGGCCGCACGCGAACCGAGGCGTTGCAGCACACCTGCTACAAACCGGTTGCGCTTCTCAATGAGATTCGCCGCGACTTCGCCGGTCTGCAAGGTCGGGGATTGGCAACGGACACGAAACTCTGGATGTTCGACGCGCAGATCAACGAATTGGGAAGGACGATTGGAGGATGTGAACGGATCGCATCCACGCCGATTCCTTTTGCTTACAGTGTGTTGCTTCACCGCACCGTCTACGCCTATTGCGTGTTGCTGCCGTTCGGTCTCGTCGATTCGACGGAGTTCTTCACACCTCTGCTTTGTGTTTTCATTTCTTATACGCTAATCGCGCTCGAAGCGATTGCCAGTGAAGTCGCCGAGCCGTTTAGTGTCGCGCCGAATGCGCTGGCGCTCGATGCAATGACCCGCACCATCGAACGATCGATTCTCGAACTGTGTGAATGTGAACTGCCTGACGAGGTCGTACCGGTGCGCGATTATCAACTGACTTAAGGTGTGTCGATCGGGTGTGCCTGTCCACGCATCCGATCATCCTGCCCAGCAGTACGCGCGTCGGCTGGCTGGCCGCCACACACCAGACAGGGCGCACAAAACTGTACTCCTTGAATTCGGTACGGACTGTGCGTCCCATCCGCAGGGCCGACCCACTATCCTGCCAGAAGGTCATTCACGGAGCGGCCGTTCTTCCGATCAGGACGATGACTGCCGTTGCTCCGTCCCACACCGCACGCTGCCCACTTTCGGATAGATCGTGAACATCATCGACCAGCCCATACCCGCAGATATTGCATCCCGCCGTCGCGTATCCATCGGCGGTGCGACGCCTACCCTCGACACGCTCGATCGTCCGCTGCGGGATTTACGTCTGTCCGTCATCGATCAATGCAACTTCCGCTGTACTTACTGCATGCCGCGAGACAGCTTCGGCGCAGACTATCCGTTCCTGGCGTCTTCGGAGCGCCTGTCGTTCGAACAGATCCTTAAGCTCGCGAGAGCGTTCGCTCTGCTCGGGGTGGAGAAAATACGCATCACCGGCGGCGAGCCGCTCCTGCGGCGTGGGCTCGAATCCCTGATCGAACAGCTCGCGAAACTGACGACCACAAGCGGCAAACCGATGGCGCTCGCGCTCACGACAAACGGCTCCCTGCTCGCCGCGAAGGCGCGCTCGCTGCGCGACGCCGGCCTCGGCCGCGTGACAGTGAGCCTCGACGCGGTGGACGACGCCGTATTCCGCCGGATGAGTGACGTCGACATGCCCGTGTCGCGGATATTGGACGGGATCGAGACAGCGCGCGCGGTCGGACTCGAGCCGGTCAAGGTCAACGCGGTGATCGAGCGAGGCGCCAACGACAGCCAGATCCTGCCGCTCGTCCGCTTGTTCAAAGGCACTGGCGTGGCCGTGCGCTTCATCGAATACATGGACGTTGGCGGCGCGGGCGGTTGGTCGAACACGAAAGTGATCACGGCTCGTGAGACGCGCGACATCGTCGAATCGGTGTTCCCCCTGATCCCCATCGTCGTTCGTGAACAGACGGGCACCGCAGTCAACTATCGCCATGCGGACGGTGCAGGCGAAGTCGGATTCATCGCGAGCGTATCGCAGCCGTTCTGCGGGACATGCTCGCGCGCCCGCGTATCGGCCGACGGTCAACTTTATTCATGCCTTTTCGCCACACATGGCACGGACCTCAGGCCCTGGCTCACTGACACCGCTTCAGTCGAGCAACTGGCAATGGCCGTCCGCAGCCGGTGGATCCGCCGCGACGACCGCTACTCCGAGCTTCGCTCGACGCAGCACCGGCTGGAATCGGGAAAAGTCTATCCCACAGTCCGCATGTCGCTGGTCGGCGGCTGACGCCTGGCCAGCCCTTGCGAAGCAGACACAGACTGGAGAGCCGCCATGACAACACCGCTCCAACGAGCCGCCACGCCGCTCAATGATCGGGCACACCCTGAAGCCCCGTATGTCGACGATAGTGCAAGCGGTCCGGCGCATGCGCAGGTCGCCATCGCATCGGGCCTGGAAGTGCGTGTCCAGCACCAGGCGATCGATATCCAGTCGGAAATTGCGCCGATCATGCGCAATCCGGACGTGGGTGCGATCGTGAACTTCCTCGGGGTAGTGCGTCATTGCGGTGATTTCGACGACGTGGTCGCGCTCGAGCTCGAGCATTATCCAGGGATGACCGAGCAGTCGCTCTGGAGCATCGTCGAGGAGGCGGCCGCTCGATGGCGCCTGGATGCGGTGAAGATCGTGCATCGGGTCGGTCGTGTCGCGCTCGGCGAAACGGTGGTACTCGTCGTGGTCGCCGCGCCGCATCGTACGCACGCATTCGACGGATGCGAATTCCTGATGGACTTCCTGAAGACCCATGCGCCGTTCTGGAAGAAGGAAATCCGGCGCGACGGCGCGTTCAGATGGGTCGAGGCCAGGACGAGCGACGAACGGTCGATGCTGCGTTGGGGTTGATGCGCCATGCGCCACAGCGCTTGCCGCAAGAGGAACACACGAATGAAACTCACCATCAGGTATTTTGCTAGCGTTCGCGAACAACTCGGCATCTCGCAGGAGATCGTGCACATCGACGCTTCCGAACTCACCGTTGACTGCCTGCGGGTCAGGCTCGCGTCGAGAGACGAGCGGATGGCCGAAGCGCTGCGCGTGGGCCGACCGCTCCGCACAGCCGTCAACCAGGAGATGGTCGCCGAGACGTTTGTCGTGCGGGAGGACAGCGAAATCGCGTTCTTTCCGCCCGTTACGGGGGGCTGAGGCTCATTCGCGTCCAGGCGAGCTCAGGCAGCGGTCAGCGTGTTGCTAGCGGGCGCACATCGCGACGAGCTTGCCGACGGTAATCACCGCCTGCTCGATTTCGCTCGACCACGGGCTGCTGTAATTGAGGCGGATGAAATTCCGATAGGTCGCCTCCGAGATCGAGAACATGTAGCCCGGCCCGATGGTGATGCCCTGCTCGAGAGCAAGCTTATAGAGCCGCATCCCGTCGACCTTAGGCGGCAGTTCGACCCACAGCACGTATCCGCCCGCGGGGTTGGACATGCGCGTCCCCTCAGGAAAGAAACGCGAAACCATCGCCTTCATGAGGTTGGCCTGCTGCGCATATGCCTTCCGAACCTTTCGCAGATGGTGCTCGTAACTATCGCGCTCGAGGAATTCCGCAATCGCCAGTTGAGGAATCGACGGAGAGGTCAACGTGTTCAAAAACTTGAGTTTCTCGACCTGATCGCGATAGCGGCCCGGCAACGCCCAGCCAATCCGGTAGGCTGCCGTAAGGGTCTTTGAGAAAGAACCGCAATGAAGGACCAGCCCCTTCGTGTCGAAGGACTTCAACGTGCTCGGGTGCGTGCCGTCATAGTGCAGTTCATTGTAGACACCGTTCTCAATGACCGGAATGTCCCGCTTCGTCAAGAACTGGACCAGTTCGCGCTTGCGTTCGTCGGGCATCTGGAAACCCAGCGGATTCTGGAAGTTCGGCATGATCATGCAGGCGGTGACAGGCTGCGACTCCACGATCGCAGCAAGCGCCTCAATATCGATGCCGTGCTCCGGATGAGTCGACACCTCGATCGCCTTCATGCCCATCCGTTCGATCGCATGGAGCATCGCGTAGAACGTCGGTGACTCGACAGCGATCACATCGCCGGGTTTCGCGACCGCCTGCAGGCAGAGATTGATCGCCTCGGTCGCGCCGACCGTGATGATGATCTCGTTCGGATCGACTGCCATGCCGTTCTCGAGGTAGCGGCGCGCAATCTGGCGCACGAGCTTCGGATTGCCAGGCGGTAGCGCATCAGTCACGCCCCACAGCGCCTTGCACCGTCCCACGTCGTAGGCGTATCGGTTGAGCTTTTCGAAAGGAAACAGACTGGGATCGGGATAGGGCGAACCGAGCGGCACTGCATCGTCGACACCGATCGAGCGCAGCGTCGAGAGCACCAACCGGCTGACGTCGACCGTCGACGAAATCGGGATCGGTTTCGACTGCCGGAGCTCGAGCGTCTTGCGCTCGCCCTCGTCGTTCCGGAAGTTAGCGAAATAGCCCGATTGGGGCCGGCTCGTCACCAGGCCACGGCTTTCGAGCAGCAAATACGCGCGGATAGCCGTAGTGACGCTGATCCGATGCTGCTGGCTGGTCTGCCGTACCGATGGGAGGCGTTCGCCATGACGGTACACGCCTTGCCGGATCAACCGCTCGATATCGTCTGCAAGCTTCTCATAGAGATTCATCGGACGATTCCCCTGGCGCTTCGCTGCTGCATGTTGTACCGGCCGCCCTCCTGGCTTGCGCGCGCTCGCGCCGACAAGCCGTCGCCCGGTGCCGAGATCGTAGCAGAACTGTACTGACGCGAACCGGGCCGATTTGTGCACTCGGCGACTGACGCTCCGGTCTTACTCTTTCCTCCATTGAATGCACGGTGCCGGGTCCTGACGCCAGGACCTTGCGATGCGTAACGATTGGAGCCAAAGCATGAAAGAGGCAAAACCGAAGGGAAGAAGCAACATTGGCGCAAAGGCGGGTTGGGCACGATGAATCTGCTGGAAGCCATGCGCATTTACGTCAGGGTGGTCGAGCGCGGGAGTATCTCCGGCGCGGCGAGAGACCTCAATATAGGGCAGCCTGCCGCGAGCGAACGTATCGAGCGGCTCGAGAAGTACCTTGGCTGCCGGCTCCTGCTCCGTAGTGCCCGCGCGTTCAATTGCACGCCCGACGGCGTTACCTTCTACGAGCGTAGCAAGATGATTCTGCACGCCGTGGAACAGGCGGTCGCTGAAGTGTCGAACGACGAGCAGGTTCTCAGGGGAACGATTCGCGTCGCGGCGCCTCACTGCTTTGGCGAGACGGTCGTGCCGGAGGCGCTGACGCTCGTTCGCGGAGTCTATCCGCAGCTGGATCTGGAACTGGTCCTGAACGACAGGATCGTCGATCTCGTGACGGAGGGCGTGGACATTTCTTTCCGTCTTGGGCAACTCGGAGAAGGGGCCTTCATTGCCCGCCAGCTCGGTCAGGTTGGGCGCGTCCTCGTTGCTGCGCCGGGCTATCTGAGTCAACACGGTCCAATTACTGAGCCGTCCGACCTGGTAAAACACCCGTTCATCCGAGTCCAGGGCATGTTCGGCACGGACCAGTTGCCGCTCAGACACGTGACGACCGTTGTGGAGAGCGCGCCGATCCATACCGCAATCAAGGCCAGTCATTGGCGGCCCATGTATGAAATGATCATCGCGGGTGTCGGCATCGGCGTGCTGGAGGAGCCGGCGTGCGTCGATGCGCTCGTAGACGGCCAGCTGGTCCGCATACTGCCGCAATTCGAGGCGCTACCTTTGGATCTGAATGTGCTGATCCAGGCGCAACGTCCGGTGCCGCCACGGGTTCGGATGATCGTGACGATGTTAAAAAAATGCACTTCGGAAATCCTGGGGAGAGTACAAGTCGACTGCGGCGAAGTGGCAAATCGCTTTAAAGCACTTCCCGACGATGATGTTTCCGCACTTCTAAAACTTGTCTGATCACGTGCGCGGAGCGCGTGGGTTCATTGGCTCCCCAAAAGGTGTTCATGCTAGTGATGCATTGCTGCAGCGACCAGAAAATGAAACGGCAGCACGAGTAGTGCCGTCCCGGTGATTCCGAGCAGCCACAATGCAACGAACCACAACAGGCGTTTGCGAAACGTTTGATGGGACTCATCGTTTTTTGGTGACACGGCATCCCTCCTATAGGCTGGATTTTCGACGGGGCAGAATCACATCTACATCGACGCTAGTCCAGATAAATCTTTAGCGGTTTTTAGGTTGCGTGATTTCATTCTAGATCACTGGAAAGATAGCGGGCGTAACGCGCAGCGATCTCTTGTTTCTCGCCTTCGGCCTGCAGTTTCTCCAACGCATACGCCCGGGTCGATTCGGACAGGCGGTATTTCGCAACCGGACCGTCGAACTCGATATTGACTAGGGATTTGGCCGCCAGCTCGGTAATCCCGCTGATCGCGCTTGCCACCGTCAGCTCGGCGTCGCACGCCACCGCGCACATGGCCTCGAAAGCGAACACGCCATCGAAAATGGCGACACGCCTGAAGAGCGACCGCGTGAGCGAATCGAGTAGCGCGAAGCTCCAGTCGAATGTCGCGCGCAAGGTTTGATGGCGCGGCAGCGCGGTCCGGTACCCGCCCGCCAGAATTGCCATCCGGTCATCCAGCCGCCGGTACACGCCTTCCACACCGAGTGCTACGACGCGAGCCGCAGCCAGCTCGAGCGCCAGCGGAATGCCGTCCAGCCGACGGCAGATCTCCCCGACAAGCCGAATCTCCGTACTATCGGCGCCCACGTTCCGCTGCAACGAATGGGCGCGAAGTAGAAACAGATTGACCGCCGGCTGCTGCAGAATTTCGGCATCGGTGGAATGGGGTGGCGGCACATCCAGAGGATCAACCCGAAACACGACTTCGGGCATGATGCGAAGCGGCTCTCTGCTCGTCACGAGCACGCGGAGCAAATCGTTTGCCGCAGTCAGCGCTTCCACGGTTTCCGCGACATAGCCCACCACATGTTCCGCGTTGTCGAGCAGCAGCAGCCGACGCTTTCCAGCAAGCGCCGACGCGACCTGCGCGACGCTGGGCCGCCCACCCTCGATGGGCCGCCCGCAGCCTTCCAGTATTGCGGTCAGCACGCCTTCCTGGGTGCTCGTCGCGGCCAATTCCACAAAACAGACAGCCTCGGGAAAGTCCGCGGCCGCTTGACGGGCCGCTTCGATCGCGAGACTGGTTTTGCCGATGCCGCCGGCGCCGACCAGCGTCAGTACATGCGTTTGCTCCAGCATCGCGCGGATTTGCGTGAGCGCTGCGTCGCGCCCGACGAGGCGAGTCTTGGGCAGCGGCAAAGGGCGCCCGGCGGGTGCAGGCGAGCTGGGTTGTTCCGGCAGGGATTTTTTCCGCCGTTGAATAAGCTGATACCCACGGCCGGGTACGGTGAGGATCAGGTCCCGGTCTGGGCCGAGTATTTTGCGCAGCGTCGAAAGATGAACGTGGATGTTGTTCTCTTCGACGATGGTTTCCGGCCAGACTGCGCTCATCAACTCGTCTTTCGTGACGAGACGCCCGCCCGCCGATGCGACCACGGCAAGGATGTCAAAGGCGCGGGACCCAAGCTGCACAACTTCGCCGTTTTGCCGCAAAGCGCGCATTTCCAGATCGATTTGAAAGCGGCCTAGTTCGATCATGTCGTTTTCAATTTGAGGAACCATGAGCGTGATAGGGAAATGGTGTGAGGTGCCGATTGGGCGCAGGCATACACGAACGGCTGCCGTCGACGTGTTCGAAAGTACCTCGGCCGATACAGCGCGTCTTGTCGGTTAGTGCGATGCTTTGTATGAAAATCTATTCGCCTGCACCAACACCGCTGATCGATCACTACGTTAGGGCCTGTTCACATGTGAACAGGCCCTGGCGTCTGATCAAACGCGCGAAGGGCACGCCGCTTAACGGCCCGTCTGTCGACGCCAGGCGCCGGGCGGCTTGCCGACCAGCTGCGAGAAGGTTCGCGTGAAGTGGCTTTGATCGGAAAAGCCGCAGGCAATGGCGATTTCCGACAGGGAAAAGTCCGAGTGTTTGAGCAGATCGCGCGCGCGATCAATACGCCGCTCGAGTTGCCATTGGTGGGGGGTGCGATGCGTGGTTTCGCGAAACGCACGGATGAAATAGCTGCGCGACAGATTGCAAGCGTTCGCGATCTCTTCGATCGAAACATTGCCCTGTGCTTGCGCGAGCAGCATGTCTTTGGCTCGCGCCTCGTGCAAACCCGAGAGCCGCCGGTTTTTCTTATTCGACTCAGACGGTGCGTTGCTGTACCGATCGATCAGATGTGTCCCGATCGTGACGCCCAACTGTTCGACAAAGAGCGGGCTGGCCTCGCTCTGGCGTTCCAGCGTAAGGGACAATATCTGCGCGAGGTGCCCAAGGATCGGGTCCTTGCGGCCTGCCAGAGATGAAACGCGCGGTGTGCTCGATCCGCTGCGCTCGTAGCAGGCGTTCGCCATGAAAACACGCGACAACTCCATCAGCACGAAATCGAAACCGCGGTACAACTCGGCCCGGTAGTCATCGGCGAAATCACGAACGTAGATCGAATCTTTTTCGAAGTCGTGCGACGCCCATCTGTGCCCGGAAAAAATGCGCCGGCTATGGCCGCTTCTCAGCGACACGCCGATAAGGAGGCCGCGATCGGAGGCGGGCATGTCGACCGCACTCGTCTTGCCGTCGCGCGTGCACTTGCGATAAAACTTGAACTCACCCGTGTCGAGTTCGAGGTCTTTGTATAGCTGGTTCGACAGGCACCCCAGCGAGTCTTTCGGTCGTGCTGCCGTGGCGGAGGAAGTCTGAGTATCGTTGACCATGATTCATCACCTCGGTTCGTCGCGCTGCAGTCCCGCTGCCAGGGTAATTTAGCCAGCAATTAAGAGATGTAAGAAGTTTGCATTATGGAGTAGTTTGTAATAAAAGGTGCGTACTTTGAGCTAAATGTTTCTCGTAGTATTCGTAATGCGGCGAAATTAACTCCTTGGCGCTTTCGAATCGGCTGTAATAGTGCTCGTCGCTTTCTGTGAGCGATACGCGGCGCCTGGGGCTGCCAGGCAGCCGGCGCGCCGCACTACACCTTTGCATCGAGCGCTTCGCTGGTTCAACCAGACGCGCGCTCGAACCTGCATTAGCTCTGCAGGAATTCGAGCAGATCGGCGTTGACCTTGTCGGCGTCGGTCGAGCACATGCCATGAGGCGCACCCGGATAGACCTTCAACGTGGCGTTCTTCACCAGCTTGGCCGACAGGCGAGCCGAGGCGTCGATGGGAACGATCTGGTCGTCGTCGCCATGCAGGATCAGTGTCGGCACATCGATCTTCTTCAGATCCGCGGTGTAGTCGACTTCGGAGAACTGCTTGATACATTCGTACTGGCCTTTGATCGAGCCGAGCATGCACTCGCGCCAGAACTCGTCGATCATGCCTTGCGAGACTTTCGCGTTGGGCCGGTTGAAGCCGTAGAACGGCACGGCAAGGTCTTTGTAGAACTGCGAACGGTTACTCGCGACGCTCGCGCGAATGCCGTCGAACACGGACATCGGCAAGCCGATCGGATTGCTCTCGCTCTTGACCATGACCGGCGGCACGGCGCCGATCAGCACCGCCTTGGCGACACGCGAGGTGCCGTGGCGGCCGATGTAGTGCGCAACTTCGCCGCCGCCCGTCGAATGGCCGACCAGCGTGGCGCCCTTCAGGTCGAGCGCGTTGATCACGGCAGCCAGATCGTCGGCGTAGGTGTCCATGTCGTTGCCGTGGGACGGCTGGTCCGAGCGGCCATGGCCGCGGCGGTCGTGAGCAATGACCCGATAGCCTTTCTGCACGAGGAACAGCATCTGTGCGTCCCATGCGTCGGCGTCGAGTGGCCAGCCGTGCGAAAAGACCACCGGCTTGCCGCTGCCCCAATCCTTGAAGAAAATGCGCGTGCCGTCTTTGGTGGTGACCGTGTTCATGGTATGACGCTCTCCATGCTGTGGGTGGGATGAGGTGCCCGCGTGCGCACTAGCGCCGGCGGATGCCGCAGCCATCGCGACAGTAGGTGCCGCCATCGCGGCGACTGCCGCGCCGGCGGCACCGGCGCTTGCAACGAGTAGCTGCCGGCGATTTGCCGATGGAACTCCGGAAGGGTTAGTCAATTTTTCTCCATTCTTGTGATGTTGGTGGATGTGCAGTCAAGACGATGCGTGACGTGACATCACAGGATTGGATCGTACGGCGTTGGCGTCTGTATTGAACTTCAGAATGCTTAATTCTTCTTAACCGGGCTTGAAGCGGTACTAGCGAGATGTCCTGAACGTCGCGGAGCGCGGTATTCGGCCAGCATGTTCGGCCTTAAGCGCCATGGCGATGCTCCGCTCAGTGCGACGGGTAGCCGAGTCCGAACGATTGAGCCAGCCGTGGACCCTTCAGAATCAGCGGTTCGACGGCGCTCCGGCGCCGCGCAGCCCAGTCGTCGAGCACCGGTACGACATCCGCGGTGGGTGTCGCGAGCGCTTCGGCGAGGCTCACCGCATCGCCGGCGGCTTTCGAGGTGCCCGAGCCCGTGTGCGGCCGCAGCGTGCAGGCGGCGTCGCCCACCAGCGCGATGCGCCCTTTGGCGAACGACGGGCTCAACGCATCGGAGATGGCTTGCAGGAAAGGGGTGTCCGTCGCGGCCACCAGTTGCGACAAGGTGTGGGGAAGTCTCTCGCGCGCCGTTCGATGCAGGAATGCGAGCGACGGCTCCGACAGTTCGCCCGGCGCAACCGATGCATGGTGGCGCTGGCCGTCGCGGCCGGTCAGAAACGCGCCGACCGACGACATGTCCGGTTCGTTCCTGTACCAGAGCCAGTTGAAGCGGCGTGCGCCTGTTTCGAGCGAGCCGTCCAGCGCGGGGATGAGGAACGTCATGAATAGTTCGGCATCCGATTGATAGAGCGTCATGTTCTCGATCAGATCCGAGACATCGTCACGATGGAAAGCGCTTTCGTTCACCACACCGCGCCACGCGATGTACCCCGCATACGACGAAACGCTGCCGGGAAAAAGCATGGACCGAAGCCGCGAGCCGGTGCCGTCGGCGGCGACCAGCACGTCGGCTCGAACCGGCGCTGAGCCGTCGTCGAAGCGGATGTCCACGCCGTGTGCGTCTTCGGCCACACTCGCGACGTGGCGCCCATAGTGAATGGCGCCGGGCGGCAGCATGCTGCATAGCGACCGGTACACCGCATCCCACGATGAAAACGGCAGCAACTCAGGGTCGTCGCGAATCACCTGGCCTTCGCTGTCGATCCACCGCCGCCGGTGGGTGGGCACCGCAAGCATCGCGCGGGTTCGGTGGCCATGGTCCTCGAGAAAGCGCAGCATCTGCCGGAGTACGACGACACCGCCGCCGCGCCCTCGAAGCGGCGTGGCGGAGCGTTCGTAGACGTGCACGTCGTGACCCGTGCACGTGAGCGTCAACGCGCATGCGAGCCCTGCTATCGAACCGCCTGCGATGGCAATTTTCATGGTGCTCACGAACCCAGGTGGAACCGCTAGATTTCGATCTGCCGGCGCAGGTTGTCGCCGCCCAAGGGCATGTCGCGCAGGCGCTTGCCGGTCGCATCGAACAGCGCATTGCCGATCGCGCCGGCGGTCGGCCCCATCGACGCTTCCGCAGCGCCGAGAAAGGGCGCACCGGGGCGATTGATCAGATGCACGTTCAAACTGCGCGGCACGGCGGAGAACCGCAGGATCGGATAACTGCTCCAGTCGAAGCTGCGGATTCTCGCTGTATCGAACTTTAACGCTTCATAGAGCGTCCAGCTTGCCGATTGAATCACACCGCCTTCGATCTGGTTGCGGATGCCGTCGGGGGTGACGATCTGCCCCGAGTCCACCGCCACTTCGGCGCGCTCGAGAATCACCTGGCCGGTCTCGCGCACCACGGAAATCTCGACGGCGATCGCCACATAAGCCATCAGGTTCTTGTATTTGCCGAACGCAAAGCCGACGCCTTGATTGGCCTTGCGCGGCGCGCGCGGCCAGCCGAATTTCCCGGCGGCAAGCCGGATCACGTCTCGGGCGCGCGGATCCTGCATATGCTTGAGCCGGAACGCGACGGGGTCGGCGCCGGCGGCGGCGCTCAACTCGTCCATAAACGTCTCTATCGTGAAGATGTTCATGTGCGCGCCGAGCGAGCGCATCGCCGACGTGTGCAACGGCATGGTCGGCGAGAAGTTGTTCATCACGTGCATATTGGGGAACGCATACAGCGGAATCGCGTTGCGGTCGCCGCCGCCTTCCGGCTGCACCATCGGTACCGACGCCGCCGGCATGAACGGTTTCTCCAGCATTTGCGCCGGAATGAGCCGGCCGGCGTTGACGATCCGCTCGTTGTGCGAGCTGCTCCACAGCGCGTAGTTCCAGTCGATGATACTGCCGCTCGCGTCGAGCGATGCACTGACTTCGGTGACCATCGCGGGCGTGTAGTGATCCCACGTATGCTCCTGTTCGCGCATCCATTGCACGCGAACCGGATGACCCGCCATTTCGCGGGCGATCAACGCGGCGTGCGCGGCGACGTCGTCTGCGCCGTTATGGCCGTAACAGCCCGACCCTTCGACGTGAACGCAGCGCACCTTGTCCTTCGCCAGCGACAGCATTTCAGCCAACGCGTCGCGCAGTGGATAGACCCCTTGCGAGTGCGTCCAGACGGTCATGCTGCCGTCCTTGAACTGCGCGACCGAGCATGATGGGCCGATCGAACCGTGCAGCATGTAGTGCTTGGTGTACTTCGCGCTCAGCGTTTTGACGGGCGTGCCGGCCGCGCTGTGCGTGTTCGCAATCTCGATGTGTTCAGTGGAGATCGTCTTCAGATCGCTGTGCACGGTAGCCGGGTCGGGCAATGTGCGTCTGGCGCTCCACTGACTCCCCGCGGCCAGCGCGCGTTGCGCTTGCACGGCCTGCCATTCGCCTTTGGCGACCACCGCCAGCATGCTGCCGTTCCTGATCACCTTCACGACGCCCGGCATCTTCAGAATCTCGGGCGTATTCGTCTGCAGCAGCTTCGCATCGTAGACCGGCGGCAGCACCACGCGTGCGTGCAGCATGTCCGGCATCGACATGTCCTGCACATAGCTCGGGCCGCCCGTCACCTTGCCCGGGATGTCCAGCCGCGGCAATGACGTGCCGATCGTTACGAACGTGGCGGGGTCTTTCAACGGCGAAGCCGGCGTCGCCATACGATGCAGATCCACCCCGCCGATGGCATGGCCGTAAGTCATCGTGCGGCCGTCGGGCGCCTTGATGATCGCGTTCCGAACTTTCAGCACGCTGCTCTCGACGCCGAAGTGTTTGGCCGCCGCATCGACGAGCAGGCCCCGCACCTGGGCGGCGGCGTTCAGCAACGCGCTGCCGCTGTCGGCGATCGTGTGGCTGCCTGCTGTGAGCCCCTCGTCCGGCGAGGCGCCCGTGTCGGCGGTCAGGAACGTGATCAACGCGGGCGCCATGTCCAGTTCTTCGGCCGCGATCTGCAGCAGCGCGGTGCGCACACCCGTGCCCAGTTCGACCTTGCCGGTGTATGCGGTCACCTTGCCCGCGGGATCGATCTTGATCCATGCATCGAGAAACGGATTGGTCTTCAGGCTGCCCGCGAGCGCCTCGGTCGCTTTGGCGACGTGCACCGCAGCGCCTTCGTCAGCGATCACCTCCTGGGCCATGGCCTTGATGTCGGGGAACAGGCTGAAGCTCACTACCAGCGCGCCGGACATCATGAAGCGGCGGCGTCCCTCGTCGATATCGTCTTCTTTGACGCTCATTGCATGCCTCCGTGGCTCGCCGCGCCTTGAGGCGGGCTGGGCGCAGCGTCTGTCGCGGGCAGGTGCGCGACTTCGCGGATCGCGGCGAGGATGCGCATGTGGGTGCCGCAACGGCAAAGATTCGGCTCCATGTGCTCGCGCAGTTCACGCTCGGTCGGCCGCGGATTGCGCTCGAGCAGCGCCTGCGCGCGCATGATCATGCCGGCGATGCAATAACCGCACTGCGCGGCCTGATGCTCAATGAACGACTTCTGCAGCGGGCCGGGATGCGCGGCGGTGCCGAGGCTCTCAATTGTGCGCACAGGGCGGCTGCCGATCGACGACACTGGAATCAGGCAGGAAAAGGCGGCCTGGCCGCCCACGATCACCGTGCACGCGCCGCATTGTCCGAGTCCACAGCCGAACTTGGCGCCATGCAGATGCAGGTCGTTGCGCAGCGCGTAAAGGAGCGGCGTCGATGGATCGATATCCAGCGCGTGCTGCACGCCATTGACGTTAAGGTTGATCATCGCGCGTTGTTCTCCTGTCTGACTTTGGCCACCGTTTCCTCGACGTCCTGCCACGCACCGTGCTGCGAATACGTCGCGCGGATGTAGGACACCAGATCGGCGATCTGCTGGTCGCTATAGATGTCGCTGAAGGACGGCATGTAGTTCATGCTGTCCTCGCCGTGCCAGCCGTTGCCGCTGAGGATCATCTGGGCGGCGTTGCGCGGCGTCGTGGCGTTGACCGCGGTGCTGAACGCAAGCGTGGGGCGCTCGCCGATCGATTGCATCGGCGCGGCGGGGCCATGGCATTGCGCGCACGATGCGCCGAACAGGATCGCGCCGCGCTGCGCCGCGGGCGACGGGTCGGCGTGACCCGCGACGTGACCCGCGCCGTCGGTAGCCGCACCCATGACGGCCGGTTGCGCTTTCTGGATCGACAGGATGTAGGCGGCAATTGCCTGCACGTCGGCTTCGGGCACGGTGGCGAGATCGCGCGTGACCGGCAGCATCGGGCCGGCCGCTGCGCCGTGCTCGCTGGCGCGGCCGCTGCGCAGATACATGACGAGCTGTTCCATGGTCCACGGTTTCGGCGCCGAACCGAGTGCGTTCAGCGCGGGGGCATCCCAGCCGTCGACGATGCCGCCGTCGAATGCATGTCCCAACTTCTCGCCGCCGATCGCATTGAGCGGCGAATGGCACGACGCGCAGTGACCGAGGCCGTCCACCAGTAGCTTGCCGTGGTTCAACCCGGCGTCTTTCGACGCGTCCGCCGTCTGCTCGCCGGGGTGCAGGAACAACACGTTCCAGAACGCGAGCAAGGGCCGGAAGTTCAGCGGGAACATCAGGTCGTTCGCCGGCGCGGTCTCTTTGACCGGCTCACGCGTCATCAGATACGCGTACGCAACCGAAATGTCGCGATCGGACATGCGCGTGAAGTGGAGATACGGAAACGCGGGATAGAGCAGATGTCCGTCGCGGGCGACACCGTAACGTACCGCTCGCGTGAACGCTTCCAGCGACCAGTTGCCGATGCCCGTCTCGGAGTCCGGCGTGATGTTGGTGGCGTAGATAGTCCCGAACGGGGTGGCAAGCGGCAGGCCGCCGGCGAACGGCTGGGCGCCCTTCGCTGTGTGGCAGACGATACAGTCGCCCAGCGCCACGACCCGCGCGCCCGCGAGCTTCGTTTGTGCGTCGAAGGACGAAGCCGGCGGCGGACTGACCGGCGCAATCGCGGGCTTCCACATCAGCCATCCTGCGACGATCAGCGCGGCCACGACGACCGCGCCTCCCATCGCCAGCAATCTGGACTTGCGAGTCATTCACGCACCTTTGGTTTGACTATGCTGGCTAGCGTATCGCCGCCGTCACGGGAATTCCTGAATCCACGCTTAAATGTTGTTAAACCGGACAGCGTTGCCATCCGGATTCCCGAATGGATTGACGAGCTCAGGCGTTGCGGGAGGCGAACGGGCGGCCGATCGTCAGATAATGAATCAGCGCGACGATCGGGAAGGCCGTAGCGACCGCGGCGACGAGCGGCCAGCCGCCGTGTTCATAGAGCGGGCTGGCGAGCGCCGAGCCGAACGCGCCGCCTACGAAGATGCTGGTCATGTACAACGCATTGAGCCGGTTGCGGCTCGCGGCATGCAATGCATAGATTTCGCGTTGCCCCAGCACCATGTTCATCTGCACGCCGAAGTCGAGAACGATGCCGGTCGCGACAAGCCCCGGCACGCCCCACGCCGGATGAATCAACGCCGGTGTGTAGGCGAGCGCGCCCACCACGAGCGCAATCAGCGTCGCGCGCACTGTGTGGCCCGCATCGGCGAGACGCCCCGCGACCGGCGCCGAGGTCGCGCCGATCGCGCCGACCAGCGCGAAGATGCCGATGGCGGTTTGCGAGAGTCCGAACTGCCTGGTCAACTCGACGGGGATCGCGGTCCAGAACAGGCTGAACGAAGCGAACATCAGCGCCTGATACAACGAGCGGTGACGCAGGATCGGCATCGTGCGGACCAGGTGGGCAAGCGAGCCGATCAGCTCGAAGTAGGTGGCCTTGTGATCCGGCTGGCGGCGCGGAATGGTCAGTGCGAGCACGCTGGTAACGATCGTCATCAGCACGGCCGCGGAGCCGAATACGGCGCGCCAGCCGAAATGCCCGGCGACCACGCTGGAGATCGGGCGCGACAGCAGGATGCCGAGCAGCAGTCCGCTCATGATGGTGCCGACCACCTTGCCGCGCGACTCGTCCGGTGCGAGATGGGCGGCGAGCGGAATCAGAATCTGCACGGCCACGGAGCTGAAGCCGACCAGCAGCGAGATCGCGAGAAACCAGCCCGGCTGATGGGCAAACGCCGCGGCGCCGAGACTCACGATCGACACCAGCGCGGTGGTGATCATCAGCTTGCGGTTCTCCAGCAGGTCGCCGAGCGGCACGAGAAAGAACAGGCCGAAGGCGTAGCCGATCTGCGTGAGCGAAACGATCAGGCTGGCCGTGCCGCCGGACATGTGAATATCCGGTGCAATCAATTCGGTGATCGGTTGCGCGTAATAGAGATTTGCGACGATCGCGCCGCAGCAGAATGCGAATAGCGCGATCAGGCCGCGTGTCAGCTTGACCGGGCTTGCGGTGCCGGCCGTGGTGGATGCGTGCGTTGACATGGGCAACTCCGTGAAATTAAAAAAAAGTGGACGCTGACGTGGACGCAAACTCAGCGGGCGATGCCCATCAGCCGGTCGCCGAGCGACACGCCTAGATCGGTCATCAGCTTGCCGCGCTGCAACTGCTGGTTTTCCCAGCGCTTGAGTACGGAATCGATGGTCGCGCCGGCCTGCCACGTCGACGACAACGCCAGTGCGAGCGCATGCGCATTGGCCGCGGCCTTGGCGGTGCTTCCCGCCGTGTGCGGACGCGGCACCGATGCGGCGTCGCCGATCAGCACGACCCGGCCGAACACCATCTTCGGCGCGCGCAGATCGACGATCGGCTGCATGAACGGTTCTTCGGTGGCATCGACCAGCGCGCGAAACGTCGGCCCGAGCAGCGCTTTCGCATCCGCTCGAAGCTGGGCGATGTCCGCGCTCCTGGTCGTGCCCGGCGGCAGCGAGAACGGGCGCGCAACGCCGTGCCGGTCCACCAGAAGCGCGTCCAGCGCTTCGCGGCTGTACTTGCGGTACCACACCCAGTTCCAGCGGCGCTCGCCAACCACGGTCGAGTCGCCTTCGCCGGGAATCAGATAGGCGAGAGCCGAATGCGCTTCGCCCTGCTGGAACGTAAACCGGTCACGCAGCGTGTCCGCGGCGCGCAGCGGCAGATCAGGCTCGTCGACGAGTCCGCGCCATGCCACATAGCCTGCGTAGGCCGGCACGACCTCAGGCAGGAGCCGCCGCCTGAGCGTCGAGCGGATGCCGTCGGCGCCGATCAGCAGATCGGCCCGCTCGCTGCGGCCGCTTTCGAACTGCGCGACGATCTGCTCGCCCTCCATCCGGAAATCGACAAAGGTCTCGTCCGCATGCATGGACGCCGCGGGCAGCGCGTTCCTCATGGCCCGGTACAGCAGGCTCCATGAGGTCTGCATCTGCGGCATGAACAGCCGTTCGACGTGAGTGTCTTCGCGGTCCAGATAGATGCGCTCGCCCGACGCCACGCCCGGCGGATCGGGCAACGCTACGCCGGCGAACTGCAGCGCATCCAGCACGTCGGGCTGAAGGACGATGCCGCCGCCGCGGCTGTCGAGCTGGTTCGGCGAGGTTTCGAACACGTCGACATCCCAACCGGCCGCCCGCAAGGTTGTGGCCGAAAGCAGTCCGCCGAGCGAGCCGCCGACCACGACGGCACGTGGTTTCTCAAGTGATCTCATGCTGCAGCTCCGCTGCACGGCTGAACGCAGTGCATTGATAAAGACGGCGGGCGGTTGCGCGCCGCTGATCGCGTCGCCGGCGATCACGATGGTGGGAACCGAGTGAATGCCGAGCCGGCCCGCCTCGCGCTGTGCGGCATCGATTTTCTGATTGCCCGAGTCGGACAGCAGATACGCGCGAACCTCGTCCGCATCGAAACCCTGTTCGGCGCCGATGGCGGCCAGCGTGTCGAGCGCACCGATGTCGCGGCCTTCCGAGAAGTAGGCGGCGTAGATGGCCTGATAAAGCGCCGCCGTCTTCCGCGGCTCGTGACGGCTTTGGGCGAACTGCATCAGACGATGCGCGAGGCGCGTGTTCGGCGTGCGCAGCACCTTGTCGTAGTTGAATGGCGCACCGGCCGCGAGACCGGCGGCCGCGACCTGCGCGTCCATGCCTTGCGAACGCGCCCAGCTGCCGAATTTACGGGTTCGATAATCGCGCCGGTCCATGCCTTCGACGGGCATCGACGGATTTAACTCGAACGGCATGTAGCGGATCGAAACAGCCGCGCCGGTACCGGATTCGGCGAGCGCCGCAGCGAGATTCCGTTGGCCGATCCAGCACCACGGACAAATGAAGTCGTAATTGACCTCGACCGGAATGGCTTGCATGTTGCACCTCTCACCTGGTAGTGCATGCAGGTTATCCGTTGCAAGAAGTTTGTAGAATGAGGCTAAAACGCAATCCCGTATTGCGCTGTACGCAACCGAACCACCGCTGAGGCCATCCATGGACAAGCTCCTCGCCCTGAACACGTTGCTGGAAGTGGCGGACGCCGGCGGCTTCTCGAAGGCCGCGCAACGTCTGGGTGTGGCCACCTCGTCGGTCACGCGTCTGATGGACGCGCTGGAAACTTCGCTGGGCACCGCGCTACTGACCCGCACGCCGAGAAAGGTCAGTCTCACGGACGCCGGCATTGCGTATGTCGAACAGGTCGGCAAGGTGCTGGACGACCTCGCCGAAGCGGACGAGAGTGTGTTCGACAGCGGCGCGTCGCCGGTCGGCTCGCTCAGGATCGCCGTGCCGTCCACCTACAGCCGGCTGAGGCTGGGGCCTCATCTGGCGGCCTTCCTTTCCGATCATCCGCGCGTGTTCCTCGACGTCGTGGTCGCCGATCACTACGCCGATCTCGCGCTCGACAGAATCGACGTTGCGATACGGATCGGCCTGCCCAACCGGGACGCCAACCTGATCGTCAGGAAACTGGCGGACAACCCGCGCTACGTCGTGGCGAGCCACGACTACCTCGAACGCAACGGCACGCCGGCGGCGCCCGAGGCGCTCGATGCCCACGAATGCCTTCGCGTGGCCTACGGCGGCGGCTATCGCACGCGCCAGGTCTGGACCTTTCGCCGGGACACCGTGGAGCAGCGCGTTGAGGTGCGCGGCCATCTGCTGTCGAACAGTCTCGACATCCTGCTGGAAGCCGTCATGGCCGGACGCGGCATCGCGCTGCTGCCTGAATGGCTGGTCGCCGCCGAGATCCGGGCGGGACGCTTGATGCGTCTGTTCGAAAATTTCGATGCGAGTCCCCACAATGGCGACGCAATCGTCTACGCGGCGTATCTGCCCAATCGCCGCCACTCCAGCAAAGTGCGAGCGCTCGTGCAGTTTCTCGAGGCGCGGGTTCACAGCTCGCTCGAAGGCTGAGCCTCCGCGGCATTGACGCCGCACGATCGTCTTCGGATCGAAGTGTAGGAACCCCCGGTACATAAAGTCCTGCAAAAAAATATGAATTCTTCTGAGCGGGCGATCGCGATGGGCCCTGCGTCGGCGAATCGCGCCGTACTTTGGGCGCATTTTTTTTAAGAACTATTAAGGCCTTTAGCCAAGGACTCTCAGAAAACCCGTCGATAGAATGGATTCCGGTTTCTCTCGCACTTCAAGCGAGTGCGGCATGTCTTCCCATGTTCACTAAACCTTTAGGATGTACAAAGCCATGGCAAATCCGAAACTCGAAGTCCTGACACCTGCAAACTCGCAGATCATCTTCATCGACCACCAGCCGCAAATGGCCTTTGGGGTCCAGTCCATCGACCGTCAGGTACTTAAGAACAACGTAGTAGGACTCGCGAAGGCAGCGCGGGCGTTCAACATTCCTACCACTATTACGACAGTGGAATCCGAAAGTTTCTCGGGATATACGTACCCCGAGTTGCTGGACGTGTTTCCAGGGCACAAAGTGCTCGAACGCTCGTCCATGAATTCGTGGGATGACCAGAAGGTTCGTGACTCGCTTGCTGCAAACGGCCGAAAGAAGGTCGTGGTGGCAGGTCTGTGGACCGAGGTTTGCAACAACACGTTTGCGCTATGCGCCATGGCCGAAGGCGACTACGAAATCTATATGGTCGCCGACGCGTCGGGCGGCACGTCGAAGGATGCGCATGACTATGCGATGCAGCGCATGATTCAGGCCGGCGTGATTCCGATGACCTGGCAACAGGTGCTGCTCGAATGGCAACGCGATTGGGCGCACAGAGAGACTTACGACGCAGTCATGGCGATTGCCAAAGAGCATTCGGGTGCATATGGGATGGGTGTGGACTATGCCTACACCATGGTGCACAAGGCGCCCCAGCGCACGGCGGGGACGCACGAGGTTCTGGCAGCGGTGCCTGCAAAGAAGTAAACAGTCGCATTACGTCGTCCGGCGGGGCGGCTCGAATACAGTGCGGGTCACGTCTACCTCGGATCTATTGAGCATCCACCGGCACGAACGTGCCGGAGGATGTGGTGGGACTCGAGGGCGGTGCATCGGTGTCCTGAATTCCGCATGCCGGCTACAACCTGTTTCTGAATGCTTCATGGAAGCAATCGCGACGAGCGCCCGCTTCCCATGAATAGCTTCGCGCGTGAAAAGCGGAGCGCTCCCTATGAGGATTGCCATGACTTCCAATACTTCCGCGCCGACACCGGCCGAAGTTGTGTTCTTCAACGGCAAGATCGCCACGCAGGATGACAAGCGCTCGTTTGCCGACGCGCTTGCGGTGGCGGACGGCCGCGTCGTCGCTGCGGGGTCCCGCGATGCCGTGATGCGCCACGTGACCGACCGCACGCGGCAGGTCGACCTCAAAGGGCGCACGGTCATCCCCGGTCTCAACGATTCCCACCTGCACATCATTCGCGGCGGCTTGAACTTCAACATGGAGTTGCGCTGGGACGGCGTGCCCTCGCTCGCCGACGCGCTCGACATGTTGCGCAAGCAGGTGGCCCGCACGCCGGCGCCGCAGTGGGTGCGCGTGGTGGGCGGCTGGAACGAATTCCAGTTCGCCGAGCGGCGCGGACCGACGCTCGAAGAAATCAACGCGATCGCGCCGGACACGCCGGTGTTCATTCTGCATCTCTACGACAGCGCGCTGCTGAACGCGGCGGCGCTGCGCACGGTCGGCTACACCAAAGACACGCCTAACCCGCCCGGCGGCGAGATCCAGCGCGACAAGCGCGGCAATCCGACCGGCATGCTGATCGCGCGGCCGAACGCCGGCCTGCTGTACGCAACGCTGGCGAAAGGCCCGAAGCTCGCGCCGGAGGATCAACGCAATTCCACGCGGCACTTCATGCGCGAGCTGAACCGCCTCGGCGTGACGAGCGCGATCGACGCGGGCGGCGGCTATCAGGCCTATCCGGACGACTACGCGGTCATCATGGACCTGGCGAAGCGCAGCGAGCTGACCGTGCGTATCGCGTACAACCTGTTCACGCAAAACGCGAAGAAGGAAATCGAAGACTTCGCGAAGTGGGTGAAGATGACGAAGCCCGGCGAAGGCGACGATTTCCTGCGCGTGAACGGCGCGGGCGAAATGCTGGTGTTTTCGGCTGCGGACTTCGAAGACTTTCTCGAGCCGCGCCCCGATTTGCCGGACACGCTCGAAGACGAACTGGAAGCGGTCGTCAAGCTGCTGGTGGCGAACCGCTGGCCGTTCCGTCTTCACGCCACGTATAACGAGTCGATCGAGCGCTTCCTGAATGTGTTCGAACGCGTGAACGCGCAGATTCCGTTCGACGGGCTGCGCTGGTTCTTCGACCATTGCGAAACCATCACGCAAAAGAATATCGAGCGGGTGCGCGCGCTCGGCGGCGGTATCGCGATCCAGCATCGGATGGCTTTTCAGGGCGAGTACTTCATTCAGCGATATGGCGAAGAAGCCGTGAAGCACACGCCGCCCATCCGCCACATGCTGGATGCCGGCCTGCCGGTCGGTGCGGGCACGGACGCCACGCGCGTCGCGAGTTTCAACCCGTTCGTGTCGCTGTACTGGATGGTGTCGGGCAAGACCGTCGGCGGTACCGCGATGTATTCGAGCGTGAACAAGCTCGACCGGATGGAAGCGCTGCGCCGCTACACCGTGGGCAGCGCGTGGTTCTCGAATGAGGAAGAGCACAAGGGCGCACTGGTGCCCGGCCAGTTCGCGGACTTCGCAGTACTCAGCGAGGATTACTTTTCCGTCGATGAAAGCCGCATCAAGTTCCTGACCTCGGTGATGACGGTGGTGGGCGGCAAGGTCGTGTATGCGGAAGAGGAGTTCACGCCGCTCGCGCCGCCCGATCTGCCGGTCAGCCCGTCGTGGTCGCCGGTAGCGGAATTCGGTGGCTACAGCCGTTACAAGCCGACCGCGGTGGCATGCGTGGACGGCTGCGTGAATCTGTGCGGCGTGCATGCGCATGCGCACGGCTGGGCATGGCGCAAGAACGTTCCCGTCAGCGATTCGAACGGGTTCTGGGGCGCGTTGGGATGTAGCTGTTTCGCGTTCTGACCACCCCGGGTTCGTGCCACAAGGCGAGCGAGGACCACGATGCCGACCCTGACCGACGGTGTGCTGTTTGGGCTAGGCATCCTGGTCCTCGATTTTCTCGCGTGGCGTTTCATGGATCGCAAGAGCGACCAGGCGCGGCTCGCCTTTCGTGCGCTCATGTTCGGGCTGTCGACATACGTGCTGTTCCGTTCGGGGATGAATCCGCTACGCGCGGCGCCGTGGCCGGACGAGCCGCTGCGCCATCTGCTTGCGCAGGTGCTGGAGGTGGTGTGGTGGCTGCAGGGTGCGCGCCTCGTGATCATCCTGCTCGATCGCGTGGTATTGCCCGAGACATGGCACAGGGAGCGTCTGTTTCAGGACGTGCTCGGTGCGCTGGTGTTTATGGCGGCCGCGGTGGGGGCGATCGCGTTCGTGCTGCAACTGCCGGTGAAAGGGCTGCTCGCCACGTCCGGCGCGCTCGCGGTCGTACTCGGCCTCGCGATCCAGAGCACGCTCAACGATGTGTTTTCAGGCGTCGTCCTGAACGCAACGCAGCCTTTTCGAATTGGCGACTGGGTGACGATCGGCGACGTGGAAGGCAAAGTGGTCGAGAGCAACTGGCGCGCGACGAGTCTGCTGAACGGTCAGGGCAATATCGTCGTGATTCCGAACAGCGTGGCGGCTCGCGCCAATATCGTCAACGCCGACGAGCCCTCGCAGACGCACGGCATCAGCGTCGTGCTGCCGGTCAAGCCGTCGATCCGGCCGGCCGTTGTGCTGGAGGCGCTCGCCAACGCGGCCGCCAGTTCCGAAGACGTGTTGAGCGAGCCCAAGCCGCTCGTGAGCGTGCGCCGCGCCACCAACGACGCGATCGAGTACGAGATCGTCTGCTACGTCGATTCATTGAGCAAGAAGACCGGCGTGCGCAACGACCTGTTCGATCTTGCGCACCGCCATCTGCTTTCGCGAGGTGTCGTACTGCGGCCGCTTTCCGTGCCTGAACCTGTCATCGAGCGTACGGACGAGAAACACCGCCTGCTGCGCAACGTGATGATCTTCCAGACACTCGACGAGGCCGAATTGGCGGAGCTCGAAACGAAGCTCACCAGGCACGAGTTCAAGGTCGCCGACACCATCTACGCCGGAGCCGACGAGGGTGGCCACGAGCTGCATATTCTGGCGCGAGGCGTCGCCAGGGTGACGATGTCGAAAGACGGCGGCGAGATCGAGTTGCGCAGGCTGGCGCCCGGCGATTCGATCGGGCAATCGGGGATCCTGGCGGGCGTCAGGTCCAGCGTGACCGTGCGTGCGCTGACCCGCTCCACCGTGTTCCGGCTGGACAAGACCGCGTTGACACCGATCCTCGCGCGGCGCCCGGAGGTGGCGAGAGAAATGTGCCGCGTGCTCTCGGAACACCGGGAAACCGAAAAGATGCTGCTCGCTTCGCCGGCCCATGCCGATGACAGTTCCGGCGGCTTGCTGCAATGGATTCGCGACGGCGTGCGGCGCTTCCATGAACTCACACTTTGAGCGGCGCGGCCAAAGCGCCGCGTTCGTTAAGTCGTTTTAAGAATCGGCCAAAGTCTCTATCGATTGGGTGGAAGGTTTGCCGGAGCGGGATGTCCAGCACGGAGGAGTTGACATGAAGAAAACCATTGCGGGAGTGGATATTCCCGACGGTGCGGTGGCCCGGGCAGCAACGGATCGGATACGCGCTACGGAGTCCGAGTTGATGTTCCATCACTCGCTCAGGGCGTTTCTGTTCGGTGCGCTGACCGGGTATCGGGAAGGGCTGACGTTCGACGCGGAGTTGTTGTATGTCGGCGCGATGTTTCACAACGTCGGCTTGAACGCGCAGCACCAGCGTTCTGCTTGCCGGTTCGAAGTGGACGGTGCGAATGCCGCGCGTGAATTCCTGCGGCAGCACGGTGTGTCGGAGAACGCGATCGGTGAGGTCTGGGCGGCGATCGCGCTGCACACGACGCCGGGCATTCCCGAGCATATGTCGCCACTGGTCGCGCTGACCAGCGCCGGGGTGCACATGGATGTGCGAGGCGCCCGCTACGACGAGTTCACCGCGCAACAGCGCGACGAAATCGTGCAGGCCTATCCACGCGAATCCGGCTTCAAGAAAAAGATCATCGAGGCCTATGCCCGTGGCATGGAGCATCGTCCGGAGACGACGTTCGGCACGGTAAATGCCGACGTGCTGGATCGGTGGGACCCGAACTATCGACGCTTGAATTTTTGCGGGCTGGTGCTGGGATCGGACTGGCCGAATTGACAGACGGTTATCGAAAGGACATTCAGAATGGGCTACATCATTTCACTGGGAGTCGGCTTCGGCGTCGGACTTCTCTATTGGCTGCTCAAGGTGCAATCGCCGGCGCCGCCGTTGATCGCGCTAGCCGGCCTGCTTGGCATGGTGCTGGGCGAACACGCCATACCGGTGGTCAAGTCGCAGTTCTTCGCGCAGGCGCCGACGGTCCAGGTAGCGGAGCAGATCAAAGCCACTGCCACGCAAAAACCGATCGCGCCCGGCGCGACAAAAGAGGGCAGCTGATTCGCGCCCCAGGTCATTGAAACGTTGCTAACACTATTGGATAACCCCATGTTCAAGTCGCTTCAGCGGTTCCGTCCGCTCGATCGGCAGAGACATGATGCCTGGCGAAATTCAAGTGAAGCCACACCCCGAAGCGTTTCAGAAAGAAGCGCTAACCGGTCCTGACGCGTGTGGTGCGCCGCACGAGACAGCGGGCCCGATGATGACCGGCGCTCGCGCACCGGTGTGGGATCACGTGATCGGTGCGCTGCTCGCCGGCGATGGCAACGAAGGCGCGGGCGAAGCTTATCGTGCGCAGCCGGCGCGGCGCATGGCTGTGTATGCGCCGTCGCCGCACATCCAGGTCGAAGTGATCGAGCGGCTGTCGGACACGTCGATCGCCGTGCTCTGGCAGGATGCCACGCGGTGCCGCTACGCCGAACAGGTGTGGATCAGCTGCCGCGCCCGCGTCAAGGGGCGCTGTTCGTTGAGCGGCGTGACGATTCGCCGTGACGATGCGATCTACAAGCCGAGGGTGCGCAGCACGATCCCGGCCAATGCCGACGCGATGATTCTGGCTTCCGTGATCGCGGGAATGATCGACTGACGAGTGCCTTGTGAACCTGCCCGCGGACGCGAACGGCGCGGCCTGGCCACGATGGCGGGACGAGTGGAAGACGTACTGGAAGGACGACGGCCCCCGCTTCGTGCATATCGCGAAGGTGGCGGTCGCAGTGGCCCTCGCGATGGGCCTGTGCATGCCGTCATCGTGCGAATTGGAAAGCGGCGCGTTCGAAACAGGGCCAAAGTGTCGACCAGCACGACACAGGCAAGCAGCGCCATCGGCGCAGTTGAATAGTTTCGACCTGTTGTTTTTGAATCAACTCATCTTCTGGAGAAAAAATCATGAAGGCAAAGTGGGCATTTGTTTTTATCGCAGCGTCGGCATTTAGCGCGGTTTGCCAGCAGGCAAACGCACAGGTCGCGGGCGCGCAGACCATCGGCATCTCGGTCGAGCAGTCGCAGCTTATTCTCGAGGGCTGGAGCGCGAAGAAGAGCCTGCTCGGCAAACCCATCTACAACGACAGCGGCGAGAAGGTCGGCGTGCTGCACGATGTCATCATCGCGCCGGATAACGCCGTTTCGTTCGCGATCGTGGCGGCTCACCAGTTTCTCGGCGTGTCCCAGCACGACGTAGCGATTCCGATGTCGCAACTGGACTACGTGGACGGCAAGCTCGTGTGGGCCGGCGCGACGCGCGACGCGGTCAAGTCGACACCGGCCTTCCAGTATGCGAAGGTGCGTATCGTTCCGGTGGCGCGCAAGGACTTCGGCCACCATTGAGCGTGGCGCGGCCGGCTTGCCCGGCAGGCCTGCAGCCGCAAGGCAAGGGTTCCGCCGGCCTGCCCGGAGCGGCTGCGGCCGGGCGTTGTTCCGGAATACCCAATCACGGCGTCCAGCGATAAACAACGATGCTCGAGCCGTTGTAGTTGTCTTTCGTGATCACGTACTCGCCGGTCGATCTAAGGTACGTTCTGAGGCCGTACATCGAATCCACGTCGTTACCCACGTCCATCGTAGCCGTACTCGTGTTGATCAGCGTGGTGTCGAGGTTGCCTGTGGTGAGATTGAAGGCGTCGATGTTGGGCGCGGTGTGCACATATCCGACGAAGAGATAGTTGCCGGCTGCCGTGATCGACTTGGGATTGGCGCTCGTGAGGTTGATCACCGGAGCGGGCTTGGTGGTGTTGCCGGCGCTCCAGCCGTGATACACCTCGATCCGCGTGTTCATAGCCGTCCAGTCCCAGCTCCCGGCAATGCCCTGCGCGAGGATCATGGTATCGCTCTCCGCCAGGTAGATGATGCGCGTCAATGGCCGGATGCTCAGCGGAATGGAAATGGCGATGCCTGCTCCCCATGTTGGCTTGCCGTAGCCGTCGAAGCCGGTCAGCGGGTAGTGGTAGATGTGATTCGTTCGGTCCAGGCCCGCCCACACGTCTCCCCTGCTGTCGATGCAAAATCCGCCCGTGACCGATCTGGTCGTATTGAACGTCGTACCCGGAATCGACGCGTCCGGTATGGCGATGTAGCCATTCGCCGCGTTGAAATGGAAGAAGTAGAAGATACCGGGGTTCTGGCCGGACGCCACGAGAATCCGGTTTCCGCCGACGGTGACGAGTTGACCGAAGTGCTCGTCGCGCTGGGTATCGTTCATGTTGAGGCGTGGATCCGACGGATAGTCGAACGGATTGACGGTGTTCGCGACGAACGTGCCGCCAGCGGTGCCGGTATAGATGTGGGCGCCGCTATAGAAGTAGGCGCCGTCGGTAGCCGGGTCGGGGGCGGCGACCGCCTCGAAGTTGAGAGACTGAAGCTTCCACTGCAGGTTGCCGGCACTGTCATACGCGTGAATGTCGGTGCCGCCGTCGCGGCCGAGATCCCAACCTCCGCCCCACGGGTTGTTGAGCACATACAGGTTGCCGGCGGTGTCTTTGCCGATACCGACGATGCGGGTGAAGCGCTTGTCGCCAACCTGGCCTTTGGTTCCGGTGGTGGTGTCGAGATAGCCGCCCTGAATGCCGAACGTGCCTGCCAGTGTCGGCGTGCCTGAGACGTTGTAGAGCTTGATGTTCATGTCGGGACCCTGGTCACCGACCATGAGCAGCCCGGACGACGCATCGAAATACAGCGCGGACGGTCGCGAGGCCGCGGACATCTGGATGGTGTTCAGGGGCGCGCCGGCCGGACTGAATTCGACGATCGCGCCCGCGCTCTTCTGAGCTACCCAGATATTTCCCGCGCTATCCACGGCGAGTGCGCCGGGACTCGAGACGTTGATGTCCTGCTGCCAGACGCCGTCGGTGGTGTAGACCCGGACGCGATTGCTAAGAATGTCGCTTGCATAGAGGAGCGAGCCCGCCGTTGCGAGTCCGGTGATGACATCGGCCCGCTTGACCGCGGTCCACGTGCTGACGGGGATGAGGAGATCGCGTTTCTGGGTGGTCCGGTTATATCGCCCTACCGAACCGCTGCCGTAAGAGGTGCTGTACTGCAACGCCGCGAAGATCGAAGTGGCATTGCCCGTAATGGCCCCACCCTGAAACTCGCTGTGAATTCCGATTGAACCGATGCTCTTGCCGTTCTGGTATATCGCGACGCCACCCTCGTTTTCGTCCCACATGGAAGCCGTATAGATGACGCCTTCAGGCGCGACCCACATCGAGCGCGCGGTGTTACCCACATGAGCGGCAAGCGTTCCGAATGTGTTCGCCAGCCAGTCGGTGGTGTATTGCGCCTGAGAGACCGGCGCAATCATCGCGATCACCACACCAAGGATTGCAGCAAGGATTGGCTTCTTGACCATGAGTGATGCTCTCCTGACGGTAGTTCCTCGAAACTGTACACCGCAGGGTGTGAAACATTGGTGATTGCTATGAACAAACCATTGCTCGACCCTTTCGCGTGGAGGGCCGCGGTTTGCTCATCCCGCACAGTGGAACCATTACTGCATCTGTTCAACCCGCAATGGGTAGCGTTGTGCCGGGCAGGCGACCGGACAAGATGCACGGCGCATCGCGATGAACAACGGCCGCAGACAGGGTCGATACTGTCATCAACTGGCTGTTCAATTGCTTGCTCACTTTGCATTCTCCTGGGGATGGCGGTTGCCCACTTGCGACCAGCGGGAAGATTCGCCGGCGAAACGCAAAAAGTTACGCGGATCGAAAAATTTATTGTTGCGAAAACTTCCTCGTAAAAGTGCAGAATTTGTCTATGCGCTCCCGAACCCACCGCCCCGGCCCACCGCTGACGCTTGTCGAAAACCGTCAGGGCGGCGACGCGTCCGATCCTTCGGGTGGCACGCCCGCAAGCCGCGCAGATGGCAGTCTCGACTGGACCATGCTGATGATCCGCTCGCAGGCCGGCGACCGGGACGCCTACCGGTTACTACTTGAAGCGATCACGCCATACTTGAGGACCTTGGCCGCGAGAAAGATCAACAACAGGAATGATGTCGAAGACACGGTTCAGGACATTCTTCTCACCA
Organism: Paraburkholderia sp. IMGN_8; assembly: GCF_038050405.1. Lineage (NCBI taxonomy): Bacteria > Pseudomonadati > Pseudomonadota > Betaproteobacteria > Burkholderiales > Burkholderiaceae > Paraburkholderia > Paraburkholderia sp. IMGN_8. The sequence goes on along the minus strand of NZ_CP150901.1, from coordinate 3,122,025 downwards.
TCCACACCGTGCGGCATACATATGACCCGGCGCGTCCGTTCGGCCCCTGGCTCGTGGCTATCGCAGCGCGACGCATCGTCGACAGTTTGCGGCATCAGGGCCGTCTGGGTGCGCACGAGACGCCGTTCGATCCTGACCATGAAACTTTCGCGATGCCTGAAGCGAATCTGGTAGAGAGCGCATCCGACGCACGCGCACTGCATGAAGCCGTTGAAGCGTTGCCACCGGGGCAACGAGACGCGATCCGTATGCTCAAGCTGGAGGAACTGTCCTTGAAGGAAGCGTCGACAGCGACCGGGACGTCGATCGCCTCGCTGAAGGTCGCCACGCATCGTGCGATGAAAAATCTGCGCAAGTTGATTGAAAGACGAGGAATCAAGTCATGAGGACAACTTCCAGTCTGATCGACGCCCTTGTCGCGGACGTGAAGCCCGTGCGCCGCCTTGGGCCACCATCGGTCCGGGCCGTTTGCTGGCTGCTGTTTGCGATGTCGATGCTTGTCCTTGTTGCGGTCGGACATGGCGTTCGGGCGGATCTGATGCTCAAGCTGCATCAGCCCGCATTTGTCACCAGCGTTGCCGCCGCGTTGATCACCGGTGCGCTTGCGGCGCTGGCCGCGTTTATTGCCAGTGTGCCCGGCCGGTCATCGCGCTGGCTGTTGCTGCCCGTGCCTGCGCTTGCTGTGTGGCTGTCCACGATCAGCTATGGGTGCCTGACGAACTGGGTCAGCATCGGCCCGGAAGGCATGTCTCCCGGAGAGACTGCGCGATGCTTCGCGACACTGGCGCTGACCGGCATTCCGCTCTCGCTGATGATGCTCATCATGTTGCGCCACGTCGCACGCCTTGCTCCCACGCCGATTGCGATGATGGCCAGTCTCGCCGTTGCGGCGATGACAGCGGTCGCGCTATCGCTGTTTCATCCTATCGATGCCACGGTCATGATCCTGCTGTGGAATTTCGGCGCGGCGGTTCTATTTCTAACGATTAGCGGTTTAGGCGGGCGGCGGCTCTTTGGCTGGGTGGCACTGAAGGGATAGCAGGGCGAGACGCACACGTCCGGTCTCTCGCGCCGTTTCTTTCTCCTTGATATCGGCAATCATTTAAGTTATAAATGCGAATGAGTCGCATTAGCGATTGAAAGATAAAACAACAGGATGTTTCGCCACGTGCGAAACGCCGATTAGCGGGGAAGTCATGCAGCGTGGTGAATTGAACAGAATCAAAGGTCGATTCTGGACATCGAAGGTGTTTCGATCGTTGGCAGCAGTCGGGTTCATCGGAGTTGGGTGTCCTGTCGCGACGTACGGGCAGGCTGGCGACACCAGCACAACGGAGGCGGTTCAAGCAGACGCCGAGTCGAGCGCGCGACAACTCGCACCCGTTCGCGTCACCGGAAGCAAGGATCACAGCGGCTATGCGCCCGCCACGGTCGAGACCGGCCCGTATCGCGGCCTCGATGCGCTCGATGTGCCGGCCACCGTGAACGTCGTGACGCGCGATGTGATGGATGAACAGGGCGATACAGGACTCTACGACGCGCTGCGCAACGTGGCGGGTGTGACCCGGCAACAACTCAACGGCCTGGCGTACGATCAACTGGCAATCCGGGGCATCGCTCTCGACAATCGTTCGAGCTATTACCTGAACGGGGTCCTGCCGATCGACAACAACATCTGGATGCCGATGGAGGACAAGGAGCGCGTCGAAGTGCTCAAGGGCGCCTCCGCCCTGTACTACGGCTTCGCGGTGCCAGCCGGAATCGTCAACATGGTCATGAAGCGCGCGGGCAGCGAGCCGGTGACCAGTGTCTCGCTGCTGGGCGATACCAACGGCTCGATCGGCGCGCATGTCGATATCGCGCGCCGTTTTGGACCTGACAATCAGTTTGGCATCCGCGTCAACGCGATGGACGAGCACGTGGAAACACCGATCGACGGCGACCGTGGCTATCGCAAGTTCGCGAGCGTTGCGCTCGACTGGAAAGCGAGCCGCAAACTGTCGTTCAAATATGACCTGGAGCATATCGAGCAACGTGTGGTCGAGCAGGCGGGCATTGTGCCGCTCGCCGCGAAAAACGGTGTCATCAGCCTGCCCGGACTGCCCGATGCCACCCGCCTGCTCTCGCCGAACGACAAGCCGACCAACGCCAGCGCGACGAGCCAGATTCTGCGTGCCGACTATCTGTTCTCCGATACCTGGAGCGCGAGCTTTACCGTCGGCCAGTCGATTACGCGCCGCGACCGCTGGCTGTGGATCTTCCAGAAGTACAACGTCGACACCGGTGCGGGCACGCTGCAGGGCAGCAAGCAAAACGGCCAGATGTACGAGAACAAGAACGTGCGCTTCGAAGTGAACGGGTTCTTCAAGACGGGTTCGATCGGCCATGACGTGACTTTCGGCGCGGTCGACAACTGGCTGTTCCAGCCGGACTTCACGACCTACTACTACACGGCGCAGCAGAATCTCTACAACCCGGTCAGCATCACCTCATTGACTGCCGCAGGCTCGAAGGCGTTCTACGCGCAGCACGTCAACAATCGCGGCGTCTACGTGTTCGATCGAATCGAACTGACGCCGAAATGGCAGTTCGTCGCAGGCTTGCGACGTTCGGAATATCGAAGCACGCAAGCGGGTACGGCGACCTATGACGTGAGCAAAACCACACCGTCGGCCAGTCTCGTCTTCAAGGTGACGCCGCAGACCAGTGTGTACGCGAGTTATATCGAAGGGCTCGAGTCGAGTGGTGCTGCTCCCGCCACGGCATCGAACGCCTATCAGGTGCTGCCGGCCGCTGTCAGCCGCCAGGAGGAAATCGGCATCCGGCATCGCTTCGGCAATAACACCCTGGCGTCGGTGGCGTTGTTCAACCTGCGTCAGCCGTCGGCCGGGACTAACACTGACAACGTGTACGCGCTCAATGGCAATTCACGCTATCGAGGGCTCGAGTTTTCGCTTCAGGGCGATCTGAGCGACAACGTGTCCGTGGTCGCGACCGGCATGCTGCTCGATGCGCGCATTGTCGATTCGTCGGATACGTCGCTGGTCGGTAAAACGCCGGAAAACACGCCCCATGTGACAGGCAGTCTGTTCACTACCTACCGTGTGCCGCAGCTTGCCGGATTGTCGTTCAACGGCGGGATTTACTACGTCGGGCCGCGTCCGGTGAACGACGCCAATCAGGCGACCATTGGTGGCTACGCACTGTTGTCGGCTGGCGCGCGCTATTCGACGCGTCTCTTCGGTAAGCGAGCCACGTTCCAGGCCAACCTCGAGAACGCAGCCAACAGGCACTACTGGAGTGCGGCCGGTTCGAGCCAGCTTGCCGTCGGGCTGGAGCGCACGCTCGCATTGACTTCAACGATCGAGTTCTGATCGACTTCATCGCACAATTTCACAGGATCGTTGTCATGGCAGTTTTGAGCCTTATGCATCGCAGTTCTATCGTTCGCCGTCTTCTCAACGTGCAGCTTGGCAAGCTCATTTCGCTGGGCACGCTGGCCGCCATGCTGTGCGTGCCGGCTGTGCATGCACAGCAGCCGGAGGCCCAGGCAGTCGCACCGAAGAAGGTCCTGTATGTGACCCGCCTCCAGCATCGGGACAGGGCGATCGACGACAAGGTACGGGCCTATCTGGAAAAGCGCGGAATGGTCGTGACGATGGTCGACGAGACCACGCCGTCAAGCGCGGCTCACGGTGAAGATCTTGTGATTATTTCGTCGGTGGTCAGTGCGCGCAACATGGTGGGCACCTCGTACAAGGACATCACCGTGCCGTTGGTCACCTGGGAGGCGGATCTCTTCGATTCGCTGCGCTTTACCGGTGCGAAGAAAGGCGAGGACTTCGGCGAGGTCGAAAAGGAGCATTACATCAACGTTGTGAACGCACCGAGTCCGCTTGCGGGCGGGTTGCCCGCGGGAAAACGCTGGGTCTATCCGCGCGATGACGAAATGGGCTGGGGCAAGCCGGCACCGGGCGCGACCGTCATTGCGACGATCCCCGGCGAGCCGCAACAAGCGGTGCTGTTTGCGTACGAAAAGGGCGCAACGATGGACTATGACTTCATCGCGCCAGCGCGGCGGGTTGCCTTGTTTTTGGGTAACCGCAGCTTCGAAAAACTGAGTGCCGATGGCTCCGCCTTGTTTGACGCGGCGATCGACTGGGCGGTGTCGGATTCTAAGTTGGGCGAGCACGCCTCGGGGCCGCTGTCGACGCACGCACAATGAGTTTTGGACTGGACGCTATTCGCACCGACGGGCCAATGGTGCGCATGCTCTCGCCACGCGGCGCCGCTTCTATCAAGTCGCGCAACAGCGATACCGCGAGTTCAGCGACTTCGACCGTCGGCACGGCGATCGTGGTCAACGCGGGCCGCGAATCGCGCGCCAGCTGAATGTCGGTGATGCCGATTACGGATAGATCGCCGGGCACGTTAAGGCCGAGATCGGCGGCGGCGTGCATCGCACCGAGCGCCGGCAGGTCGTTGGTCGCGAAGATCGCGGTGAGCTTCGGATCGGTTTCCAGCAACGCGCGCGCTGCGGTGTAGCCGCCTTGTATCGTATCGGCTGCATGTTTGACCGGGGCTTTCGGCGCACCGGCTGTACGCAGTGCATCGACAAAGCCTTCGTAGCGGGCCGCGTGAATGCCCGAGGCCTTGCTGCCCAAGATCACGCCGATCCGGCGATGGCCGAACTCGAGCAGGTGCGCGCCGGCCAGCTCGCCGGCCAGACGAAAATCGACCGCGACGCAGGGCAGCCCGGGCGGCTCGTTCGGACGTTCCCACATGCACAGCACCACGGGCGTGCCGCGTGACTCGGTGGCGTGAAGATCCGCAAAGTCTAGGTTCGCATTCGTCACGAGTACGCCCTCGGAAAGCGTCCCGGCGATCTGATCCAGATACGCCCGGCCGGAGAGCGGATCTTCGTTCGTATTGCAGATGATCACGAAGTGGCCGCTGCTGCGCGCCGCGCGTTCGACGGCGAGCGCGAACTCCGGATAGAACGGATTGGCGATGCTCGACACCATCAGCGCGAGCGTCGGCGCGCGACCTTCGGCGAGGGCACGGGCGGCCAGATGCGGGCGATAGCCGAGTGCGTCGACAGCGTCGAGTACCCGCTGCCGGGTGGTCGCACCGACCCGGCCGCGATTGCGCAGCACGTTGGACACGGTGGCCGGGGTGACGCCGGCATGACGCGCGACTTCGCTGAGTGTGGGCATGGTGTCTTCAATATGTGGGACGACTGTTCGACATTTGCATCGCGGCCAAAGGCGCGGCACCATTTGCCGCACAGACAAAACGATATCGGAGACAGGCAAGGCTAGACGATCGCGTGCGATCGACTTTTTTTCAGCCTGCTGATTAAGCGCTTAATCTCCGACATCGAGCCGATTAAATCACGGAGTCGATGCAATGGCGAGCATTTCGTTGAGAGGCGTGCAGAAGGCATATGGCGACGGCGCGCTGGTGATTCGCGATGTCGATCTGGAGATCGGCGAGAACGAGTTCTGCGTGTTTCTCGGTCCGTCCGGTTGCGGCAAGTCGACCTTGCTGCGGATGATCGCCGGTCTTGAAGACGTGACCGACGGCGACCTGTCGATCGGCGGCCTGCTCGTCAACGACGTACCGGCGGCGCAGCGCGGCGTGGCGATGGTGTTCCAGAGCTACGCGCTGTTTCCGCATATGACCGTGTTCGAGAACATGGCATTCGGCCTGAAGCTCGCTAAAACCTCAAAGGACGAAATCGACCGCAAGGTGCGGGAAGCCGCGCGCATTCTGCAACTGGAGGCGCTGCTGGAGCGCCGGCCGAAGGCATTGTCCGGCGGTCAGCGGCAGCGGGTCGCGATCGGCAGGGCCATCGTGCGCGAACCGGGCGTGTTTCTCTTCGACGAACCGCTCTCGAATCTCGACGCGACGCTGCGCGGCCAGACCCGCATCGAGATCGCGCGTCTGCACAAGCAGTTCGCCAAAGCCAGCGTCGTCTACGTGACGCACGACCAGGTCGAGGCGATGACGCTCGCCGACAAGATCGTGCTGCTGCACGCGGGCAAGGACACCGAACGCTACGGCAGCATTGCGCAGGTCGGCGCGCCGCTCGAGTTGTACCACCGGCCGAGGAGCCGTTTCGTGGCGGGTTTCATCGGCTCGCCGCGGATGAATTTTCTGCCGGGACGCGTAGCGTCGGTCGATCCGCATGGCGTGACCGTCACGCTCGAACAGACGGCCGAAAATGTGCGTGTGCCGGTGAGCGGCGACGGACTGCAGCCGTCGCAACTCGTCACACTCGGCGTGCGTCCCGAACACCTCGAATTCATCGACTCCGCAGTTTCCAGGAACACGGCCCCGGCCATGCCGGACGACGCCGTTCTGACCCGTACCGTTTCCCTCGTCGAACATCTTGGCGAGCACAGCTATGTCCACCTCGATCAGCCTGGCGGCGCCACGTTGATCGCCAAAGCGCCGGGCGACACGCGCCTGATGCCGGGTGACCGCGCGGGCTTGCGGGTCCCCAACCACGCTTGCCATTTGTTTACCGAAGACGGCTTTGCCGCCGCTTCGCTCGAATTCGTCGAACACTACGCATAGAGGACATTCGGATGCGCCTAGGAGTCTGTTATTACCCGGAACACTGGCCGGAATCGATGTGGGAAGACGACGCGCGCCGGATGAAAGCGCTCGGCATCGAGCAGGTGCGGATTGCCGAATTTGCGTGGAGCCGGATCGAGCCGTCGCCTGGCGAATACGACTGGGGCTGGCTTGATCGCGCGATCGACGTTCTCGGCGCGGCCGGGCTGCAGGTGGTCATGTGCACGCCGACCGCGACGCCGCCCAAGTGGCTGATCGACCGTCATCCGGACATCCTGCCGATCGGGGCGGACGGACGTCCTCGTGCGTTCGGCTCACGCCGTCATTACGACTTCTCCTCACCATCGTATTTCGCTGCATCGCAGCGGATCTGCACGGCGGTTGCGGAGCGATATGGCAAGCATCCGGCGGTCGCGTACTGGCAGACCGATAACGAATTCGGTTGCCATCACACGGTAGTCAGCTATTCGCCAGCAGCAGTAGGGCGCTTTCGCGAATGGCTGAAGGCACGGTATCAAACGGTGGATGCTTTGAACCGCGCGTGGGGTACGGTGTTCTGGAGCATGGAGTACCGCAGCTTCGACGAGATCGATGCACCGATCGCGACCGTCACCGAAGCCCATCCGTCGCACCGGCTCGATTACCGGCGCTTTGCGTCCGACGAGCTCGCGCGCTACAACCGGATGCAGGTCGAGATCATCCGCGCGCATTCGCCGGGACGGCCGGTCGCGCACAACTTCATGCAGCTCTTTACCGAGTTCGATCACTACAAGGTCGCCGCCGATCTCGATGTCGCGACCTGGGACAGCTATCCGCTCGGCGCGCTCGAAGAGCAATGGTTTGCGCCGGACGTCAAGGCGCGCTGGCTGCGCACCGGGCATCCCGACTTCGCTTCGTTCAATCACGACGTCTACCGCGGCATGTCGAAGCTGCCGTTCTGGGTGATGGAGCAGCAACCGGGTCCGGTGAATTGGGCGCAGTGGAATCCGGCGCCGCTGCCGGGCATGGTACGGCTGTGGAGTTGGGAAGCTTTTGCGCATGGCGCGGGCTGCGTATCGTATTTCCGCTGGCGCCAGGCGCCGTTTGCGCAGGAGCAAATGCACGCCGGGTTGAACACGCCGGATAACCGGCTCGACCTCGGGGGCAACGAGGCCGCACAGGTCGCCGACGAGATTCGCTCCGTGCTCGCAGCGGACGCCGGCGCCAATGCTGCGATTCGCGCGAAGGTCGCGCTCGTCTACGACTACGAAGCGAAGTGGCTCTTCGAGATTCATCCGCAGGGCGCGGACTTTCACTATCCGCGTTTCGCGTTCGAGTATTACTCGGCGCTGCGCGCACTCGGGCTGGATGTGGACGTGATTCCGGTCGATGCGCCGCTCGATGGCTACCGTGTAATCGTCGTGCCGCCGCTGCCGGTCGTGCCGGCCGATTTTGCCGCGCGGCTGGCAAGCTCGGGCGCACAGGTGGTGCTCGGCCCACGCACCGGCTCGAAGACGGAAGATCTGCAGATTCCGGCGAACCTGCCGCCAGGCGCGCTTGCCTCGGTGCTGCCGCTGCGCGTGTGGCGCGTCGAATCGATGCGGCCGAACGTGACTGAAGCGGTGCGGCTTGCAGACAGCAGCGACGCTACCGTGGACGACGGCTTCGCGCGCCACTGGCGCGATTTCGTCGGCAGCGATGGAGCGGCTTCACTCGACGTGCGCGCCCGATTTGCGGATGGCCATCCAGCGTATGTGCGAAGCGGCGCGTTCCATTACTTCGCGAGTCCGTTCGACGATGCGCTCACGGTTCGTCTGTTCGCGCAGATCGCACGCGAGGCAGGTGTCGAGACGACGCCGCTCGGCGACAGCGTGCGGATCAGCCGGCGCGGCGCGCTGACCTACGTATTCAATTACGGCGCGCAGGTTCACTCGATTGCCGGTGTGGCCGACGACGCTTTCGTGATCGGTTCACGCAATGTCGGCCCGCAGGGCGTGGCGGTGTACCGATCGACCTGACGAGCTGGCCGAAGGATTCCATGCAGTAACGACAACGACGCAAAATCAAGGGATAAAGGAGACACGCAGCATGACACTGAAACCACGCAGAATTCTGCTTGCACTCGCGCTGGCCGCGGCCGCCGCAGGGACATCCGTCGTCAGTACCGCGCAGGCCGGCACGCTCGCAGTCAACATCGCGTTCAAGGGCGCCAGCCAGCGCGCGGTCTGGCAGTCGACTATCGACGAGTTCAAGAAAGCGCATCCCGATATCGACGTGAAGGTGTCGTTCGTCGACGAGGAGGCCTACAAGGTTCAACTGCCTGGATGGCTGTCGACGGTCGCTCCCGATATCGTCAACTGGCATGACGGCGAGCGCATGGCGTATTACGCGCAACGCGGCCTGTTCGAGGATCTGAGCGGCGATTGGGCGAAGAACGGCTTGAACGATACGTACGCGTCGACCAAGGAGGCGTCGTCTTACAAAGGCAAGCAGTACGCCGCACCGACCGTGTATTACTCGTGGGGCATGTTCTATCGCAAGGATCTGTTCCAGAAGGCGGGTATTGCCGGCGAGCCGAAAACGTGGGACCAGTTTCTGGACGCCTGCAAGAAGTTGAAGGCGGCCGGCATTACGCCGATCGCCGTCGCGGGGCGCGATGCGTGGACGCTGGCGGGCTGGTTCGATTATCTGGATCTGCGCCTGAACGGCAACGCATTCCATCAGAAGTTGATGGCGGGCGAGGTGCCGTACACCGATCCGCGAGTCAAGAAGGTGTACACGACCTGGAAGCAGCTGATCGACGCCGGCTATTTCATCGACAATTCGCTCTCCTACGATCTGGACGCGGTGCAGCCGTTCCTGTTCCAGGGCAAGGCCGCGATGATGCTGATGGGCACATTCATTACCGGCGGCTTCCCGCCGAATGTGAAAACGGAAATGGGCTACTTCCAGTTCCCGATCATCGACGCGAAGGTGCCGACCGCCGAAGACGGTCCGGTGGAATCGCTGCATATTCCGTCGAAGGCGAAGAACAAGGCGGATGCCCATACCTTCCTCGCGTTCGTCGAGACGCCTGAGATCGGCGCGAAGCTGGCGGCAGGTCTCGGTTCGCTGTCGGCGAACAGCAAGTCGCCGGAACCCGAAGATCCGATTTCGAAAATCGGCTTCCAGATTCTCGCGAACACGAAGGGCGGTATTGCACAGTTCTACGATCGCGACATGACCAAGGAAATGGCCGATGAAGGGATGAAGGGGATGCAGCAATTCGTCTCCGATCCCTCGAAGCTCGACGACGTGCTCGCGCAACTCGAGCAGACGCGCAAGCGAATCTACAAGAAGTAAGCGGTGGCGGCCCTCGGGCCGCCTGCTTTGGCCACCACCCGCCACGTTCGATCGGGAGAGTAATCTTGTCGCATTCCGTTACCCGTCACACGGTCCCTGGTTCTGCCGGTTCAGGCATACCGGCATCGGGCGGTGCATTGCGCGGCGGGTCGCCCTCCCTGGCGCGCCGGCGCCGTCCATCACCGACTGCGCGCCGGCATCGGCGTGCTGCCTTCCTGTTTCTCGCGCCGGCCTGCGTGATGGTGGCCATCTATGTGGTGTGGCCGATCCTGTCGACCATCCGCCTGAGCTTTTTCAACTGGGACGGGATGACCGAGCCGGCTTTTGTCGGTCTCTCGAACTACGTCGAGTTGTTCCATTCGCAGACGTTCTATACAGCGCTGAAAAACAACCTCATCTGGCTGCTGTTGTTCCTGCTCGCTCCGCCGATGGGACTCGCCGTGGCGCTGTATCTGAACCAGGCCGTGGCCGGCATTCGCATCGTCAAATCGCTGTTTTTCGCACCGTTCGTGCTCTCGGGCGTGGTGGTCGGGCTGATCTTCTCCTGGTTCTACGACCCGACCTTCGGCTTGCTCGCGCTGATTCTCGGCCACGGCGTGCCGGTACTGGGCGACGCGCGCTATGCGACCTTCGGGATCGTATTCGCGGCACTGTGGCCGCAAACAGCCTATTGCATGATTCTTTACCTGACCGGCCTGACGTCGCTGAACGCCGAGCAGATCGAGGCCGCACGGATGGAGGGCGCGCGTGGTTGGTCGCTTCTGTGGCATGTGATTCTGCCGCAATTACGGCCGACTACGTTCATGGCGATCGTCGTCACCGTGATCGGCGCATTGCGCAGCTTCGATCTGATCTCGGTGATGACCGGTGGCGGACCGTTCGAGAGTTCGACCGTGCTCGCGTATTACATGTACGACCAGGCGATCAAGTATTACCGCATCGGCTATTCCGCGGCAGTGGCGGTGGTGTTGTTCGGCATCATGCTGGTGTACATCGTTTATCACTTGCGGCGGATGCTGCGCGCCGAGCAATAAGGAGCCGACCATGTTTCCGATCGCCATCGACAAATGGAAGCCGGCAACGCGCCGCGTGTACAAGCTGACTTTGCCGCTCGCGCTGCTGATCTGGCTGCTGCCGATGATCGCGGTGCTCGTCACGTCGGTGCGCTCGACGGAAGAACTCAGCGAGGGGAATTACTGGGGCTGGCCGAAGCACTTCTCGATGTTCGACAACTATCGGGAGGCATTGACTACCTCGCCGATGTTGCATTACTTCTGGAACAGCGTGCTGATCACGGTGCCCGCGGTCGTGGCGTCGATCGCGCTTGCGGCGATGGCGGGATTCGCGCTTGCTACCTATCGGTTTCGCGGCAATTCGACTTTGTTCGCGACGTTTGTCGCGGGGAATTTCGTGCCGGTGCAGGTGTTGATGATTCCAGTGCGGGATCTATCGTTGCAGCTTGGTCTGTTCAACACGGTGAGCGCGCTGATTCTGTTTCATCTTTCGTTTCAGACCGGCTTCTGCACGCTCTTCCTGCGTAATTTCATTAAGGAGTTGCCCTTCGAGCTTGTCGAAGCGGCCCGTGTGGAAGGCGCAACCGAATGGCAGGTCTTTTACCGGATCGTGCTTCCACTGATTCGGCCGGCGCTTGCAGCGCTGGGGATTCTTGTGTTTACGTTCGTCTGGAATGACTACTTCTGGGCGTTGTGTTTGACACAAGGCGACGATGCGGCGCCGATTACCGTCGGTGTCGCCGCGTTGAAAGGGCAGTGGACCACGGCGTGGAATCTTGTGTCGGCTGGGTCGATTCTTGCCGCGCTTCCCTCTGTGGCGATGTTCTTCGCGATGCAGAAGCATTTTGTGGCGGGACTGACGTTCGGTGCGACAAAAGGCTGAGGAAAACCATTTTCAGTTGGCCTTTGCCTGATCCTGACGACGCGACCGGCATGCCGCTCACGGTGCCGCGCCGTCACCCTGTTTTTTGTGCTGCGACGCCATCCGCTCCTGCTGAGCGGGGGGCACCGGATCGTAGTGGCTGAGCTGGATGCTGTAGTTGCCGTGCCCGCCGGCGATGGCGTTCAGACGCGCCTGATAGTCGTTGAGTTCGGACAATGGCACCTGCCCCGCGACGACCACGGCGTTGCCGGCGGCCGTGCGTGTGCCGTGGACCTGGCCGCGCTTGGCGGACAGGTCGCCGATGATGTCGCCCATCACGGCTTCCGGCGTCATCACCTCGATGTCCACAATGGGCTCGAGCAGGACAGGCTGGGCTTTCAGCACCGCATCGATGAAAGCCTTGCGCCCGGCGGAAACGAACGCCACTTCCTTGGAGTCGACTGAATGGCTCTTGCCGTCGAAGACGGTGACTCGCACGTCCTGCATCGGGAAGCCGGCAAGCGGCCCGCTGTCGATGACCTGCAGGATGCCTTTTTCCACGGCGGGCATGAACTGGCCGGGGATGGCGCCACCCTTGACGGCGTCGACGAACTCGAAACCCGTGCCTCGCGGCAGTGGTTCCACGCGCAGCATCACTTCGCCGAATTGCCCGGCGCCGCCGGTTTGCTTCTTGTGGCGATGATGCCCCTCGGCTTTGGCGCCGATGGTTTCCCGATAGGCGATCTTCGGCGGCCGCGTCACGACCTCGAGCTTGTACTGCTCGGATAGCCGCTCCAGCATGAGGCGCAGGTGCAACTCGCCCAGACCTCGCACCACCGTCTCGTTGGTGCCGACCGGGTGTTCGATACGCAGACACGGGTCTTCCGCACTCAGCTTTTGCAGAATCTCCCAGAGGCGCTGCTCGTTGCCCCGGCGCGCGGGCTCGATCGCTAAACCATAGATGGGCGTGGGGAAGTCGAGCGGGGTCAGGTGAATGTCGCCGTCCTCGGGGGCGTCGTGCAGCACGGCATCGAAACCGATCTCGTCGATCTTGGCCGTGGCGCAGATATCGCCTGGACCGGCTTGTGGGACGTCGACGTGTTCCTTGCCCTGCAGCATCATCAGATGGGCGACCCTGAACGGCTGGCGCCCGTCACCGATATAGAGCTGGCTATCGCGCCTGATCGTGCCCTGATGAATGCGAAACACAGCCATCTTGCCGATGTAAGGGTCCATGACGATCTTGAAGGCGTGGGCCAATACATGCTTGTCGGCGTCCGGTTCGGCGCGCACGACTTGCTGGCGGCCGCCGGCATCGCGGTAGAAGAGCGGCGGGTTGCCTTCCATGGGATTGGGCAGGAGCCGGACGAACACGTCGAGCAATTCCGCGATGCCGGCGCCGTTGGCCGCCGACGTGAAGCAGATCGGCACCAGGTGACCTTCGCGCAGCGCCCGCTCGAAGGGCTCGTGCAACTGCTCCGGGCTGATGGCCTCGCCCTGCTCCAGGTAAAGCTCCATCAAGGCGGGATCGATCTCGACCACTTGATCGACCAGCGCATTGTGCGCGGCAGCAACAGACAGAAAATCGGCATCGCCGGCAGGGTTGAAAAAACAATCCACGACCTGGCTGCCGCCTTGCGCCGGCAGGTCGATGGGCAGGCATTCCTTGCCAAAGGCCTCCTGGATTTGCGTCAGAAGCCCCGGAAGGTCGACCTTTTCGCCATCGATACCGTTCACGATGATCATTCTGCAGAGCTTGCGTTGCTCCGCCCACGCCATCATGCGCCGGGTGGTCATTTCGATGCCGGTCTGTGCGTTGATGACGATGGCGGCAGTCTCTACCGCGGGCAGGGCACTGATCGACAGCCCGGAAAAGTCGGGATAGCCGGGCGTATCCAGCAGATAAATGCGTGTATCCCGGTAGTGCAGGTGGGCGACGGCGGAATTCAGCGAGTGGTGATATTTGCGCTCGAGCGGGTCGAAATCGCAGACCGTGGTGCCGCGCTCCACGCTGCCGGGCGCGTGTAACGCGCCGCCTACGTGCAGCAAGGCTTCGACAAGCGAGGTCTTGCCGCATCCGGCATGCCCGACCAGGGCGATGGTACGGATGGCGTCGGGGCTGTAACGCATGGCCGCCCTCGTCCAGTAGTGGATGTGGGGCCATTATTGGCGAAAACGGAGCCGTGTGCCATAAGGGGTCATCGTCCCATTCGCCGTCACGCCCGCGCGGTCGCGGCGCGGCCGTCCGCATGTTTTTCACGCGTGAGCGAAAGCGAACTATCCTTAAGGAATCTCGCGCAATAATCTCCTGTTTCCTTCCTTCCTGAGGAGGTGCGTCATGTCAATGTCTGCCACTCTCGAGGACTGCCTGCGCAGCAAGGGCTCGCAGTACGAAATCGTGCGTCATCCGCACAGCCATTCCAGTATCGAAACCGCGGCGGCAGCGCATATTCCCGGCGATCGTCTCGCCAAGACCGTGCTTCTTGAAGACGAGCACGGTTATGTGGCGGCTGTGCTGCCATCGACCTACGCCGTGCGGCTGTCCGAGCTTTGGGCACAGACCGGACGTCACCTCCTGCTGGCTAAAGAGGTCGATCTGCGGGAACTGTTCAAGGATTGCGACGTGGGCGCCGTTCCGCCGGTGTGTACTGCCTACGGCATGTACACCTATCTTGACGAGAGCCTCGCCCATCAGCCGGACGTCTATTTCGAGGCCGGCGATCATGAAGTGCTGATTCACATGGGCTCGAAACAATTCCTGGATCTGATGGACCGGGCCGAGCGGGCACGCTTCGCCCGTCGCATGCAGGGTATGCCGAGCTGACCGGCTCCCGCCCGGTGCGGCAAGGCTTGCGCAGCGCGGCATAAAGCGCGCTGTGCCACCCAACCTTTGCGCGAGGCAGATCATGCAACGCAGCGATACGGTCTTGAAGCAGGTAATGGCAGCTTTCGAACGCGAATCACACCTGAAGCTCCAGCATCATCCCATTCATATGACTTTCGACGGCGATGCCTTGACCGTGACAGGCGAGGTGCCGGATATCGCATCCAAGAAACGCCTTCTGCAGTTGACCCAGGTACACAGCGAGGGGACGCGTCTGGTCGACCAACTGCGTGTCACCGCCAACCCGCCGGTCGGTGACGGCGAGTTGCGCACACGTATCGGCGAACGGCTGGCGCAGGCGGTGGAGTTCCGCAACTGCGTGATCTGTGCGCGCGTCAAGGGTCAGCTCGAAGTGCTGCGCGGCACCATGGACGAGGCGGGCAACGAAGGCAGCGGCGTCGTCGAAGTGACGGTCGAGGACGGTGTGGTGACCTTGACGGGGCAAGTGGTCAGCCTGTCTCACAAGCGCCTCGCGAGTGTGACTGCCTGGTGGGTCGGCGGCTGCCGCGACGTGGTGAACCTGCTGGAGTTAGTGCCCGCCGAAGTGGACGGCGACGATGAGATTTCCGATGCCTTGCACCTGGTGCTCGAAACCGATCAGTGTGTGCGCGCCGAACAGATCACCATCAGCGTGGAAAACCACAGGATTACGCTAGCAGGTTGGGTGGCAACCGAAGCCGAAAAACGGCAGGCGGAACAGGACGCCTGGTGTCTGGATGCGATCGATGGCGTTGTCAATCGCATCCAGGTGCGGGCCTGATCCCTTTGCGTTACGTGCGTGCTGTGCGTGTCTTACGTGCGTTGCCGGGGCGGAACCCCGCGCCAGGTCAGCAGCACCACCAGAGCGAACACCACATATGAGAGCGTGAACACCCAGACCGGCACATCGTAATAGAGCAGGCGGCTCACCCAGCGCTGGATGAAGCCTTGCGCGCCAACCGAGCCAGTGCGCAACCAGTCTTCCAGCACCGTCAAGGGGCAGGCTACGCCCAGCAGCGACAAGATCGACACCAGGCCGATCGCGAACAGATGAGCGAGCCGGAACA
Source organism: Paraburkholderia sp. IMGN_8 (assembly GCF_038050405.1). Classification (NCBI taxonomy): domain Bacteria; kingdom Pseudomonadati; phylum Pseudomonadota; class Betaproteobacteria; order Burkholderiales; family Burkholderiaceae; genus Paraburkholderia; species Paraburkholderia sp. IMGN_8. The sequence goes on along the minus strand of NZ_CP150901.1, from coordinate 3,106,317 downwards.
GCCGATTGCGTACCCATTCCCAATCGAGGCCCGAGCCAACCCAGATCGCCGCGAGTCCGCCGACGATAAAAAGCGCGAGCAGCGCGTGCATCACGAGCACCGCATCGGCGAGCCAGATCATGATGTCCTCACACCATCCGCGGCGAATTTCGACAGGCTTTTGTGCGATGCCGCGACGCGTGCCGCACCTCGGCGCAGTATCGGATATAGACTGAAATTCGACCTGTACCTGTATTCAGGTTGCCGCATCAGGTGTCCCGAACAGGTGCGGGATCGCGCGATTCACGATGATCGGAGGCGCAAATGGCAACTGCAATTATCACCCCCCGGAACGACGGCCCGTACTACATCAAGGGCGACTTCAAGATTACCACTCAGGGCGGGAAAAATATCGAAGTGGATAGGGATGAGGTCTGGCTATGCCGGTGTGGCCACTCGCACAACAAACCATTCTGCGACGGTTCACACAAGAAGGACGAGTTCAGGAGCAATCTTGACGAAAAGCCGCAGGAAGGAGAAACGCCCTGATGCATCCGGTAACCGGAAGGCGCGTGCTTGTTGTGCTCGTGCTTTGCATAGGCGTCACGTGTCTGGCAATTGGCGCAACGTTGCTGTACGAGTTGTCGGTGATAAGCCGTGCCGTGAGTGATTTCCGTCTGGACGAGGCCACGGAAAACGCACGAATTTCCCGTGGCGAAAAGCCTGCTATCGAGGATCGCCTCAACCCGCCCTACCTGAAGCGATACGGCCTGGACCTGAACGCGTACATGGACAAGCAGGGCCATTTTTCGCCGACAGGCTCTGACTGGCAACGATGGGGGCTTCGGACAAAGGCGGCGGCCACTGTGATGTGGCTGGGGCACGATCCGCCGGGAACGTGGTGGACTTTCGAGCAGATAAGGTGCGTCGACCGTTTTTACGAAGCGCACAGGGACAGCGAGCCGATTGTCGATGTCGCTGACGCTTGCCTCGGCCAGCCGCATTGGTGCCCGTCGACGTGACGGACTTCACGGTGCTCAAGCCTGCTCTCGATGCCATCGGCATCATGCGATGCACTCGTGCATGCGGCCGGCTTCATGGGCACGGCGCCACTGGGCGCCCAGACCGCTATCAGGCGCTGTCGCGCTCGATCAGCGTGAAGCCGACGTCGACGATACGTTGCGCTTCGACGCCGCTTTCTATTTTTTCAACCAGCATGGACGCCGCCAGTTTGCCGATTCGGGTGCCGTCGATCCGGATGGTGGTGAGGGGCGGGTCCGTGTCCGGTGCGAAGTTCTGATCGCCGTAACCGATCACCCGCAGTTGCCGCGGGACCGACAGGCCCCGGCTTCGGGCCTCCATCAGCAAGCCCAGGGCAAGGATATCGGCTCCGCAGAACACAGCATCGATATCGGGGTGCTGATCGAGCAGGGCGCTCAACGCGCGCCTGCCATCACCCAGATTGGCCGGCGACTCGACCGATATGACGGGAATCCTGGTCGCCGGACCGAACGTTTTCACGAACGCCTGGGTGCGCGTTTGCGCGCGGCGATCGCTCGGCGTCACCACGGCCGGCCGTTGCGCACCACGTGATTGCAGATAACGCGCCGCGGCCTTGCCGACCTTCTGATGAGAAAAGCCAACCAGCATGTCGAGCGGCGCCCGCGTGATGTCCCATGTTTCGACGACGGGAATACCCGAAGCCTGGAGCTTTTGCCTCGCATGTTCCGAGTGAATCACGCCGGTCAGCACGATGCCCGCGGGGCGCCTGCCCACGATGGCGTCGAGCAGCGCGTCTTCGCGCGATTCGTCGTAGCCGCTCTGGCCGATCAGCAACTGATAACCCGCGGCGGCCAGTTCGGCAGTCAGCGCCGCAAAGGTTTCCTGGAAGACGCTTCCCGCCATCGCCGGAATCAGCGCGACGATCAGGCGGCTGCGATTCGAAGCCAGGGACCCTGCAATCAGGTCCGGCGTGTAACCCGTCTGCCGCACTGCCTCGCGCACGCGTTCGAGCGTATCGATCGAGACGAGTTCGGGGGTGTTCAACGCCCGCGAGACCGTAACCTTCGTGACACCCACCAGCGCCGCCAGATCGCTCAGCGTGACGCGGCCAGTGTTCTTGCGGGCGCGGCGGGAGGCGGCGTGCTCTGCTGGCGTGCTGAAGTCGGTCCGGGTCTTGATCACAGGAAATTTTTCGTCGAATTGAAAAGGTGGCTGGCAATTATCGCAAAAGCATACTACGATACTGCCGATGTTACCGGTTACATAAACCGGTAACATCGGCAGTATCGACACACCGACATCAACATTGAGACATCGCTTGCATCAATCGCGGCAAGCGGCAAGTGACGGCTGGGACGTTCGGGCATGCACCCTCGAAAGCCAGCCACGGAGGACGAAAAAGATGTTGCAGGCAAACACGGCCTTCACGGGCCCGCTCATCAGGCTCAACGAGGCGGACAACGTGCTGATCGCGCGCGAGACGCTGGCGATCGGCCAGTTGCTGCGGTTCGGCGATATGGAGCTGCGGATGCGTGCGCAGGTGTCGCCGGGCCACAAGGTCGCCGCTACCCGCATCCTGCGTGGCCAGCCCATACGCAAATACGACACGGTGATTGGCCGGGCGTCGCGCGATATCGAGGTGGGCGAGCACGTTCATTCGCACAACATCGAGTTGATCGACTTCGAGCGCGATCCGGGTTTTTGTCAGGACGTTCGCCCGGTTGACTACGTTCCGGAGGCACAGCGAGCGACCTTCCTCGGCATCGTGCGTCCTGATGGGCGCATCGCCACCCGCAACTTCATCGGCATCCTCGCCTCCGTCAATTGCTCTGCGACGGTCATCAAGCACATTGCCGCGTGGTTCACGCCCGAGCGTCTCGCCCGCTACCCGAATGTCGACGGCGTGGTGGCATTTGCGCAGACAAGCGGCTGCGGTATGTCCTCGCCGAGCGAGCATTTCGACGTCCTGCGGCGCACGCTGGCCGGTTACGCGCGGCATCCGAATCTTGCCGGCGTACTGGTGGTCGGCCTCGGTTGTGAACGCAACCAGGTGGCGGATCTGCTGGAGTCGCAGGGGCTTGCGACCGGAAAAACGATGCACGCGCTCGTGATGCAGAACGAAGGCGGCACCCGCGCGACGATCGAGGCGGGCGTCGCGGCCATTGAGCAGATGCTGCCGGCGGCGAACGACATCGAGCGGCGTCGCGTATCGGCGAGCCATCTGAAGATCGGTCTGGAATGCGGCGGATCGGACGGCTTTTCCGGCATCACGGCCAATCCCGCACTTGGCGCGGCGATGGATCTGCTGGTGCGCCACGGCGGCACCGCGATCCTCTCGGAGACGCCGGAGATTCACGGTGTCGAGTACATGCTCACCCGCCGCGCGGTGACGCCCGAAGTCGGGCAGAAGCTGCTCGACCGGCTCGCCTGGTGGGAGCGCTATACGCGTGGCCACAACGGCCAGTTCAATGGCGTGGTCGGCCCGGGAAACCAGCAGGGCGGCCTCGCGAATATTTTCGAAAAGTCGCTGGGGTCCGCGATGAAGGGCGGTACCACGCCGCTCCAGGCAGTCTACGAATACGCCGAACCGATCGACCGCGCGGGTTTCGTCTTCATGGATTCGCCCGGCTACGATCCGGTTGCGGTGACCGGTCAGATCGCGAGCGGTGCAAACCTGATCTGCTTCACGACCGGCCGCGGCTCCATGTTCGGCTCGAAGCCTGCGCCGACCATCAAGCTCGCCAGCAATACGCCGATGTTCAAGCGCCTTGGCGAGGATATGGATATCAACTGTGGACGCGTGATGGACGGCGAGCGCTCCGTGCAGGAGATGGGACAGGATATCTTCGAGCATATCCTGCGTACCGCGTCGGGTGAGCGGACGAAAAGCGAATTGCTGGGCCTGGGAGATCACGAATTCGTACCGTGGCATATGGGCATCGTGAGCTGACGCCTCGAAGCGTCGCGCGATGCGCAACCGGAAGTGCCAATACAAAACAACAACCATCTTTCATGGGACCGGAGTAAGTGCTGTGCATGGGACCAGAGTAAGTGCTTTGCATGGGACCGAAGTAAGCGCTGAAGCGCTAACTCCGGTCGACAGCTGACGCGCTAACTCTGGTCGACAGCTAAAGCGCTAACTCCGGTCGACACAGGAGACAAGACATGCAGAGCGACTGGCAACGGAAGTCACGATCGAAGGTGCGCTGGCTGGTGGCCGGCCTCATGTGGGCGGCGATCGCGATCAACTATATCGACCGCACCGTGCTGTCCGCCGCGGCGCCGCATATTCAGACGGAGTTTCATCTGAGCGCGATAGAAATGGGCATCGTGATGTCGGCGTTTTTCTGGTCCTATGCGCTGCTGCAATTGCCGGCCGGCATGCTGGCCGACCGGTTCGGCCAGAAGAAGGTCCTTGGTCTCGCCGTGTTCTGGTGGTCGCTGGCGACTGCCGCCACCGGGCTCGCCAGCGGATTCAGGTCGCTTGTCGCGCTGCGCGTCGCGCTTGGCATCGGAGAAGCGGGCGCTTATCCGAGCAACGCGGGTATCGCATCCAGATGGTTTCCGAAGCAGGAGCGTGCGACGGTCGCGGGCATCTTCGACAGCGGCTCGAAGCTCGGCGGCGCGATCGCACTGCCGTTGATCGCTTACCTTCTGGCGACCTTCAACTGGAAAATCACCTTTGCGATTACCGGTTCGCTGGGTCTGATCTGGTGCGTCGTGTGGCAGTTCACGTTCAAGGACTCGCCTGCCGATCACAAGCGGGTCAACGCGGCGGAACTCGCTCACATCTGTGACGAGCAGCGCCTGCAGCCCGCCGATGCCCGCAAGCCGGGCGCGTCCTGGAAGCGTTTATTCGCACACCGGAACATCTGGGCGATGTGCATCGGCTTCTTCATGATCAACTACAACTCGTACTTCTTCATCACATGGCTGCCCACTTACCTGGTGAAGGAGCGCGGCATGAGCCTGATGGAGATGGGTTTCATGGCATCACTGCCGCTCGTGATATCGATGTTTGTCGAAGTGCTGGCGGGATGGGCGTCCGACCGCGTATACAGCTCCGGCAAGCTTTCTCTCACCGCAACCCGCAAGCTCTTTCTCGTCATCGGCCTCGTCATGGCATCGAGCATCGGTCTCGCGGCCTTTGCGCAATCCGCGGTCATGGCCGTGGTTCTGCTCTGTATCGCCAAGTCGGGCACGACGGTTGCCGCATCCCAGGTGTGGGCGCTGCCCGCCGATGTCGCGCCGCGGAACATGGTATCGATGGTCGCAGGGGTCCAGAACACGGTGTCGAACATGGGTGGTGTGGTCGGTCCGGTGGTGACGGGCGCCATTGTCGGTGCGACGGGATCGTTCATCCCCGCACTGGTTTTTTCATCGGTGCTGATCGCGATCGCCATCCTCAATTACGTGTTCCTGCTTGGCAAAGTGGAACCCATCCAGTTCGAAGACAAACCCGTGGAGTTCGAGAACCATGAGCAACGCAATGCAGATGCCGGCGCCTAATTCGTTCAAATCCGCTCTTGCCGCGCGGCGCCGCCAGATCGGCTTCTGGCTTTCCATGGCCGACGCGTATCTGGCCGAAGTGAGCGCGACCGCCGGCTTCGACTGGCTTCTGATCGACAGCGAGCACGCGCCGAACGACCTGCGCAGCATCCTCGCGCAGTTGCAGGCGGTCGCGCCTTATGGAGCCGAGGCCGTGGTGCGGCCTGTCAACAGCGACCCGGCACTGATCAAGCGTCTGCTGGACATCGGCGCACGCACGCTGCTGGTGCCGATGGTCGACACCGCGGAGCAGGCGAGGGCGGTCGTGTCCGCCGTGCGCTATCCGCCACATGGCATTCGCGGTGTGGGCAGCGCGGTTGGCCGGGCCTCGCGCTGGAGTGCGCGGGCCGATTATCTGGACGTCGCCGACAGCGAAATCTGCGTGCTGGTGCAGGCGGAGACCGTGACCGCCTTGGCGAATCTCGAGTCGATCTGCGCGGTCGAGGGTGTCGATGGCGTGTTTATCGGCCCGGCCGATCTGGCCGCCTCGATGGACTATCGCGGCAAGCCGGGCCATCCTGAAGTCCAACGTGCGATCGAGGCCGCCATGCGCACCATCGTCGCGTCAGGCAAAGCCGCCGGCACGTTGACCTCGGATCCCGCGCTTGCACGACACTACCTCGAACTGGGCTGCACCTTCGTCGCCACGGGCGTTGACATCCTGATGTTCGCCAACGCGGCGCGCAAGCTGGCCCTGGAATTTGCCAGTCCGCAAATCGAATAGACGATTCGCATCGGCACCTGGAAGTGGAGCCGTCGTTAGCCGAGCATTGTTGAGCCAACGTTATCCGGACTTTCACCGGCATGCGGCTCATCTCCAAGGCTGGATCGCCGCATGCACACGTTCGCCTCGGCTTCATCCCTTGCGGAAGATAGGCGCCCCCCACGGCGCACCGATTGTGCCGCCGTCGACGACGATTTCCGCCGCCGTGATTCCCGAAGCGTCATCGGACGCGAGGAAAAGTACGGCCTTGGCAACCTCTTCAGGTGTGGCGAGGCGAGCCAGCGGAATGCGCGGCGCGAACGCTTCTTCGGTCCCGTCGAGCGTTGCGCCGGCCCGTGCACCGCGCGTCCAGATCGGCGTGCGCGTGCCGCCTGGGATCACGGTGTTGACGCGAATGCCACGCTGCACGAGTTCGGATGCAAACACCTTCGCCATGCCGGTGACGCCCGCCTTCGTAGCGGAATAAGCGGCCGACCCCGGCGAGCCTAACTCGCGCATCACGGAGCCGTTCAATACGATCGCGCCGCCGGCGCTCATCAACGGAAGGGCCGATTGAACCGTGAGAAAGACAGCGGTGAGATTGGTGCGAAGAATCGCCTCGAACGCAGCAGCGGTTGTGCTGCCGAGCGGCGTCGGACCGGAGATTCCGGCGTTGGCGAAAACGATGTCGAGCGACCCGAATGTTTCCCGGATCTGCTTGAACATCGATTCGATCGCGGTTTCATCGTCGAGATCAGCCGCTATGCCAAGCGCGTTTTCGCCGAGCTCGGATACCGCCCCATCCAGTTTTGCCCGATCGCGGCCGGTGATCGCAACACGGGCGCCTTCGGCGATCAAAAGCTTCGCTGCAGTAAAACCAATGCCGCTGTTGCCGCCAGTCACGAGAGCTGTCTTTCCAGTAAAACGCATATCCTTCTCCTGTGTGTTACGGCGCGAGATCGCGTCGAAAGCCGCGCCTGCTGACGGCGCTAAGTCCTGTTACGCAGCGCAGGGCAGCCGCCGCATCCAAACCAGCATGAGCATCGTCAACATCTCATTCTGTATGTTGATCGTCATGCAGAAATTCAGTATTATGGCCATCATGCAGATTGTCAAGGGTGGTGAGGCGAAAAATGGGTTATTCGCAGGCACAAAAGGCCGAGAGCAGGCAGCGGGTTCTGGAGAACGCGTCACGGCAGATTCGCGAACACGGTATCGAGGCGCTCGGCGTCGCCGACTGCATGCGCAGCGCGGGGCTCACGCACGGCGCGTTCTATGGTCATTTTTCGTCGCGTGATGCGTTGATTCTGGAAGCGCTCGAGCACGCGATCAGTCAGAGCGAGAAGCGCATTGCGTCTCTCTCAGCCGGTTCGGGAAAGCGTGGGGAAACGCCTCTGCAGTCCATCGCCGAGGCGTTTCTCAATGAGCGTCACATGAAGAATCCCGGCAAAGGATGTGCGTTGTGCGCACTCGCCGGAGAGGCGCGCCATGCGAATCCGGACGTCAGGGAACAACTCACGGAGTACGTGCGCAAACTGGCGTCGCAAATAGCACAAGCCGCATCCACTGACAGCGAAAAGCCAGCGTTGGGCATTGTCGCGACCATTGTGGGGGCCATTACGCTTGCGCGCGCAGTGGACGATGACAAGCTGGCGAAATCGATTCTTTCCGCATCGCTCGCGCTGGTCATGACCCAGGACGGCGGCGCGCGGTAGGCTCGCGGGCGCCTCGCGGTAGCTTATTGGACGCGCATGCCAAGATCGGCGAAACCGATCATTTTCGCGTTGCAGGCTTGCGTCAGCGCCATGTCGTAGCTCGAGAAAAAGACCGTGCGGTCTTCGGCCAACGTGTTGAACCAATCGATCAGTACAGCGCGTGCAGCGGCGTCGAGCCCGCCAGCCGGCTCATCCGCGATGATGACGGTGGGTTTGCCCAGCGCGATCGCTGTCAGGAACATCTTCTTGCGGGTGCCAAACGACATTTGCTCGAAGCGTTTCTCGAGATGCGGCGTGAGCCCGAAGCGGTGCGCGAGGTCGAGCGTGCCACTGTCGACTGCCGTCTTTCTGGTTGATGCTACCTGTTCGAGAAACTCGCGACCGGTTTGAAGCGGATACGCCATGCAATCGTCGGGGATATACGCGACTGTCGATTTTGCCTCGAGCGGCGCGGTGCGCTGCGAATGCCCATCGAGCCACACCTCGCCTTCATCGGCCTCGATCGTACCGGCGAGGATGCCGAGCAAGGTGGACTTGCCGCTGCCGGTTTCATCGTTGAGCGCCACGCATCCTGCGCCGGTGCTGTAACGCAGTCCCTGAAAAATGATGCGCTCGCCGTAGCGTTTGCAAAGATTCTCGAATCGAAGCATGAAGTGCAGTGTGTGTCGGACGAAGATTGGCCGCGCGAAGGCGCCCTGAATCATGCCAGACAGTTCCGGTTTCGGCGAGCGTCTCGCCGTATCAATTCGCGTCGCGCACCCAGTTGCCGCCGTGCGCCGCGGCCTGCGCAGCGGGCGAGGTTGCAAGGTAGGCGAGCGCCTGCTCGGTGGAGCCTTCGTGATGCGGCGTGTAGCGCGGATTGAAATAGCGTAGCGCTGCGGCGATCATTTTCCAGAACGACGGCAGACAACCGCGCCGCGCCCCGGCGCGCCACGCGAGGATAAAGCCTCGGTACGCACCGGCGTCGGGATCGCGCCGATGCATGAAGCGTGCACCGTGCGTGAGAAAGTACAGCAGAAGCACGATGGTCGACAGCATGTGGAAGCAGCGTTCGAAGTAGGTGCCGCCCATATGCCGGAAGATGTCGAAAGCCACGGTGCGATGCTCCACTTCTTCGGCACCGTGCCAACGCAGCAGGTCGAGCATGGTGGGGTCGGCATGGGCGGCATCGAGCCCGTCGGCATTGAGCACCCAATTGCCGAGGTAACCGAAAAAGTGTTCCAGCGCGGCGATGATGCCGAGCTGCTGGCGCAGCCAGAAGCGCGTTTTACCGATCTTCAGCCCAAGCGGTTGTTCGCCGAGCAGCTTGCCGAACAACCAGTCGAGTTTCCTGGTGAAGGGCTGCGTGTCGATGCCGTGGGCCTTGTAGTAGTGCGTGAGCACGCCGCCGTGCGAGCGCGAATGCACCGCTTCCTGCCTGAGGAACCCCTGTGCGTCGTCGTGCAACGCGGGGTTGGTGATCTGCGGCAGCGCCTTGTTGTAGACGCGGCAGAACCATAGTTCGCCGGCGGGGAACAGCAGGTTCAGCACATTGATGACGTGCGTGCTCGACGGGTCGCCGGGAATCCACTGGATAGGCGTTCGACTCCAGTCGAACTTCACATGGCGTGCCTTGATCTTGTACGGCGTTTGTTCTTCGGTCATGAGGGTCTCCGGCGTCCGGTTGGTTGGCGATATCAGCGCGGCACCATGCCGATGCGGGCGTTGTTGAACACGATATCGGCGCCGCCTTCGGTGTGCTGGACGGCCGGTGGCGTCTCGTCTGGCGCGGGCGCTGCGGGTTCGGTCAAAAGCTGCACGTGCGCCTCGGTCATGCAGCGACCAACGCCCGCCCGCGCTCTGCCCAGCGGCGCACATGGGGGAGGTCGTCGTCGAGCCAGTAGGCGTCGTCATCGGTGATGACCAGCAACTCTTCGAACTTGGCGCCCACACCCTGAAAGCCGAGATGCGGCTCGACGGCCCACAGGCCGGGCGTCGGCGCGTGATCGGAGCGGCGATCGACCGACCACAGCGGCGACCAGCCTTCTTTCCTGCCTGCGCCCGCCTGGTCGAGGATCAGATTGCGTGTGGCGTTCAGGCCGAACCGCGCGACGAAGCGCGGCTTGGCGGGGTTGTGCAGCTTCGCGACACGATGCGCGAGTACCTTGAACGGATAAGCCTTGTGGCGCGGCTCCACGCCCTGTTTCCTGCACAACTGGTCGACCGCGCGCGCGACATCGGCAAGCGTGTGCCGTTGCTTCACCATGCTGACGATCAGTTCGCGGTGTTCTGCCAGGTCGTCTTTCAGGTGTTCGAGAATGGGATTCGTACCGATGCAGGTGGCGTAGCCGACATCGGCGATCACACCGTTCAGCACCGGCGCCACGTCGAGAATCACCGGCATGTTCTCTTCCAGCCGCCGCGAACCCGGGAAGAAAGCCAGGTTAAAGCCGGCCATGTGCGACAGCCCTGAAAAGCCCTCAAAGGCGGTACGGTCGCCAAACCAGGCGAAGGGTTTGTGCAGCCAGTCACGCACGCCGTGGTCCTGCAACCATTCGGTCAGCAGCCGGGCGGCATCTTTTTCCGTCATGCCCAGCCGGAGCATGTCGCCGACGTTTTCGACGCACCGATAAGCCAGTTGCTGGACTTCGCGGAACTGCGCCAGTTCGTCCACGTTGACGTGTGGAATGTCCTTGCCACCCATACCTGCCTCCCAAATATGCTGTCCGGCGGGCCTGTGGCCGCCGTCATGATGACATTTATTATTGTTACATTGAATAATGTAACGATCGGATGTTACACCATGAGGTTGGCCCGTCCACTGGTTCTTTCCCTAGGGTTGAAGGGCGACAATATCTCTGTCGATTTCGTGGCGTGTCGTTCGTCGTGCTCATAGGGGCGCAGTATGGCGACGCGGGTTCGAATATCGTCGCTTTCCGTCCCCTATTCGATTTTTAATCCGAAAGGAGCGCGCTCATGACTTACGTCGATGGATTTGTCGTGCCGGTAGCCAGGATCGACCGCGAAAAATATATAAAACAGGCCAAAATGGCCGCGGGCGTTTTTAAGGAGAACGGCGCGTTGCAGGTGGTCGAGTGCTGGGGCGATGACGTCCCGGAGGGCAAGCTGACGTCGTTTCCGATGGCCGTCAAACGCAAGGAGGACGAAACCGTGGTGTTCTCCTGGGTTGTCTGGCCATCGCGTCAGGTGCGGGATAAAGGCATGAAAGCGGTGATGGCCGATCCGCGGCTGCAGCCTGACGTCAATCCGATGCCTTTCGACGGCAAGCGGCTGATCTACGGCGGCTTCGAAGTCATCGTGGATGTATGACAGCCAAAGGGGCGGCGCCGGCCGAAAATGGACAAAATCCATTTCCGTGTGGTGCTTCCTCTCCGGCATTGGGGGCACTGGACTAGCCGGATTCGAAATCTCCGAGCGAACCGGGGTAGCGTAGAAGCGTCGTTCTCGATTGACAGCAGACGATGACGTCGTAGAGAAATAACGCTTGCGCACCCCGGCACTTCCAGAAATCACTTGGCGCCATTCAGTGTTTATGACGCAGCCAGTCCTTGATCGGATGCGTGTCCAGCCAACGGGCAGCCGGCTGGTCCTTGTGTTCCCGCCTGTAGCGCGCCGCCGTAAATATCACGACGCATAGCAGCACCGCGATTCCCACTACAAAACTGACCATTGACTCAGTCATGGCAACCTCCTTTGAGGTCAGAACCATCTTTATATTTTAGGTGACCGGAGAAATAGCGACAGCATTCCCGTTTACCGCCACCGGTTTTGGGGCCGCTGCGCAGAACGATAATTGAGGCCCTTTGAGCACAGCAGAGGTACACTCGAAACGAGTCCAACCCTGGAGAGATACCATGGCTGACGCTACTCCCCAAAGCACCTTTCGCGGTCTGCCCTTGACGCCGGAGCAAGACGCAGAAGTCAGGCACTACATAAAGAAAAGAAAGCAGCATGGCGAGCCGTGGGATACACCGGAGCTGGATGCCATGCTTCGGGACATGCTGGAACCCCCGAGCGACGACGATGCCGAACTCGACGCTGCCGTCGATGAAGCGATGGCGGCCACAGAACGCGCGACTGCTTTCGTCGATGAGACTATGGACCCTATTGAGGCCGAAGAGGAACGGCACGCCGCCATCGAAGCGGAGGCTATGAGGGGTCCCAGGCGTTGAAGCGCGGGCAGCGGTCACTGCTGCCGCGACTGATCCGGCGCATCGTCGGCCCGCCTGGCATTATCGATGCAGGGATCGCGAGCGTCCCAGCCGATCTGGTCTTTGCTTTCAGCTGGCTTTTCTCTTTGCAGATAAGCGCTATTGCCCCATGACCGCGGGGACCGCGACTCGTTCCAGCACGCTCATCGGGCCGAGGCTCTTGATGACTTGCATCTGTGCTGCGTCGCGCACGAAGAGCGATCCCGCAAACCCCAGCGCATTCACCGAAATTCCCTCGACACGTTCCACAGACCTTGGCACGAGCAGCATCCATTGAGGGGCGACCAGCAGGTTGTACGGCGCCGACTGGTGCAGTTCGCCATTCATTTCGATCTCTCGCAGGCCAGCCGCTTCGAGCAACGCGTGGTAGCAATCGAAAGCGGCGTGTGCTGCGCGCCGCGAGGCGGCAGGAGCCAGTTCCAGATGAGCGAACGCGTGCCGGAAAGCCAGGCCGGGTATGGTGCCGATTGGACCTTCCATGCACGCGGACGCAAGCATGGATTCAATGGGGAGCGGCGGACCTGATTCTCCGAGCGGCAGCGGCACGATCTGCAGATGCTTGTGGTGCTGACTCGCGCCGGCGTCTGCGCCGCCGTTGTAGAAACCCAGTCCGTCGAACTCGGCCATGCAGGCGAGCAACGCAGCAAAATCCGCGAGATCGAGCAGCGTGTCCTGCGATTTGAAGCAACGGGTGACGAGCAGGAGATGATGGTCGATGACGTTGAATTTGTTGAGCAAGGCGACGTGAGTGTCCGAGAGATCGGCCACAAAGAGGTCAGGGTCATAAGGAAGGAACGGATTGACCACGCTGGATGCCCCGGCCTTGACCGTGGGCGCGTGTCGGGTTTCCTCCTTGCGCGTGAGACTTGAGACCTGCCGGACAAGGAAGCGTATGCCACGATCTTCGATCAGCGCCTGGGTTGTCTCGATCGGTCGCAGTGCACCACGATGCAGCGCATGCTCGGTCTGGCGCAGAATGGCCGGCCACAAGGTGCCGGGCTGGAGACATAGATGTTTCATGGATCAGCCGGACCGGTGCGCACGTCGCCTACGCGCGTGTCGCAATCACGCACTTCGCCTACGCGCATGTCGCCAAATGAGAGCAACTGTGCCTACGCTTTGTAACCGATGGCACGCAGCAGATTCTTGCGCCACTGAACGTCCTCTTCGTTCTCCACGCCGAGCGGCGTGAACCCGTCGACCACGCCGAGAATAGCGCGCCCCTGGTCTGTCTCAGCAACCAGAATCTGTGCGGGATTCGCCGTTGCGCAGAAGATCCGGCATACCTCCGGCACAGTTTTTACCGCGTTCAGAACGTTGACCGGATAAAAGCCATCGCCGAGAAAGATCACGAAGCAGTGGCCTGCCGCGATGGCCATGGCGTTCTGGCACGCCAACTCGATCATGTCGGGGTCCGTACCGGACTGGCGCACGAGGCGTTTACCCGACGCTTCGCAAAAGGCCAAACCGAACTTGATACCCGGAACGGTGCCGACCATGGCCTCGTGCAGATCCTCGACGGACTTGATGAAGTGGCTTTGCCCCAGGATGAAGTTCGTCGCCTCGGGTTTGACGATTGTTACCGTAAGCAGTTGCATATCTGACCTCGCTCTTTGGCACCAGAAGTACTGGGGGAGAGGCTGCATTCGTCAGCGGATGTCGGTTCGTCGGGTTCGCCGGACGGCGACGGCCTTTCTTCGTTAATCAAGCCTAGTACAAACGGCCATTAGCGGAAGCGCGGATCCGCCGATAGCGCGGCGATGTGAAACCGCCCACCCGCAGGTGGCGCGCGTGTTGCTTGCGCGCCGTCGTCGTATCCAGTGCGCACTGGCTGAGATGAGGCGCATGGCCGCGTATTTCCTGCACTAGAATGGATTTTCACACTGTCGGCGAGTGGTATCTGGCCGGCACCGGTGGGATTCGTATTGGAGGAACACAATGCCGACGTACCAATATCGTTGCGAGAAGTGTGGTGAGGTGTTCGAGCACGCGGAACATCTCGCTGAACACGCGGATGCCCATCCGCGTTGCCCGAAGTGTGGAAGCGAGGCGTGTCAGCATGTACCGACACCGTTTGTCGCCATGACCACAAAAAAGAGCTGAGGCCCTGCCTCGTTTCAGTGACGGCGCTTCATTTCCGCAGATGAAGCGTGCAGGCTAAGCGCAGGCGTGAGCATGTGTTAACGACATAGTAAACTGACTCATTCAGAATGTGACCCTTGTCCGGCATGGCCGGTCGCTCCGCGAGTTCGAGGCTTCAGGAACGAGCGGCCCCACTGCGCTGATCTCGGCAAAAGCCGGGCACGTTCGTCGTGCGCCGGCAGGGGACGTGATGTCGCCCTTTGCCGTGCCGGTATCGCAATGTGAACGCAACAGCACAAGGACCTCATGAGTCGTCTCGTCGTCGTTTCGAATCGCACCGCCGATCCTCGCAAGCCTGCAGCCGGCGGACTCGCCGTAGCGTTACGAGAAAGCCTGCAACAAACCGGCGGGCTCTGGTTCGGCTGGAGCGGCAAGATCCGGGAAGCAGCGGATGCCGCACAAGCCGGTCATGGTGACGTTCACGTCCAAACGGCTGGCAACGTCACGCTCGCGACACTTGATCTGAGCCGGGAAGATCACGACACGTATTACCTGGGCTATGCCAACGACGTCTTGTGGCCGGTATTCCACTACCGGCTGGACCTGGCCAATTTCGACACGCGATTCGCAGCGGGCTATCGCAGGGTCAACCAGTTATTCGCGCACAAGTTGCTGCCGCTGCTGAAGCCGGACGATCTCATCTGGGTTCACGATTACCAGCTGATCCCGCTCGCCGCGGAATTGCGCGCAATGGGATGTACCAACCGCATCGGCTTCTTTCTGCATATTCCGATGCCGCCGCCACTGATCATGGCAGCGATTCCGGAACACGAATGGCTGATGCGCTCGCTCTTCGCGTACGATCTTGTGGGCTTCCAGAGCGAAGCGGACCTGACGCATTTTTCTCACTACGTCGAATCGGAAGCGCAGGCGCAACGGTTAAGTCCGGATCGCCTTCGGGCATTCAATCGCACGCTGCGCGTCGGAGCCTATCCCATCGGCATCGACGTCGACGACTTCATGCGTCTTGCCAATTCGAAGGAAGGACAGGACATGTTTGTCCGGATGCGCGACGAATATTCGCGGCGGCGCTTGCTGGTGGGTGTCGACCGGTTGGACTACTCAAAGGGGCTCCCGCAGCGCATTCATGCTTTCCGCGAACTGCTGACCTACTACCCGGAAAACCGCGATAGCGCGACGCTGATCCAGATTGCGTCTCCTAGCCGCGAGGACGTCGGCGCCTACGACGATCTGCGGCGCCAGATGGATAGCCTGTGTGGTGCGATCAACGGCGACTTCGGTGAACTGGACTGGATGCCGCTGCGCTACATTCATCGCAACGTGGCCCGCAAGCGTCTGCCGGGCCTCTATCGCGCGAGTCGGGTGGCGCTCGTCACGCCCTTGCGGGACGGCATGAATCTGGTCGCGAAGGAATTCATCGCCGCACAGGATCCCGCCGACCCAGGCATGCTGGTGCTCTCGCGTTTTGCCGGAGCCGCGGAGCAATTGAAGGAAGCGCTGCTGGTCAATCCCTACGACACGCAAGGTACGGCGCAGGCCATTCAGCGGGCGCTAACGATGTCGCTCGACGAGCGGATCAACCGGCATGAGGCGCTTCTTCAGCGGATCCGCAAGTTCGACGTGCACTGGTGGAGTTCGACGTTTCTGCAGGCCTTGGAAGACTGCGGCCCGCAAGAAGAGGCGGCGAACGGCATCCGCCGAACATCTGGCTGAACACCATCCACCGCGCGAGGCGTGGCACCCCGCGTTGGTCTTCAACGCCTGTCAGGCAACAGGATCCGTTCGTCTACCTGACGGATGTCGGTGTGGCCGCAAAAGGCCATGGTGATGTCCAGTTCCTTGTGGATGATCTGCAGGCACTGTGTGACACCCGCCTCTCCCATCGCACCCAGGCCATAAAGGAAGCTGCGGCCGATCAGCGTGCCCTTGGCGCCGAGCGCAACGGCTTTCAGCACGTCCTGTCCGCTGCGGATCCCGCCGTCCATCCACACCTCGATGCGCGAGCCGACCTCGCGTGCGATCTCGGGGAGCGCCGAGATCGAAGAGGGCGCACCGTCGAGTTGACGGCCGCCGTGATTGGAGACGATCAACGCGTCGGCGCCGCTGTCGGCGGCAAGGCGCGCATCGTCGACATCCATGATGCCTTTCAGAATGAGTTTGCCGCCCCACAGCTTCTTGACCCACTCGACGTCGGCCCAGCTCAGCGCAGGATCGAACTGCTCGGCGGTCCACGAGCTCAGTGAGGACAGATCGCCCACCCCCTTCGCATGACCGACGATGTTGCCGAACGTGTGCCGCCGGGTGCCGAGCATGCCGAGGCACCAGCGCGGCCTGGTCGCCAGATTGACGAGGTTCGCGGGCGTCAGTTTGGGCGGCGCAGATAGCCCGTTCTTGATGTCCTTATGGCGTTGACCGAGGATCTGCAGGTCCAGCGTCAGCATCAGCGCGCTGCACCGAGCCGCGCGCGCCCGCTCGATCAACCGCACAATGAAATCGCGGTCGCGCATCATATAAAGCTGGAACCAGAACGGTTTGCTGGTCGCGGCGGCAACGTCCTCGATCGAGCAGATGCTCATCGTGGACAAGGTGAACGGGACGCCGAACTTCTCGGCCGCGCGCGCCGCGAGAATTTCGCCGTCGGCATGTTGCATGCCGGTCAACCCCGTCGGCGCGAGCGCCACGGGCATGGCGACCTCCTGACCGGCCATCTCCGTGCGCGTGCTGCGGCCCGCCATGTTGACCGCCACTCGCTGGCGCAGCTTCAGGCGCTGGAAGTCGCTTTCATTCGCGCGGTAGGTACTCTCGGTCCACGAGCCGCTGTCGGCATAGTCGTAGAACATGCGCGGCACGCGCCGTTGGGCAAGCACGCGTAAATCCTCGATGCAGGTGATGGCGGGCACGGTTTCTCTCAGCGCAGGGAAGAACGGTGAGTGTACGTGCTCGGGACAGTCGCGCGGTATTCTGGGAATTCCTGGGAAAAATTCAAACGCTTTGTCGACCCGTGGCTGCACTTGAGCAAAGCCAATGGCGAATATGCGCAATTGAGCGCGAAGTGGCTGGGCAAATAAACGACGCGCTACACCATGATGAATCCGTGCCGCATGCCGAGCATCACCGCTTCGGTGCGGTTGGTCGCGCCCAGCTTGCCGAAAATGGAGGCAAGGTGGAATTTCACGGTGTTGTCCGAGATATCGAGCTGCCGCGCGATATCCTTGTTGCCGAGCCCCTCGGCGAGCATCGTCAGTACTTCGATCTCGCGTGACGTCAGGGTTTCGAAGGGCGCACCGGACGCCGCCTGCCGCGGCGGTGTCCGTGCACCGAGCAATCGCCCGAGGATATCCGGCGAGAGTACGTAAAGGCCCGCGGCCACCGCTTCGATGGAGGCGACGATCTCGCCAGGCAACGCGTTCCGCGGCAGAATCGCCGCCGCATCGCCCGGCAAAGCTTCAAGGATCCACTCGCTGTCCGCCTCGTCGGTCAGCATGACGAGCGCCGATGACGTGTGCTCTAAGTCGAATCCGGCTTTGGGTGCGTCGCTTGCTCCGGGTTCCACATCGATCACGATCACATCCGGGACTGAACCGGCAAGATTGTCGGCGAGCATGCTGGCGTCGGCTGCGCTGCCGGAGAATGTGAGTGCCGGACTCGCCTCGACGAGCGCTTGCAGGTTTGCGCGCACCTGCGGCGAATCAGCAATGATCGCGACCCGGACTGAGCCCATCTGTGCCATCTGTCCATCCGACATTTGACCGGTTCCTGGACTTCACCGGCACGAATCCCGTTGCGGGCGTTCACCCACGGTGACCGAACACTCGGCGCGTTCGCCGCCCCGGATCAGCGCGATCTTCAACTGTTGTCCGATGCTCCCGGAACCAAGCGCAGTGTGCACGTCGTCCACATCGCGGCAAGGCTTGCCGTCCAGTTCGATCAGCACATCGCCCAGCAGCACGCCCGCTTGCTCCGCAGGACCGCCCGGCGCGAGTGAATTGACCAGCAATCCATGGTTGGAAGACAGGCTCATTTTCTCGACCCACGCATCCGACAGGTTCACTTGCTGCGTGCCGATGCCGAGGTAGCCTCGCGAGACGCGCCCTTTAGCCAGTAATTCCTCGGTGACGCGCTCCACGGTCACCCCGGGGATCACCATGCCCGCGCCACGTGCAAGCGCCGACGTGCAAATGCCCATGACCTGCCCGCGCACATCCGCGAGGGCGGCGCCGGAGAAACCCGGACGCAGGCCGCCATCGAGCCGCACGAACGCATCGAGCTGACCGCCCCTCCAGGTGCGCCAGGGACCGCCTGCATTGCCGATCACGCCAAAATCGGCACTGGTGCCAAATCCGTCTCCTCGCGCGACCGCGAGTACAAAATGGCCTGCCTTGAGCGAGCGGGCATCGCCGGACTCGACTGGGTCCAGGTCCACGCCGTCCAGTTTCAGCACGGCAACGTCGGTGCCGGTATCCCGGCCCGCGAGGACTGCGGGGACCGTACGGCCGTCGGCCAGCGTGACGTCGATTCCTTCCGCGCGTCTGAGCGTGTGTGCAGCCGTGACGACAACACCATGCCGCCAGATTACCCCGCTTGACGGAATGCGATGCCGTCCGTGTACCGCAACCACGCTCTGCCCGACCCGCTCGACGATTGCCGCCAGATTGTCGGAGAGATCCTGTAACGGATTGCCGCTGGATGTTGAGGTTTCCATGTGATTTCTCCTGCCTGCTCCGGTCGTTCGCGACACGAACCACTCGTGCCTCACGCCGCCCGTTGCGCACGAATCTTGGGCAAGTCAAGCGGTGACGAACGAACTCAGAATGACAGAACGAAGATAGGTGCACACCACCCGAACGGGTAGTCGGCTGCGCGAGCGCGCTGCGGCGTCGAATGATGATGTCGCTGGTCAGCCGACACTAGCGACGTCCGCTGCGGCCCCACACGTAGCGCACCCAACGTTGCCACCGGCTCTGCGGCGGAGCGAGTGAACGGCGCGCAGCCTGTGCTTCCCGGTCGCGCTCGACGCTCTTTTGCACCTGTTCGTGGATCTCGCGCATCGTCAGGCCGCTTGGACCTTTCAGTTTGTCGGGGTCGGAATCGGGGTTGGGGTTGTCTGTCATGGGGATAGCTGATTGCTGATGAGGCGACTTGATCTTGATCCACATGGGAAGTCGTGGCAAGCGTGCGAAATCGGCCTGGCGACGACGGCCCGATAGCCCAACGCTTTGCGACGTTCCACGTACGACGTGCCGCTCTGCCGGCTGACCGTCTCTGATTTCGCGAACCGGGGGACTACGTGTGTTACTGCCCGCGCGCAGGTGGTTGCGGGTTGTTCGCCGGGTTAGTGTCGAACCTGATGACGCTTCTGATTCCAGCGTTGCCGATTAGCGCGGATAGCTCCGCTTGCAGTAAGTCGGCAATGTCTTTGCCGTAGACTTCCTTGCCGTCTACATAGACAGTGAAGGACTGCAGGTACTTGGCCTTTTTCTCCGGGTTCTCAATCGTGTCTTTGGTCCATTGATACAGCGGATACTTTTCCGTGCCGAGTCGTTGAGCTTCGCTAACGTAGTCGGCGAAAGCGTCGAACTGGCACTTCACGGATGCATTGTGTCTTCGCATAACATCGTGAAGCGGGTCGTGTACCGTACACGTTGGGTCGTCGCGCAAGCTGGCTGCAAGCTCGGCCGAGACGCTGATCCTGATCTGGAATAGCCATGTGTCGTTCATGTTCACCTCGTGCTTCGACTCGTTTGTACATTAGCGGATATTTTCAACATGATTGAAATTGAAACAGCCGGATTCCCGCAGCACCTTGACATTGTTCGGGAGATCTTCCGCGAATACGCGGACGGCCTCGGTATCGATCTATGTTTCCAGAATTTTGAGGCAGAACTGGCCGATCTGCCCGGAAGGTACGCCGAGCCCCAAGGTCGAATTCTTCTCGCTTCGAGCAATGGGCACGTCGTCGGCTGTGTGGCGATGCGCCCGCTAGATGCAACGACTTGCGAAATGAAGCGCCTCTATGTACGACCCGCCGGACGTGGCCAACAGCTTGGACGGCGGTTAGGTGAATCCATCTGTCGAATCGCGAAAGAGGCCGGCTATGCGCGTATCGTTCTCGATACCCTTCCCAGCATGCAAGCGGCGCAGCAGCTCTACGTGTCACTGGGTTTCAAGGCTGTTGCTGCCTACACGTTCAACCCGGTCGCAGGAACCATATTTATGGAACTTGATTTGACTGGGTGGGCCAATTAAGCTGCATATCGCCCCCTCGTGCGCTGGCCCGTACACTTTGGCCAGAACGCACAGCGAGCGATACCTGGCGTTTTTCCCGGGCCAGGCGGAGGTCCTCATGAAAGGCAGTCATCTGACGGTGTTTGCGGCCAACCAGAGCCACCGGAAAAATCATATGTCGGTGGCCGACTGGATCGTGGACGAGGCGAAGAAGGCCGGCATTCAGGGTGCGACGGTCATTGAAGCGGCCGAAGCCATTGACGCACGCGGCAAGTATCACGCGGCGCGCTTCTTTGAACTGGTCGACCAGCCGGTTGCGGTCATGATTGCCGCCGACGACGCGCACATCGATGCGCTGCTCGGCAGCCTCAAGCGCGGAGGTATTCAACTCTTCTATACGCGCTGTCCCGTCGAATACGAAATGCTTGGAGCGGAGGGGGCGAAGTAGTGGACCTCAACGGCATCCGGCTGCACTGAAGCACTCGTACCGATCGTATTGCGCCGCACAATCGCGCTTCGCGGTCCTCCGTGAACTAGAATCAATCAGGTGGGGCGATGACTGCGCCGCGAGGCGCCGCGAAGGTGGGGGCGGGCGATGCAAGGCTATCAACTGACGTTCTATACCGAGCAGAACCGGAAGCACGGCCATCAGACCGTATGCGAATGGTTGTTGCATGAGGTTCGCCAGTTGGGCATTCAAGGCGCGACAGTTATCAACTGCGCCGAAGGCATCGGTCACGCGGGCGTGCATCACGCGGCGCATATGTTCAAGCTTGCCGACCAGCCGTTGCAGATCATTCTTGCCGTGACCGAAGAGGAGGCCGAGCGGCTACTGGACCTTGTGCGCGCGGAAAACGTGCACGTTTTCTACGTGCGTTTTCCGATCGAGTTCGGTCAGATCGGCGATGACGTGCCGCGCAAACCGTCCAAACATTTTTCCCTCTTCGGCAAGTCGGCGGGATAAAAGGAAGTGCCGACCTTGCATGTGCCGCTGCGTTATCTGCTTTGCAGAGCGCCGCTGGAAAAGGCCGCTAAAACCGATCCACCCTGAACGGGTGAGCGTCAACAATCGTCTGCTCGCCGGTCATCATTTCGGCGATCAGCCGGCCCGTCACGGGGCCGAGCGTCAGTCCGTGATGAGCGTGCCCGAAAGCAAACCACAGATTCTTGTGATTCCCCGCCGGTCCGATAATCGGCATCATGTCGGACGTACAGGGACGACGGCCCATCCACGGTTCGTCGTCGAGACGCTCGCCCAATGGAAACAGCTTGCGCGCGATCGGTTCCACAGCAGCGAGTTGCGTAGGTGTCTTGGGTGCATCGCACTCGGCGATTTCAGCGCCCGTGGTCAGCCGGATTCCTTGCCTCATGGGTGCGAGCAGGTAGCCATTTTCGACATCCAGCACGGGATGATTCAGGCGCGCCTCCCCTCGCGGGGCGTAGTGCATGTGATAGCCGCGTTTGACGGAAAGCGGCAGACGATACCCGAGTCGCGAACTCGCTTGATCCGACCACGGCCCCAAAGCGATCACCGCCTCCGAAGCCGTGATCGTCCCCTCGTCCGTATCGACTTCCCAAAGAGGACGAAGCGAGTTGGCATCGCCGAAAAAAAAGCGTCCGCCAAGCTGCTCGAAATACTTCGCGTAAGCAGTGACGAGCGCATTGGGATCGCTGACGGAGTCCGATTCGGTATAGCGCAATCCGCCCAGCAAAGCGGTATCGAGGTCGGGTTCGGCCTGCCGCAAGCGGGTTGCATCGAGCGACTCGAACGCCACACCATATTCCTGACGCCATTGTTCGGCGAGCCTTGTTTCCGCGTCCTGCTTCGCCGCGGTGCGAAAGACTTTCATCCATCCGATGGGACGCAACAATTCGCCGGCGCCTGCCTCGGCCGCCAGCGCCCGGTGCTCGCTCACACAGTGCTCGATCAACGTCGAGTAAGACCGTGCGATAGCCGCATGCTTCGCCGGGTGTGAATTGCGCCAGTATTGCCACAGGAATGGCGCTACCTTGAGCACGGCATTGGCGTGATAGCGGACGTCGGGCGATTCGTTACGCGCATAGCGTAGCAAGGTGCCGAGGTCGCGCGGAAATGCATACGGATAGACGCCTTCACGCTGAATCAACCCGGCGTTGCCAAACGAGGTCTCGTTGCCTGGCAGCTTGCGGTCCACGAGGGCCACCTTGCGGCCGCGTTTCTGAAGATGCACGGCGACTGACACACCCACAATACCCGCGCCGAGTACGACGGTATCGAATTTCATTGGGCTCCCGGTCACGTTCCTAGACCGTTGAGGTGCCAGCATGGCTGTCGCCGGCTTGATTGAAGAGAGGCGGCGCCGTAACAATGGAGGTCAGCGAAGGATTCGCGTGAGTGAGCTTCGACAAATCCGGCCGTGGCCGACGCAACACGGGAGAGGGTTCGAAGGCCTGTTCCAGAGCATGCGCGACGGCGAGCGTTTTCCGGTCGCCTTGAAACGGCCCGATAATCTGCAATCCGAACGGCATGCCGGCGCGATCGACGCCACACGGCAGTGAAATCGCCGGGTGCGTGGTCAGCGTGACCACATAAGTCAGCGCGAGCCATCGATAGTAATTTTCCTGCTCGCGTCCGTCGATCCGCTCGGCGTAGAGTTGCTGCCACGGAAACGGCGAGACCGGCGTGGTTGGTGAAAGAATCACATCGTAGTGTTCGAACGCGCGCTGAAATTTCTTGAAGATGCGCGTCTGCTCGGCCTGCGCCCATGCGCTGTCCGCAAGGCTCATGCTTGCGCCAAGTTCATAGTTGGCTCGTGTATTCGGTCCGAGCCGGCTCGGATCGCGCATGTAGGCATCGCGCAATCCCGCGACAAAACTCTCGGCGCGAATGACGTCGAAGCAGCGGTGCACGTCGCCCAGATCGAAGCTCACTTCCTCGCAGGTATGGAACATCGGCTTGAGTGCCGCCATGCGCTCGCGAAAGACTTGCCTGATGTCCTGATCGACGTCGCAACTGTCGAAGTCTTCGGTCCAGCCCACGCGCAGCGTGCTCAGATCGATGGCGGCAGGCAACGCAAAACTCAACGGATCGAGCGGCCAGGTCAGCGGATCGCCCGCCGAAACACCGGCTGTCGCGGCAAGCTGCAAGCAGGCCTCGGCGACGGTTCGGCCCATCGGACCCACTACCGAGATC
Source organism: Paraburkholderia sp. IMGN_8 (assembly GCF_038050405.1). Taxonomy (NCBI): domain Bacteria; kingdom Pseudomonadati; phylum Pseudomonadota; class Betaproteobacteria; order Burkholderiales; family Burkholderiaceae; genus Paraburkholderia; species Paraburkholderia sp. IMGN_8. Next base: position 3,082,659 of record NZ_CP150901.1, on the reverse strand, counting down.
GGCGTCCATCCCAGCAATCTGCGTGAGTTCGGCACCAGTCCGGGTGATGGCCGGAACCCGACCACGCCGCACTTCGATGCAGGTATCCGCAGCGAGCCGCCCGTGTCGGATCCGGTGCAGACGGGCAGCATGTCGCACGCGAGCGCCGCCGCTGAGCCACCTGACGACCCGCCCGCATTCAGTTCCGGATTGAACGGATTGCCGGTCGCGCCCCACACCGGGTTGCGCGTGTTCGCGCCCGCACCCAGTTCAGGAACATTGGTCTTGGCGGTCAGGATCGCGCCTGCTGCACGCAGGCGCTCGACCAGTACGACGTCTCGCGTGGGCACGTTGCCGCGCGACATCGGCGAGCCATAGGTGGTGAGCAGACCCGCTGTATCTTCGAGATCCTTCACGCCGAGCGGCAAGCCATGCAGCAAGCCGAGCGGCGCGCCGTCGAGAACCTGCCTTTCCGCTTCCTTCGCGGCTTTCCTGGCTTCGGGGTAAGCCGTTGCCGTCACGGCATTCACGGCGGGATTGATCGCCTCGATCCGTTCGATGCACGCATCCAGCAGCTCGACCGGCGAGATCTCCTTGGCGCCGATCATCCGCCGCAATTCCATAGCGCTTTGGCCGACAAGTTCGTCGTTACGACTCATTGCATCATCTCCGTGTTAGCCGAGCGCTTCGCCCGTGCGGTCCTTGAGCCAGATCACCGGGACAAGCGACACGAGGCAGGCGGCGGCGACATACCACGCTGGGGCCAGCGGATTGCCCGTCTGCGCGACCAGCCAGCTTGCGATAAACGGCGAGAAGCCGCCGAAAAACGATGCGCTGACCACATAAGTCAACGCGATTCCCGTCGCGCGAACGTGCTTGGGGAACAGTTCGGGGATCATCACGAGCACCGGTACGATCTGTCCAGCCACGAGCGCCGCAAGTACGCCGGAAACAACGCACAATGACATAGCCGACGGATGCGTGCCGAGGAACGTGAACGCCGGATAGACGAGCAGCAGCATCGCTACCCGCGACGTGACCAGCACGCGCTTTCGGCTGAACCGGTCGGCAAGGATGCCCGCGAGAGGCGCCGCGACGAATAACGCGAGTGAACTGACAATACCCGAAGTCACGGCCGTGGTGGGCGATAAATGCAGTGCGCGGACCGCATGGCTCGGCAGGAAAAACGCGACGATGTACACCGAGACGGAACCGCCCAGTTCGGCGAACGTGCCGAGAATCGTCAGCTTGAGGTGAGTGGTCAGCGCCGCTTTCAGCGCGCCTTGTGGCCGCGTTGCATCGGTGGCATGACTGACGAGTGTTTCCTCGAGCCGCTTGCGAATCAGCATGCCGGCGGGCGCAGCGACAATGCCGAGCAGGAATGGAATGCGCCAGCCCCATTCGAGCACGGCCTCTTTGGGCAGCGACACGTTGACGAGCGTCGCGACGGCCGCGCCGAGTGCGAGACCCGCGGCGGTGGCCGCAAAGTTCCAACTGGCGAAAAAGGCGCGCGTGTGGTTCGACGCGTATTCGATCAGTAGCGTGGTGCCTGGACCGAACTCGCCGCCTGCCGCGAATCCCTGGATCAGCCGCGCGGTCAAAACGATGAACGGTGCCGCAAGGCCGGCGACGGCATAAGTCGGCGCGCAGGCGATCATCGCGCAACTGAGCGCCATCAGCATGATGGTGAGCACCATCGCCTTCTTGCGTCCGACGCGATCCGCGTAGGCGCCGATCACGATTCCCCCGAGCGGTCTCACGACGAACCCCACGCCGAATACGCCGATGGACAGCAGGAATTGATTCACCGGCGATGCGCCCGGAAAGAACAACTGTCCAATCTGAATCGCAAAGAAGCTGTAGATAGTGAAGTCGTAGAATTCGAGGGCCGTGCCGATGGTCGTGGCCGCGATGACGTACTTCTTCGTCAGACCGGACTTGCCGAGTACGAGCGTAGACACAATATGCCCCCGTCGAAAAGGGTGGGATCGATGTAAATTATCATATACGAGAAAAAATAAAATTCTCGTATCCGACAAAAATCGAACTTTGGAAGCAGGCGCGATGGCAAAAGCAGCGGTAGCGGAAGTGGCGGCGGGCGTACAGGCCGCGCCGCCGGCGCTCGATCACAAAACAGTCGGCGCGCACATTCGCCAGGCGCGCAAGAAGCGCGGGCTGACGCTTACGGAATTGTCGGAGCGCTCGGGCATTGCTGTGTCGACCATATCGAAAGCGGAGCGCGGCGATATCGCGCTGACCTACGACAAGTTCGCGGCGCTTGCGCATTCACTGGAGCTGGACTTCGACGCGATTTTCGGCCGGAGCAGGAAAGCGGCTGCAGGGCCGCTGAAGCCAACGTTCACGGCATCCGGCAAGCAGGCGATCTATGACACGCCGAACTACGAGTACGGCATGCTGGCGAACAATCTGACCGGCAAGCGGATGGTGCCTATGCGCGCTCACATCCGCGCACGCGCGGTATCCGATTTTCCGGAATTCATCCGGCATTCAGGCGAGGAATTCGTTTTTCTCCTGAGTGGAAAACTGGAGCTGCGCTTTGAGAATGGCAAAGCGTTCAAGCTGATGCCTGGCGACAGTCTCTACTTCGACAGCTCGCTTGGGCATGTGTATTTGAGCCTGAGTAAAGAGGATGCCGAAGTATTGGTGTGCTGTGTGGATGCGGACGATAACCGGCCGCGCGGCGCTATATAAGCCGCTTCGCGCGATCTGTTTCAGGAGAGTGCGTCGAGCAGTCCGTACCACGCTACGCCTGCGCTGATGTAAAAGCGCTGCAGCGCGTGAAGCGGAATCGGCTTGATGGAGGTCGGCGGCAGCGGCAATCCCCGCGCCGTGCCCGCCAGGTGCGCGGCGAGATGTTTGCCGAGCGTCGTCGCCATGGCAATGCCGCGGCCGTTGTAGCCGAGTGCAATCGTCAGTCCCGGCGCCGGAAGATGCACATGGGGCAGAAAATCGCGCGTGATGCTGATGCGCCCCGCCCATCGATACTCGTATTCGACCTCTTTCAATTGCGGGTAGAGAAGTTGCGCCGCGCGTTCGAGGTGCGCCCAGTCCGACGTGCCGCGCGGTTCGCGAAACGGGCCGCGACCACCGATCAGCAGACGGCCTTCGGCGTCTCGCCGGAAGTACAGCAAGAGACGCCGCGAATCGGACGCCACTTCGCCACCCGGCAGAATGCTCGCGCTGATATCGGCGGGGAGAGGCCGGGTCGCAACGATAAAACTGTTCGCCGCGATCATCGACTGCGCGAGGCCGGGCCAGAGCGAATCGCTGTAGCCATTGGTCGCGACGAGTACCTGCCGCGCGTCGATGACCGGCCCGTTTGCGGTGTGGATGCGCCATCCGTTCGCGCTTTGTTCAAGCTTGCGCGCGCACGTGCCGCGATGGATCGACACGCCGCGCGCAATCGCTGCGCGTGCGAGACCGCGGGCGTAACTGAGCGGCTGCACGCTGCCCGCCCGCCGGTCCACCCATCCGCCGACGAATGCCTCCGTGCCGAGCCGCTGCGTGATTTGCGCGCGGTCGAGCAATTCGACATGCGCGCCCCGCGATTCCCACTGGCGTGCCCGCGCATGCAGCGTGTCCAGCAGCTTTGTCGAATGGGTGGGCTGGATCCAGCCGGCGCGTGTGGCATCGCACGCAATGCCGTGGCGCTCGATCAGACCGAACACCGTGCCGGCGGCGCCGCCAGCCATGTCCAGGAGCGTCTCACCGTCACGCGGACCGAAGCGCCGAACGAGTTCGGCGGGATCGTATTTCAGGCCGGGGATCACCTGTCCGCCGTTGCGGCCCGATGCACCCCAGCCGGGCTCGTTCGCGTCGATGACGCAGACATCGATCCCGAGTTCGCTGAGATGCAGCGCGGTGGATAGGCCCGTATAACCCGCGCCGACGATCGCGACATCGACACACTTCGACGCCCCAAGCGGCGGCGTCTCCACGGCGGGTTCGGCGGTCGCGGCCCAGAGCGAGGGCGGCAACGGCTTGCTGGCTTCGACTATTTTCATCGTGCTGTTCAGTTCGACGCGGCTGCGTTGGCAGGGGCAAGCATGCGGCGCAGAAAATCTCGCGTGCGCGGGTGATCGGGGCGCTCGAGCAGGTCGGCGGCAGGGCCTTGTTCGCAGATCGTGCCGTCGTAGAGGAAGCACACGCGATCCGCGACTTCGCGGGCGAAACCCATCTCGTGCGTGACGACGATCATCGTCATGCCGTCGTCGGCCAATTGCCGCATCACGCTCAGGACCTCGCCGACGAGTTCCGGGTCGAGCGCCGAGGTGGGTTCGTCGAACAGAATCGCCTTCGGCTCCATGGCGAGCGCGCGCGCGATGGCGACGCGCTGTTGCTGGCCACCCGACAGCTCCGCCGGATACGCATCGATCCGGTGCGAGAGGCCGACTTTGTCCAGCAGGTGTCGCGCCTTTTCGCGTGCCGCGTCGCGCGATTCCTTCTTCACGTAGAGCGGTCCTTCGCAGACGTTTTCGAGTGCCGTGCGATGCGGAAACAGATTGAAGCGCTGGAACACCATGCCGACCTGCGTGCGCAATTCGTGAATCAGCTTCGACTTCGCGTCGACGCGCTCGCCTTCGACGGTGATCGTGCCCGCATCGTAGGTTTCGAGGCCGTTGATGCAGCGCAGGAGTGTCGACTTGCCGGACCCCGACGGCCCGATCAGACACACCACCTGGCCCGCGTCGACACTGAGGCTCACGCCCTTGAGCACTTCCTGATCGTGGAAGCGCTTGTGAATGGATTGAACTTCGATCATCGTCTTCCCTTGAGACCGAGGCGTCGTTCGAGACGCCGCAAGCCATAGACGAGCGGCAGGCTGAGCGCGAGATAGAGCAGGGCGACGAGCGTGAATACCGTCATGTTCTGGAAGGTCGACGACGCGATCAATTGACCTGCACGCGTCATTTCCGCGACGGTGATCGTCGACGCGAGCGACGAGTCCTTCAGCATCATCACGAGCGTGTTGCCGTAGGGCGGCAGCGCGATGCGAAATGCTTGCGGCAGGATCACGCGGCGCATGATCAACGCGCCGCGCATGCCGATGGATTGCGCGGCTTCGATCTGCCCGTGATCGATCGCCTCGATCCCGGCGCGGAAGTTCTCCGCCTGATACGCCGAATACGCGATGCCGAGTCCGATGAAACCCGCCTGAAACGCGCTCAATTGAATGCCGAGATCGGGCAGCACGAAGTAGATGTAGAACAGCTGCACGATGATCGGCAGGCCGCGGATCACGTTGATGACGGTGGCCGCGGCATGCGAGAGCACCTTGTTCTCCGACACGCGCATCAGCGCGAGCGCGAGGCCGAGGATCGTGCTCAGAAGAAAGGAGCAGAAGGTGATCTCGACTGTGATAACCGCGCCCTTGAGCAGGATCGGCAGAAAGTCGAGCGCGTTCTGGATGAACATGACGTGTCCCCCTTAAACAGGTGACCGTGTCATTCCACCTGCCATTTCTTGATGATCTGCGTGAGCGTGCCGTCCGATTTGATCTTCCGGATGCCGGCGTTCAGCTTCTCGAGCGTCTCGTTGTCGCCCTTTCTCACGACGAAGCACAATTGGCCTTTCACGGACGGCTGATAGCCATCGACGAGACGCAACTGCGGATTCGGATTCTTCTGCAACTGGTACGCGATGATCGGATGGTCGCCGAAACCCGCCTTGATGCGCCCGAGTGCGACGTCTCGCATGATGTCCGCGACTGAGTCGTAGGTGCGCACTTCCTTGAAGATGCCTTTCTTGTTCAGCGCGTCGACGAACGCCGTGCCCACTTGCGCGCCGACGACTTCGCCCTTGAGATCGTCCATCGACGTGTAGGTGTTCTTGTCGTCGGCCCGCACGATGAGCCCCTCGCCATACGAATAGACCGTGTCCGAGAAGTCGACGATCTGCTGACGGGCCGGCGTCTTCAGCATCGCGGCGGAGATCACGTCGATTTTCTTCGTGGTGAGCGACGGGATAAGCGCGGCGAAGGTTGTCTGTTCCACCTTCACGTCGAAACCGGCGGCCTTGCCGGTGGCCGTGATCGCATCGACGAGCAGGCCCTGGATCGAATTGCTCTTCACGTCGAGGAAGGTGAACGGCACGCCGGTGGCGGTGGCGCCGACCGTATACGACGGCGCGGCTTGCGCCAGCGCCGGCGTTGCTGCGATGACCAATCCGGCAATGGCGGCGCCGGCAATACGCTTGACAAACTGGATCATGAGACTCTCCGCGACGGTAAGAGACAACAGTTGAGGTATCGGTAGACAGCGTGCAGGAATCATATTCGAGTCAAAAATATCGAATAACATTATTTGCGTATCGATATTCGATATGCTAGTGTCGAATATAACTATTCACAATTGGGTATTTCCATGAGCGGCAAAGGCGCGGAACACGCGAATGAGGCGGCAGCGCTGGAAGCGCCGGACGCGCTTTTCAACCAGTCGCTGGAAAAGGGCATTGCCGTACTGCGCGCTTTCAGCGCGCAACGCCGGACGATGAGCCTGCCGGAAGTGGCCGAGGCGACTTCGATCACGAAGAGCTCGGCGCAGCGGATGATCTACACGCTCGAAAAGCTGGGTTATGTGCGCAAGCATCCGCGCACGAAGCGCTATCAACTCACGCCTCGTGTGATGCAGATCGGCTTTAACTATGTCGCCGCGGATACCCTGATCGACGTCGCCAATCCGTTTCTATCCGAACTCACGAACCTGACTGGCGAGACCACGAGTCTCACCGAACCGGACGGCGTCGAGATGCTGTATGTCGCGCGCTTCGTCTGTACGAAATTCGTGCCGATCCACATGCCCATCGGCAGCCGCATTCCCATGTATTGCACCGCTTCCGGCCGTGCCTATCTCGGCGCGCTTGCCGACGACGAAGCGCGCGCGCTGCTCGAAGCAAGTGAACGCGTGGTGCATACGCAGTACACGGTGACGGACATTGGAGAAATCGAGGCGCTGCTTGCGCAGGGGCGGCGCAATGGCTATACGTCGAATCGCGAGGAACTGTTCATCGGCGACATGACGATCGCCGCACCGGTGCTGGATGGCGAGAGAAGGCCGGTAGCCTCGGTGCATGTGGTCGCGCCGACCAGCCGCTGGACGCTTGCCGATGCGGAGCAACGCCTGGCGCCGGCGGTGATCGATTGCGCTCGTGGGATCAGCAATTCGATTCGGACATTGGGTTAGGTCGATACGGCGCTATTGCCCGGCATAACCCACGGGGGTGGTGTATTTGTTACAAGTTCGCGTTGAAGCAGGCGTGGCAATGATCCACACTGAGTTCGATCAACAAACGACGGCTACGCGTAACGTGGTCAGCATGCAGCGTATTGCTGCTTTGTCTAGGGGGATAACATGAAACGTTTCTTTATTGTCGCCGCGTTCGCGGGTTTCGGAATCGGAGCGTCAGGACTTGCGAATGCTGTCGACGTAGGGGTTGGCATCAACATTGGCGTACCGCCGCCCGTCGTGGTCGCACCTGCGCCGGTGGTCGTCGTGTCGCCGGGTTGGCATGGCGACCGTTACTGGGACGGTCGCCGCTACTGGGATCGCGACGAATGGGAAGAGCATCGTCACCATCACGGGCATGGGCCCGATCACTGTCCGCCGGGGCACGCGAAAAAGGGCGAGTGCTAAGCTGCGTTTCGGAATGCAGCCGCGAGGAATGACGTAAGTCCGTCCACCGCGCGTACGCCGGCCGGTTTCAAAGGCGGGTGGTTCATGATGAAACCGGACTACCAGCAACTGCAAAAGCATGCCGACGCAGCCGGCGTCCATTCGTCACGCACCCAGGCCTGCCTTATTACAGAAGGAATCCTTATCATCAGGTGAGTCGACCGTATGGGTCGGCTGTCGAGGCGACTTCGCTTCTGGTCTTGGTCCTTGCACAACGTATCGGGCTGCAGCATCCGCCACAGCGCCCACTGCGTTGAGCGCTCGCAGCGGAACAATTTACACACTGTTACGAGGCGCGGTGAAAATATTCGGCAACACTTGCTTATACTCCATGCCGAACCTCAACTTCGCCAGCTGACATGCGGCGTCAGGACGTCGAGAGCATCATGTACAACACTCAATTTGCCAAACCCATCTTCTACATCGCGCTGTGCGCAGCTTTGCCTTTGAGTGGGTGCGTGGTTCCTGGACCCAACATGCAGTACGGTTCGAATCCCGCGCAGCCAGCCTACGCGCAACCTGTGTACTCCCAGCCGGCTTATGCGCAGCCCGCCTATTCGCAGCCAGTCGATAGTTCAAACGCCTATGGGCCTGCGAACTCCGGTTACGGCGTTCAGTACGGCGTCATTTCGGCAATTCAGCCTCTTGCCTCCGCCAATTCGCTGAGCCCGGGAAGCGTAATGGGCACCGTGGTCGGCGCGGTCGTCGGTGGTGTGGTCGGCAATCAGTTTGGCGGCGGACATGGCCGCGACGTTGCGACGGTAGTGGGCGCGCTTGGCGGCGCGGTGGCCGGAAATCAGATCGCGCAGCAGTACGGTAGTTCGAACGCGAGCGCTTACCGAATCGTTGTTCAACTCAATGACGGATCGTCGCGCTCCTTCGACGTGTCCAACCCCGGCGATCTCCGTCCGGGCGACCGCGTGCGGATTGACGGTAACCGGCTGGACCGTTCCTGATCGACCTGCATGGCGGTATGGCAGGTTTCTGTGCTGCGCTGAGTTTTTCCATTGGCGGGCCAGTCGTTCCGACGCCGCATGCGCTGTCCAGTATTTCCTGCCCCCCGGAGCACTGTGAGTTGCACGCGTCTGCATACTCGCTGATTGGCGTGTGCCCGCGCCAAGATCGCGCGCTCGTATAAATCTGATCGAAATCAGGCGACGGCTAACCCGGCGTCGCGTCTCTGCGTTCCGTCTCGTCACTCAGGACGCGAGAGTCGCGATGGAACTTGTAGTTGTTCTAATCATAAACATTGCCTGATGGCGATGCATCAAAGTAGGCGATCCACGCCAGTGGATCGTGACACACATCGAGCAGTTCGATTCAAGTCGGTTTCCCCGGCGGACTGACTGTTGCACATCGAAACGGAGGTGTTGAAATGAACAGTTTCGATACATGGATCCAGGTTTTCCTGACGGACCACGCTCTTCACTCGGCGGCGATGAATCACGCAATCAGGGTGGTCGCGGGCCAGATTATGTTCAAGGGCCTCATACTCATACCCATCTTGTGCTGGTTGTGGTTCAGACCCAGTCAGCGTACTGAATGGGAGCGTGAAATGATCGTCGCAACGATCGTGAGTGGTCTTCTGTCGCTTGCCGGCGGAAGGGTTCTTGCGTACTACTTGCCGTTTCGGGTGCGGCCACTCTATAACGCCGAACTGCACTTGAACTTTCCGTCAGTCGGTTTGCAGGAAGCCGCAGTACGCACATGGAGCTCCTTTCCGAGCGACCATGCGCTGCTGTGGATGTCGATTGCGACGGGCATTTTTCTCATCAGCCGCCGTGTCGGCGCGCTCGCGCTGCTTTACACGGCCGTCTTCATATGCCTGCCGCGCGTCTATCTAGGGTTGCACTATCCGACCGATGTACTCGCGGGCGCGGCACTCGGCATAGCCATCACCTATATAGCGACCCGGGATGCCGTCAGGGCGCGTTATGCGGCGCCAATCCTGCAATGGATGAACAGGTCTCCCGGGCCAGGTTACACGTTGGCGTTTCTTTTGTGTTTTGAACTGATCACCCAGTTCGACGAACTGCTCCTGTTCTTGCGGGCGGGCTTAAAAGCGTTATGAGCGTGTGGGATTGCCTGGCTGTCGCTGCGCCGGCGATCGAGGATAAGCTGTCGCGGAGCTGAGTCCGATCCACGAACTCAGGGCCGGTTGGACCCGCTAACAAAACATTTGGCATTCCTGGGTGCTGCATATCCGAGAGCGCAGCATACCCGTTCTTTCCCTACTCTTTTGTAGGGCATCTACCCATCTGAGCCGCCAAAGGCGCGCGCGATAATCGCGTATAACACACTAGCCGGTCGGCAACGCCGTCAAGGTCATGCCTAGCCTTTTCTATTCGAAGATTGGCGGCATTCTCAGATTGCTTGCAATCCCGATGGCAATGCTCGCACCGCCGGTCTCGCAAACCCTTTCGGCCGATCAACGTGTGGATCTGAGCGCGGGCGCTTTCTGTTCCGCGCGAAACGGTCCTGCCTTTCAGTTACCCGACGAAGTACCTGCCCAGCCGATCCGCCCCCTTCCATCTGATGGCCCGCATAAGGAAAGTGCTATACAGGCCCGCTTTCCGATGGATAGAATCCTGAAAAATTTTTGACGACCCATGAAGCTCCGCGCCCATAAACACTCAGTCGCATGGCTTGGCCTCATCGCCATGTGGCTCGTCGTTTTCGCGCCGCTCGTGAGTCAGCTGCTCGTTGCGTCCCGCGCCGATGAGCCGGTCAGTGCCATTTGTTCGGCAGTCGACAGTGACGCGCCTGCTGCACACCATGCGTCTCCGGACAAGCTCGCGGCGTGTGGGTACTGCGATCTCCTCGCTCATCATGTACCGGCTCTGAGCGTCCCTCCGGCTGGCCTTTTTGCAACGATACTGCTGGCGGATGCGCAAGTATCGGCGCCGCCCCCGTTTGTCCCTCACGCCGCCGCGTTTCCAGCTGGCCGGCCTCGCGATCCTCCCGTCCTTTCCTAGTCGTCGTTCTTGCCGACCGCTGCTTCAGCTTGCTTCGTGATCAGGCCGTCGCGGCAGTCTGTCTCGTCTCAGGAAAACACGCACGTCCTTCCACCCGAGAAGGGGGGCGGCGCGCATCCGTATCAAGCGGAGAGGAAACCATGTCTACTAACCAGAACGCGCTATTGCGCTACACGCTGCCTTTTGTCATGGGCGTGATCTTGCCCGCTGCGGCCCATGCATGTGCCACTTGCGGCTGCTCCTTGAGCACCGATGCAGCAATGGGCTATTCCGCCACCCCGGGCTGGCGAATCAACATCGAATACGACTTCATCAACCAGAACCAGTTGCGCAGCGGTACCGGTTCAGTGTCGAACACACAACCCGCCAGTATCAATAGCGCCGGTGGTAGCCAGGAGGTGGAGCGCCAGACGATCAATCGATACATCAATCTCGGCATCAGCTATAGCCCCAGCGCGAGCTGGAACTTCAGTGCTCTCATTCCCTACATTTACCGTAGCCACACGACATATGGCAACGCGACGACGGACCAGCTCACTCCTGACAACGTGAGCGGCGCAACCAGTAAAGGCCTGGGAGACATCAAGCTCATCGCCAGCTATCAGGGTTTTCTGCCTACGCACAATCTTGGATTGCAGGTTGGTGTCAAGTTACCCACGGGGCGATATGGCGGTCAGAACGTCGACACCGGCGCAACTGTTGGACACAACCCGGTGTTCTTCTCGAGCGGCCCCAATGCGACCGCAGGCCAGGCGCTCGACACCAGCTTGCAGCCCGGCACCGACAGTACTGACCTGATCGTAGGCGCCTACTATTACCAGGCGATCAGCCAGAACTTCGACGCGTTCATTAACGGCCAATTCCAGTCCGCAATCGTCGAAAATCTCGATCATGCAGGCGCGACCTACCGCCCCGGAAATCTGGCCAGTATGAGCGTCGGCCTGCGCTACGAGGCGAATCCGAAGTGGGTTCCGCAGTTGCAAATCAACGTTACCCGCAAGAGCCATGACCAGGGCACGCTCGCGGATACGGCGAACACAGCGGGAACGGTCGTTTATCTCAGCCCAGGCATCACGGTTAACGTATGGAAAAACCTGGAGGTGTATGGCTTCGTGCAGCGCGCGATATACAGCAAGCTCGACGGTTATCAGTTGTTTCCACGCTGGACCGGTAATGTGGGGATGAGCTATGCGTTCTGACGTATCGCGAGCGCCACTGGTGCATGCAGACCTCGCATCCGCAACATCGACTGCGCGGCGCACGTGGTTGCGTGCGGTGCTTGCATTGTCTCTGGGTGCGGGCGGCCTGAGCTGTCCCTTGGCGACCCGCGCTGCCACGCTGGCCGTTGGTCAATCTGCTCCGCCCCTCGTCCTTCATACGCTCGATGGCCGGAGCATAAGCACGACTGATCTGCTTGGCAAAGTGGTTATTCTGACGTTCTGGGCCACCTGGTGCGAACCGTGCCGTGACGAACTGCCTCTGTTGTCCGCCTACGCCGCGCGCAACGCAGATCGGGGTCTGCAAGTGCTTGGGTTCAGTCTGGATGGAGCCGACGATCTGTCTGCGGTCCGCGAGGTTGCCGCCGGCCTGAGCTTTCCGGTGGGCCTGCTGGGCAGCGCCTGGGCAGGCGACTATGGGCGCATGTGGCGTATTCCCGTGAGCTTCACGATCGGGCGAACGGGCCTCCTGGTGGACAACGGGTGGGATGACAAATATCCCGTTTGGACACCTGAGCGCTTGCAGCGCGTTGTCACGCCACTTCTGAGGCAATAGGTGCGTATATGACAGATGCGAATGGTTCAACGGCAGCGGGTCCATCGATCGAGCTTGAAACGCGGTTGACGATCAATACACGTTCTTGTTGTATGAAGTGAGAGCCGGGCAAGCAACGCGATGCTTGCCGGCCATTACCTGACACCTCACTACCTGCGCCAACGTTCGTTGTGGGAGCCACGCTTCCATTAGAAGAATGCCGCTCCAGTCGCTTACTAACCTGATCGCTTATTTAGTCGTATAACCGCCGTTGATCAGAATGGTCTGCCCGGTAATCCACCACCCGTCGCTGACCAGATGGCGGATGAAGGGCACCACATCCCCTGGGTCGGTCAAACCAGTCGTGGAGAACGGTGAAAGTGCGGCGGCGGTCTTGTGATAAGCCACCGCGTCCGCGCCTTCGGCGGGATAGAAAAACGGCGTATCCATGGGGCCGGGTCCGATGGCTGTCACCGAGATGCCGCGCGCGCCGAATTCCTTGGCCGCCGCGCGTGTGAAATGCTCGACCGGCGCCTTGGTGCCCGCATAGGCGGCATAGAACGGTGTGAACGCGCCGAGCAGCGACGTGACGAGCGTGACGATCTTGCCGTTGTCATTGACGTGCTTGCCTGCTTCTTTGAGGAAGAAGCATGCAGACTTGGAATTTACCGCCGTCATTTTATCGTACTCAGCCTCCGTGATGTCCACGAACGGCTTCTTCAACACCTTGCCTACCGTATCGAGACGCTGTTGAAAGGGCAACTCGTCGGCGATTCGGGCGCAAGCAAATGAAGCCGACAGACGGCGGCGTTGCCGCTCAGCCAAAGGTCCGACGCCGAACCTGACCGTCATCGGCAGGTTTATGGAACATATCGTAGATGGAGTCGAGCAACCATGCGATTCCCGGATCTGCCGAGAATTGGCTGTGGGAATGCACCTGAATTTCGATAGGTGGCAACGAGAAAGGCAACGGGAGGATGCGGAAAGACTTGTTGCGGTTGAAGCGTTGCGCGATGCTCCTGGGGAAAATGACGGCGAGGTCGGTGTTCTGAACGATCTCGGGCGCTACCACAAAATGAGGCAGGCGCAGCACGATATCCCGGCGCAGATTCAATTCCTCCAGCCATTGCTCGACCATCCGGTGTCCGGTTGCGTTTGTGCTTGCGTAGATGTAGCGCAAACCCGCGAGGTCTTCTCTGGTCGGTTTCAGCTTACGTAAAGGGTGACCTGCTCGCACGACGCAGACGTGTTCGTCGACGAATAGCGTCTTGCTCACGCAACCCGAATCCAGACCCGGAACGTAGCCGAGCGCGAGATCGATTTTGCCGCTGCGCATTGCGGCACTGACTGAGTCGACGGAGACATTGGCAATCTCGATCCGGATGCCGCGTGCAGTACGGTCGAGCATCGCGAGAAGCGGAGGCAGGAAATAAAACTCCGACATGTCCGACATCGACACGCGAAATACACGCGTGGCCGTCGCGGGGTCGAATTTCGCGAGCTGCTGTACCGCCACGTTGATGATGCCGAACGCCTGCATGAGCGGCGCATGCAAACGCTGTGCCGCATCCGTGGGTACCATGCCGCTGGGTGTGCGGACGAAGAGCGGGTCGTCGAATAACACACGCAGCCGGCGGAGCGCATGGCTGACTGCAGGTTGCGTGAGTCCGAGGCGTTCGCCCGCGGCGGTTAGGCTGCGCAGATCCGAGATGGCCAGAAACACGCGCAGCAGATTCAAATCCGTAATGCCAGAGTGCGACGTTGTCATGACGTTCGGATCGCGGCAGTGAAGGCGTCTGACGATCGCGTTGCGTCAGACCTGTCTGGCTGTTAAAACGGACACGCGACACTCGCCGCGACAACATCCGGTTCGCGGAGCAGGATGTCGCAGCATCGGGGCGGTTAGGAGTATCTGCGTCCGGCTTTTACGTCCACTTCAGGTTACCGTAAATGCTGCGCATAGGGAAATGCGAGGCCGGCCCGCTGTACGGCGGAAATGCGTCAAAATCCTTCTTCATCAGCGCACGTACCGGCGAGGCCAATGCCGCGGCCAGCGCCGCGGGATCGTCGAATACGACCTTGTTCCGCTGCATTGCTACCGCCCGCGGAATGTTTAAGCCGGTTCGATAGTCGACCCGCGTATAGATTTCCAGCTCGCGAATGCCGGGGAGCTGTGCCATGAGCGGCGGATGATGCGTCATGTAGTGCGTCAACCATGCATCGAAATCTTGCGCTTCTCCTTCATAACCGACGAGATACGTGCATTTTTCAGACTGATTGCTGGACTCGTGGACATTCGGTATGGCGAACTTTCTCACCGCCATGAGTTGCTGCTCGAACGCAAGGTGGTCGTGGGCGGCATTTATCGTTTGGTCCACGATCCCGTGTATCGCACCGCCGCGTTGCAGCACCGTTTCAACGCGATCGAGATCATCGAAATACCACTGCAGCACACAGCATGGGCTCAAAGCATGTTCTGTTGATGGAGGATCGCTATTTGCCGACTGCGCCGACTGCGCCGGCTTCGCTGACTCGACGGGGCGATGGATCACGAAGCGCCGCAGTCCTTCCACGTTCTGGGACGCCGCATGGATCAGCGATAGATCAATGTCGCGCCGCTCCCGATGCGTGTCATTGCGGTGGCCGATAAGAAACAGGCAAACTTCCACGTTCACCTCGCAGCACTTGCGGCGACGGACTGCGCCGCTACTTCTGGCCGCGCAAGGCGGTGGAACCGCCGGCCGAAGTAGATGAGTCCGTCGCCGCCCGATCTGATCGAAACGTGTCTGATTTCCGCGAACATGACCGAATGCGATCCGACACTCTTGAGGTCGACAATCTCTCCTTCGAGACTTGCAATCGCATGCGAGAGGACGGGTGCCGCGTGATGCCCGATCGTCCACGCATGACGTGCAAACCGCTCGTCCATCGGACAGGCTGTCATTCCGGCAAAATCGCGCGCGAGGTCCTGGCATTCCGCAGTCAGCACATTGATGCACACGTTCCGGTTGTGATGAAGAACATCGTGTACGTAACTGGCCTGGTTGATACATACGAGCATCGTCGGCGGAGCATCCGTCACGGAACAGACGGCGCTTGCGGTAATTCCGCAGCGTCCGCGCGGTCCGTCGGTGGTGATGATGTTGACGGCCGCCGGCAGGCACGCCATAGCGTCACGGAAACGCCGCTTAAAGTCTTCTTTAGTGTCTTCGATAGTCATGTCTGTCCCGTCGCTTTCATAGGGCGTGAACGGCATCAGGGGTACGGCGTAACCGGGGCGATGCCCGCAAATAGCGCACCCGATGCATCGTATGTGCCTTCTCCAAGGAACGCGTGCTGTGTCACGACAATCGAGTCGCGCACCAATCGCTGCAACCGGCTCTCGCGGTAGATCGCTGCGATGCCGGCCAACTGATACGCGTGCATGACGACCTCTGCACACAGCTGGGCGGCGTGCGTCGCACTGAGCCGCATCAGATTGGCCTGATCCTGTGTAACAGAATCGCCGGCGACGATCGTCTGCCACGCCGACTCCGCGGACTCGTAGAAGAACGCGCGAGCGCCGCGCCAGTTGGCCTCTGCTTTCGCGAGACCGGAGCGGTAGTAACCGCGGTCCGCGAGACGCGGGGCGCCGGTGGTCGTTCTGGTCGAGCCGGACATGCCGGTGAGCAGGTCGAGCGCTGCGCGCGCGAGGCCGATGTTGACGGCGGCGTGCACTTGCGCCTGGTACGCGACGGCGGGATAGCGGTACAGCGGTTCGTCGATCAGCGCTTGCCCACCGCGAACGAACGTCCATTGCGCATCGACGAATTTGTCGCGAAGTCGCAGATCATGGCTGCCGGTGCCTTGCATACCGACGACGTTCCAGTTCTCGACGATCTCGACCTCGTGCGCGGGGAATACAGCGGTGAACGGCCTTCCTGCCCCAGTGTCACCCGAATTGGCGGGCGTGCCGCCGATCCCTACGCCAATCCAGTCCGCTCCCTTGCAGCCGCTTGCAAATCGCCATTGTCCGCTTACCATAAAACCACCCGGCACTTTGGCTGCAGGCTGCAGCGGATAGAGGCCCCCGGCAAAGACCTGATCCGGTCCTGTTGCATAGATATGCTGCTGCGTTTCGATTGAGAGTGACGCGAGATAGGTATTCGCCGACCCGAATGCGGCGACCCAGGCGGTCGAGCCGTCGGCGATTGCGATGCGCTCGAGCATGTGCAGAAACCGCGGCGGCGGCAGCGCGTCTCCACCAAAGCGGCGAGGAGTACTCGCCCGAAAAATGCCCGCGCGCTTCATCTTCGCAATCATGTCGCGCGGAACATGCGACAGCTGATCGAACTCATCCCTGCGACGCTCTATTTCCTCGATCAGGACATCGAGCGTTATGGGACCCGCGTACTCCGGATACAGATCGGCCTGACCGACGACGCGAGGTTCATAGGCGTACGTGGAAAGGCTGGCACTTTGGAGGTTTTGCATGATGATAAGGTGTAGGAATCAATTAATCGATCCGTCTGGCGCGGCGGCGCCTCTGCGCTGCCGCTCGACGGTGTTAAGCGTTTTCTTTCGCCTGAAGTCTCAAAGCCTTCGGGAAAGTCTCGGGTGCAAGACAGGTCGCCAGCACGGTGATCAGTCCGAGAACAACGAGGTAAATGGCGACTGGCGTCGCGCTACGGTAGTGAGCGAGCAGCGCGGTAGCGATCATCGGCGACAGGCCGCCGCCGAGTACCGACGAAATCTCGCGGCCGATGCCAAGACCGGAGAAACGTAGATGAACGGGCAACAATTCGCTGATGAAAGCAGGCTGAGCGCCTTCGAGGATACCCAGCGTGATGCTGTTGGCGAGGAGGAGGGCCACGATGACTTTCCACAGCACGCCCGAGCCGAGCAACAGGAAGTAGGGGTAGGCGACCAGAACCATGGCGATTGCTCCGGCGAGATAAACCGGCTTCCTGCCGATTTTGTCCGTCACGTGGCCCATCACGAGCGAAACGGGGATCATCAGCAGCATCGACACAGTCAATCCACCCAGCATCCAGCTCGATTTCAGGCCGATAAACTGGCCGTATGCAATCGAGAAGGCGAAGAAGATGTACGACGCAGCGCCTTCGCCAAAGCGCAGGCCGAAAACAGTCAGCACCTGACGCGGGCATTGGCGAAGCACTTCGATAATCGGCATGCGACTGTCCCGGCGCGTGGCCTTGATCTCGGCGAACTCGGCACTTTCGTCCACGGAGCGGCGCATCCACAGTCCGAGCGCGACTAACACGGCGCTGCACACGAACGGCACGCGCCAGCCCCAACTTTGAAAGTCGGAAGACGACAGCGTCTGGACGAGCAGGAACGCAACGGTGGAAAGAACGAAACCGAATGCCGCGCCGCACGGACTCCATGCAGCCAGTGCGCCGCGTTTCGATGCGGGCGCGTTTTCATGGATCAGCAAAATACTGCCACTCCATTCTCCGCCCGCTGCAAGACCCTGCACGATGCGCAGCAGGACCAGCATGATTGGGGCGGCGATGCCGATCTGCTGATAGGTCGGCAGGAGACCCATGCAGACGGTCGCGCTGCCCATCATCAACAGCGTCAGCATCATGACCGCCTTGCGGCCGTACCGGTCCCCGATATGGCCGCAGAGCACCCCACCAATAGGACGGGCGATGAAGCCGACCGTAAAGCCGCCGAACGCCGCAATTGTCCCCGTCAGCGGATCGCTGCCTACGGGGAAGAACAGCCGGCCGAACACCAGTGCGGCGGCAGTTCCATAGAGAAAAAAGTCGTACCACTCGAGGATTTGGCCGAGCACTGCAGTCGTTACCGCGCGGCGAACTGTGCTGGTCGGACGCAAGTCGGATAGGGGAGCAAGGGTAGCTGTCGCGTCAGGATTCATGGCATTTGGCAGGGCACGAAGTTGGAGGTCCAGCCGCTCGACAACACAGATCGGCAGGTGCGGCATGCGAACCAGGCAGGCATGTCGGAACAATATGAGCGCGACAAAAGACGGTCAAATTCAGGACAAAAATGGGCGACATGAACCGCGTTCATGACGCCGCCGCGCGGCGGGCCGCATGCCCGACACGCATCGGCAATTGACGTGTGCGCGACGCTGGCCGGGCGGACCGGGAACGGCCGTCATGTCATCTGAGATTTACCTGGGCAGACCTGTTGTTCGAAAACAAACAGTCACTGGGAGATATGTTTGTCATAGCAGGACATCTTTTTTTCTCCAGCCCTTCGGAATGCTTCGCAATAGCTCATGCCAAATATTTATTTTCTTTGTTTTCATGCGGTTAGGCGATTCTTCGCGGCCCGCGATCTGAGAGTGGCACACCCTATGCGTTTGTGCCTGTGAGCGCAACGAATAGTGCTCTTTCCCAAACCGAAGCAAACCCAGGAGATTTACCATGACCTCGCTGATGATCAAAGACCTCGCACACGCCGAAGAACTGTCCGTCAAGGCCCTCTCCGCTGTACGCGGCGGCAGCAACTACAACGTCGCAAACGTCAACGCTGCGTATGGTGGCGGCTTCGCCAGCCCGGCCGTCGTGGTGGCGCCGGTCACCCAGACCGACACGTACACGAAGGTCGATATTCCCACCATCCAGAATTTCGGCGGCCTGCAGCTCGTCAAGGCATGAGTTAGAGGGACGGGAGAGCTGCGCCGACGGGATGCGGTCCGATCCTCCGACGTGCGCTCTCCGCGATGTTCACAAGCGAGAGCTGCTCCGACAGGAAATGGCGCGTCGATCGGTTCTTGCATGCGAATAAAAATTTCCGGCAATGGGATTCGGTTCAGATCCGAATCGATAGCTTCATAACAGGGGAGCACATTGTCGAGGTCCGGGCGGTTGGTCCAATCAACGTAGTTCGTTATCCTCCCGAACTATCCGGACTTGTCACTGAGGTTCGGATTCAAAAGCCCTGCCCGGCCACTTCCGCGTTCGGATCGCGCGGCGCCACGGGGAAATGCCCCAAACATAAAATGTTTGCTGTAGCTCGATAGTTAATTAAGGTCGATTCGCAAGCCCGCATAGGGCCCGAGCTCTGGAATCTGCTACCCTGGTATTCGCGCGAAAATCTAATGGACTCCCAAGGCGGCAAAACCGGCGCGATCCCGGCCCAGATGAAATACGCATGGACTTTCCCGGGTTCTTTGCATATATCTTTGTCTATAGTCCTTCGCTTGACCGATTTCGAGTCGGGCATCGGTACGTGACGTAGTTGCTGTAACGCACCTCCCGCCCAGTTCGCGCCGACCATGAGGCGCCGTACCTATCTTTCCCCACGCCCGGGCTGTCGATGCCCGCGTAAGCGCATCGCAAAGAGAACGCCA
This sequence comes from Paraburkholderia sp. IMGN_8, assembly GCF_038050405.1. Taxonomy (NCBI): domain Bacteria; kingdom Pseudomonadati; phylum Pseudomonadota; class Betaproteobacteria; order Burkholderiales; family Burkholderiaceae; genus Paraburkholderia; species Paraburkholderia sp. IMGN_8. The sequence goes on along the minus strand of NZ_CP150901.1, from coordinate 3,062,935 downwards.
TGTCCCACCCTCGCGCTTCGGAGGCGTCCGGCCGACCGGTTGCCGTCGGATGGGCAGTCCTGGCTAAGCGGGAGAACCTTCTTCCGGGCACCGTGCTCCTGCTGCTGACGGCGGCGAGTTGGGCCTACACGGTCCGGCAAGGCCGCGCCATGGACGAGATGGGCATGGCCGGACAAATGGACAGCCGCATCGTGTTCTTTCTCGTGGCCTGGGCAGTGATGATGGTCGCGATGATGCTCCCCGCCGCGCTGCCTCTGATGCTGCTTTATCGGGCCACCACTCGCGAGCGCCCAGGACGCCCCGGTGCGTGGCCAGGAATGGCCGCGCTGCTCATGGGCTATGTGGTGCTTTGGACCGCTGCCGGGCTGCCGGTGTACGCGTATCCGTGGATCATCGACCACATGAGTGAAGGGGGGGCCATTGTCCCTGGCCTGCTGCTGATCGCGGGGGGCGTCTATCAGTTCACGCGGCTCAAACGCAGTTGCCACACGCGGTGCAGCAACCCGCTGTTTTTCCTGATGCAGCACTGGCGGCCGGGCGCGCGCGGCGCTTTGCGTCTCGGCGTGCTGCATGCGGCCGACTGCATCGGTTGCTGTGCCGGCCTGATGGTCGCGCTGGTCGCGCTCGGTGCAATGAATATGGTGTGGATGCTCACGGCGGCGGTCATCATTTTCATCGAGAAAACCTTGCCCGGCGGCCACCGCGTCGCTCCGCCCCTGGGAGCAGCGCTGATCGCGGGCGGGCTCGCGATGCTGGCGATGCCTTGGCTCGGCGGCATCCCGTAGCCGGAAGGGAAGGCGGCGACACGGCTCGCGAGCGAGAGCCGTGTCGCGTTCGACAACAAGCGAACCTAAGGAGGCATGCTATGGCTTGGCATATCGTGGGAACCTACTATGCACCATGCAGTTGCAAGGTCGGCTGCCCTTGCATGCTGGGTGAGATGGAAGGCGATCAGGTCTGGTGCTCGGGCGGCCAGTGGGTCCATATTGGTAGCGGCGATGTCGACGGCGTCGACGTGGGCGGCGCCAAGCTGGCGTGGGTTGCTGACTGGCCCAAAGGCTTCCTGGGCGGGGAGGGCGTCGGGCGCATCTACTTCGACCCCGCCGTTTCGGCGGCGCAGCGGGCCACGCTCGAGCCGCTGTTCAAGGGCCAGCGGGGTGGCGTCTACGAAGTCGTCGGGCAACTCGTCAAGCAATGGCTGCCGACCCAGGAGGCGCCGATCGACATCCAGAGCGGTTCGGACGAGACGCGCATCACGGTAGGTAAAATCGGCGTGGCGTTCGCCAAACCGCTGCGCGGTGCCACCGGCGAGCTCACGCGCCTGCTGCACGGCGCAGCCGCCTTCCGCAACGACATTGGACTTGCCAACGGCAAAGGCACTTACTGGCGCGATCCCGACATGCGGCAATGGGACAGCCTGGGGCACGCGGAGATTACCGAGTTCGACTGGAGCGCATGACGGCAACCGATAGGAGCCAACCACCTTGCGGCGGCGCTCCGATGGGCTCAGACTGCTGGGTCGCAACCGTAAGGATGCGGCCCGTTTCCGGTAAACAACGGGCCGGCACCTATCTGCACAACGATGGCCGGAGAGTGTATTTCGACGATCCCGATGGTCATTTGCTTGAGGGCATGACCCGCCCTTATAAATTGGCGCCTAAAGGTTTGGCGCCTAAAGGTGCACAAACGCGTTGCTCCTCTAAAGCGATGCTAATCGTTTTGTCGCGACAGCCACAAGAAGCGGCGCATCAATGTGGCCTCTCGAGCGGGCTGGCGCGTCGCTCATCGCGCGCCGGCGACGGCGTTTGTCGACGAAACGGCATGGCCAAGCGACAGGTAGCTCCGGTTGCATGCGTTGCCTCTAAATATCCCCTTGCCGCGTATTCCGCCCGTCATAGTGCCGTCATGTTGCTCACGACAGACAGCAGTCGGCCATGAAGCGTCGTTCGCCTCTGCCGGCATTCGGACATCTGGGCGACCGCTTCGCTTAGACAACCGACCTTCGCGCGTTGATCAGATTAAATCGACTGCACTTGCGAGCATCGAGCGCTAACAATCGTCTTGTCCGCGCTCTATTGCGCCCGCGTCGAATCGGTCAGTTCATCCGCCTCGCGTTTCATTTCGTCGGCTTCAGCCGAACGTTGCGTGCGGCTGAGCAGCGTGCCCAGATTCCGCAAGGTGCGTGCTTCATCCTGCCGCCAGGTCAACGGATCGTCGTGTGCGAGTTTGCGGTAAAGATCCAGCGCACGGCGCCACGCGTCTTCCGCTTCGCGCGGCCTGCCCGTGCGGCTGTAGAGCACGCCCAGATTGTTCAGTATCCGCGCCTCGTCAGGCTGGTACGCGCCAGGCGCATTGCGCGAGAGGGCGTGAACGATCTGCAGCGCCTGCTGATACGCCTGCAGTGCCTTGGCCGGCCGCTGTTCGGCGCGGTAAAGCACACCCAGATTGCCGAGCGTACGCGCCAAGTCGGGCTGGTAAAGCGCGGGGCTTTCGCGGGCGAGCTGTTGGCGGATCTTCAGAGCTTCCCGGTAGGCGTGCTCCGCTTCCGGCAGCCGCTCGCTTGCAATGTAGAAGTTCCCGAGGTTATTCAGCGTGCGCGCAAGCGCCGGACGCCAGGCGGCGGGATTGTCGTGTGCGAGTGCGCGCTGGATGCCGAGCGCTTCGCGATAGGCGAGTTCCGCGTCGTGCGCGCGCTGTGTCGCGCTGTAGAGGATGCCGAGGTCGTTGAGCGTCGTCGCGACCGCGGGCCGGTACATGGCCGGGTCCTGTCGGGCCAGCGCGCGGTCGACGGCGAGGGCTTCGCGCCACGCGTCTGCTGCTTCCTGCAGACGTCGCGTGTCGCGGTACAAGGCTGCGAGGCTGTCAAAGGTGTTAGCCACTGCGGGACCGTAGCCCGAAGGGTTCACGCGCGCGAGCGCCCAGTAGATTTCGAGCGCGTGCAGCCATGCGGCTTCGGCTTCCTTCTGCTGCTGCCGCATCACATACAGACTGCCAAGCTTGCCGAGCGTACGCGCGATGGCGGGCTGCCACGCGGCGGGCTTCTGTTGCGCAAGCGTCCGATACTGGGTCAGCAGCGCGCGATACACCGGCTCCGCGCGCTCGGGCTCGTGCTGCACGAGCAGTGTGTCGGCGAATGCGGTGGCGATGTCCATATCGTTGGGTTGCAGTGCATGGGCCTTCTCTAGGTACGGCAGCGCGTTCCATGGCATGAAGCGAAGCAGTTCGATGCTCGCCGCTTCGTAGTTGCGCGCCGCGGATAGCTGGGCGGTGCCAGGTGCGTTAGCAACGAGCCGCATCAGCAGCGCGGATGCGTTATCCAGATCGAGGCGCCTCGCTGCTTCGTAGATCTGCAGTTCGGTGCGATCCGCGCTGCGTGTGATCGACATCCTGCGCAGCAGATCTTCATAGCGTGCGTTCCATTTCGACGCTTCGGCTGCGAGGTCGATATCGGTGCGCGTCCTGATCTGCGATGCGAGGTTTTCGAAGAGCGGTTCGAGGTTGACGAACGCGGCGTCGTTTGTGGGTTCGCCGTGGTCTGTCTGCGAGAAGACCGCGTGCAGCATCACGTTGGCCGCTGTCGCCAGCGCAACCCGTTGCGTGGCGGAGAGCCCGTCGCTCTTCACCGCGCGGTTCAGGCGTTCAGTGAGGCGCGCGAGCGCGGGCGCGGAGACAGCGCAGCGGGTCCGCACTTCGAGTCCATCCTTGACGTCGACCTCGGAGAACGACGGCAAACAAGCACCGGCCACCCCCGCAGCGGCGCATGCCGTGGACAGCGCGGCCATCGCGATGCCGGACAGAATCTTGCCCGTACTCATTTCCAGTCAGGTCTGCAGGGTTACGGCACAGTGTTGCGCGGCGCATCGCTTCACCTGGAACTCCGCAATGCCATCGCGTGTACTCATTCTATCGAATACAGTTGAACTATTTCGGTGGGATGTAGCGCCGCCGTGGACCGAAAAACGATCGCAAGCTGTTGATTGTCCAGGCGGTGCGTTCTAACGTTCCAACGAATTCCGGCTCCCCGCACCTGCTGCCGGGAAACGGAGTTAGTGAGACTACGGCGCTTTTTCGGAGGCTGAATATCCGGGTGGACGTTTCACCAATTGTGCCAACCGACCCGCCGACCGCCTTGCAGGGAGGCGGAATGAGTGAGACTGGTGCTGCCGTCACGAGACTGGATTGACAGTTGACGCTGTGGTCGGTACGCGAGGGTCATGGCCGGTTTGCAAAGGATCCGTTATGCGAGTGAAGACGCTCTCAGGGCGTCTGTCCCACCACGTGATCGAACGACCGTAGGTGGCCCGAAAGCCGCCGTTGACTTGGCAGTGATCCGGAAGGCGGCAACGGGTCGACCTGAGCCGGTCGTCATCCGACTCCGTCCGGCCAGTTGCTGACGTTCAGCCCGGCGGGACGAGCGGCAGCTTCCGACTCCATTGTCGCCGCCCGAGCCGGGCTTTGAATGATGCGCCAAGGCCAAGCGCCCCAAGGCGGTTGAACGAGAACGGTTATGCTGCTCGACCCTCAACCCGGTATCCTGCGGAAGGAAATCGCAATGCGATTCCGGCAGTCGGTATGCGAGACAGCGCCCACACATCTATCGATAGTACCCGCGGCTACAAATGCGATTTGATCTGTTCCGCAAAGGCGCGAATGACGTCTTCGTTTCGCGATAGAAACATCCACTGACCCGCTCGTGTCGAATCAAGCAGTCCCGCGCCGACCAATGCCGCGAGGTGTGCCGATACGGTCGATTGCGCCAGCCCGCTGCGCGCGAGGATGGCATTCGACGGCACCCCGCGAGCCAGATCGATGTGGCCTTGCGCAAAGTGCTCTTTAGGGGCCTTCAACCACCTCAAGACTTCGCGCCGGAACGGGTTCGCCAGTGCCTTATGAATCAAGTTCTCGTCAATCATGGACTTCGACAAGCGCCTCAATAGCAGTTGAACGGCTAGAACATGTCCGTGGCGCTCTGGCGTCCCACGCCCTGAATGTGTGTTTCCTGCCTGGTGCGAGACGGAATGAAGGGACCTGTGATCATGTTCGCGTAGCTTTGTCCCGGGCCTACCATCGGAAATACATCGGCGTTCTCGTCGATCATCACCTCGAGAAAGGCAGGCCCGTCGAATTCCACGAACGCCCTCAGCGCGCCCTCGAGTTCATCCACCGCTTGAACGCAGCGCGCAAATTTAAAGCCATCGGCCTTGGCCGTCATCACGAAGTCCTTGCTATGCAACGACTTGTCGCTGACGAACATCCGTCCTTCATAAAAGAGGCGCTGCCACTGCCGGATCATGCCGTCACCGCGATTGTTGAGCAGCAACACCTTAACGGGGACGCCATAAGTGGTTGCCGTCTCCAGTTCGCCGAGATTCATCCGGATGCTTCCGTCGCCGTCGATGTCGATCACGAGGGCGTCCGGTCGCGCCAATTGCGCGCCGATTGCGGCGGGCAGTCCGAAACCCATCGTTCCCATGCTTCCCGATGTCAGAAAGCTGCGAGGCTCGCCAAACCCGAAGAACTGCGCGGCCCACATCTGATGCTGGCCGACGCCCGTGGTGATGATCGCTCGTCCGCACGTGATTTCGCTGAGTTTCTCGACCACCCACTGCGGCTGAATCGCGGGGTTGTTGCGGTCGTAGTTCTGCCCGAACGTGCGCTTCAACTCCGCGACGCGTTCGAGCCATGTCGAAGGCGATGGCGTCGCCGGACTGTGCTCGATCAAAGACAGCAGCGCGTCTTTCGCGTCGCCCACGTGAGCCCAGTGCGCGCGTTTGACCTTGTTGATCTCCGCCTCGTCGATATCGATATGAGCGACATGGCGAGCACCGGCGGCGAATGATTCAGGCCGCCCACCGGCAACCCGATCGTCGAACCGGGCGCCCACCGCGATGAGAAAGTCACAGTCTTCAACGGCGTAGTTCGCGCTTGCAGTGCCATGCATGCCGAGCATTCCGAGATACAGCTCGTGATCGGCAGGGATGGCGCCAAGACCCATGAGCGTCGTCACGATCGGAATGCGGTTGCGCTCGGCAAACGCGCGTAGCTCAGCCGCCGCGCGAGCCGTGATCACGCCGCCGCCGATATAGAGCAGCGGCCGCTGACTCTCGCGCAGAAGCTCGAAGAAGGCGTGGGCCTTTTCTCGTTCAAGACGCGCGCCTTGCGCCACCATTCGCAGACGATCGGCGTAGCCGCGGGAATGCAGCGTGCCCCGCCCATGATAGGGACCCCTCCAGTTCTGGATGTCTTTGGGCACGTCCACGACGACCGGGCCCGGCCGGCCGGTGCGGGCAATTTCGAATGCGGTTCGCAGGGTTTGCTCGAGCTTCGCCGGGTCGGTTACCAGGAACACCTGCTTCGCGCACGCCGACATGATGTTGAAGACGGGCGCCTCCTGAAACGCGTCGCTGCCGATCGCGGCGCGTGGCACCTGCCCGCAGATGAGAACAACCGGTATCGAATCGCCATTGCAGTCGGCGATCGGCGTCACGGCATTCGTCGCGCCCGGGCCGGACGTCACCATGAAGACGCCGACTTTTCCGCTGGCCCGCGCATAACCGGCGGCCATGAAGCCCGCGGCTTGTTCATTGGCGGGGACGACGAACTTGATCTGACGCTTGGCATGCGCCGCGTTCATTTCGTTATGACGAAACACGGCGTCGTAGGTCGGCAAAATCGCGCCACCGCTATACCCGAACATCGTGTCGACGCCCTGCTCGGCAAGTACGCGCAGAATGATGTCGGCGCCCGACAGCATCTCGCTCGTATGCGTTGGCGTCGGATCGGCGGGTGTTGCAATGTTTGGGTATTGAGTCATGGCTGGCTTGCGGTCGAACATGAGGGGCACTCGCAGCTGAAATAAGCTGCTCGAACAACGGCGAGAAAAGACACCACGATTCTGCCAACGATCGGAACCGCGCGGTCCCTTCGTTGTGATGGCGCACGGGCCAAACTTAGCTACATTTGGGCCACGAGCGCTGCCTCGACAATGACTTTGTCACGCTTCTGGCGAACGCTTCTCCAAGGTCCTCTCGGACGAGAGCCAAGGCCACCCGGATACCGTCGCTCACACCGCGCGACGAGTACAGGTTGCCATCCTTCAAATAGCTTTGATGGCTGATGACGTGTACCAGGGGGAACTCGGTGGACAGACGTTGTGCGTCGCGCCTATGCGTCGTCAACGCGCGATGATCGGCAAGGCCGGCGCGCGCGATTAAAAACGCCCCGTTGGACACCGACGCGAGCCTTCGCACCCTGCTTCCGGCATCACGAAGCCAGTCCACCAGTTCGCGATGCTCAGACCCCGGGCCGACGGCCGGGGAGCCCGGCACGACGACGATGTCGAATGAAATACGCACATCCAACAGAGACTCCGTCGTCCCCACCGCTACGCCATTCGAGCACGCGACGGGCCCCGGAGACGGCCCTACGAGATGCTGCTCGTACAGCGTGGCGCCGCTCAGACGATTCGCTTCGTGGAACACGTCCATCGGGCCCGTCACCTCGAGCAGCCGGAATCCCTTATACAGCATCATCGCTACTTGCATACCCCCCACTCCGCGAATGGAATCCACGAGACCCAGTCTATTCAGCCGGCACGGGCGAGGAAACACGCGGTTGTCGTCATGCTGGGCCAATCAACTTGAGATTTGGGCCAACGTGCGTTCGACATCTCCCCAGTCCAATCCATTGATGACTCGCACTCAAAAGACAGTTTCAGCCTAGTACGTCCCTGTTTTCGAGCCATTGCGGTAAGCTCACTCGCCAACCGTCGTTGCAGGTTCGCAGGTTGGGTCCGGCCGTTCGGGTCAAGCCAATCGGGTCGCCGGTATCGGAAACGGGACGATTCACTCCAAGAAGGTCACGGCATGAAAGTCGCCATTGTCATATTCGATGGTGTCCAAGCGCTCGATGTTGCGGGCCCCCTCGATGTGTTCGCGGAAGCCAGCGCGAACCTTACAGAGCAGCAGAAATATGAAGTCACGCTCGTAGGCCCTCAGGCCGGCACCGTGACCTGCTCGAACGGGATGGGGCTTTCCGTGCCGTATAGCTACGCGGATCTCAACACGCAATGGGACCTGCTGCTGATCGCAGGCGGCCCGCAATTGCCCGACGTTCAACCGTCAAATGAATTTCTGACGTGGCTGCAACTTCAGGCACGAGACACGAAACGGTTCGGCTCCATTTGCAATGGGGCATTCGTGCTTGCCCATGCCGGACTGCTCGATGGCAAGGAAGTGACGACTCACTGGGCGGACGCGGGCCGTCTGGCCCACGAATTTCCGCAGGCGCGTTTGCAGCCCGACAAGATCTTCGTTCGCGACGGGCGCCTCATTACGTCGGCGGGCGTGACGGCCGGCATCGATCTGTGCCTGTCGCTGGTCGCCGAAGACTTTGGACACGAGTTGGCGGTGCGTGTCGCAAAACGTCTCGTGGTGTATATCCAAAGGGAAGGCGGTCAATCGCAGTACAGCCCGTATATGGGAACAGGCAGGGACGAAGATCCGATTATCGGCAAGGTGCACCGGTACGTGACCGAGCATATAACCGACGCGCTTTCGATCGAGCAGCTCGCGGACGCAGTGGGCGTGAGCCGGCGGACGTTCTCGCGAGTCTTTGCAAAGTACGCGAAAGTGACACCGTCCGCGTTTGTGGAGCAGGTTCGCGTCGACAGCGCGAGGAAGTTGCTGGAAGACTCCGATGCGCCGCTGAAGACCGTTGCGTATAAATGCGGCTTCCGCAGCGCCACGCATATGCGCACGACGTTCTCCCGGCGGCTGGAAGTCACGCCGAAACAATATCGACAACGATTCCGCGGCGATGCAGGCACGCAGGTCTCTTTTCAAGCACTCGCTCATTCGTGACTGACGCCGATTCGCTTCAATCGCTTCCCGATCTCCTAGAACCGAACTTGTCGGTGGTATTTTGCGGAATTAATCCAGGTATCCGTGCGGCATCGACAGGTCACCACTTTGCGGGCCGAGGCAATCGATTCTGGCGGGTCGTGCATCTCGCCGGGTTTACCCCCGAACACATTCGGCCCGAAGACGATTACACGATTCTTCGATATGGCTGCGGTCTCACTACCGTGGTCCCTCGACCAACTGCGCAAGCCGCCGAGCTCTCGCGATCGGAGATTGAACTGGCCGGGAATGCTTTCCGCCGAAAGATCGAGCGATACGCGCCGCGGCATATCGTTTTCCTCGGAAAGATGGCACTTTCGGCGATCTCCAGTACGCGCGATATCGACTGGGGTCGACAAACAGAGCCATTCGGCGGCGCACGCATGTGGGTCGTCCCCAATCCAAGCGGACTGAATAGGGCGTTCGACCTCGATGCGCTGGTGACCGCTTACCGCGAAGTTCGCGTTGCGGTAGCGTCCGCAGCCTGAAGGTGCGGGTTCCGGCGTAGCGTCTCGGTCACGTATTCCACGAAAGCGCGAATCTTGCCGCTGGTGCTGCGCCGCTCGACATGCAGCAGGCTCACCGGCACCGACTCGGGCTCGAATGACGTCAGGACCGGTTGGAGTTTGCCGTCGGCCACCTCCGGCGCCGCCTGGTACGACAGCAGCTGAGTGATGCCCACACCTTCGGCGGCGGCGAGAATGGCAGCGGGGCCGAGGTCGACCACCATCCGCGGCCGCACTCTGACAGGCAGCCTCGAACCGTTTTCGCTGAACACCCACTCGAGTGGGTGCGAGACGCCGGTGAAAGACACGCAGTGGTGATTGATCAGATCCCTGGGGTGAACGGGTTCTCCACGCTCGGCCAGATAGGAGGGCGCGGCGTAGGTCCGGCGCCGCACAAAACCCAACGGAATGGCGTATGTCGAAGAGTCTCCGAGGTGGCCGATACGGAGCGCCACATCCACCCCTTCCTCTAGGAGCCGCGTGGTTCGATCAGCGTATACCGCGTTGATGGTGACGTCCGGATAACGCAGCGCGAAGGCGTTGATCAGCGGCGCCACATATCGCTGGCCGAACAGGACCGGTGCGGAAACGGTCAACGTCCCTACGGGATTGAGTGGATCGGCCGCAATGCTCGCTTCCGCGTCCGTGATGGTGTCCAACACCTTCCTGCAGGCTTCGAGATAAGCCATGCCTGCATCCGTCGGACGAACCGTTCGGGTTGTCCGGGCGAGCAGTTGCGTGCCGAGACGGGATTCGAGCGAATTGACCGCTCGCGAGACCCCGCCGGCCGACATGTCGAGTTTGTCGGCCGCGCCGGTAAAACTGCCTCGGTCAACGATGGCGACGAAGATCTCCATCTCGCGCAATTTGTCCATTCCGCCTCCCACCCTGATCGCCGCGTCCACTCGCGGTGATTCTATTCGATCAGTACTCAAAGGACTCTTTCAGCCTGCGATGGTTATCGGAACGTCGATTGCCCGGTTGGCAAAAATTGCAAACTCATTGGCCCAATAGCAACTAGCTTGGGCCCCTATGAATTGGGGCTTTCCCCGACAATCACTGCACGTCGTATCACCAACCAACCGAAAGAGGTGCACATGTTTGCCGCAATGCTTGAAGTCAATCCGAAGCCCGAACAGTTCAACGCGTATCTCGGCATGGCCAAGATGCTGCGCCCCGAACTCGAGAAGATCGACGGGTTCATCCATAACAATCGCTACGCAAGCCTCACGCGCGAAGGATGGCTTCTGTCGCTGTCGAGCTGGCGCGACGAGAAGGCGCTCGTGCGCTGGCGCAGCCAGGCAGCCCACCACAAGATCATGCAAGCCGCGCGTGACCGGGTGTTCTCCGACTATCGCCTGCGTATTGGCCAAGTCGTCAGCGACAACCAGTTGCCTGCGGGACAGGTCCTGATCGAGCAACGCCTGGACGTCACCGAGACGGGCAGCGGCACGGCAGTGACGCTGCATGAAGGGACTTTCGCGCCGGACTGGGTCAAGCAAGCTGGCGCGCAAGCGGTGACGAAATCGCTTGGCGTCGATATGAACGCGCCTGACCTCGTTGCCTGGGACGTGTTCGACGCACTGATGACGCCGGGCGAGGTGATCGCGGTGGTGACGTGGCGCGACCAGGCGGCGGCTGAAGCGTTCGAACGCGATGCAGCGGCAGCGGATGGCTCGCGCCGGCGAAACGTCCGCATCATCCGCGCGTACGGCATGTTCGATCGCCGCGAAGCACCGCAATATTTTGCAGAGGCACGACGCACGCAGTAGTTCAGCTGCGCTCAGTCATAGATATGGCTCGATAGGAAATAGCTAGATTTCCTATCTAACGCGAGTAGCAACGAGGTTCCCATGACCACCATCGACCCTTTCACCACCGGAGCGGAACGATTGAGCGTCGCGAAGGCGCCGGCACCCGCTCCTGCACCGAGGGAGGAGGCTCCCGCACAGCCGACGCCCCCGCAGTCCAGCCTGACGCTGCGCCTCGCCGCCGGCCTCGTCGGGATGCTGCTGGCGTCTCTCCTGGCCATTCTCAACGAGCAGGTCACGGCGCAGGCCATGGCGGACATCCAGGGCGCGCTCTCGATTGGTCATGACGATGGAACCTGGCTGACCGCGCTGTTCGAGGCGGCCAATGTGGCGACGATGGTGTTTGCCCCGTGGTTCGGGATCACCTTCACGCTCAAGCGATTCACGATCGGCGCCGTGACCGCGACGATGATCCTCGGGTTCCTTTGCCCCTTCGCGCCGAACCTGCTCACGCTCGATGGGCTGCGCGTGCTGCAGGGGATGGCCGGCGGATGCCTTCCCCCGATGCTGATCATCGTGGCGCTGCGCTATCTCCCGCCCAAAGTGAAGCTCTACGGACTCGCAGGGTACGCACTCACGGCGACCTTCGGGCCGGCGCTCGGCACACCGCTCGCCGCGTTGTGGACCGAGTACGTCGGCTGGCAAATGGCCTTTTGGCAAATCGTGCCGCTGGGCATCGCGAGCTGCGCGGCGATCCAGTGGGGGCTGCCGGCCGATCCGCTCAAACTCGAACGGCTCGCGGCCTTCAACTGGACCGGGTTTCTGACCGGCTTTCCGGCCGTCGCCATGCTCGTGATCGGCCTTCTGCAAGGCGATCGTCTCGACTGGCTCGATTCCGCGTTCATTCGCGTGATGCTGATCGGCGGCGGGCTGATGTTGGTGACGTTCCTTCTCAACGAGTGGTTTCACCCGCATCCTTTTTTTAAGCTGCAGCTGCTGGCGCGCAGAAACTTTGCGCACGGGCTCACGACACTGGCGGGCGCGGTGATCTTGCTGGTTGGCGTGGCGGCGATTCCCGGCCAATTTCTCGCCAACGTTCACACCTACCGGCCGCTGCAAACCGCGCCCCTGTCGCTGCTGGTTGCGCTGCCGCTCTTGATCACGTTGCCTTTGACGGCCGCACTCCTGAATCTGCGGCGCGTCGACCACCGGTGGGTCATGGCCATCGGCTTGAGCCTCATGATCACCACGTGCGTGATGGGGAGCTTCATCACGTCCGAGTGGGTCCGCGACAACTTCTACTGGCTTCAATCGATACAGATCGTCGCGCAGCCGATGGTGATCCTCGCGATCCTGATGGGTGTGACGACGGGCTTGCCCCCGACGGAAGGTCCCTTTGCTTCAGCGATGTTCAACTCGCTCAAGACATTTTCGGCGGCTGTGGCGACGGGTCTCATCGAAGGGTTGGGCACCGATCGCGAACGTCTTCATTCGAACATGCTCGTCGACCAATTAGGCAATCACGCGCTGGTCACGAGCCAGAGCATCGACGCGGCCCACGGCCTCGGCGAACTTGCACACCGGATCCACGAGCAAGCAGTGGTACTGACATCGGCGGATCTCTATCTCGTGATGGCGGGCGTCGCCATCGCGCTTCTTCTCCTCGTGCCAGTGTTACCCGTGCGCATTTACCCGCCGTGGAGCACGACGCCGCCCTCTTCGCATTAGTCATTCAAGCATTAAGGGAACGCAATCATGTCAACCGCTCTTCGATCTCCCCGCAAACTCATTCCCGCGGCCGCTATCGCCGTCGCAGTCGGTATAGGCGCATGGGCTTATGCAAGCCTGTCAGGCGGCTCGACTACCGAGTCCACCAACGACGCCTACGTCGAGGCCGATTTCACCCTCGTGGCGCCGCGCATCCCCGGCCAGATCTCCGAAGTCCCGGTCGACGACAACCAGTCGGTCAAAGCCGGGCAATTGCTGGTGCGTATCGACGACCGCGACTACAAGGCCGCCTTGATGAGCGCTCAAGCGGACGTCGCTGCGGCAAAGGCGGCCGTCGCGAACTTCGACGCCGAAATCGCGCGGCAGCCCGCGCTCGTCGATCAGGTGCGCGCGACGCTCAAATCCGACGATGCGGCGATCGCGTTTGCGCGCGACAACGCCACGCGGTACCAGGATCTCTCGCAAACCGGCGCAGGCACGGCTCAGGAGCAGCAGCACGCCTCGAGCGCGCTCGCCGAGCAGCTCGCGCAGCAGGCTCACGACCAAGCCGCGCTGGAGGCAACCGAGCAGAACCTGAACGTACTGAATACCCAGCGCGACAAGGCGGCCGGCGCGCTCGAACGCGCCGAGGCGGTGCTCGAGCAGGCGCAGCTCAACCTGTCCTACACGGAGATTCGCGCGCCGATCGACGGCAAGGTCGGGCGGCGTTCCGCGCGGGTTGGCGCATACGTGACGCCCGGCGCGCCGGTGCTCGCGATCGTACCGCTGTCCGAAGCCTATGTCGTCGCCAACTTCCAGGAAAACCAAATCACCAGGATGCGGCCCGGCGAAAGCGTGCGCATCAAGGTGGACAGCCTTCCCAGCGTGGTGATTCACGGCCGGATCGATAGTCTCGCGCCCGCAACCGGTGTGAGCTTTGCGCCTATCGCACCCGACAACGCGACGGGCAACTTCACGAAGATCGTCCAACGCGTGCCGATCAAGATCGACATTGACAAAGGTCAAGAGGCAGCGTCCGCGTTGAGCGTGGGGCTGTCTGTCGAAACCGAAGTGGCCACCGGCCGGCATGGCGATGCGCGGGCCGAAACGGGAGAGCAAAAATGAGGACGCACGACTTTACATTGCGCGCGATCCGCGCGTTGGCGTTGGAAATCCTGGCATGCCTCGTGATCGCGGGCTGCACGGTCGGACCGAATTTCGTGCCGCCCACGACGTCCGCGCCGCCGCAAGTCTTTGAACGTACCGAAGCGGCGCAAGCGCCGAGCAAGGCCGTCGAAGCCGGATTCGATTCCGAATGGTGGACGCTGTTCAACGATCCCACGTTGACCGCGCTCGAAAAGCAACTGGCCGATGCGAACCTCGATGTGGCCGCGGCGTCGGCGCGCCTGCGGCAAAGCCGCGCCGGACAGCGCATTGCGGGGGCAGCGGAATTACCCACGCTGGGCGGCGCTGCGTCCTACGACCGCGAGCGCGGCAGCCCGAACGGCATTCTGTCGCTGCTCGGCGTCCCGTCGCTCGCCCCCCAATCGCAATCCGCTTCGGGGAAATCGCCGCTCGGCGTGGCGCCGGTACCGGGCTCCAAGGGGGCGCCGGCCTACAACCTCTATCAAATGGGCTTCGACGCCTCTTGGGAACTCGATATCTGGGGCGGGGTGCGACGCGGCGTCGAAGAGGCGTCCGCCTTGTCGGATGCTTCTTACGAAGACAGAAACGCCGCGTTGTTGTCAGCCCGCGCCGAACTCGCGCGAGACTACATCGAGTTGCGCGACAGCCAATCGCTGCTGGCCATCGCGAAACAAAACCTCGAGATTGCCCGCGATACCACGAAGCTCACGCAGATCCGCGAGCGTGACGGCGTGACGACGGATCTCGACGTGGCCAACGCTTCCGCGCAGGCAGCGTCGATCGAAAGTCTGATTCCGACACTCGAATCGCAATGCGAGACCAAGATCAACGCGATTGGCGTCTTGCTCGGCGAGGAGCCGGGAGCGCTCAAGCAAACGCTCGCCGAGCCGCATGACGTGCCCGAGCTGCCTGCACAGGTGCCCATCGGCTTTCCGTCGGAGCTCGCGCAACGCCGACCCGATATCCGGCGAGCGGAAGCGCAATTGCATGCGGCCACGGCGTCGATCGGTGTGGCAAAAGCCGACTTTTATCCGCACATCTCACTCAATGGCAGTGCGGGTTTTCAGAGTCTTCAGCTCTCCAGCCTCGCCAGCTGGGCGTCGGGGCAGTTTATTCTCGGCCCCTCCATCACGATGCCGATCTTCGAAGGCGGGCGGCTCAAGGGCACCCTGCAGTTACGCGAGGCGCAACAACAGGAGGCCGCGATCATCTACAAGCGAAGCGTGCTCGAGGCGTGGCGCGAGGTGGATGATGCGCTGGTTGCCTACGATGCCGAGCAGCTGCGCCGCGGCAAGCTGAAGGAGGTGGTGGCGCTGAACCAGCGAGCACTCGCCGTGGCGCAGCAGCGCTACAAGGCTGGGGCATTGGACTATCTCGACGTGCTGAACGTTCAGAAGCAACTGCTCGAAGGCCAGAGCAACCTCGAGCAAAGCGAGGCGATCGCTGCCGCGAATCTGATCACGCTCTGCAAGGCGCTCGGCGGCGGCTGGGACTCGACTTACGCAGTCCAAGCGCCTCAAGTTGATGGTGGCAATGCGGCGTCTCAGCGAGTTCAGCCAGAACACGACACGTCGATCACAGCAAAGGCAGACTGAGCCTGATGTGCTCCGCAAATGAGACGGTCAAAAGAGATGGATGCGCCTGCGCGAATTTCAGGAAGTTGCCGACGCTGGGTAACGATGGCAGTTCAGGGTCGGCATTGAGTACCTGTAGATCCGCGGGAACGGCAGTCTGCGTGAGGACGGCGTAAGCCTGCCCCGAGCGAACCAGCGCGGTGAGGCCCGAGAGACTGCTGCGCGCAGGCGCACCAGTTCCGTCAGCGATTTTTCGAGGGGCGACTCGGCGATTTGCTCTTCAACGGCCAGAAGGGCCATAACCGCGTTAGGGTTTGCGTTATAGAAGTCGAGTCGTTGTTGCATGATGAGCTCCTGAGTTGGGGATGATGCGCGATGTTGCGCGCGGCGGGAGCAAGATCAGGCTTTCAGGCGGTCTCTGAAAATAGCCGGTTTATTTCAATTTTTAGGTGACCACCGGTCATTACCGTGCAGTGCCGGCGCGGCGGGCCGCCGGCGCTGGTCCGACGACGGTGGCCGCAAATAGCCGCTATTCGGACGTTCGTTTGCAGCGAGTCTTGGTCCGCT
Organism: Paraburkholderia sp. IMGN_8; assembly: GCF_038050405.1. Taxonomy (NCBI): domain Bacteria; kingdom Pseudomonadati; phylum Pseudomonadota; class Betaproteobacteria; order Burkholderiales; family Burkholderiaceae; genus Paraburkholderia; species Paraburkholderia sp. IMGN_8. The sequence goes on along the minus strand of NZ_CP150901.1, from coordinate 3,046,784 downwards.
CAGGGTCCGCTCAGGGTCGGCTACGGCCGGCCGCGTTCGGCGGCAGTCGGCCAGGAGTCGGCCAGAAGTGGACGTTCTGGTATTCGATGCTGACCGGTGGCGCATAGACGGGTCACTTTCCGTGAGCACGGCGTCGGCTATTGCTTTGCGCCTTTGTTCAGGTAGCCCCGATTCTTACATTCGAAAGAAATTCCTTTCTCCGCGACGCCTCCCCTCCGAGGGGGCGAATCCACTGGAGGGGCTGGGTGGTCTGCGCGGTGGTGCGTAGATTTTCTTCTGAGAAAAGCAGATAGTTATTAATGTAGCTATGTTGGCGTGGTACGAATTGCAATCTTCTTGATCCTCCCGCGCGCACGAATCGTTCGAGTCACTTGAAGGCTATTAGCGGACCGCAGCGCTGCGCTACCTCTCGCCACAGAAACAATGAGCGCTGTTTGTGTAGGCTAGAGAATGCCGCGCGAAGATTGCGACGGCGTGTACGCCTTAGCCCACCTCCCAACTTCCTGTGCCGCGTCAGGGACCGTAACGCCTGGTCGACACGACTCTATGCGGGGACGCCATGGAAGATGAAAAAGACGGACGAACCCCACAGCGAATACCGAGGCACCTGTGGGCGATGTTGCGAGCGCAGGTTAGCGAATGGTTCATTGGGGGCGTCCTCGTGGCAATCACCGGCTTCGCGCCGCAGGAATTCATCGCTCGACTATTCCGCTATATTGCGGCGCCAGAGAGGGTGGAGCATTTGTCGCGCTTGGCGCTCGATGCCCGGCCGGTGATTGTCTTTGTTGGAATCGCAATCATTGTGGCTGATGCGCTGTATCGGAACCGGCACCGACCGGTCACTGCTGTCCCAGGAAGGCCGCCGCTCACTGAGGATGGAGCGGGGCGTTTGCAACCTAACGGCAGGGCGCTGGTGGAAAGCGAACCGAGTGAACCGGAAGCATTACCGCTCCCAAATAATCCATCGCTATCGGAGGGGCGAGTGATACTGGTCGTGCTTCCGTTCGAAAGTCTCGGTGGCGGCGACAAATATGATTACTTCAGTGAGGGCTTAACTGAGGATATGATCACCCAACTTGCCCGGCTCAGCCCGGAGCGCCTGGGTGTAATCGCCCGGACTTCGGCGATGCGCTACAAATCCACGACCAAGACCATTCATCAGATCGGCCAAGACCTCAGGGTTTCCCACGTGCTTGAGGGAAGCGTCCGGCGTGCCGGAGATCGGGTACGGGTTGCGGCGCAGCTCATCCGGGTAAGCGACGAAACGCACCTTTGGGCCGAGACCTACGAGGGGAACCGACATGACATCCTGGCACTCCAGATCGAGGTGGCCAAGGCAATTGCCCGCGAAATTGAGATCAAGCTCACGCCGCACGAGCAAGGGCGTTTAGACCGTACTCCTGCCATTGATGCGCAGGCGCACGAAGCGTATCTCAAGGGGCGTCACTTCTGGTCCACGCGCACCGAAGAAGGAATGCGAAAGAGCATTGAGTATTTTCAGCTCGCTATTGGACACCAGCCGAACTTTGCGGCCGCCTATGATGGAGTGGCCGATGCTTACACGATGCTTGCATGTCGCGGTGTGAGCCCTGCGCGCGAAACGTTTCATAAAGCAAGAATGGCAGCCAGGAAAGCGCTGCAGATTGAACCTGATTTGGGTCAGGCTTATGCGTCACTGGCCCATGTGCGTTTGCACGATTGGGATTGGGTCGATCTGGAACAGGATTTTCTGCGCGCCATTGAACTGAATCCAGGACACGCGATCGCCTATTATTGGTACGCGGAATATCTCATGATGGCAGGCAGAGCCGAAGAAGCCATTGCCAGGGTCAGGCAGCCCCAACAGATGGATCCGTTGAATTCAATGCTGAATTCATCTGTTGCCATGATCTTGTACCTTGCTCGGCGATACGACCAGGCACGGGAAGAACTCCGTAAAGCCCTGGAAATCGATCCAAACCACTTTCTGCTTCACTTCAGGCTGGGATTGGTTTACCAGCAACAGAAGTTGTTCGATGACGCAATCGAGGAGATGCAGAAGGCTGTAACGCTTTCCGGGAGGAGCACGGAGGCGCTGACGGGGCTGGCCCAGACCTACGCTGCCGCCGACATGAGAGCGGCCATGCAGCAGATCGTGGATGCGCTGGAGACGGAATCCGAAAAGCACTACGTCCACCCCTACCACATGGCGAAAGTGTTTGGTTCGCTCGGGGACAAAGAGCAGACCTTCGGCTGGCTGGAAAAAGCCTACGAAGAGCACAGTCCTGACTTCATTGAGCTCAGGACAGAACCTACCTTCGACAGCGCTCGCATCGATCCCAGATTCTCTGAACTGCTATCCCGCGTCGGGTTCAACCAGATCTGAAGGACGACGCTCTGTGATGGGCGCCAGGGCAAGTGGTTGCGCATTACTCCGGCTGCAGTCGCTGAATCGGCGTCTCCCCCTAACGCTGTCGCGTCGGGGGGGCTGGAGCCATGAGCGCATCCGACTGTAGCCAGAATCGACCTAGCCTCACCTGGAGCGGCCTATAAATGCGTTGAAAGCGGCCGGGGCTGGTATGAGTCGGCGCGAGGCTAAAGGGGCGGCCATTGCAGTTTTGCTGGCGACAATCATCATGTCGAGGTCCTGCTCTCGATTGCCTTATGCATGGGCTCATACGCGCTGGCAGAGCTGCTTCACTTCTCAGGGCCCATTGCCGTTGTGGTTGCCGGGCTGTTTCTGGGCAATGAAGGATGGAAGACGGCATTCCCGGAACAGACTCGCCAGTACCTGACAGTGTTTTGGGAGGTGATCGACGATATTCTGGATGGCGTGCTCTTTGTCCTGATCGGCCTGGAGATGATCGCGATCAAGGTCGCTGGCTCATATCTGCTGCTCGGACTGATCGGTATCGGATGCGTGCTGCTTGGTCGTGCGATCAGTGTGGCGATTCCAATCTGGACGATCCGCGCGCGTTTCGAGTTTCCGGCAGGCACGATCCCGCTGCTGATCTGGGGCGGGCTTCGAGGCGCCCTGTCGATCGCGCTGGCGCTATTGCTGCCGGCGGGTCCGGAGCGTGAGCTGATCCTCACCGCGACCTACGTGATCGTCATTTTTTCCATACTCGTGCAAGGAACGACCTTCGGGCGTGTCCTCAGAAGGGCTATGCCCGCTATGAGCGAGATGCCTGTGCGCAAGTAAGAAACTCCACGGAACGCTCCGCTTTCCTCCATCCCTCGATCGCCCGTCGCCGTGAACAGGATGCTGCTTGAGCTGCCCGGATCAGGCCCTGGGGGTTCGCGCGCGCCTAGGGATCGAACGGCTCATATTTGCTCTACAGCCGCCGATCGAAAATGCTGTTTGACCGGCTCCTTTGGTCGACTAGGGCCAGACATGCCAGGCAGAAACCAACAAGCAGCGGGCATTCACGCAACCCCGAACGGGCACTACACTCTGCTTGTTCCCACGTCGCACTGCCTGCCGTGAGGAATCGTCTGGCGATAGGCCTCCGTTGTTCATTGCGTCGTATCTCCCTCGATATGATGCCGCAGACGTCGTTGCAGTCTGGTTTCGAATGATTACGTACTTGGGGAATGTATGAAAACACCGAATTCCGGCTCCGCCGCCGCTCCGTTCGACGTTCCGAACGTGGATCACCTTCGCTTCCACCGGCCTCACGCACACCTTGCCACGGCGTTTGGCAATGACAGGTTCGCGCTCAAGGCCGAAGCCTTCGCGCGGTTTTTTGGGACGCCTCTATTTTTAGGGGCACAGACGGTAATCGTCGCCATCTGGATTGGGGTGAACGCCCTCGGTTTCACGAAATTCGACGTTTACCCATTCATTCTCCTTAATCTGGCGTTCAGTCTCCAGGCAGCTTATGCCGCGCCGCTTATTTTGCTTGCTCAGACGCGACAGGCAGCACGAGACAACGCACACGCCGAAGCTGACGCGCAACACAGGGAGGCTCTTGCCGTCGCTAACGAGCAGCGGCAGGCAATTGCCGCCCAAAACGCGGCTCAATTGCTGGAGTTGTTGCAGAGGAATACGGATCTGACCGAACTTACCCAGAAACTAATCGAGCGTGTCGAAACGCTGACCGCCGAGTTGCACCAGAAGCTCGTGCAAAAAGACTCAAAACCATAAGTCAATCCTGAGAGCGGCGAGATGAGCGATACACAGCGAAAAGCATTCAAGCCGCTCCGGCGACGCGAAAAAATACCGGCCGCGCGTATCACACTGCATCGCTCGGCCGGCCCTGAAATCGCCCCGAATCCCGCGTAGACTGGCGCTGCGCCGGCCTGCGGCCAACTGCATCAAAACGAGCCACCCAAGAGGAGGGCAGGCGGGGAGGGGGGCTGCGATCCTGACGCCACCGGAACCACCCAAGGCCCGTACGACCGACCGGAGGCCAACACCGGTCCCGCACTGCTGCCGGACCGCGGCCAGCCTGTCATAGGCCGGGAAAACGCGCCGGGAGCCGCCACGTACTTCCGGGATCGCCCAGGTACTGACATTCGGCAAATTCGGTCGAACGTCCGCTCTCCGGCTGACAAGAGTCATCGGGCTTCAACGGCTTGACCCGCTTCCGTAACGATGCCCGCATGGAATCTGTGTTACGTCCCGTCCGGAAGTGTGCGATAGAAGCCTGAAAACATAGTTAGTACAACGAGTAACGCGAATACGTCTCTATCGGGATGATCGCTTGGGCAGGAACCGGTCGGGCTTCACAAGCACTTATCAAGTGCTCGACAGCTGTTCGCAGCATGAGTCGAAGGTCCTGGGTCAGCAAATAGTCAATCGCGTCGGCCCGCAAGAGCGGCTCCGTGATGCGGTTAACTTCGTGAGTCACGTAGACCGTCTGGCCCGCCAGGCTGTATTCCCGCAGCGCGGCCGCCAGCCCTTCGTTGCCACCCGCGACGTTGTAGATTCCATCGAGCTTGCCGTGCTCGTCCAGAAAGCGCCGGGTTGCCTCATAAGTCGCAGCGCCCGAATCAGCGCCCTTGATGACCTCCACGAGGTTCACGTTCGGGAACCGCTGCCTGATCAGAGAACGGAAACCGATCTCGCGGTCCTCGTGGCAGGTATAGGAAAACGTTGCGACGACCACCGCGACGTCGGGCGATGGGTGCGCCTGCAAATGCCGGCCGATGAGAAACGCCGCGGATTGCCCTGCAGCGCGGTTATTGACACCTACGTAGGTGTGACGGGCATCGGCATCGACATCCGTAACAAGCGTCACGACCGACTTGCCAACGGCCATACATTTGCGCAGGGCTGCGGTTGTGGCCGCCGTGTTCGTGCAGATGATTGCAATACCGTCCGCCTCGTCAGCTGCAACGCTCACTTGCGCTGCCACGTCGTGGTCGGAAACACCCACGCAGTTCACGACCTCAAGCCGCGTTCCTGCCGCAGCGAAGTCATCTTCGAGTTCGGCCGCGCATCGCATCAGTTCCTCTGTGAAAGCGTCCCCAGCCTGCGCGAGCAATCTGAACGCGTAATTCCGCTGCGCGACAGGAACCGTCGAATGTGCCGGAGCTCCCGCATCGAGTTGTCGCAGCGCGGCGTCGACGGCGCTGCGCGTACGTGGGTGCACCCCCGGTCGGTTGTTCAGCGCGCGATCGATCGTCGCCCGGCTGAGCTGCGTCATCTCCATCAATTGCTTGAGGGTCGGCTTGCCTTTCATCGTGCATTCCCATGGGTCGAAGTGCGGAACCAGCGCATGGTTGGCATTTTGCCTCAAAAAATGAGTCTTCATGAGACATGGCGTGAGGCAACACCACGCAATCGGGCAACCAGAGGAATGCAGACGGCAGGACGGGGGTCATGGAATACCCTGAATAGCTCAATATGAGGCATATTAGTCTTTGACGATGGCTCATAAAGAGCCTTAAATGAGCTCAATTGTGATCAATGCTTCATCTCACATCTCATCGTCAAACCGATTTCTCGTACAGGGTGCGACTCATGTCCGACCAGCAAGACAGCAGGAAAACGATCACCATGGACGACTGGTATAAATGCCGGCTCGACAGAAAGGTGCTCAAGGAAGTCACGCGGCGCAACGACTCCGCCGCGCTTCTTCGTTTTGGCGGATTCATTGGGCTGGTGGTGGCAAGCGGCGCGCTCGCATGGTTCTCGCTCGGTTCGCTCTGGTGCATACCGGCGCTTCTTCTCTACGGCACGCTGTATGCATTCGCCGAGGCGATGGAACACGAACTGCGCCATCGCACGCCATTCAAAAGCGAATGGCTGAACGAGTCGGTGCATTGGCTGATCTGCTTCATGACTTGGCGTGAGCAGATTTATAGCCGCTGGTCGCATGCGCAACATCACACTTACACGCATCTCACCGCAACTCTCCCCGCCGACGTTGAAATTGCGGTCAAGCGGCCACCGAATTACCTGAAGCTCGCCACAGATTTTCTGCGTGTTTCGCACGGCATTCATCACCTGGGCAACATCGTCCTGCATAGCTTCGGCATCGTATCGAAGAGCGCCAGGGCCGTTGTTCCGCCCACCGAATTTCGTGCAATGTTCCGCAATTCGCGTGTGATTCTGGCGCTGTACATTGCCGTCGCCGCATGGGCGATCGTGGCCCACAGCTGGTTGCCGGTCATTTTCCTGCTGCTGCCTCGCTCCTATGGTGCCTGGCTCCACGAACTGCTGGCCATTACGCAGCACACGGGATTACGTGAGAACGAACTCGACCACCGCTTCTCGACACGAACGATCAAACTCAATCGCGCTCTGCAGTTCCTCTACTGGAACATGAACTACCACGTCGAGCATCACATGTTCCCCAACGTGCCTTTCCACGCGCTGCCGAAACTGCGCAAAGCGATCGAGGCCGATCTGCCGCCGGCATACGAAGGGCTCTTCAACGCTTGGGGCGAAATCTTCCACGTCTTCCGGATGCAACGACACGATCCGGACTACATGATTACGCCGTGCGTACCGGGCAAGTCGCCGTACGTCGCGGCAGAACACGACACCGCCGCGCCGCTTGCGGCCCAGGTACGCTAACCGGGGACAGATGCAATGAATATCCTGCAATGGCATCAGGTCTGCGCGTGTGATGACATCGACGAAGAGGACGTCATCGAGTTTCGTCACGGCGACAAGCTGTATGCGATCTATCACACGTCGAGCGGCTTTTACGCAACCGCCGGTCTCTGTACCCACGAGACGGCGCGCCTCACTGAAGGTCTTGTGTTCGGCGAGATCATCGAATGTCCGATGCACATGGGCCGTTTTCACATTCCGTCGGGCGCGGCGAAAGGTGCGCCCGTTTGCGTGAATCTGCTTACTCATCCAGTGAAGATCGAGGACAACAAGGTCTTCATCGGGTTAGCAAGCGATTGACTGCCGCGCCTCGATTGAGAGGCGCGGCTCCACCTGGCCCGTGTCGTCATACCGGCCAACAGAACGATATTTACGGAGACAGCTATGCAATCCACCATAGGGAAGGCGTTTTGCCTGACCGCCACAGTGTTGAGCCTGGGACTATGTACCGGTGCTTTCGCGGACCCCGTCGCTCATTTTGATTTCATCACGCACGCGCCGGATTCGGATGCGTGGTGGAACACGGTCAAGAATGGCATCAGACAGGCCGATCAGGATTTCAACGTACAGACCGACTACCGGAATCCGCCAAACGGGGACATCGCCGACATGGTGCAACTGGTCAACCAGGCGGCCGCACGCAACTACGATGGCGTGGTGTTGACGATTGCCGACTACGACCTTCTCAAAGGGGCCGTCACGAAGCTGAAGGCGAAGAATATTCCGTTCATTACCTCCAATACCGGTACGGAGCAGCAGAGTGCCGACCTCGGCGCCATCATGCATGTGGGTCAGCCGGAATACCTGGCAGGCAAGGAAGCGGGGCTGCGTGCGAAGGCGGCCGGCATCAAGACGTTTCTGTGTGTGAACCACTATGCGACTAATCCGCTCTCGTTCGAGCGCTGCCGCGGATTCGGAGAAGCCATCGGTGCGGACACGAAGGCATCTTCGCTTGATGTCGGCACCGATCCAACCGGTATCGAAGCCAAAGTGAGTGCCTATTTGCGTGCTCACCCGGATACGCAGGCCGTGTTGACGCTGGGACCGACGTCCGCCGACCCCACCATTCGTGCGGTGACCAAAATGGGGCTCGCCGGCAAGATCTGGTTTGCGACGTTCGACATTGATCCTGACGTTGCCAAGGCGATCAAGGACGGCACCATCAAATTCTGCACCGATCAGCAACCCTATCTGCAGGGCTACATTCCCATCGCAATGCTGGCGATCATGCACAAGAATCACAACACGGATGTCGTAGCCGCCCGCACGGAGCTGGAAAAGGATCCGAAGTTCATGAAGCGCCTGGAGTCTTATGGACTCAAGCCGGTCTACGAGGCGCGCAATATCAGCTCGGGACCGGGCTTCATTACGCCGCAGAACATTGAGAAGGTGTCGGCGCTGGCTGGCAGCTACCGTTAAGCCCAGTTGCTTGCCGAGGAGGTCCAATGAGTCAACGCCTGCTGGTGTTTCAGTCAGTGTGGGCGATGGAGCGTCGCCATACCGACGGCTGCGAACGCACGCTTGAAGAGAACCTGCGGATGATTGCCGATGCGGGCTTCGATGGCGTGAGTGCGCACTATACCGACCGGGCGTCTGTTCAGCGGCTGGCGCAGTTGCGCGGGCCGCATGGACTGCATGCAGAAGGCCAGTGCTTCCCACGGACGGTGGACGACTTGCAGCCTGTGCTCGAAAATGCCGCTGAGTTTGGGGTCCACCACATTGATCTGCAGCCCGACGTGCGTCCTCGCACAGTCGCAGAATGCGTGACACTGCTCGATGGGTGGCAGCGGCTGGCGGAACAGGTCAACTTCCCGGTCTACATTGAAACGCACCGCGACCGGATGACCACGGACCTGCATTTCACGCTCGATCTGCTCGACGCGCGGCCCGATCTTAAGTTGCTGGGTGACATTTCGCATTACCTCGTGGGGCGTGAATTTGCATGGCCCGTGTCCGACGAAAACCACGCGCTGATGCACCGCATCCTCGACCACTCATGGGCATTTCACGGACGCGTCGCGAGCCGTGAGCAGGTGCAGATCGAGCTGTCGTTCGAACCGCATCGGATGTGGGTCGACCTGTTTCTCGACTGGTGGCGCTATGGCTTTGCATCGTGGCGCCGGCGAGCGGGTCCTGACGACACGCTGGCGTTCACCTGTGAGCTCGGCCCCAAACCGTACGCGATTATCGGGCGCGATGGCAACGACACGACCGACCGGTGGGCAGAGTCACTGCTGCTGCGCGACTGGATACGCGAGGTATGGGAAGAATTGCAGCTCGCTGCAACGCTCACGGGCAGCGCAATTCCCGAATAACAACCGCTTCAGCAGAGGACGGCAGTATGAAAACCAAAGCAGCCATCGCATGGAAAGCAGGTGCACCGCTGACGATTGAAGAAGTCGATCTGGAAGGTCCGCGCGCCGGTGAAGTGCTGATTGAAGTGAAAGCGACAGGAATCTGCCACACCGACTACTACACGTTGTCGGGCGCAGACCCGGAAGGCATCTTCCCGGCGATTCTCGGCCATGAAGGTGCTGGCGTGATCGTCGACGTGGGTCCAGGTGTCGGCACGTTGAAGAAGGGCGATCACGTCATTCCGCTTTACACGCCGGAATGCCGTCAGTGCAAATTCTGTCTGTCGCGCAAGACCAATCTTTGCCAGGCGATCCGTTCGACGCAAGGCAAGGGCCTGATGCCCGATGCCACGTCGCGCTTCTCGCTGGACGGCAAGCCGCTGTTTCACTACATGGGCACGTCCACGTTTTCGAACTACATCGTGGTGCCGGAAATCGCGGTCGCGAAGGTGCGCGAAGACGCGCCGTTCGACAAGATCTGCTACATCGGCTGCGGCGTGACGACGGGTGTCGGCGCTGTGGTGTATTCGGCGAAGGTCGAGGCGGGCGCGAACGTGGTGGTGTTCGGTCTCGGCGGCATCGGCCTGAATGTGATTCAGGGCGCGAAGATGGTTGGTGCGGACAAGATCATCGGCGTCGATATCAACCCGGGCCGCATTGAGCTGGCGAAGAAATTCGGCATGACCCACTTCGTCAACCCGAACGAAGTCGAGAATGTGGTCGACCATATCGTGCAACTCACCGACGGTGGCGCGGACTATTCGTTCGAATGCATCGGCAACACGAAGGTGATGCGTCAGGCACTGGAATGCACGCACAAGGGCTGGGGTCAGTCGTTCATCATCGGCGTCGCGGCGGCGGGCGAAGAGATCAGCACGCGTCCGTTCCAGCTGGTGACGGGCCGTGAGTGGAAGGGCTCGGCGTTCGGCGGCGCACGCGGCCGCACGGATGTGCCGAAGATCGTCGACTGGTACATGGAAGGCAAGATCAATATCGACGACCTGATCACGCACCATCTGCCGCTCGAGCGCATCAACGAAGGCTTCGACCTGATGAAGAAGGGTGAGTCGATCCGCTCGGTCGTTCTTTACTAGGCGAAGGCGGTCACTCTCGAAATGGCGCCCCGCTTCATTGTTCATTCGCTGAGGTAAGGACTGTGTCTGACGTTGGCCGAGCAGAACACGCGAAACTCGACCGGTTCGGCCCGGGGTGCCGTATCGACGATACCGCACGCATAGAGGGCATGCTGCAATGCCGCGATGACCTGTCCGTCCGGATCCTGGTCAATCGCGATATCCATGCTGCCCGCCTTGATGAAATCGCGATGCAGATCGAGCATTTCATGGCCGACCCACACCACCTTATTTGCCGCGCCGAACTTGCGCAACGCCGCTTCGACACCCGCCGAGCCGTAGCCGCTGTTGTAGATCGCGCTGAGACCGCCTCGCTCGAGCGCTTTAGCCACGGCGTAATAGCAGCGGTCGTCCTCGTCCTGCGTCTCGATCGGCTCATATTGACATGTCAGATGCGCGAATGCTTCGTCGATCTGCGCACGGCAGCCACCAATGCGATCGAGATGCGCCCGGTAGTCCATACGGCCGCACAGCAGCAACACCCGGCCCGGTTGCCTCGCCAGCCGACCGATGTAATAGCCGGCGGTGCGGCCCGCGCACACGTTGTCGATGCCGGCGTAGTGAAGTCTTCCGGTATCGGGAATGTCCGTGACCATGGTGACCACCTGTTCCCCGCGCGCGATCGCCGATCTGAGTGCGTCGCGCACCGGCGTCGTATCGTGCGTCGTGATGATGAGCGCCGCGCGTTGACGACGGGACGGGCCGATCGCCTTCGTGATCACGTCGTCGTCGGCGGCCGACAGTACCATGCGATGCACGACAACGCGGCGATCCAGCATCTGCATGGCGCGTTGCAGCGCCTGATTCAGACGGCTGAAGAACGGCGCCTCGCTGTCGGGCAGCAGCACGTCGACATGGATAAGTCCGTGACGGGTCTCAGGCAACAGGCGCGGCACGGCCAACTCCCGAGCGGCCGCCACGACGCGCTTGCGTGCTGCATCCGATACGCTGCCGCGCTCGTTCAGGACACGGTCAACGGTAGACGGACTGACGCCGGCAAGTTGTGCGATCTCGATGAACCGCGCAGAGCGCTTACGCCGAGGGGGTGCTGCGCTATTTGCCACGCTTGTCTCCTTGTGCTGTTCATTATTTTCATCGCCGTTTTCCTACGCTAGAAGGTTGACGATAAATCGTCAACCTTTCCGTTGAGCGATGCACGAATAGGGCTTATTTTTGATTCATAGACTCTCTGCATCATGCAGAGAAGGACATAACGGAGACAGACGTGGCAAACATGACCGACCGTGCGCGCGAAGCTTCCTCGTCCGCACGACACGAGGAGTATCGGCTTGTCGGCGGAGCGGGTGAGCGCGCGCAGGCTGCCGGTCTAGTCAATGCGCAGTGGTACAAATGTTCGGTACCCCGCCCGGTGATGAAGCAGTTGATGCAGCGCAGTGATGCCCGCGCGATTCGCGACACGCTCATCTGGTACGCGGCCATAATTGGCAGCGGCGTGCTTGCCGGGTTCGCCTGGCACGCCCACTCGCTGTGGGCGATTCCAGCCTTTTTTCTCTACGGCACACTCTACTGCAGCCCGGCCGATTCGCGCTGGCATGAATCGGGGCATGGAACGGCATTCAAGACGCGCTGGATGAATAACGCGCTGTATCAGGCGGCGTCGTTTCAGGTGTTCCGTCGTGCGACGGTATGGCGTTGGAGTCACGCCCGTCATCACACGGACACCCTCGTGGTCGGACGTGATCCCGAGATCGCAGCGCCACGGCCAACCGATTGGCTGGGCCTGGCACTGAGTATCTTCGCGCTAAAGCACGTGTGGAATGAACTGCCAAAGATGATTGCTGCGGCGTTTGGCCGGATCAATGAGGAAGACCGGACTTTCGTGCCGGCGTCGGAATGGCCGAAAGTGTTCCGTGAGGCCCGAATCTCTCTGGCCATTTACGTCGTAGTGATTGGTGCAAGCGTCTACTTCCGCACGATCCTGCCGCTCCTCTATATTGGACTTCCGAGCCTGTACGGGGGCTGGCTCTACCTGTACTTTGGTCTTACCCAGCATGCGGGGATGCCGGAAAACGTGTTGGACCACCGTCAGAACTGCCGTACCGTTTTGATGAATCCGGTTTTCCGGTTCCTGTACTGGAACATGAATTACCACGCCGAGCATCACATGTTCCCGATGGTTCCGTTCCATGCATTGCCGCAGCTACACGATACGGTGAAGGGTGATATGCCGCCGCCGTATCGCAGCAGCCTTGCCGCCTACGCTGAGATCATTCCGGCACTCGTACGACAGACGCGCGATCCGTCGTACCACATCGTGCGTCCGGTTCCAGCCGTCAAGCAGGCCTGAGAGAAATCAATACAAAACCTGGAGACGACCGCCATGTCACAATGGGTCGAAGCTGCCGCGCTGGGCGATATCGAAGACGAAGACGTGATGCGTTTCGATCACGCGGGACATACCTACGCAATTTATCGCGTCAACGATAACGTCTATGCGAGCGACGGATTGTGCACGCACGAACATGTGCACCTGAGCGATGGGCTCGTGATGGACCATGTGATCGAATGTCCGAAGCACAATGGCCGCTTTGACATCCGTGATGGCCGCCCGCTTTGCGCACCCGTGTGCGAAAAGCTCAAGACCTACCCGGCGAAGATCGAAGCCGGCCGCATCCTGATCGAGGTCTGACGCGATGACAACTGTTCGTGTCATGGCGATCGTCGGCGCGGGTCACGTCGGTGGCCGCGCTGCCCAGACGCTGCGCGAATCCGGCTGGCGGGGCGTCATCGCGCTCATCGGCGCCGAGCCACACTTGCCGTACGAGCGGCCGCCCCTGTCGAAGGGATTGCTGACGGGCGAGCGGGAGCCGGCGCAATGTCAGCTACGAACACGCGACGCATGGCAGCAGGACAACGTCGAACACATCGTCGCTACGGTGAAAGCAATCGCGCCGGATACCCGCGAAATTCAGCTTGTGGATGGCAGGACCATTCCCTACGAGGCGTTGCTGCTTGCCACGGGAGGTCACGTCCGACGTCTCGCGATCCCGGGTGCCGGTCTCGATGGTGTATCGACCCTGCGCACACTCGACGATGCGGCAGCGATCGAACCAAGGCTGGTGCCTGATGCTCGCGTGGTGATAATTGGCGGTGGATTTATCGGCCTCGAGGTCGCGGCTTCGGCGCGTCAGCGTGGCTGCCATGTTTGCGTGCTCGAAGGCGCGCCGCGTTTGCTTGGACGTGCAGTGCCTGCAACCATTGCCGCGCGGGTGCACGCATTGCATGAGAGCAAGGGCGTCGAGGTTCGCGTCAACACGGCACCGACGACGATCGAGCATACCCCGGAAGGAGCGTTGGCTGTTTCGCTCGCAAATGGCGACGTGTTGATAGCAGACACAGTCATCATCGGTATCGGCATTGATCCGGCGGACGAGTTGGCGCGAGAGGCCGGACTTAAGGTGCAACGCGGTGTAGTCGTCAATGCTGAGCTCGAGACGTCGGCGCCTGGGATCTACGCGGCGGGTGACGTCGCCATCTTTCCTAGCCGCCTCTCAGGTCAACTGATCCGGCAAGAAACATGGCACAACGCGGAGACGCAAGCGCGTATTGCAGCTCGCAACATGTTGGGCGCCCGGGAAAAGTATCAGGACCTTCCGTGGTTCTGGTCCGACCAATACGATCATCAACTACAGGTGGCTGGCGAGCCGGTGCTTGGAGAGCAATGCGTGACCAGGGCACTTCCCGGTGCGGCGGAGATTCACTTCAATCTGGATGCTAACGGTCGGCTCGTTGGAGCGAGTGGTTTCGGGCCCGTAAGCGGTTTTGTGAAAGAGATGAAACTCGCACGCATGCTGGTCGATCGAGGCGCAACACCGGCACCCGAAACGCTCTCCGATTTGAACTTCAAGTTGAAGTCACTTCTGTAAAGGAATGAGAGTACGCACCGATTCGTTTTGTGGCGCTTCGCCAACAGACACATGTCTGCCACTTCCCGACTACCGGAGGCGTTCGGTAGTCGGGCTCGCCCTCGCATTCGCACACCGTCTCGCGCCCCTGTGAGCTGATTGCGTATCGGCCGAACCCCGGCTTGCCTTTACCTCCCGGATACGCGACATTTCTGGAACCACCTCGCTGACAGTAGCGAAGCAGAACACCCTGATCCAGGACGGCTCGTAACTTCTGCACCCAGGAACAATGCGCATCCCTCCACTCAAAGCCATCGTCGCGTTCGAGAGTGTCGCCCGGACAAAGAGCGTCAATCGGGCGGCTGACGAATTAGGGTTAACGCCATCGGCGGTCAGCCACCAAATTGCCAACCTCGAATCCATGGTGGGAAGGTCCTTGTTCACGAGACTGGGGCGGGGCCTGGTGCTGACGCCGACGGGTCAGCAATATCTGGCCGATGTCACCGGATCGCTCGCCGATCTGAGCCGCGCGACGGAGCGCGCATCGAGCCAGTCGGGTGTCGAGATTCTTCGCATTCACTCGAGTCCCAGCTTTGGATTGATGTGGCTGCTGCCGCGGCTGGCTTTGTTCCAGGAAGCGAACGGCGACATTCAGTTGAATCTCGCGTGCTCGTATGAGGACGTGTCGTTCACCTCTGGCTACTACGACATCGACGTACGGCATGGCTACGCACATTGGACCGATGGCGAGATCAAAACGCTACGCAATGAGTTCATCGCGCCACTTGCGTCGGAGGAATACCTTGAAAGACATCCGGTGCGTACCCCCGAGGATCTGCTCGAGCGCCGCCTGATCTTCTCGGAGACGCCTCTCGTGCAGTGGAAGCAATGGTTCGGCAAGTTCGGCGTCCCGGTGTCGCGTAAGGCATTCGATTTCGCATTCGATCGCTCGTACATGTCGCTCGAGGCCGCGGCATTGGGACACGGCATCGCGCTCGAAAGCACGATGCTCGCATCGGTCCATCTCAAACGAGGTTCGCTCGTACCGGTCTTCGATCGCGCGTATGCGGTCGAGGTCGGCGCCCATCACCTCGTTTACCCTTCCCAGAACGCGGACTTGCCGCGCGTGGCCAAGTTTTTGGCTTGGGTCGAGCAAGAGATCAGCCGTGACGCCGTGTAGCGCCAGGCCTCGCCAGGCGGGACGCCGGCACCCTGCCTTATGCGAAAGGGCTGTTTTCTGATGCCTGTGACTCCACGGTGCGACGACACCTGAAAATTCTTCAGCAATAGTTGAGCCAGACTGCATTGATCGAGATGGTTGAAGCGCTGAAACTGCGTCTACCAACTAACGTAATCGATGGAGACAAACATGTTGCTCGACAGCAAAGTCGTAATCGTAACCGGTGCAGCCTCGCCGCGTGGCATTGGCAAGGCAACCGCAAAAGCGCTTGCCGCCCAAGGCGCGCGGGTGGTGATTCTGGATCTTCGCAAGGAGGACGCCGAGAGTGCCTCGCGTGACCTCGGCGAAGAACACCTCGGCCTCGCCTGCGATGTGACCGACAAGGCCGCATGCATGGCTGCCGCCAAGGCGGTCATCGAGAAGTACAGTCGTGTCGACGGATTGATCAACAACGCCGGTATCACCCAGCCGTTGAAGACGATGGACATCGGAGCCGACAACTTCGATGCGGTCATCGACGTGAACCTGCGCGGTACGCTCTACATGTCGCAAGCGGTCATTCCGCAAATGAGAGAGCAAAAGAGCGGCAGCATCGTCTGCATGTCATCCGTTTCCGCGCAACGCGGAGGCGGCATCTTCGGTGGTCCTCACTACAGCGCTGCAAAAGCGGGCGTACTCGGTCTCGCTCGTGCGATGGCGCGTGAACTCGGGGCGGACAACATCCGCGTCAACTCGATCACACCGGGCCTGATCCAGACCGATATCACCGGCGACAAGCTCACGACGGAGATGCGCGCCGACATCATCAAGGGCATTCCGCTCGGCCGGCTCGGCGATGCCGCCGACGTCGCGAACGCCTGCCTGTTCCTCTCGAGCGACCTGTCGGCCTACCTCACCGGCATCACGCTCGACGTCAACGGCGGCATGTTGATCCACTAAGCACGACATCTGTCGCGATTGCGGCGGATGGGTCAATGCACCCGGCGGTAAAACCCGGGGCGATATGGCAGGAGACAACCATGAAAACGAAGGCCACCGCGCCGTCAATGACGGGCGATGTTACATCGCTCGCCGATCCGGCGAGCTTCGAATCAAAAACGTATGCGAAAGTCGGACGACGCCTGATCCCGTTCCTGATGCTGTGCTATCTGGGCGCTTATCTCGATCGTGTCAACGTGGGCTTCGCGAAACTGCAGATGCTCAACGACCTGCGATTCAGCGAAACCGTGTATGGCTTCGGCGCCGGTATTTTCTTCCTCGGTTATTTCCTTTTCGAAGTACCGAGTAATCTCATGCTGCACAAAGTTGGCGCACGAAACTGGCTCGCTCGCATCATGCTGACGTGGGCTGTGATCTCGGCCTGCTTGGTCTTCGTCAAATCGCCCACAACGTTCTATGTTCTCCGCTTTCTATTGGGCGTGGCCGAGGCAGGGTTCGCGCCAGGCGTCATCCTGTATCTGACTTACTGGTTTCCGTCGGCGCGGCGCGCCAAGGCTCTCTCCCTTTTCTTCATGGCGATTCCGCTTGCCGGCATTGTGGGGGGGCCTCTGTCCGGTTACATCCTGCATGCGTTCCAGGGCGTACAGGGTCTCGCCGGCTGGAAGTGGCTATTCATCCTCGAAGCGCTGCCGTCCTTGCTCCTTGGCGTCGCCATCCTGCTCTATCTCGACAACGGTATCGCTGCCGCCAAATGGCTCACTGATCCGGAGAAGGCGCTCCTCGCACGCAACGTGGCGAACGACAACGCCCACAAGATCGCCCATGTGTCGATCAGGTCTTTCATCGGCGATCGTCGTCTGTGGTTGATGGCTGCCATCTACTTCTGCGTCGTGCTCGGTCAGTATGGGCTGACGTTCTGGCTGCCGACGATCATCCGCAAGTCCGGCGTGGCCGACCCGCTGTGGGTAGGTATCTTTACGGCCGTCCCGTACCTGTGCGCCATCATTGCGCTGCCGCTGGTGGGAGCAAGCGCTGACCGCCATCGCGAACGTCGCCTGCATCTTGCAATCCCCATGCTCGTATCGGCGGCAGGCTTTGCAACGCTGCCGATGCTGGGCGGAGTCGGGGCATCGCTGGTGTGTGTCAGCGTGGCCGCCGCCGGCATCCTTGCTTCGTCGTCGCAGTTCTGGTCACTGCCGACCGCACTCCTCGGGGGCATGTCCGCGGCAGCGGGTATCGCCGCAGTGAACTGTTTCGCCAATCTCGCTGGCTTCTTCTCGCCGGCCATCGTCGGCTGGTTGAACGACCTGACCGGTAAGTCGACGGCTGGGCTCATCTTTATCTCCGTCGCTATCGTCATCGGCGCTGGGCTTGTTTTCCTCGTGCCAGCCAAAACCGTCAATCGCTGACACCGTTCGCTGCAAAGACTCACTTTTTAAATCAAGGAGACATCATGAACAGTCCGTCATCAGATGGAGTGACGCTTGCCGAGCGCGCCTACCGGATCCGCAGAAACGCCTTGCTGATGGGCGAAGTGCAGGGCCAGGGTTATATCGGCCAGGCACTCGATATCGCCGATGTACTCGCGGTTGCCTACTTCGGCGCGATGCGCTACCAACCCGACAACCCCGACTGGGAAGGCCGCGACCGCTTCCTGCTGTCCAACGGCCACTACGCGATCGCGCTTTACGCCGCGCTTTTCGAAGCCGGCTTCCTGCCACCGGAAGAACTCGAAACCTACGGCAGCGACGACAGCCGGCTGCCGATGTCCGGCATGGCGAGCTACACGCCCGGCATGGAGATGTCCGGTGGCTCGCTCGGCCACGGTCTCACGATCGCGGTGGGCCACTGCCTGGGACTGAAGCGTAAGGGCTCAAACGCCTTCGTCTACACGCTCTTCTCCGACGGTGAACTCGATGAAGGCGCGATCTGGGAGGGCCTGATGTCGGCCGCTCACTGGAAGCTGGACAACCTGATCGCCATGGTCGACGTCAACAACCAGCAAGCCGACGGTCCCTCCTCGAAGATCATGGCGTTCGAGCCGCTCGTCGAGAAGCTCGAAGCATTTGGCTGGTTCACGCAGCGCGTGGACGGCAACGATATTGACGCAGTGAAGGCGGCCTTCGATGCTGCACGCAATCATCCGAAGGAGCAGCCACGGATTATCGTTTGCGATACCCGCATGGGCTGCGGCGTGCCGTTTCTCGAAGAACGGGAAAAGAACCATTTCATCCGCGTCGATGCCCATGAGTGGCAACTGGCGCTCGCAGCACTCGAAGCAGGGAGACAAGCATGAGCGACACCACTCTCACCCAGAAGCCGCGCCTGAAGACCTCGGCGATGATCGCTTCTATTGCCGGCGAAGGACAAGTCACGCGTTCCGCGCCGTTCGGCCATGCATTGGCCCAACTGGCCCGGGAGAAGAAGAACGTGATCGGCATGACCGCCGACCTCGGCAAGTACACCGACCTGCATATCTTCGGGAAGGAGTTTCCAGACCGCTACTATCAGATGGGCATGGCCGAGCAGTTGCTGATGGGGGCGGCCGCGGGCATGGCGCATGAAGGCGCCCAGCCGTTCGTCACGACGTATGCAGTGTTCGCGACCCGCCGTGCGTATGACTTCATGCACCAGGCCATCGCCGAGGACAACCTCGATGTGAAGATCATCTGCGCACTGCCTGGCCTGACGACCGGCTACGGCCCAAGCCATCAGGCGGCCGAGGATCTTGCCCTGATGCGCGCGATGCCGAACATGACAGTCATCGATCCGTGCGACGCGCTCGACACTGAGCAAATGGTGGCCGCGATTGCCGCGCATAACGGCCCGGTGTATGCGCGCCTGCTGCGTGGCAACGTTCCGGCCGTACTCGACGAATACGATTACCAGTTCGAGCTCGGCAAGGCCAAGCTGCTGCGCGACGGCGCCGAAGTTCTAATCATCTCGTCCGGCATCATGACCATGCGCTCGCTGGAGGTGGCGAAGTTACTGGAAGCGGACAACGTGGGAGTTGGCGTATTGCACGTGCCGACCATCAAGCCGCTCGACACCGAGACGATCTTGCGCGAAGCCAGGCGCACGGGTCGCATGGTCGTGGTCGCCGAGAATCACTCGGTGATCGGTGGGCTTGGCGAAGCGGTCGCGACCACGCTGCTCACGGCAGGCGTCACGCCGATGTATCGTCAAATCGCACTGCCCGATGAGTTTCTCGGTGCGGGCGCGCTGCCGACCTTGCACGATCGCTATGGCATCTCGACCAACGTCATGGCCGATACCATCAAGGGCTGGCTTGGATGAGCCCACGGTGTCATCCAGACGCAGCGGCACGGCGGACATAGCTCCGCCTGCGTGTGAAAGGAGTCGTCTGCTAGCTTGCGAGGGGG
The DNA here is from genome assembly GCF_038050405.1 of Paraburkholderia sp. IMGN_8. Taxonomy (NCBI): domain Bacteria; kingdom Pseudomonadati; phylum Pseudomonadota; class Betaproteobacteria; order Burkholderiales; family Burkholderiaceae; genus Paraburkholderia; species Paraburkholderia sp. IMGN_8. Next base: position 3,026,884 of record NZ_CP150901.1, on the reverse strand, counting down.
ACGGTGCGTCAGTCCCGGCGACGCACCGCTACCGAACAAAGCAGAACGCTGACATTTGTTAAGCAAACCCTGCCCGACTGAAGAAGAGCTCTGACCGGCCGCTTGCCGCTTGTCTTCGGCCCCTCGGAATGAGCGAGTGACTGGCAGCAACGGGTCGTCAAGCGCCTGTCGCCTTGCCTGGAAACGGTTATTCATTTGCGCACGTGTTGCGCGCTTGCGTGCCACTTCATCTGCGTCGCGTGCTGAACTGATCCGCGCTGCAATGAGACCTCGTTTTATGGAAGGGCCGCTATGGCGACATGCTTGCGCAAGGCACCGTCGATCGAACGTCGGCGCGGCTGGGCGAGATGCTGGAGGTCCTACAAACGCGGGGCGAAGGCGTTGACTGTGCTCATGCAAGTGGCGGCAGCGTTCAAGGCGGAGCGCGGATATACACGCGGCATCCCGACATGAGCACGCTGCCTGGCGCGAGTACATGGCGGCTTCCCGCCACGCCCGCCGCCTTGCTCCCGTTACCGCATTTGCCCGACGCACCATTCGGCTCTGCACAGCTATGCTGTACGCGTGGATCGTTCAATACCGGCCCAACCGTTGTACGCGGCGATGACGGACGAATTCGTCACACCGCTCACGGGGCACCTGCAGATGCGACTCTTCGCGCCCGCACAGCAAGTATTGCTCTACGCGTCGGACGCCTTCAACACCGTGCAGCCTTGTCACGTGAATGCCTCGGCGCCCAACCTCCAGCGCCTTGCGCGGTTCGCGCAGGCAGCGTTCGCAGACGTGACAGTTGACCCGAGCGACATGCTGTTAGTGCCGGCCGGCTGGTACTGGTGTACATGGACACTGGAAAGCCACCTGTGGGTGAGCTGCTCGATGACAGCGGAAACCTTCGCCTGCTCACCTCACGCAGCGGGCAGCCCCGGTAACGAGACGCCGATGGTCTGCAACAGCAGGACCACGTTGAGCACGAGTATCACGGCGGTGCCGAGCACAGCTACGGCCGTCATGAGGCGGTTGTTCACGAACGGCCCCATGATGTCGCGCCGGCTGGTGAGGATCACGAGCGCGATCATCGGCATCGGCAGCGCGAAGCTCAACACCACCTGGCTATAGAGCAGCGCATCCGTTGCGTTGACGCCGAGCGCCACGACCACGAAGGCAGGCACCATCGTCACGAGGCGGCGCACCCAGACGGGGATGCGAAAGCCCGTGAAGCCCTGCATGATCATCTGCCCGGCCATCGTGCCGACCACCGAGCTCGACACGCCCGAAGCGAGCAGCGAGACGAGAAAGATACCCGCCGCGCCAACGCCGAAGAGCGGGGTAAGCGTATGAAACGCGGTCTCGATCTCGGCTACGTCCTGGTGCCCCGCGTGGAACGCGCCGGAGGCGATGATGACCATCGCCATGTTGACGAGGCCGGCAAGCGACAGCGCAATGATGACCTCGCCGTTGGAAAAACGTACCAGCTTGCGGCGGGCGGCATCGGTACGCGCCGGGGCGCGCTTTTGCGTGAGGCCCGAGTGCAGATAGATCGCGTGCGGCATCACGGTGGCGCCGAGTATGCCTACCGCGACGGCGAGCGCACCCGAATCGGACAGATGAGGTACGAGTGAGCCCTTCGCGGCAGAGCCGAAGTTGACGGGCACAATCAGCAGTTCGGCCACGTACGCGAGCGCGATCGCCCCGATGAGGCCGCCGATGATCAGTTCGAGCGGGCGGAATCCCTGCCGTTCGGCAGTGACGATGGCGTAGGTGACGATGCCCGTCACCACCATGCCGGCAAGAAGTGGCAGGTGAAGGAGCAGCGACAACCCGATTGCGCACGCCGTCGCGGTAGAGCACCCGGTTGCCCGCTACGGCTGGCACTTTTTCCCGGCGAGCAACGTCTTCACTTCGGTTCTTATTGGCGACCGATCGGGTTATCTCGCGCCGTCGCGGCACAAGCGGTGCCACGACCTGGTACAACCTGCCGGTGATTAAAATCGGTCGCTTGTAATATTTTTCTCTTGTCCTAGAATTGAAGCGACGCACAGCGGGGCATTGTCGTGAAGAACCGGCGCGAAATTCCGGAAGGCAAGAGCGAAAGGACGCGCCGCAAGATTATCAGCGCGGCCGCTGCGGCTTATCGCGAACACGGCATCAACGGCGTCGGCATGCGTGACATCATGCAGCGCGCTGGGCTGACGCAAGGCGGCTTCTATTTCCACTTTTCCGACAAGGACGCGCTGCTCGCAGAAGCCAGTCGCGACGGGTTCGAAACCATGACCCGGTGGCTCCTCGAGCATGTAGACGCCGCTGCGCCGGAAGAGCGGTTGCAGACGTTCATCGACGCGTACCTCAGCCCCTGGCATCGCGATCATCCCGAAGCGGGCTGCATGATGGCTGCGCTGGCAAGCGAGGTCGCACGTCGAGACCGGAAGACCCGTCAGGATTTCACCGCAAGTGCGACCCGGTTGATTGACCGGATTGCACCTTACCTGCCAGGCCAGAGCGCCAGTGAGCAATGGCAGAAAGCGGGCTTGATGCTCTCCGCGATGTCTGGAGTGCTAATGATGTCCCGCGTGCTCGTCAACCGGACCAGAAGCGACGCTTTGCTCGCGGCAGCCCGCAATTTTTTCTCCGCGAATTTTTCCCGGGACTGACCCATTCACCCGTAGCGGCCTTTGTTGATGCAGATTATGACATTTGTCATATTTTAGATTACGCCATCATGAAGTACGTCGCCGTGCAAATGCTGTTCGGAGATCGCGCGAAGCTATTCGGGCTCGTCTTTTCGCTCGCGTTCGCGTCGTTTCTGCTGATGAACCAGACCTCGATCTTTGCCGGCATCATGGCGCGCACCGGCAGCCAGATCCTGGATGTCGTCGACGCCCCGGTCTGGGTCATGGACCCGAAGACGCCGTACGCCGACGAGATTGCGCCGATGACCGACAACCAGCTGTTCCGGGTGCGCGGTGTCGACGCCGTCAGCTGGGCGGTGCCCCTGTACAAAGGCTCGGCCCGTGCCAAGGCGGCCGACGGTACGTTTCGGCAGTGCGTGCTGTTGGGCGTGGACGATGCGACGCTGACCGGGGCGGTGCGCAAAATCGTGCTCGGCTCGATAGAGGCGCTACGGCAGCCCGACACGATCGTGCTCGACAAGGCCGGTTATGGCTTCTTCTTTCCCGGGCAGCCGCTGCAGCTTGGTCGCACGCTCGAGATGAATGACCATCGCGTGATCATCGGCGCGATTTCCGATGCGGGCGCACCCTTTACCACCTTCCCTGTCATCTACGCGCGCTATAGCCTCGCGGTTCAGCTGATCGGGCGCGAGAGCCGATATCTGTCCGTCGTGTTGGCCGCACCGAAGCCGGGCGTCAGCCCCGAGCAGCTCGCCGAGCGCATCAGCCGGGCGACCGGCCTGAGAGCCGCGACACAAGACGGCTTCTTCTGGCAGACAATGCATTACTACCTGAGAAATACCGGCATACCTGTCAACTTCGGCATCACGATTGCCATTGCGCTCATCGTGGGCACGGTCGTCGCCGGCCAGACGTTTTACATTTTCACGATCGAAAACCTGCGCCAATTCGGAGCGCTCAAGGCGATCGGCGTGTCCAACCGGCGCCTGGTCGGGCTGATCGTCCTGCAGGCACTGATCGTGGCGGCCATCGGGTACGGGCTGGGCCTGGGGTTGTGTGCGGCGTTTTTCGAAGTGACCCTGCACCAGACCGCGACGCGCGGAATCATTCTGATGTGGCAGAGCGCGGTGGGCGTCGGTGTGGTCATCTTCGTGGTCGTCATCCTCGCGAGCCTGCTTAGCATCCGCAAGGTGCTGCTGCTCGAGCCTGCCATCGTGTTCCGGGCCTGAATCCATGAGTGCTACCGAATACGCGGTGCGTTGTCGCCAGCTCGAGAAGGTGTTTGGCGCTGGCGAGACGTCCGTGCGTGCGCTGCGCGGCGTCGACTGGGATGTACCGCTTGGCGAGATCAGCATGCTGGTTGGACAGAGCGGCTGCGGCAAGACCACGCTGCTGATGGTCCTCACGGGACTCCTTGACGCGACTGCCGGCACCGTGGAGATCCTCGGTGAAGCGTTGCATGCGCTGCGCGGGGCGCGGGCCAATTCGTTCAGGCTGCAAAACATCGGCTTCATATTTCAGCAGTACAACCTGCTGCCGGCGTTGACCGCCGCGGAGAACGCCGCGGTGCCGCTCTTCGCTGCAGGGGTGCCGCGCCGTGCCGCCACCGGGCGCGGCCGTGCATTGCTGGAGAAGCTTGGGCTCGGCGCGCGCGCCGACGCGATGCCGGTCGAGCTGTCGGGCGGTCAGTTGCAGCGTGTCGCCATCGCGCGGGCGCTGATCAACGAACCGCGCGTGATCGTGTGCGACGAGCCCACCGCGTCACTCGACGCCGAATCCGGCCGCGCCGTCATGGAGCTGCTGCACGGCGTGGCGATCTCACCCGACCGGGCCGTGGTGATCGTCACCCACGACAACCGTATTTTCGAGTTCGCACACTCGATCACCTACATGGAAGACGGTCGCATCGTACGCCGCGCTAACGGCAACGGGACCACCGGCGGCCGGCCGCCGGGGATTCCCGACTCCATGCAGTGAAGCCCGTCAGGAGCTCGCCATGTCCCTGCGCATACCCAGCCTGAAAATGATTCTTTCCAGTGTGGCGATCGCGTCGTTCGTCGTCGGCGGCATTCTCGTGGCAAAGAACATTCACGGAAAACAGCACGCCGCGCCACCGGCCGCGCCCCCGGCGAGCAGCTTCGCGCGCTCGATCGGCGCCGAGGGCCTGGTCGAACCGAAGTCTGAGGACATCGGCGTGGCGCCAGTCGTGCCCGGACAAGTGATCGCGGTACGAGTCAAGGCGCAACAGCATGTTCGCGCCGGAGACGTGCTGTGGGAGCAGGACAGCCGCGAGCTTGCCGCGCAAATCCCGGTGCGCGAGGCCGAGGTGACCAACGCGCGCGCCGCGGTGGCGGTCGGCGACGCGGCGCTGGCGGATGCACGCGTCCAGCTGACATTGATCGAAAGCGTCAGCGACCGCCGCGCGATCCGCGAGGAGGACCTGCAGCGCCGCCGAATCGCAGTGGATACCGCCAAAGCACTGCTCGCGGCAAGCCGCGCCACACTGGCGCGCGCCACAGCGGCGGTGGCCGAGACCCGCAGCGACCTCACGCGGCGGGTAGTGGTTGCGCCGATCGACGGTCAGATCCTCAAGGTCAACATTCGTCCTGGCGAATACGCGACAGTGCCAGCCCCATCTCCGCTCGTGGTGATGGGGGACACATCGGCCATGCACGTGCGAGTCGACGTGGCCGAAGAGGACGCGCCCCGTTTCGCGCCGGACCGGAGCGCTTATGCGTCGCCGCGTGGCGACGCCACCCGCCGCATCCCGCTGGAATTCGTCCGGGTCGAGCCGCGCCTGATACCGAAACGCAACCTGTCTGGCGATACCGCCGAACGGATTGACACGCGAGTGCTGCAGGTGATTTACCGCATCGCCGGCACCGAGATCGTCTACGACGGCGAACTGATGGACGTGTATATCGATGCGCCGGCGATGCCGATCCGTCCGACGGGTACCGGCACCTCCACGGCGTCCGCGGGGGACCGCGCCTTTAATTGACCAGGGGAGCGCGCCGTGATTTCGCCAAGGCTCGTAGCCGCTTTCGCGCTGCTTGCGCTCTGTGGTTGCGTCAGCATGCCGAAGAATGAATCCGTCGCTGCCGCAGCGTCGCGTTTGCCGTCCGCCTGGCGTGCGTCGAACGCCGGCGACGATACCGCCGCCCTCGCCCAGTGGTGGGACAACTTTGCGGACGCGCCGCTGCGCGCGCTCCTCGACAAGGCGCTGGCGCACAACTACGATCTGAAAGCCGCCATCGAGCGCACGCGCGAGGCGCGCGCGCAGAGCACCATCGCCCGCAGCAGCCTGTTCCCCGAACTGGACGTCGGCGCTAACGCGAGCCGACAACGATCGCACCTGCCCCCGCCCGTAGGGATCGCGTCCGATGTGGGTGTCGGCGTGAGTGGAACGTGGGTCGTCGACATCTTTGGCGGTAACCAGCTCGCCGCGCTCGCTGCGACCGCGCAGGCCGAAGCGACGGATGAGGCGCGGCGCGATTTCGAAGTCGCGCTGATGGCGAACGTCGCCACTGCCTATATGCAGTTGCGCGGATTGCAACGCCAGCGCGCAATCCTCGACGAAAACATCGCGGTGCGCGCAGACACACTACATTTGACGCAAGTGCGCTATCGGGCCGGATTGGCCACGGACCTCGACGTGGCCCGGGCGCAAACACAGCTGCAGCAGGCCCAGGCCGCAGTGCCTGGGGTGCAGCAGCAGATCGACGATCATCTGGGCACGCTGGCCGTGCTCAGCGGGGACACGCCGGAATCGATCGAGCGCACGCTGCTCGACGCGGCGGCGATCCCGCCGGTGTCGCCCTCGCTGCCGCGCAGCGCGCCGGGCGATGTGCTGGAACGACGTCCCGATCTGCGCGGGGCCGCGCGCCGCATCGACGCGGCCGCGGCCAATCTGGGCGCCGCGAAAACCGATCTGCTGCCCAAATTCACGCTGTCCTTCGGCGGATCGATCGATCGCCTCGCCTATCGCGGCATGCCGCCGGTAACGGACCACCTCTTCAATCTCGGGCTGGGGATATTTTGGCCGCTGTTCAACGCAGGGCGCATTCACGCGAACATCGCCGCACACGACGCAGCACTGCACGAGGCGGAATACGCGTTCGATCAGGCGCTGCTCAATGCTTTGCAGGACGTCGAATCAGCCTACACCGATGTGCGTGCACAACGGGAGCGCGGTGCGCGCCTGACGCTTGCTGTCGACTCGGCGCGGCGTTCGTCGACGCTCGCGCAGGCCTTGTACGAGGCAGGCGAGGCAGACTTTCTGTCCGTCCTCGACGCCCACACCCAACTGCTCGACACGCAGCGCGACCTGGTTCAGGCCCAGACCGACGCCGCACTGAGCGCCGTTTCGCTCTATCGCGCGCTCGGTGGCGGCTGGCAAGATCCGCCTGAACAGCCGGCGGGGCTATGAATGCCCGGATGACCGCTCGACACTCAGAAGCCGTCATTGAGTTCTAGTTGCGTCGAATGGCCGAAGTGGGTCGGCAAGGAGCATTCGATTTTCTCGATAGCGGCCATTCGCGACCGACAGATCTGACCGGTCGCGCATGACGGGATTGGCCGATCAGCGGGCGTATCGGGCGGCGCCGGTGAGGGCAGTAACGCGGGTCGGATGGGTCCGTTTTGACATAACACCCGCCGGCAAACTTGCACATGATGTCGGTAATATCGCAACGTCGCGGCTCGCGGAATTCACCTTCACTTTCTCGGTTCCCCGTTGATAGGCCATCCAGATATAGATGGATCGTGGTTCAGTGTCGCATATGTACCCGCGACCACCGCGCCCGTGCGGTCAGCGCAGCAGCGTTGGGCACGATGTCATCGGGGCTCGATATGGCCAAGCCGCTCCGTCAGCGATTGCGGGCGGCCATCAAACAGCGCCGCGTAGTAGACCGTGTTCGACAACACATTCTTGACGTAGTCGCGGGTTTCGTTGAACGGAATCGTCTCCGCGAAAATCGCGCCTTCCACCGGACGTGGCAGGTTGGCCTGCCATTTACGCGGGCGCCCAGGGCCGGCATTGTAGCCGGCGGTCGCGAGCACGGCAGAACGGTCAAGCTGATTGTAAATCATCGACAGATAATACGTGCCAAGCAGGATGTTCGTGTCGATGTCATTCATTCTCGCCTGCGAGATGGTACCGAGCCCGATCTTCCTCGCGACCATCTCCGCGGTGCTCGGCATCACCTGCATCAGGCCGCCTGCGCCAACGTCCGAGCGCGCATTGATGATGAAGCGCGACTCCTGGCGAATGAGGCCATACGCCCATTCGACAGCGAACCCGGTGGACTGCGCATCGCGCTCGACAATCGCGCGGAACGGCGCCAGGTAGCGCAGCGAAAAATCATGCTCGGTCTGCGTCCTGTCGGCGGTGCTCACAGCCCGGTCATAGAGCTCGATGCGGCGTGCGTACTCGGCGACTGCGAGCAGTTGCCGGTCGGTCATGCCGCGCAACTGCCAGTTCCACTCACGGTTGCCTTCCGTGCGCAGGTGCAGCGCATAAAAACGTTTTGCCAGCTCGAAGCCCGGTGTCTGGCCGGCCTTCTCAACTTCCTCGTCGGTCACTTTGGTCTGTGGCGGAATTACGATCTGCTGGCCGAGCGCTTCGGAGGCCAACTGGCCATAGAAGGTGTAGGTTCCCGCGATCTTTCCGAATTCCTGGTCGGCTGCCGCCACCTCGCCGCTCTGCTTCAAGGCGCGCGCGCACCAGTAGACCCATGCGGGTTGCGCGCGCAGCGCGGCCGGCATCTGCTCAATCGACTGGCGCACCATCGTCCAGTCTCCTGCCAGCAGCGCACTGCGCGTGCGCCACTCATAGGCCTGGCTCGACAGGGGAGCGTTCGCCGATAGCCGGTACCAGTCCACCGCGCCTGACAGCTGCCGGGTCGCCGCCTGATAGGCAATCGTGCCCCAGCCTATAGCGCGTTCCGCCAGGGTAAGCGACGGTGCGATCGCGGTGAAGATGGCCGGGGCCGCCGCCGGATCGCTGGCCGCCACCTGCGTGATGGCGAGCAGGGCGAGTTGATGGGACGCCGCATCCATCTGGACGCCTTTCGCGAGCAGCAGACGCGGCTGGTTCGTCGCCTGATCGAAGAGCAGCGGATCCGGGCGCGCCGCGCCCAGCGCATCGACTAGTCTGCCGCCCGTCGTCGTCGCGCCCTGTTCATAGGCTAGGCGAATCTGCTGCCAGACATCCTCCGAAGTGAACTGCTGGTTACGGTCGAGCGCGGTGATCAGATCGACGCAGCCGTCGCCGTACCACTTCGGCTCGACGAGCAGCGCGCGCGCCGCGTCGGCCACGTTCTCACCCCGCGCGGCGCGCGACTCGAGCGCATAGCACTTCACCTGCGTGTCGTCGTCCAGGACGAACTGTGAATATTGCGAATCGAAATCGTGCCAGTCGTGGCGCGCCCCCAGCACGCGCAGGTAGTCGTTGCGTAGACGGTCGGCAATCGCCTGTCCGTCGTAGCGTTGCAGAAACGACAGCACCGGTGCGTCCGGCGCGTCGAGATTCGCATGCCCCGCGCCGTTGAACAGACGCGGCTTGATCTGGAAATAGCTGAGATAAGCCGGCGCCGGATAATTCGGGATCAGGCTCGCCAGTTGCGCGGCACGCGCGGGATCGTTGTCGCGGGCGGCGTCATGCAACTTGATGAAAATCTGATCGTCGGCGGAAAACGAGGAAAACCGCGTGGGATGTCTGGCTAGCACCGTGCCAGATATAACGAATGTCGCGGCGGCAAGGGCAAAACCGACCGCGCGAGACACCCGGTGAAGTCGTGTGGACATCGCTGTTTTCTCGTTGTTTCGGTGCAGAAAATTGAGTCAAAGCTTAGGCCGCAATTCGTCGAAGCGAAGCTTCGAAAAACACTGGACTTGGCCGGCAATTCGGCCCTTTGCGAGCCGGATGCCTGGACCACCCCCGCACTTGCGTGTTCGCTCTTTCGTGGCGTAGGCGCGCGTTCAGCGAACACCCTGTTCTCGCCGGCGTCGCGGGAATGGCAGTCGCACTGGTCTTCGCCTTTCTCACGTTCGAAGCGATCCGTCAGGGCGTCACCAACGCCGTGATCACCGGGTTTGGCGTTACCGTCGTTGCGCTTGCTGGTGCCGCGGCGTGCCTCGCCTGGCTCGCCCATCGCGAAGAAATTGTTAGCCATCGTCGACTGCGTAGCCTTGCCACGACTGACGCGCAATGGCGCGCGGCACAACGAAAACGCGTCCCGCTGCCCGTCCTGTTCATAGACATCGACTCCTTCAAGCGCTTCAACGACACGCTGGGCCACGAGGTGGGCGGCGAGGTGCTGAGAACGGTTGCGAAAGGTATTTCCGCTGTCGTTGCGGGAGCGGGTGGATTTGTCGCGCGATACGGTGGCGACGAATTCGGTGTCGTGCTCGGCAACGTCTCGCCCGCGCGTGCGGAACGCCTGGCGTGGGCCATCCGGCGTGGGGTCGAGGACATGCGGATCCAGACGCATGGACTCGGACACGGCACCCTGACGGTCAGCGCCGGATGCGTCACATGCGAGCCACCCTGCGCTCTCCGCGCAGATGAACTAATGGAAGCCGCTGACGGGCAGCTGAACGCCGCGAAAGCGGCGGGACGCAATCGCGTCTGCAGCCTCACGCTGAACGGCGGCGCGCTGGCTATAGCGGAGGACGTCAGCCCAGGCTGGCGCCGGACGCAAATCGTTCGTCTTGACGTATCCCCGGGGCAGTTTGTTGGCTGTCTCGTCCATGGTGCCGGAGATCGCGAACGGTCATCGCGACCTGTACCGTAACAGGCAGTTGGAGGGCGCTGCGGCGAAGGGCCGCTCACGCCTATCGGGAGGGAGCAAAGCACTCGTTCAATGGCGGCACGCTTCCGGTAAACTGCCGGGTGAGGAACTTGGCCGTTCCTGTCGGCGCGCCGACCTTGACCGTCGAGCCCGTGCTGGTATTGGCGGTCTGGCTGTCGCAGTAGCGGAAATACGAATCGTCGCAAGGATAAGGCCCGGCGATCTGGAACCCGACGGGTGAGCCCGGGGTCTGGGTTATCGGGCACGCGCAGATGATGTCGGCGCTGCCGAGCGGCTTCTCGAAGCCAGGAAACGAGCTGCCGTTGCTGCTGGTGAAGCAGATGCCGCCGTCGCATTGCCCGTAGCCGCCGGTGGACCCTGCGGGGCAGGTATAGAGCGCGCGATGGCCGTTCGGCGCGACTATGGACTCCGGCAAACTGAACGTGCTCACCATGTACCCATTGTCGGCACCGTTGGCGTTTATCGAGCAGACGTCCTCGCCATCGATGCGCAGCGGCTAGCTGATGCTCTCCCCCTCCTTAACGTCGCATTTGCAGTACGCCACCTTGTTCAGCACCGTGCAGCTGGCGGTCGCGCAGAGCGCGTGCGTCTGCCCCTTACAGATCTGGAAGAATCCAGCGGGGGGCCCCGCCGGCGGGGATCATCCCAGGCGGAGGCGTGTCTACGGAAGGCGGGGGCGCGACCGCGTTCCCCCCACAGCCGGTCAACGCGTCGAGCACCCCCACCAGCAATATCGCCAGGACGAGAAAGTTCGCGAGCCGGGGCGCCATGATTCGCTCCTGCTATCTGAAGCGGTGGTGCGCAGAAGCATGCGCTGATTATCTGTCTCGCGTCGACCTGGGTACCCGCGCGCCAAAGCAGCCCCCCGGGGCCGCTTCGAGTCTGAACTCGGCCGACCGCATCCGGCAGGGTACGGCCAGCTTCAGTCATTCCGCGCTGGATCGCGAATGGCTGCTCACGGTCGTATGCGAGACTTCTTAGCATCCGCAATTGCGAAACGAAGACCGGATTGGACGAATATTTCCACAAGTGCAAATCGTAGCGGCGCTGGAAACTTCCAAGCTCGGCTGCATGCTCCTCCCGTTCCGATTTCTCGCTTGACAAAGTAACAGACCTGTCCGTACTATCAAAGGTAGTTACAGGTTAGTCACTTTGTGGTGAGCAGCGATGCGCGTGATAGGAGCAGAGACTTTCTCAGGCTGTCCCAAGACATCGTCAATGTCGAAGGTGGCGCCATCGTCGTTGGCCACCCGATCGGCGCAACAGAGGCCGCGCTCACCACCCGCCTCATCCGTTCGATGCGCCGTGATGGTTTCGAGCGGAGCATCGTCACCTTTTGCGTCAGCGGCGGGGAAGACATTGGGCTCGTGCTCGATACCATTGCATAAGGCTGGGACGGGATCATGAATCAGTTGAACGAGCACTATCTAGAAGATTTTGCAGTGGGGCAGACGTTCGGCTCAGGGCGGTTGCGCATCGACAAGGAGCGGGTCCTTGCCTTCGCTGCCGAGTTCGATCCACAGCCCTTTCACCTCGATGAGGCGGCGGCGCGCCGCTCGATTTTCGGTGGACTGGCCGCCAGCGGCTGGCACACCGCTGCCGTGACGATGCGGTTGATGACTGAGACCGAACTCAAGCCGGCTGGCGGCTTCGTCGGTGCTGGGCTCGACGAGTGTCGCTGGCCCCGGCCAGTGCGCCCCGGTGACGAGTTGCGCGTCGAGTGCGAGGTGATTGAGGTGCGACCGTCAAAGTCCCGTCCGGAGCAGGGCCTGATCAAGCTCCGAACGACTACGCTGAACCAGGACGACGAGGCCGTACTGGTGCATGTCGTGAACATGGTCGTGCCGCGCCGTCAACAACATTCGTGTTGACAACGCGAAGCGGGATTGCCGGAGAAGAATGCTCATGATGGAAATTGTGGACCCCGAAAGGACTTCGAGCGCGCTAGCTGCCTTCGTCGCGGGGGGCGCCGAAAGCGCGCTTGCCGCCATGCTATGTCAGCTCTTTGCCGCAGCAAGCGAGCAACGGGATGTCATCCAAGGCGAGGTCACGCAGTAAAAGTCGATCATAAACTGCCTTCATATCCGCATGCTCCGCATTCGAAACCAGCTCCTGGTATTCGCGGCAACATATCCGACCGTGTCGCCACAAGCGCCAACCGTCTTGGGATGGAGGTGAACATGGACATCGGTTTCATCGGCTTAGGTGTCATGGGACAACCCATGGCCCTCAATCTGGCCGGCGCGGGTACACAACTCATTGTCTGGAATCGCACCGCTGACAGGAGTGAGTCTTTGCGAGCGGCGGGCGCAACCGTCGCGACGAATCCTGCCGAGATATTCAAACGGACCCGCGTGGTATTCCTGATGCTGGTCGATGGCGACGCAGTCGACGCGGTTCTCGGCCGCGGCACGCCGCAGTTCAGCGCGAACGTTGCTCACCACACGATCGTCCACATGGGGACGACCTCGCCCGACTACTCGCGCGGACTCGAAGCCGACATTCGCAACGCCGGTGGCAGTTACGTGGAAGCACCCGTCTCGGGCTCGCGCAAGCCCGCCGAGGCGGGCCAGCTCGTGGCGATGCTGGCGGGCGAAGACGCGGCCGTCGAAAGCGTCCGCCCTCTGCTCGAGCCAATGTGCCATCAGACGATTGTGTGCGGCCCGGTTCCGAGGGGGCTTCTCATGAAGCTCGCGGTGAACCTGTTTCTGATGACGACGGTCACCGGCCTTGCGGAAGCGGCCCATTTTGCCGAGCGGCATGGTCTGGACATGCAGCAGTTCCGCGCCGTCGTGGACGCCGGTCAGATGGCGAGCGAGATCTCACGCGTGAAAATTCTCAAACTGGTGATGCGTGACTTCGATGTCCGGGGGTCGATCACCAATGCGCAGAAGGTCAATCGATTGATTGCGGAAGCGGCTAGGGAAGCCGGGGTCGCGTCACCGCTACTGGATGTCTGCTATGCGCTATTCGGTGAGAGGCTGGCGTTGGGGCACGGACAGTCCGACATCGCGGCCGTCGTCCACGCACTCGAGGCAAGAACCGATTCCGGCAAATGATCGCGTTCGTACTCCTCCCCTATTTGCCGTGACAGCGCCAGGCTGGGCGGCAGTGCTCCTTAGCCTGATACGCGATGAGGCAATCGACCTGCCTCGCGCACTCTCTTTCAACCTGGCGCTGCCAGCGCTCGGCACTTTCGCGTTGGTGAGGTGCTTCGCCGAACCACTAAGCCAACAACTTCATGACGGCATCGACAAGGTCGTCCTTCAGATCGGCCGATTCTGCCATTAGGCCGGTGACGTACGCGCCGTTGATGAGCAGCGCAATCTGAGACGCGGTACGGTTGGGATCACCGACGCCCAGCCTGGCAACGATCGTTGCGAGCCTCGCCCGCATTTCCTCCTTGTTGTCTCGGGCGATAACCCGGCCAGGATGGTTGTCGTCGGGAAACTCCGTCATCAGGTTAAGAAAGGGGCAGCCCCGAAAGGCAGGGTGCGCAATCCGCTTCGCGATTCCAGATAGCAGCGCGTCCAGCAAAGCGCGCGGGTCCTCAGCGTGCTTCTCTTCAACGTCATCCCACCACGCCCAGAACAACCGATCTTTCTCGGCGGCGAAAGCAGAGATCAAAGCGTCCTTGGAGTCGAATACGCGATAGAGGCTTGTCTTCGACACCCCGGATCGCTCGACGACCGTGTCGACGCCGATGGCACGGATGCCCTCGCGGTAGAACAGATCGCTTGCCGTCGCGAGGATACGCTCGCGCGCGCTCACTTCGCCCTTTGGCGGGGCTCCCCGCCGGGGTCGGGCTCCTGCCTTCATATCCGCAAACTCCTTGATTCGAATTTTTAGGTTGACAAAGTAACAGATCGGTACCTACTATGAAAGTTACGTACAGGTTTGTTACTTTACAGGATATACCAATGCGTGTGATCGAAGCGGAAACCTTTTCGGGCTATGACGGGTTGCGGCAGATCGAACTACCCAAGCCGCAACGGGCGAAGGACCGGGTGCTGGTTCGCGTGACTGCCGCCGGCGTCACGCCGCTCGAATACACGGTCCTGTCGGGTGGACATCCTCGAGCCAAGTCGCCGCTGGTGCTCGGCAACGAGGGTGTCGGTGTCATCGAGGACGCAGGCGATTCCGGACTCGCGGTGGGGAGCCGCGTGATGTTCACGGGACCCTACGGCGTTGGTGAGAATGGCACATGGCAGGAATGGCTGCTGGTGAGGCCGGAACATCTGGCGTTGGTGCCTGACGCGATCGGGGACGTTATCGCGGCCAGCATTCCGGTGGCCTGGCTGACGGCACAGGTCAGCCTCACCGACGCCGGGTTCAAGCCGGGCATGACGGTGCTGGCTCCGGGAATCGGCGGGTCGGTCGGCAACGCGACCTATCAGCTCGCACGGGCGCAGGGCGCCGGCAAGGTGATCTCTACGGCTGGCAGCGCGGCGAAAGCCGCGAGAGCGCGCGAACTTGGCTTCGAGGACGTGATTGACCTCACCGCGGAAGGTCTCGCCGACGGCGTTCGTCGGATAACGGCCGGCAAGGGCGTCGATATCGTCATCGAAAGCATCGGCAACACTGTGACGAGTGAGGCGTTGAGCAGCCTGGCTCCCGGCGGTGTCCTGATCACGTTGGGCTACTCCGCTGGCCGCAGAACCACGATCGATGTCACGGACCTGATCTGGAAGCGGGCGCGGATGGCTGGCTTCTCCCTGTTCGCCCAGTCACCGGCCACGATCGCCACTGCGTGGCAGGACATCATCCCGTTAATCGTAAGCGGATCAGTCAAGCCGATCGTCGAGAGCATCTACCCTCTTGCCGAAGCAGGCGAAGCCCTGCGTCACCTGATAGAGGATCGGCCGTTTGGCAAAGTCATTTTAACGATGTGACCGGCATGACAAGCGGATATTCACAGCTCCCACGCGCGCCTGTTCCTGTGGTGCGATCCCTGTGCCTTTGACGAAGCAGGTCAGGCGATGAGCGGACGAGGTTTCCTCGACGCGATGCAACCATGAGGAGGTCGTTATGTTGAATTGGCAGGTGGGCTCGGTGAAGATCACATGCGTGGTCGAGATGCTGTTTTCGTTGCCCCACGATCCGGAGGGCTTCTTCCTGCGGGACGCGACGCCGGAGGTGCTGAAGGCCAGCCCCTGGCTCTATCCGCACTTCGTCAACGAAGATGGTTCGCTCAACGTGTCGGTCCACGCCCTGTTAGTGGAGGCGCCGGGGCTGAGGCTGATGGTCGACACGTGCATCGGCAACGACAAGCCGCGTCATTTGATGGGCGGAAACCCGCTCGCGACGCCGTTCCTGCAACACCTGGCGGGTGCGGGCTGGAGCCGCGACAGTGTCGACGCCGTGATCTGCACTCACCTGCACCTAGACCACGTGGGCTGGAACACCATGTTGGTGGACGGCAAGTGGGTCCCAACCTTCCCCAAGGCACGTTACCTGATTGGCAAGCGCGAATTCGAGCATTGGAGCAACGAGGGCGACGAGGAGCAGCAGGCGATCATGGGAGACAGCGTACGGCCGATCTTCGACGCCGGCCTGGTCGAACTGGTGGAGATGGACCACCGCGTCTCGCCTGAGGTCCACCTGAGGCCAACACCTGGGCACACGCCGGGTCATGTCAGCGTGGTGATCGAATCGGAAGGGCAGAGCGCGGTGATCACCGGCGACATTGCCCACCATCCCTGCCAGATGGCGCACCCTGATTGGGCCACGAGCCTCGACAGCGACACCCAGGCCGCGACGGCCACCCGCGCGAAGATGTTCGCCGAATGGGCCGACCAGCCGATCCTGGTCATCGGCACCCACTATGCCGCGCCGACAGCTGGACATGTGAAGCGCGACGGGGCGGCGTTCCGGCTCGAGGTCTAGCCGCCGGACGACCAGGGAGATGATCGGCTGACTGACCGGCGTTGGTTGGTACGCGCAAACCACCCTCGAATGCAGCCGCGCATGGGCGCTCGGCTTTTTTTTGGCAGCTGACCGCCAGCCCGGAGGCGCTGCCAATCGCAATTAGCAATCAACGGAGTAGTCGCTATGGATAAGTTGCAGGGAAAGGTGGCCGTCATTACCGGCGGCTCGTCGGGGATCGGCTTCGCCGCCGCGAAGCTTTTCGTCGCCGAGGGCGCCTACGTCTTTATCACCGGCCGTCACCAGAAGGAGCTCGACGAAGCCGTGAGGGCCATCCGAGACAATGTGACCGGCATCCAGGGAGACGTCGCCAATCTGGATGATCTTGATCGTCTCTATGAGAACGTCAACGCGACAGGGCGAAGAATCGACATCGTCTTCGCCAACGCTGGCATCGCTGAGTTCGCCGCCTTGGGCAACATCACTGAAGCGCATTTCGACAAACTGTTCAATACCAACGTGAAGGGAGTGCTCTTCACCGTCCAGAAGGCTCTGCCGCTCTTGAATGACGGCGGTTCGATCATTCTCACGGGCTCCGTCGCGAGCGCCAAAGGGACACCCGCCTTCTGGGTATACGGCGCGACCAAAGCGGCCATCCGCAATTTCGTGCGAGGATGGACCGTGGAGCTGAAGGACCGTCGCATCCGTTCAAATGTCCTTAGCCCGGGCCCAATCGATACCCCGATCGTTGATCAGCAGCCTCCAGACGCTATAGCGAGAATCTTGTCGACCATCCCGATGGGACGCATGGGGGAAGCCGACGAAGTTGCCAAAGCGGCCCTGTTTCTCGCTTCGGATGACTCCAGTTTCGTCACGGGTATCGAGCTCTTCGTGGACGGCGGTAGAGCGCAGATCTGATCGTCGCTTGATTCGCTCCGAAGGACGCCGCTGCCTTGTTCGCTGAAGATGGGGTTGTCGAGCTTCCGAATCTGACGGGGCCCCGGCATGCAGCGGCAATACACGACATTCCGCAATCCGATGCCCCATAAGGCATGCCCGGGCGCCGTGTCTACTCAGGCGTCCATCGAAGAGGAGTTTCATCATGAAAGGTATTGTGCTCACCGCATATGGCGAACCTGCGACGGGACTTGAATTCCGTGAGTTGCCCGAGCCCGCCAGTCCGGGCGCGGGCCAGGTGATGGTCGGTGTCGAGTATGCCCCGATCAACTTCAGCGACACTCTCGTCGCGCGGGGCTTGTATCCGCTGCATCCCGAGTTGCCATCTGTTATCGGCAACGAGGGTGCGGGGCGCGTGCTGGAGGTTGGTGCCGGAGTTGGCAACGTCAGGGTCGGCGATCGCGTGACTCTCCCAATGGGCAGCTTTACCTGGCGCGAGCGGATGGTCGTCAACGCGGAAGGCCTGGTTGCGCTTCCTGCCGATGCCGACCCTCATCAGTTGGCGATGCTTACTATCAATCCGCCCACCGCGCATTTGCTGCTCGAGACATACGTGCACCTTCAGTCGGACGACTGGATTGCAATCAACGCGGCCAACTCGGCCATAGCGCACTGGATAGTCGGCTTCGCCAGGCAAAAAGGTGTCAAGACTCTCGGACTGGTGCGCCGCGCCGAGGCTATGAATGCCGCGCGAGAAGCGGGATGCGAGCTGGTCTTGTTGGACGATGATGACGCGCCGACGAAGATGACAGAGGCGCTGGGCGGAAAGCGCGTGCGGCTTGCGCTGGATGCTATCAGCGGAGAGGCTGCTGGCCGTCTGGCCACGCTGCTGGGCCCGCGTGGCACCCTCGTGTCGTACGCTGCTCCGAGCTTTGCGGCCATAGCAGTTAGCCCTTTCGAGGTCATCTTCAATGACCTGACCATTCGTGGCTTTTCTTTAGGCAATCCGGACTTTGCCGGACAAATTCCTGGCGCCATCATGCAGGCGTCAAAAATGGTGGCCGCAGGCGAAGTTGCAATTCCAGTGGCAGCGACCTATCGGCTTGAGGAAATCGGCGCCGCAATCTCCCATCAGGAGCGAGGCGGAAAAGTTCTTCTGAAAGTCGGAGACTAGGTGCAGGATACCAGGTCCTGGCCGGCCTGGAACAAGGGAACTCGTCACCATTTCTTTTCTATGCAAATGAAGATTGGCCACTACTCCTCTGAACAGAGGTAACGGCCCAGGCTCGAAGATCCGCTCCGACCGAGGATTTGTCGATAGACTCAAAGGAATGAATGACCCTTGTACCTCGAAGCTGCCGCTGACGTGGCACCGGCCCCAACGGCGGTCGTGGGGTCAACAGGAGCCCGTGGCGTCCGGCAGAGGCCGGCCCAACAGGAGCCATTCGACTGCGCCGCTTCGATCGTCGACAATCGGGCGACGACAAATCCATTGGAGGGGCAAGCGCGCAATCCCGCACACCAAATTGATATTCCTGGGCGTTGGCCAATCATATCTCGCGATTAGCGAGCCAGACACTGGCCGCGCCTGCGAACCGCGTGGGGCGGCCAGGTGACTGTGCAAAGTCGTTAATGGAGAGTCGACCCCGTTAACTCATCGACTCCCCGTCGCGCCCGCACGGACGTCGCCCTTCTTCAAATCCGTAGGCCGAACATGTGCCCAGGCTCAGGCATTCATCCCACCATCCACCGTAAGATTCGCGCCGGTAATGTAAGAGGCCTCCGGGCCGGCGACGAAAGCTACCATTGCGGCGATCTCCTCAACGCGCCCATAGCGACCGAGTACTGTGGCCGCCTTCTGCGGCACCGCCCAATCGCCTGAGGCGGGATTCAGGTCTGTATCGATCGGACCCGGCTGGACGTTGTTAACCGTGATGCCCCGGCCTCCCAACTCTCGAGACAGCGCCTGGGTGAACATCCTGACGGCTGCCTTCGTGGCCGCGTAGGGCACCAGCCCGGGCGCAATGGCACGCTCGCCCACCGCCGAACCGATCATGATGATGCGGCCACCATCATCCAGGTGCTTCAGCGCAGCCTTGGTCGTAGCGAACACGCCGCGGATGTTGATGTCGATCACTCGATCCATCTCCTCCAGTGTCGTGTCTTCGAACGGTTTCGGAATGGCCGTGCCGGCATTGTTCACCAGCACATCCAGCCGGCCGAAGGTCGCAAAAGTTTTCTCGACCGCAGCCTCGACAGCTTTGACGTCAGTAGCGTCCGCCTGGATCGCGATAGCCTTTCCGCCATTGAGTTCAATCTCTTTGACTACGGCCGAAGCCGCGCTGGCGTCCTTCGCATATGTAAAGGCCACCCGCGCTCCATCCGCGGCGAGACGCTTCGCGATTGCCGCACCGATGCCGCGTGAACCGCCGGTAACAAGTGCCACTTTTTGAGCTAACTTAGACATGTGGTTTCCTAAGGTTTCCGTGAGCGGTTCACCGCGTCACTAATCCAGTTAATGATTGACTGTTGTCGCTGTCCGGACCATTTTCCAAAGAGCTATTGGCGCGTGGGGGCAACGGTTCATGCCCTCTGGCTGAGGGCCTTGTGCTGTTCGGGCTAGGTGACAGTCATGTCAATCTCCGTGAAAGGTCGAGCGTCGTGCGTGCGATGGTGAGCGACTGCGGGCGCTCAGTTGTTGGTCGAGGCGGCCGGCCGCTCGTCGATCGCATCCACGCGGTCCGGATAGAACGCGAGGTGATTGCGGATCCGTGCGACGGCTTCGTACGGGTTCTCGTAGGTCCAAGCGGCGTTGACCGCGCGCTCGCCGCCAGCCAGAATCGAGAAGTACGCGCAATCGCCCTTATATGGGCAGTACGTCGCGTGGTCGGTGCGCTCGAGCAACGTCATGTCAATATCCTTTCGCGGGACGTAGACGACTGCCGGGTAATGGGCTTCGCGCAGCGTCAACGCATCCTGCGTATCGACGATGACCTTGCCGGCCACCGTGACCACCACCCGCGACGGATTGCGTTCGATGGTGATCGGATGGTCCTTGCCCGGAGTCTTCACTGGCCGGGCGGCGGGAGTGGTGTTGCTGACCATGGGTTTCTCCTTGAGTTGGCGCTTCAGGGGCGTTCGTTCCCGCCAGCCAGTCAGCGCCGGTGCAATGCGTTATGCGGCGGCGCTCGACCGGGCAGATACCTCGTCGTACCATCGCTGAAACGCGGTGTGTTCGACTGGAATCGGCATCTTCAGCGCGTTGGCGGCGAAGTCGGCCGTCACGAGCGTCGTGATGTCCGCCGCGGAGAAATCATCGCCGGCGACGAACCGGACTGTATCGAGCCGCTCGTTGAAGTCGGCGAAGAAGTTGGCTACGCGCTGTTTGCTTCGCGCGATCAGTTCGGGAATCTGCTCATAGGCATGCGGACCTGACAGCGCACGGCCTTTCAGGCCCGCGACCGCGTTACGCACGCCTTCCATGACCGGCGCGAAGCCGTCCAGTTCTGCGCGGCGTTCCCACATCGTGACGAGGGCCTTCGACTTTGCCGTGGTGCCCAGCAATGGGGTCTGCGGATACGCTTCTTCCAGATAACGCCAGATGGCGAGCACTTCTGCGATGACGGGGCCGTCGGCGAGGGCCAACGCCGGCACCTGGCTGCGCGGGTTGATTGCGCGGTAGGCATCGGAAAACTGTTCTTTGGCGCCCAGGTCGACAGGCTTCGTCGGGATGTCGATTCCCTTCTCCGCAATGAAGATGCGCACGCGGCGTGCGTTCGGAGAGCCTTTCGATTCGTACAGGATGGGTGTAGCGGTTGTCATTTGAATCGTGCTCTTTGATGTTTCGTATAAATATGGATATCTGATTAATCGGGCTTCTCGAAGACACTGGAAACGGGTGTGAATCGGGTTGATCTAGAGTTTCGAGCCGCCGTCGACACGCAGCGTTTCACCGGTAATCCAGCGCGCTGCGTCCGAGGCGAGAAACGCAACCGCACCGCCGATGTCATCAGGTTGCGCGACGCGCTTTAACGCCTGCATGCCGAGCGTGACCTCGCGTCCCGCGGCGGTCTTCGTGAAGTTCGACATGTCGGTTTCGACGACGCCGGGCGCAACTGCATTCACGCGAATCTCGCGTTCACCAAGTGCCGAAGCGAAATGTCTGACGAGTGTATCGACCGCCCCCTTGGTAGCCGCGTATGCGGGGAACTTGCCGACCGCGGCATGCGCCGCGAGCGACGAGAGCAGGACAACGCTGCTGCCTTTGCACATCACGGGCAGTAACTGCTGCACGAGGAAATAAGGCGCACGCACATTCACGGCGAACAAGTCGTCGAAATCTTCGACGGTCGTTTCCTCAATGCTTGCGGCCTTTGAAATGCCGGCGTTCGCCACCAGAATGTCCAGACGATGGCCGACGACAGTGCGAACGCGTTTTGCGAGCGTATGCGGGCCGTCTGCGTCGCGCAGATCCGCGGCGATTTTCTGGGCGTTGCCGCCGGCCGCGCGGATTTCGGCGACGACAGCATCCGCCGCCTTTTCCCCGCTGCTGTAGTGAACGAGCACCTGTGCGCCTGCTTTCGCGAGTGCGAGCGCACTGGCGCGGCCGATGCCGCGTGAGGCGCCCGTGACGAGCGCGGTCTTTCCGGCGAGGTGACTCATGACAGTGCTCCTGATCGCTGTAGGTTCGTCATCAGCCCGCCGTTTTGCCGCCGTCGACGGAGACGATCTGGCCCGTCACGAACGACGCGGCATCCGATGCGAGAAACAGGATCGCGCGGGCGATATCGTCAGGCTGGCCGATGCGGCCCAGCGGCACCGTCGAGACAAGCGCCCTCTTGCGCTCCGCCGTGCCGGTGAAGCGGTCGAGCATGCCGGTTTCGGTCGGTCCCGGCGCTACTGCGTTGACGCGCACGCCTGACGCGGCGACTTCGAGCGCGGCGGACTTGGTCATGCCTTCGACCGCATGCTTGCTGCCGGCGTAGACCGACGCGTAAGCGGCGCCTTCATGGCCGTAGCTCGACGACACGTTGACGATGCTGCCGTGCCCCTGTGCCTGCATCACGCGTAGTTCGTGCTTCATGCTGAGCAGCGTGCCGAGCACGTTGGTGTCAAAGGTCGCGGCGTAGCTTTCCGCCGTCTGGTCAACGACGGAGCCGGGTTCTCCCTCCGTGCCGGCATTGTTGACAGCAACATCGATGCGGCCGAAGCGGGCGACGGCCTGATCGACGAGGCCGCGTAGATCATCGTCATCACGGACGTCGGCACGGACAAAGACGGCGTCTGCGCCGAGTTCGCGAAGTTCGGCTTCGAGCGCTTTGCCTTCGGCTTCGCGGCGGCCGGAAACGACGAGATGCGCGCCGCTGTCCGCGAACGCCAGTGCCGTGGCGCGGCCGATGCCTGTAAGCGCACCGGTAATTACAACAACTGGGATGTCCATTCAGACTCTCCGGGTGATATAGATGAGAGGTATGGGGCGAAGGCGGGTGTCAGTCCGTTGGGGGTTGCTGGTAGATGCTATGCGGCTGCCTGATTGCTAATCTAGTGGTCGATTGCGAAAAGCAAAAAGACTTTGTAGGCTGGTGGGCATGCCTGTGAGGCATGGGATGCGGGCGAGGAGCATATGGAACTTCGACATCTGCGGTATTTCATTGCCGTCGCGGAGACGGGTAGCCTCACGGTTGCGGCCGAACAGCGCCTGCATACGTCGCAGCCATCTCTTAGCCGACAGATTCGCGATCTGGAAGACGAGGTCCGCGCGGAACTGTTCAGCCGCAGTGCGCGCGGTGTCGAGCTGACTGCATCGGGCAAGGCGTTCCTCGACCATGCACTGCTGGCGCTCGCGCAGGTCGACGCCGCGACCGAGGCTGCGCGCCGCGCCGTGCGGCCGGCGAAGCAGGTCTTCGCGCTCGGCTTTCAGACCGGCGAGGAAATCACCTGGCTGCCGCGCGCCATGCAGGTTCTGCGCGATGAATTGCCGAATATCGACGTCACCGTATCGAGCAGCTATTCGCCGGACCTCGCCGATGCGCTAGCGCGTGGCCGGCTCGACCTCGCGTTTCTGCGGGCCGAACCGGGATTCGATCTCGACTATCGCGTCGTCAGCAGGGAGAAGCTCATTGTGCTGATGCCGAGCGACCACCGGCTGACCGCACGAACCGCGATCCGCCCGGCGGATCTCGTGGGCGAGACGTTCATCATGGCGTCGAACAAAGCCAGGGTGCTCCACGACGTCATTGAGCGGTATCTGCAACGGAGCGGCGTCAATATCACACCCGGACACGGCGTCGACAATCTCGCGATGGCGATGTCGCTCGTTGCGTCCACGCGTGGGCTCGCGTTGATGCCGGAGTACGCGAACAATCTGCTGCCATGGTCGGTCGTCAGCCGGCCCCTTGAAGGCGATGCACCGACGGTTGATCTCGTCATTGGCTACAGCAGGTCGAACACCTCTCCAGTCCTGAAGCTCTTTCTTTCGAGAGCGGAAGAACTCTCGGCACCGTTCACTACACGATCCTCATGAGGAAAAGCCCGACGTAGTGCCCTCGTGCCTGGCGAATACGTGTCCTGCCCTCGCCGGGACGCCGGACGTTGTCCGATTGTCGTTCGGTAGCGGACATAGCAGCGCTGGTATCGATCGACTCTTACGGGTCGCGTGCTGCCGATCGCCGCCGTGCGAGGTTCAGACCGCGTATGCCAATTGCATGAGACGGCACCCGGCCATCTACGGACGTTGGCCCACGCCATCAAGTGCTCGGTCGAACGTCGGCTGCTGCTCCGGACCGGACCTTCGAGCAGATATCAGCCGGTCGGTCATTGGGCAACGTCGGCCGGCAAATGGTTAAACTAGAGCCTCTGGACCCTTCGAACCAAACTTGGCTATGCCCCTGTCAGTTGAGTTGCAGTGCTTCATATCGCGCTCCGCCTGGTCGGCTAATTTGACACAGGAACAACTCGCTCGCGTCCAGAAAGATGCCTTTCAACGGTCGTATTCTGCCGGCGCCCTGGTCTGTCATCGCGGAGCCCCTGCGGATCATTGGATAGGCGTGATCGAAGGGTTAGTCAAAGTCGATACGGTCTCGAAAGGTGGGCGGGCCACGACCTTCGCCGGCGTGCCGGCGGGTTCCTGGTTTGGTGAGGGAGCCCTATTAAAAGATGAGCCTCGCCCATACTCGGTGGTAGCGCTGCGCGACAGCGAAGTCGGGTTTATTCCGCACAGCACATTTGAGTGGCTGCTTGACAATAGCCATTCGTTCAGTCGATTTGTCATCGATCAACTCAATGCACGGTGTGGATACTACGTCGGTCTGGTTGGAAACCTCCGTTTGCACAAAGCATCTGCAAGAGTCGCTTTCTGTCTCGCTGAACTGTTCAATCCGCAACTCTTTAGTGTTACTGACCTAACGCTGGGTCTTTCACAAGAAGAAATCGGACGTTTGTCCGGCCTTTCCAGGCAGAACACCAACCGGGCGCTTCGCGAGCTCGCCGATGCGGGGCTTCTGATGATCGAGTATGGCTCAGTCCGCATTCTTGACCTGGCAGGGCTTCGCGATTTTGCACACGCCGAAGATTGATTGTGCAGTGGGTGCAAATCGTGTCGCAATAGTAAGCGTCGATACACCCGCGAGACGTGACTATGCGTCAGACAGCTTCGTAATGGCTTCCCGGCTGCCAGCCTGCTCTCGAAGTCGAAACTTCTGAATTTTTCCTGTGCCTGTCTTTGGCAGTGTGCCGTACACGATCCTCACAGGACACTTGTAGTGAGCGAGCCGCTCTCGGCAGAACGTAACTAGCTCCCGTTCAGAAGGTGCATCGATACCCTGTCTCAATTCGACAAATGCGCAAGGCACTTCGCCCCACTTGTCATCGGGCTGCGCCACCACTGCCGCGATGAGGACTGCCGGGTGTTGGTGCAATACGCCCTC
Organism: Paraburkholderia sp. IMGN_8; assembly: GCF_038050405.1. Lineage (NCBI taxonomy): Bacteria > Pseudomonadati > Pseudomonadota > Betaproteobacteria > Burkholderiales > Burkholderiaceae > Paraburkholderia > Paraburkholderia sp. IMGN_8. The sequence continues at coordinate 3,001,756 of NZ_CP150901.1, read as the reverse complement.
CACCTCTACCGATGAAATGTTCTCTCCACCTGAAATGATGACGTCTTTGGAACGATCTGTGATCTGAATGTATCCGTCCGGGTGCACCACGGCAATATCGCCAGTGTGGAACCAGCCACCCTCGAAGGCGTTTCGGGTTGCGTCCTCGTTCTTCAGATAGCCTTTCATCATGACATTGCCGCGCAGCAGTATCTCTCCCTCGGTCTTGCCGTCCGCAGGAACTGACTCGAGCGTGGCGGGATTTGCGACTCGCATGGCTTCAAGTCCGGCGGCCCGCTGACCTTGCCGCGCCTTCAGGCGCGCCTGCTCCTCGTTGGCCAGTGCGCGCCAGTCTGCCTGGATGAGGCAACTGACCGGCGTGCCGGAGGCTTCGGTGATGCCGTATACGTGCTCGACCTCGAATCCCAGCTCGCTTACCGATTTCAACACGGTGGCCGGGGGTGGTGAACCCGCCGTGCGCACGCGAACGGCGCGAGGTAACGGGCTGCGCTCGCTGGCAGGCGCGTCGGCCAATGCGGCCAGGACGATTGGCGCCGCACAAAAATGATCGACGCCGTATTCGCGGATGGCTCTAAATATTCCTGCGGCATTGACTTTGCGCAGGCAGACATGGGTGCCGCCCGCTGCTGTGACCGCCCAGGCGAAGCACCATCCGTTGGCATGGAACATTGGGAGGGTCCAGAGATACACCGGCCCGCGCGGCACGCCCCAGTCAATCAACTGGAGCATGCTCATCAGGTGAACCCCACGGTGACTGACCACGACCCCTTTCGGGTCGGAAGTCGTTCCGGACGTATAGTTCAACGCGATGGCGTCCCATTCGTCCGCGGGCCACACGCCTTCGAAGTCTGGGTCGCCTTCTCCGAGCAACTGCTCATAGTTGAGGTCACCTATCGATGCCCCCGGCGGTGCTTCGAGATCGGCAATGTCAATCACGAGTGGCCTATTGGGAACGTGCTCGAGCGCGTCCGCGGCAAGGGCCGCGAATTCACGATCGACAAAAAGAACCTTGCATTCCCCGTGAAGCAGAATGAACCGAATGCCGTCGGCATCCAGCCTGCAATTGATCGTGTTGAGCACAGTGCCACTCAGTGGCACCCCGAAATGCGCCTCCACCAGCGCGGGCGTATTAGGCGCAAGGATCGATACGGTGTCGCCGCGCGTGACACCCCGCCGGACGAGCGCGCTGGCCAGCCGGCGGCAGCGGCTGCGCGTCTCCGCCCAGGTCTGGCGCATCGCGCCATGCACGATAGCGATCCGCTCCGGAAACAATTCGGCGCATCGATCCAGTGAGTGCAGCGGTGTCAGCGGAACATGGTTAGCTTCGTTTCGATCGAGTCCGTGCTCGTAGATTTGGGTGGGCATGTTATGTCTCCTCGTCTGATGTGAAAACTGTCCGGGTACAAGCGGTGCCAGGGTACGACCTCTGAATCGGCACGCTCAAACCTTGCTGTACTACACCGAATCTAAACGTTGCGCTGGCCCGAAACTGTCCCGAACAAGACACTCCTGCGGTTCGTAGGGGACGACGGGTTACCGGTGTCAATTGTCATGTTCGAGACAACCGGTCCTTTTCTGCCCCGCTAATCTTGCTCATCAGGCAATGCTGCCGTGCAACGGAGTTGCGCGGGTTTGCTGGCATTAGAGACAGATGGAGTGGCAGATGAAGAGAAGTGACACACCCCCGGCGATGGATGCCGATGTGCTGCGCAAGGCCATCGAATGGGCCATCCTGTCGCGTCGCAGCATCAGGGCGTTTCTGCCCACGCCGATTCCTCGACAGACGGTGGAATCGATACTGGACGTGGCGCGGTTCGCGGCCACGGGCGTCAATATCCAGCCCTGGCGCGTACATGTCGTCACGGGGCACGCCAAAGACCGAATCTGCGCCGCGATCCAGCGGGCTAATGACGATTCGGCACTAGACGAGACATGCACGGACGAGTGGGACTACTACCCGCGCGAGTGGATATCGCCATACCTGGAAAGAAAACGAGCTGTGGGTTGGAAGCTATACGGGTTGCTTGGAATCGAAAAGGGCGACAGGCAACGGATGCAAGGCCAACACAGCCGCAACTATCAATTCTTTGACGCGCCCGTCGGCCTGTTTTTCACGATCGACCGCGTCATGCAGCAGGGAAGCCTGCTCGACTACGGCATGTTCCTGCAAAACATCATGATCGCCGCTCGTGCCCATGGCTTGAGCACATGCCCTCAAGCCGCATTTATGAAGTACCACAAGGTCATTGCCGATCAACTTCGCCTGGAGACGAGTGAGAGGTTTGTTGTCGGCATGAGTCTCGGATTTGCGGATGCCTCACGCATCGAGAACAGCCTCGTTACGGAAAGAGCGGAGGTTGGCTCGTTCACCACGTTCTATTCGGAGTAGCGGCGCGCATCGGAAGCGAATCCAGACGCGAGTCAGCGGCCCGCGTACCGAATGCATCAGCGCAGCGTCACATGAAAGGAAAACGGACATGCAGATCAGAGACAACGTATTTGTAGTGACCGGGGCCGGTTCCGGGTTGGGGGCGGCCACGGCGAACCTGATCGTCGAGCGGGGCGGCAAGGTGGTCCTGGCGGACGTCAACCACGAAGCGGGTGAGGCCATCGCCGCACAGCTAGGACCGGATGCCCGATTCGTTGCCACAGACGTCGCCAGCGAGTACAGCGCCAGGGCAGCTTTTGCAGCGGCCGTGGAAATGGGGGTCCTCCGGGGACTCGTCAATTGCGCAGGCGTTGCTCCCGCCGAAAAGGTCATCGGCCGTGAAGGAACCCACAAGCTGGACTCGTTCGCTCGAACGATCAATATCAACCTGGTTGGCAGTTTCAACATGATCCGCATTGCGGCGGAGATGATGAGCGCCTGCCCGCCAGAGACCTCCGGCGAGCGCGGCGTCATCATCTGTACAGCGTCGGTGGCCGCGTTTGAGGGACAGGTGGGGCAGGCAGCCTACGCCGCTTCCAAAGGTGGCGTCGTCGCAATGACGTTGCCACTCGCGCGGGAACTCTCCCGCTACGGCATCCGGGTCATGACAGTTGCGCCAGGCATCATGGAAACCCCAATGCTGCTCGGCATGCCCGCTGAAGTACAGGAGGCGCTGGGCAAAACGGTGCCGTTTCCAGCCAGAATGGGCAAGCCAGCGGAATACGCCGCTCTGGTGGAGCACATCCTCTTGAACGAATACCTGAACGGCGAGGTCATCCGCCTCGACGGCGCCATCCGTATGGCCGCCAAATAAACCGCAACCATCTTTTCAGCGAATAAACCATGTCCAAAGATCCCGTAGTTATCGTATCTGTCGCCCGTACCCCTATTGGCAGCTTCCAGGGGGATCTCTCCAGCTGCACAGCGCCGCAGCTCGGCGCCGTTGCCGTAAAGGCCGCTATCCAGCGAGCCAGCGTTAGCGCCGACAAGGTGCAGGAACTCATCTTGGGATGTGTGCTGCCTGCCGGCCTCGGCCAGGCCCCGGCGCGCCAGGTGGCAATCACCGCCGGACTGCCCCTGTCGGTGGGCTGCTCCACTGTCAACAAAGTGTGCGGTTCCGGCATGAAAGCCACCATGCTGGCTCATGATCTACTCATGGCCAACAGCAACGAGGTTATTGTCGCGGGCGGCATGGAGTCCATGACTAACGCTCCATACTTCATCCCGAAGGCGCGCGGCGGCTTCCGCCTGGGTCACGGACAGATCCTCGACCATATGTCCTTCGACGGCCTGGAAGATGCTTATTTCGATAATGGCCGTCCCATGGGGACCTTCGCCGAAGAGTGCGCCGAGGCTTACGGTTTCTCCCGAGGCGATCAGGATGCCTATGCAATCAAATCCACCACCCGTGCCCAGACCGCTATTCGGGCCATGGCCTTCGCATGGGAAGTCGCCCCCGTGATGACCTCCAGCAAAAAAGGCGAAGTCCTCGTGGAGCACGACGAGCAACCGTCCAGGGCCAAACTCGACAAGATCGGTAGCTTGAAACCCGCTTTCAAGACCGATGGCACGGTGACTGCGGCCAACTCCAGTTCGATTTCCGACGGTGCCGCCGCGCTGGTGCTGATGCGTCGTTCAAGCGCCGACAGACTTGGGATCAAGCCTCTGGCCGCTATCGTCGGGCACGCCACCCACGCTCAAGAGCCGAGACTGTTTACCACCGCGCCCGCGGGCGCGATGGAGAAACTGTTGTCCAGGATTGGATGGGCGACGTCCAGCGTAGATTTGTGGGAAATCAACGAGGCGTTTGCGGTCGCTGTCATGGCCGCCATGCGGGACATGGCTCTCGATCACGACAAGGTCAACATACACGGCGGCGCCTGCGCCCTCGGTCACCCGATCGGCGCTTCCGGAGCGCGCATTCTGGTCACCTTGCTTGCGGCCCTCAGATTGACGGGCGGACGCCGCGGAATTGCCAGCCTTTGCATCGGCGGTGGCGAAGCCACTGCCATGGCCATCGAGATGATTTAACGTAAGCGCCGGTCGGCCGGCGCACACTGTTGCGCCTGCAAAGGGATGTAGCGAAACGTCATTTATCGCGCTTCGCCGTTCCGACTCGCATCTGGAGCTCTGCATGGACATACTTCAAAGCATGCGCATCTTTGTGCGCGTCGTCGAAGCCGGGAGCTTCACTGCGGCGGCGAACGGCATGGACATCGCACCTGACCAGGTCTCACGCGCCGTTTCGGATCTGGAGGGACATCTTCGAACCCGACTGCTCAACAGGACCACACGACGCATCGCGCTGACCGAAGCGGGTGAGGGATATTACGAGCATTGCATGCAGATCCTCGCCCTGATCGAAGAGGCTGAGGCGGAAGCGGGCGACGCACATGCACGTCCGTTTGGGAAACTGAGGGTCCGCACTCCCGTCGGGTTTGGACAGCACTACCTCATCAAGGGGATCGGCGCGTATCAAAAGCTATATCCGGAAGTGAAAGTCCAGCTGACGCTCGCCAATGGCACGCCGGATTTCATCGAAGACGGCTGCGACGTTGCAATTGTCGGGGCGTTGGCATTATTGGATTCTGAGCTCATTTCACAGAAAGTCGGTAGTGCATTCAGCATTGTTTGCGCATCACGTACTTACATCGAGGCCCATGGCGTCCCACACACGCCAGACGACCTCGAAGCGCATTCGTGCATCCACCTGAACACACCCGAATTTCCAATGAACGTGTGGACCTTCGATGGGCCAAACGGAAAGGAGTCCGTTCGATTCCGGCCAGCGTTGCTGGAAGTCAACACACCGGAGGCTCTTGCCACTGGAGTACGGGAAGGACTAGGAATCGGCCTGATTCCGATCTACTCGGCGATCAGCGGATTGCGCAACCGTGAACTTGCCTGGGTACTACCCGAATACAGGTCGCAGGAGATGGGTCTGTACGCGATGTATCCATCGCGACAATACGTGGACGCGAAGATTCGCACCTGGGTGGACTATCTGAGGGATACGATGCCGGCCACACTGGCGGCTGATCAGGAAGCCGCTCGCAGATTTACTCAGCGTTGATTGACTTCACGCATGTTTCTCCTCGATCTCTCAGGATACCGGTCATTCAGCAGTGATATGGCGGGGGCTCGAGTGGCCGTAAAGGGACCGGTTGCTCGCCGGCCAGCTTGATTGGTCGAATGGCGGTTGCACCTTCGAAGCAGCCATCGCGGTGGCGCGATCTTAAACGGCAGTTCAGGGTCGACCGCGGACCTTCGACTTGGGATCTGCCGAGCCGGCGCGGCCGGACCACGCGATGCGGGCGGTCTTGACACACTCCGGACACGGCCCGGGAGCGCGGGGCCATCCGGCAGAAGGGGCACGCTTGCGTTGAGTTCAGTCGTCTGCTTTGCGTGGTGCCGTTAGAGTGGCCCATCTCTCGACGATCTTGCGATTCGCAAATCGCCATAGCACAAAGCCGTGGAATTCGATCTTATGTCCGGTCGCCGCGTCGGTCGCGCGCCACGTGTTTCTCACCATCACCTTGTCACGCTCAGCGAGCATGTCTTCGATCGTGACGTGAAGGTCCGGCCATTTTTGATAAGCCGCCTTCATCATGGTTATCGCCGCTTCCGCGCCGACCTGGGGCCCCGACGGTTCGTCATGGTTGAGGAAATCCGCGCTGAAGTTCTCCCGTGCGACCTCCGGATTCTTGCGGTTCACGAATTCGTCGAAGTGTTTCGTAACGAACTGCTTCATCTCTTCCAGAGTGAATCCCGGGTCGCCGTCGGGCGGTGCTCGGTAAGCTTCCATAGCGGCCTCTACTCAGTCAGCATCTTGAACGCGTGATTCCAGTCGTTGCGAAGAAACCCCGGCAGGCACCACAGCATGCATAAGGGCTCGAGCGCCCGCGCTGAAACGATGCTCCCACAGTCATAGGGTTCCCAGCCGAATTGCCGTGCGATCGCGCTGACCCGAGCCTTTGCATTATCATCGTTGCCACACAGGAACATGGTCGGCGTGCCCTGCGAAAAGTGCGGATTCACCATCAAGGCATTGCCGACGCTATTGAAAGCCTTGACCACGTGCGCCTGCGGGAGCTGTCCCTGAATCCACTCACCGAGCGACTCGTTTGGCCCCGTCGTGTATTTCAGGATCCCACTGACCGGCGGCTCGTCAGCGAGCGGGTTGGTCGCATCGATGACAGTCTTGCCGGAAAGGTTCTCCGCACCTGCAAGCGCGATCACGCTCCCGGCGATGCGGCCAAGCACGGCCAACACGATGAGTTCGCCAAACTGCGCAGCCTGCTCGAATGTCCCGGCTCGCGCTCCGGCTGTGTCACGCACCCAGTCCTGCACGTCGCTCTTTTGCGGATCCCGCGTGCCCAGCATCGTGTCATGGCCGTGCTTGACAAAGCCCGCGCCAAGCGCCCGGCCGACCACTCCTGATCCCAATACGCCCACTTTCATTTCAACCTCCTCTACGTCATGCAGCCGCGGCGATGCCCATGCTCAGGAACGGGAGCCTTCAGAAGCGCTGCGCCGCGGCTCGTGCAGCAACGACAGCCCGATCCGGGCGCCGAACCCCTGTTGATAGGCGAGCTGCACCAACAGCATCGCCGCAGGTTCGGCGTAACGCGCAAGGGCAAGCGGCCCCGCGTCGACCGGTTGGGCGCCAATCTCGTCGACGAGCCTCGCGATGACCGCCCGCGCATCGACGTCGTCGCTGCAGACAAACACGTTTGGTCGGTGCTCGCCGATGAGCATGCTGGGCGCGTGCAGCATCTGCGCGAATGGCGGGATTGCCTTGACCACGGTCGCCCACGGCGCGAGTTTCGCGATCTCTTCCGCGCCGGATGTAGTTGTCCCGATGGCAAGACCGCTCAGGTCGGGTTTGAGCGCGTTCGTGCAATCCCACATGATCTTTTTACCCTGCACGCTGCCGGTCTGTCCGAGCGCGTCGGAGGTGAAAGTCCAAGGCGTGGCCAGGACCACCATGTCGGCGAACTGCACCGCTTCGGCGACCGTGCCGACGCGCGCGCCGAGCTCGGCGGCGGTCGCATTGAGCTTGTCCATGTCGAGACTGAAGCTCAGCATCACGGCATGGCCGTTCGGGATGAGATGTTTCGCGAGGCCGGTTCCGACGTTACCTGCTCCGATTATTCCAATGTTCACGATCGGGTCTCCTTCCATGAACTCGAGCTCACGCAATGTTTGCCCAGATGGACTTGTACTGCGTGTAGCTTTCGAGCGCCTCCGCACCTTGTTCGCGCCCGTAGCCGGACATCTTGTAGCCGCCGAAGGGCCCGTTGGGGTGGTACTTATGCCAGGTGTTGATCCAGACTGTGCCGGCCGCGATGTGGTCCGCGAGACGCAGCGCTCGGCCCAGATCGCGGGTCTGGATGCCCGCAGCGAGGCCGTATGGCGTGTCATTTGCGATGCGCACGGCTTCTTCGTCGCCATCGAACGGAATGATCGGCAGGACCGGCCCAAAAATCTCCTCGCGGCTGATTTTCAGTTCGTTGGTCGCGTCCGCGAAGACGGTGGGTTCGACGAAGAGGCCCTTGCCATCAATCTTGCGCACATCGCCGCCAGCGACAAGGCGCGCGCTCGATGCCTTGCCGGATTCGACGTATTGCCGCACCTTGTCGAACTCGGCCTTCGAAGCGAGAGGCCCCACCTGGGTACGCGGGTCGAGTGGATCACCCAGCACCGCGGCCTTGGCCATTGCGGCGACCTGCTCGACGACTTCATCGTAGACCGGCCGTTCGACGAGCAACCGCGAGCCCGCGACGCAGACTTCGCCCTTGTTCCAGAAGATGCCCCAGAACGCCGTCTGTATCGCTGCATCAAGATCGGCGTCGGCGAAGATGATGTTCGGCGATTTGCCGCCCAACTCCATCGTCGTGTGCTTGAGCGTTGCCGCGCCGTTGCGAACGATGTTCTGCCCCACGCCCGTGGAACCGGTAAAGGCAATCTTGTCGACGGCAGGATGTTTCACCAGCGCGTCGCCCAGCGTGCCGCCGGGGCCCGTGACGAGGTTGTATACGCCGTCTGGCACACCGGCATCGAGCATCACCTGGGCGAGGGCCAGCGCCGTCAGCGGCGTGTCGGAGGCCGGCTTGTGCACGATAGTGTTGCCGGCGGCCAATGCTGGGGCGACCTTGGAGCAGGTGAGCGCCAGCGGAAAATTGAAGGGCGTAATCGCGGCCACCACGCCGAGCGGCTCGCGACACGTGAGGATCCGGGTATGCGGTTCGTAGGACGTGCGATAGGCGCCGTCCATCGCATGCATGGCAAGCCCGCCGAAAAAGCGGAATAGCCCGGAACAGTGCGGCATGATGACGTCGAGAAAGTCGCGATAAGGCATGCCCATATCCATTGCTTCGCGCAGCGCGAAGTCTTCCGCCCGCTCGTCGAGCAGATCGGCCACGCGAAACAGGATTCTTGCGCGAGCTTCGTGATGCAGGCGCGACCAGTCGCCCGCTTCGAATGCTCTGCGCGCCGAGGCAACCGCCGCATCGGCGTCCTCGGGGGTCGCCTTCGCAACCTCCGTGATGGTTTTCTCGGTGGTGGGATCGACCGTCGGTAGGGTTGCGCCGTCCGACGCGTCACGCCATTTACCGTCGATCAGAAGCTGTCCGCTCGCCAATGGTTTGCGCTGCGGCATTCGCACCGGTTCCTGATTCATGGTCGCGCTCCTCTTGGTTCATACGGTGACGTCGATTCTCGGCGCGCTTTCGCGACCGGTCTATGCTACGGAGCAGTGAAACAGTTGTGAGCGACGGTGCAAGATGAAAACGAACGCAGGCGGATCGATTGACCTGTTCAGGGCCCTGAAAACGTTCGCCGCAACCGTCGAGTCGACAAATTTCTCGGCGGCCGGCCGTCAACTTGGCGTCACACCTGGCGCGGTGAGCAAACAGATCGGCATGCTGGAGACGTTGCTCGGGTGCCGGCTATTCCAGCGCACGACACGTCACCTGTCGGTGACGGACGAGGGGCGGCGCCTGTACACGATGGTGCACGAGCCGGCGCAACAGATCAAAGATGCGATCGCGGCGCTGTCGTCTGACGAAACCCAATTGAGCGGCACGGTGAAGGTATCTTTGCCGATCGCCTTCAGCCGCGTCGCGTTGCTGCCGGTGTTGAGCCGGTTCCGCGAGCGCTACCCCCAGGTCACTCTCGACCTGCGATTCGAAAATCGCCACGTGGACCTGATTTCGGAAGGATATGACTGCGCGATCGGACAATTGCACGATACGGATTCCAGTGTGGTCGCGCGTACGCTCTCTCCTTTGACGCTCATTCTGTGCGCGGCGCCCGCGTACCTGGAGCAGCACGGCGAACCGCAGTCGATCGAAGACCTCGAGCATCACGAACTTATCGCGTTCCGTTCTCCCAGTTCGGGAAGAATCCAGACGTGGAAGTTGCAGGCGCGGAACAAGGAAGTCGTATTCCAGCCAGGCTCGCACCTCATCGTATCCGATACGGAAGCGTTGACAGAGCTTGCCCTAGGCGGGTGCGGCATCGCGCTGCTTGGTGCACATCATGCGGCCGCGCTGATTGCCGCCGGCAAGCTGAAGTGCGTACTGACGAAGTTCGTGTCACGGCGCAGCGACATCTGCATCTACTACGCAGCGAGGAAGCACTTACCGCCGCGCGTCGCGGCGTTCGTCGAGTTCGTCGTCGAGGAAGTCCGGCAGAGCGAGATCGTCAATCGATCACGGGAACTCGTTCAGCGGCGTACCGTTCGAGTCCTCTGAATTGCCGCATGGCCTTGTCGTTATGATGCGTGCACCCATGCGCGCCTTCATTTGACGCGCCGACCTGTTGAGCCTATATTGGTAACCATACGGTTACCAATACTCTCGACATGATGCCGCGAAGCGCAGGGAAAGCCGACGTGTTTCACGCGATCGCCGATCCCACTCGACGTACGATTCTCGATCGGCTGCGCCAGGGCCCCGTGAGGGTCAAAGACCTCGCTGCAGGCTTTGAGCAAAGCCGTCCGGCCATCTCGAAGCACCTGAAGCTGTTATGCGACGCGGAACTTGTCATTGCGGAGCCAGCGGGGCGCGAACGGGTGTATCGCCTGCAAGGCGCGCCGCTGCAACAAGTGGCGGGCTGGATTGACGCCTACCGAACGCACTGGCAGCTCAGTTTGGACAATCTCAAGGAACTGATGGAGAAATCATGAGCGCTTCGCCCAATAGCAGAGCCCGCGCTGTTGCCGATGTCAACCGCGGCACGATATTGGCCGTCGTGGAAATCGCGGCTGCCGCGCAGAAGATTTTCGACGCCTTGACTTCCAGCGAAGTCACCCGTTGGTGGGGGTCGCCTGATACTTATCAGACCACCGAGTGGCAGGCCGAGGTTCGACCAGGCGGCAAATGGCGCGCGGGTGGCGTGAGTGCAGACGGCCGCTCCTTCAGCGTGCGGGGAGAGTACCTGGAAGTGTCGCCGCCAACGCGACTTGTGCAGACCTGGGTGGCGGATTGGGACGGCGGCAACACCACGACGCTCACCTACGAACTCAGTCCGATCGATGGCGGCACGCGACTGACGCTGTGGCACGAAGGATTCGCCGGCCGTCCACAATCCTGTGCCGGACACGCACATGGCTGGGAGCGCGTGTTCGGGTGGCTCACGGCGTACGCATCGGAAGAGGGTAAGCTCTCTCATTTCCTGTGCCGGCTGATCCCCCCGCGGCCAGACTTCGCCCAGACGATAAATGCGCTGGAGAAGTCGGCGATGAGCGAACATGCCAAGTACTGGGCTGGGAAGCTTCAGGAGGGCATTGTCGTCGCATTCGGGCCGGTGCTTGACCCAAGGGGCGTCTGGGGTGTGGGTATCGTGCGCGCCAAGGACGAGGCCAGTGTCGAAGCGATGCGCGACGCCGATCCGGCGATGGTGGCGGACATTGGTATGCGATACGAAATACTTCCGATGATGACGGCGGTGTACTAGTGCAAACCGACATGGTGGGTGGACTGGCAACAAGAGCAACGAGATCGGCGATTTAGAATGGGTGCCTTGTGCCGGCGAGATACCGGCCCCGGCAGTAGACCGGGTGGCCGCTTTATGGTCGCGAGCGGCCACTCTGCGGGTGATGACTCGAAGGACGGGTTTGGGTCACTTGCTGTCCTCCCAACTGGAGTAAAGCCACCGTTCGAACCAGTCGCGGGTCTGACGTCAGCAAAGCTGACCATAGCCGCCGTTGCCCGATGGTCGCGCCAGCGGCAGCTCTGGCCGAATGGACTAAACCGCTCGCGCGGTAAGGGGCTCCGGCACGACTCTGGCGGCGAATGAGAGGTCAGTGGCACCGTTGGTTGCTCGCGATAGCGGAAAAATACCGCATGCCGCGAAGCGTGCGGGTTGCTCCATGATCGAAGCGAGAGAGTTGAAAAGCTGAGTGAGGCTTCGTTCGGTCATTTGAATGACCGAGTGAGAAGAGAAAAGCCGATCACACCAGCAGGGTGACGCCTGCCCAGGCGATCAGCACGACGCCCAGCACGCGGCCGACACGTTCACCGCCGGGCAGGATTTTTTCCACGAAAACGATTAGCGACAGCGCGGCTATCCAGACGAGATTCATGATGCCGCCCACGAACAACAACGCCATCAGCAGCCAACAGCAGCCCACGCAGTAAATGCCATGACGCATTCCGAGCAGGAAACTGCCTGCGACGCCAGGGCGCCAGTGCGCGGTGAGGAAATTCACTGGTGAACGGCACTGCGTCAGGCAGGCGCGCTTGAGCGGCGAGAACTGATAGGCGCCCGCCGCGGCCAGAACGATCGCGGAAAGGGGCGCGCTCTTCGACCACAACATCATTTCCGAAATGAGGCCGGTCGGTTGCAGCACCTTCTGCAGCGATGCCGCGCAGATCGAGAATGCCAGCCATGCGCTCAGGTAACCGGCCAGGAGAAACAACGACGGGATGGCCGACCTGGCCTCGATCGCGTCGTGGTGCCGCAATACGCGTCGATACAACAGGACGAGCGGCGCCGCGCTGGGCGTCATCATCGCGATCATCATCACCCACCACATGAGGATCACGGTCGGCAGCGACGGATCCATTCCCCCGCCGCCGTCCGCCAGTCGATGCGGGAACAGCGCGACGGCCGTCATCTCGAACGCGGACATGCCGATTTCGGCGCCCGTCCACAAGTAGGCCCACGACAACGCGATGACGGCGACGATGCCGAGCGCGGTGATGACGCGCTCACGTCCGAGGATGTTTTCGACGCTACTCATGCGGCAGCGCGATGCCGGATCAGTCCTTTGTTATTCATGTGCAGTCGCGCGAACTGCGCGTAAGTCCCCTTGAGATCCAGTGCGATATTTCCGTGCGAGCGGCTGGTGCCGGAGCCGATCTCGGCAAGCTCGTATTCGAAGCCGTGCGGCAAGTCGATTCGAACGCGATGCTCGTCGCCCGTCACCGGATTGCGGATCGGTTCGCCGACGACGTCGAATACACCCTCGACATGAATCCGACCGAGTCTGGCATCGACATCGACATCGAAGTCGATCTTCGTAAAGATCGGATCGAATGCCTGCTCGAGCGTCGATGCGAATACGGAGAACACCGTGGCGAACGGCTCGGTGTCCTGCCCCGTCATGATTTTCAGAATGGCTTCGCGTTGCTCCGGGCTGGCCCGTTCGTCGACGATCGGCTGGCACTTGCCCTTGCCTTCGTGGATCGGTCCCGGCCACTGAAACACGACCGCGATGTTGAGGTCGTCGAGTCGCACGTCGCCGTAGTAGCCGTTGCTGATCGAGATGGCGCCCAGCGCTTCGCAGAAGCCGTTGTTCGGCAGTGCGCTGAACTGGCACGGGCAACCGTACGAGCAATTGCAGTTGAACAGTTCGGTGCCTTGGATTTCCCATGGAGTCATGGTTGTTCTCCTTGTGCTCCGCGACGAGTAGCGTGGTTCGAATCTAGTGTATGCGAGGGGGGAAGTCAAAGTTTGGGTTGAGTGGGCGCGCGGGTTATTGTGATGGGCGTCACATATGATCTTTTGACGGAGCTGCCATGACGAACACGGTCCAGCGATCTCGCGGACCACACCCTCATTTTTTACAAAACTCCACCAAGTCTTAACGCTGCGTTTACGCGGCCTTTCCTAAATTCCATGGTGCGGGAGTCCGCTGTGGGAGACGAAGCCATGGATCTGCTCTACCTCATCGCAATCGCAACGTTCGGCGGTATTGTTGCCGCGTTCGTGATTGGTTGCGACAAGCTGCGCCGTGCCCCAGGGGGCCGGCCATGACTACCTGGATGACGTGGCTCGCGGCGGCCTCGACGCTGATTCTGTTCGCCTACCTCGTGTATGCGTTGCTGCGCGCGGAGGCCCTCGAATGAACTTCAATAACCTGTTTCAGACCGGCCTGTATATCGTCGTCCTGATCGCGCTCGCCATTCCGCTCGGCCGTTACATGACAGCGGTGGTGGACGGTTCATCGGTTGTGGTTCGTCGCATCGGACGGCCGATCGAGACCGTGCTGTACAAGCTCGCCGGCGTGGACCCGGCCGCTGAAATGTCATGGAAGCACTATGCGCTAGCCGTACTTGTCTTCAATACCTTCGGCGTGCTCGTGGTGTATGGATTTTTGCGCTTGCAACAATGGTTGCCGGCTAATCCGCAGGGCTTCGGCCCGATGACGCCCGACGCCGCGTTCAATACGGCAGTCAGCTTCGTGACCAACACGAACTGGCAAGACTACACGCCGGAATCGACTGTCAGCTACCTGACGCAGATGACCGCGCTTACCGTGCAAAACTTCTTTTCGGCCGCTACCGGCATTGCAGTCGTAGTCGCGCTGATTCGCGGTTTTGCACGCCATACGGCGGCGACGATCGGCAATTTCTGGGTCGACCTGACGCGCATCACGCTGTATATCCTCGCGCCGCTCGCGACTGTCATTGCCCTCGTATTCATCAGCCAGGGCGTGATCCAGAACTTCGAATCGTATAAGGACGTCGCAACGGTACAGGTGACGACGTATCAGACGCCGAAGACCGATGCCCAGGGCAATCCTGTCAAGGACGCAAAAGGCAACCCGGTGATGGTGGACAACAAGGCCGACAAGCAGACCCTATCGATGGGCCCTGCTGCATCGCAGGAAGCCATCAAGATGCTCGGCACCAACGGCGGCGGCTTTTTTAACGCCAATTCCGCGCATCCCTATGAGAACCCGACGCCGTTCGCGAACTTCGTTCAGATGATTGCGATGCTGGTCATCCCGGCAGCGTTGTGTCTCGTGTTTGGCCGGATGGTCGGCGACCAGCGTCAGGGCTATGCGGTACTCGCCGCGATGACGATCGCATTCGCGATCGGCTGTTGGGGTGAGATTTCTTCCGAGCAAAGCGGCAATCCGCTATTTACGTCGCTGCATGTCGATCAAACCGCGTCGGCCTTGCAGGCAGGCGGCAACATGGAAGGCAAGGAAACCCGCTTCGGCATCGCGCAATCCGGCATCTTTACCGTGGCGACCACGTCCGCGTCTTGCGGCGCCGTCAACAACGCGCACGATTCGCTGACGCCGATGGGCGGCTTCATTCCGCTCCTGCTGATCGAGCTTGGCGAAGTGATCTTTGGCGGCGTCGGCTCCGGTCTCTACGGCATGCTCGTCTTCGCACTGCTCGCCGTATTCGTCGCCGGCCTGATGATCGGACGAACGCCCGAGTACATCGGCAAGAAGATCGAGTCGTATGAGATGAAGATGGTTTCGATCGCCGTGCTGCTGACGCCGCTGCTCGTGCTGGTCGGCGCGTCGATCGGCGTGTTGACGGCCGCCGGCACAGCGGGGATCGCGAATCCCGGGCCGCACGGATTTTCCGAAATCCTCTACGCCTATAGTTCGGCTGCCAATAACAACGGTAGCGCTTTTGCCGGCCTGTCGGTCAATACGCCGTTCTACAACTCGACGCTGGCAATCGCCATGTGGTTCGGCCGATTCGGTTCGATTGTGCCGGTGCTCGCCATCGCCGGATCGCTGGCGGCGAAGAAGCGCATATCGGCCACCGCCGGGACGCTTCCAACGCATGGCCCGCTATTCGTCGTGCTGCTGCTCGGCACGGTGGTGCTGGTCGGCGCGCTGACCTATGTGCCGGCGCTGGCGCTCGGCCCCGTTGTCGAACATCTGACGATGGTCGCGAGCCATTGATTGTGAGGACAGCATGAGCAACCCCATCCAACAGCCGGTTCATCAACCTGGCAACATCGGTCAGGCACGCAACGCGGCGCGTTCAATGTTCGATCCGGCCATTGCCCGGCCGGCGCTGGTCGATTCGTTCAGGAAGCTCGCGCCGCGTCATCAATTGCGCAATCCGGTGATGTTCTGCGTCTACATCGGCAGCATCCTGACGACGGTCCTCTGGATTGCCGCGCTGTCCGGACAGGCTGAGGCGCCCGCTGGTTTCATCCTGGCGATCGCGCTCTGGCTCTGGTTCACCGTGCTGTTTGCCAATTTCGCGGAGGCGCTCGCCGAAGGCCGCTCGAAAGCGCAGGCCGCGTCGCTGCGCAGCGCGAAGCGCGATGTGATGGCGAAAAAACTTCAGGAGGCGCATCCGAAGGCGCCGATCCGCATCACCACGGCGACCGATCTGCGCAAAGGCGATGTCGTACTGGTCGAGACGGGCGACGTGATTCCGGCGGACGGCGAAGTGGTGGAAGGTGTCGCGTCGGTTGACGAGTCGGCGATCACGGGAGAATCCGCGCCGGTGATCCGCGAGTCGGGCGGCGATTTTTCGTCGGTAACGGGCGGCACGCGGGTGCTGTCGGACTGGATCGTGGTGCGAGTCAGCGTCAATCCGGGCGAGGCCTTCCTCGACCGGATGATCGCGATGGTCGAAGGCGCGAAGCGTCAGAAGACGCCTAATGAAATCGCGCTGACGATCCTGCTGGTCGCGTTGACGCTCGTTCTGCTTTTCGCTACCGCGACCTTGCTGCCTTTCTCGCTGTTCGCGGTCGCCTCGATGAAGACGGGGCACGCCGTGACAATCACGGCACTCGTCGCGCTGCTCGTCTGTCTGATCCCGACCACCATCGGCGGGCTGCTATCGGCAATCGGCGTGGCCGGCATGAGCCGGATGATGCAGGCGAACGTGATCGCGACCTCGGGCCGTGCTGTGGAAGCCGCGGGTGACGTCGACGTGCTGTTGCTCGACAAGACCGGCACGATTACGCTCGGCAACCGCCAGGCCTCGGCCTTCATGCCGGCTCCAGGTGTCACGGAAGAACAGCTCGCCGACGCTGCTCAGCTGTCTTCTCTGGCTGACGAAACGCCCGAGGGCCGCAGCATCGTTGTGCTCGCCAAGCAACGCTTCAATATCCGCGAACGCGAATTGCACTCGCTGCACGCCACGTTCCTTTCGTTTAGTGCGCAGTCGCGCATGAGCGGTGTCGATTTGCCCGACCGTCAGATTCGCAAGGGTGCAGCCGATTCGATCAAACACTACGTCGAGGCGCACGGCGGCCATTTCCCCACGGAATCGACGACCGCGGTCGCGGACATCGCGCGCCGCGGCAGCACGCCGCTCGTGGTCGCGGAACAGGGCGTGGGCGGAAGCGGCGCACGCGTGCTCGGCGTGATCGAGCTGAAAGATATCGTCAAGGGTGGCATCAAGGAACGCTTCGCCGAACTGCGCAAGATGGGCATCAAAACCATCATGGTGACCGGCGACAACCGTCTGACCGCCGCGGCGATTGCCGCTGAAGCAGGTGTCGACGACTTCCTTGCCGAAGTCACGCCGGAGGCGAAGCTGACGACGATCCGCGCCCATCAGGCCGAAGGGCGGCTGGTCGCGATGACCGGCGACGGCACCAACGACGCCCCGGCGCTCGCGCAGGCCGACGTCGCGGTAGCGATGAACACCGGCACGCAGGCAGCGAAGGAAGCCGGCAACATGGTCGACCTCGATTCGAATCCGACCAAGCTGATCGAGATCGTCGAGATCGGCAAGCAGATGCTGATGACGCGCGGCTCGCTCACGACGTTCTCGATCGCCAACGACGTCGCCAAGTACTTCGCGATCATCCCGGCCGCGTTCGCGACCACCTATCCGCAACTGCGTGTGCTCGATGTGATGCACCTGAGTTCGCCGTCGTCGGCGATTCTGTCGGCGGTGATTTTCAATGCGCTGATCATCGTCGCGCTGATCCCGCTCGCGCTTAAAGGTGTGAAGTATCGGCCCCTCGGTGCGGCGTCGCTGCTACGCCGCAATCTGCTGGTCTACGGGCTGGGCGGGATCCTGCTGCCATTCCCGTTCATCAAGCTGATCGACATGGTTCTAAACGTCTTTGGCTGGGTTTGACCAGACTGAGTAAACATCATGAAAACGCTGATTCGTCCCGTACTCGTGCTGTTCGTCCTGATGACCGTGATAACCGGGGTGATCTATCCAGTTGTCGTGACTGCAATCGGCCATGCCGCATTCGCGCGGCAGGCAGGCGGCAGTCTGATCGAGAAGAACGGCAAGCCGGTCGGCTCTGCGCTGATCGGCCAGCACTTCGACGCACCGTACTATTTCTGGGGGCGGCTGTCGGCGACCAGCCCGATGCCGTATAACCCGCAGAATTCGGGCGGTTCGAACCTCGGCCCGACCAACCCGGCGCTGGCTGACGAAATCAAAGGCCGCATCGACGCGTTGAAAGCAGCCGGTACCGACATGTCGAAACCGGTGCCGGTGGACCTGGTGACGTCCTCAGGTAGTGGGCTCGACCCCGAGATCAGCCCGGCTGCCGCCGCTTATCAGATCGCCCGCGTCGCGCAAGCGCGCGGCCTGATGGCCGATCAGGTCGCCAACCTTGTCGCCAGCAATACGTCAGGGCGGCAGTTCGGTATTTTCGGCGAGGCGCGCGTGAACGTGCTGAAGCTTAACCTCGCATTGGACGATCTCAAGCCGATGCATTGACCCCGGCTGAGCGGTCGTTTTTTCGCAGACGCGTGCAAGGAGCGCGTGTTTGTCCCGTAATCGATGGAGAGCGCGTTTTGGCGAAAGTTGTTGCAGCGGTCGGGGCAGTCAACGTGACAAATTCATGAGCGATCCTACAGTTACAGTTGTTGTGATCGACGATGATAAATACATACGCCGGTTCCTTCGCGCGCATCTCGAAGCGGGCGGCATGACGGTTTTCGAGGCGCAGACAGGCGCGCAGGGCCTCGCTCATGCCGCAACGCGGCTGCCGGACCTCGTGATCGTCGATCTCAGCTTGCCGGACATGGACGGCATCGACGTGATCCGCGAGTTGCGAAGCTGGTCCGCCATACCGGTGATCGTGCTATCGGCGCGAAGCAGCGAGGATGACAAGGTCGCGGCGCTCGACGCCGGCGCCGACGATTACCTGACAAAACCGTTCGGGCTGCCCGAGCTGACCGCGCGGATTCGCGCGCATTTGCGCCGGGAAGCCTCCGGCGGCCGGGTCGGTGCGCCTCAGGTTCAGTTTGGCCTCGTCACAGTCGACCTTGGCGAACGGAAGGTCGTACGCGACAGCCGCATCGTTCATCTCAGCCCGATCGAATATCGCCTTCTCACGGCGCTAGTGCGCAATCCGGGACGGGTATTGACTCATCAGCAACTGCTTGGCGAGGTATGGGGCCCCGCCCAAACAGACAACCACCATTACCTGCGGATCTACATGGGACATCTGCGCCACAAGCTCGAGCGCGATCCGGCGCGCCCGGAGCACATCATCACTGAATCGGGCGTGGGTTACCGGCTGGTCGGCGTGCGGTGATATTCACAGAATTTTTATAACGGCTTGGCAAATCGTTTCGCGGCCTTTACCGGATGATCCGTATATTTTGAGGCTGGCGTTCCGTCGCAAAAAACTGCGTTTTTGCTGGAGGTTGTATGGCATTCAAACAAACGAAGGGAGACGTGACCGTGGAGGCTTGCGTTTTCCCGGCGCCGGGCAACATGTTCAAAGGTGCGCTGCGCGTGACGACGACACGGAACAACAAACAGATTCAGCGGGTCACCGGACGTGGCTGCGGCCGCCCGATGCGAAGTTCCGCCCAGGCGCTGGAGTTGGCCGAAGCCGAGGCTCGCCGCATGCTCGGGCTTTGAACCGTGGACATGCTTTACCGATCGATTCGCGTCGGGCTCATGCGCTTGCATGGCGATGCGAGCGCCGGTGACACCCCCAGATCAGTCAAACAGCCCGATGACAGCCTCCAGGCAAGCCATGATGTTCAGAGGGATGTGCAAAGTCGTTGCCATCGCCTTCGTGATGAACCAGGTTCTCACGACTATTTTTACGTACGTCGCGCAGCAGCTTGATACAGCGCTTCCTCGCCAAACGATCTGGATTTTTAGCTGCGTAACGTGCGGATTGCTGACGCTTTGGCTTCAGTCCGATGCACGGCGCGCGTTTGGCGTCGCGCGTGAAAAGGGTTTTGTGAAGGTGCCCGGCGACAAGAGTCAGGACCTGCAGATCGCCGACGACTGTCCGAAGCGGTGGCTCGTGATTTTGCATATCGAACTGAATCCCGCGGCGATCCGCGCGTAGCGGTACGGTTTCGTCGCCACCGGATTTGCCGTCGCCGTTCGATGACATGCAGCTACTTTTCGCCGCAAATTTTACGCCACGTTAACGCGGCTTTGGCTACCCTCAAGGTAGATGAAGGACGGTACAAACGCGGCATGCAACAGTCGTTCAACGAGTTGTTGCGGCTGCGCATTCACAGCAGGGAGATTAGAATGAAAGCATCGTATTCGTTTGGCGCACCGGATAGGAGCTCTCGATGTTACGGATGCTGATTCCTGTCCTCGACCGCGGCGGCGCGGTGCAGGCCGCGCGCTTTGCAGCGTTCATGTTTCTGGAGCGTTGCGTGACCGAGGTCGAATTGCTGGAAGTGCTCGAGCCTATCGATCAAGGGCGCGCGGCAGCCTTTCACACTCGCAGTTCGCTGGTACGCCATGAAAAGCAGGCCATGCTAAGCGCGCTGATCGACGCGCGCGCGATTCTCGAAGAAGCCGGCGTCCCGTACAAATGGAAGCGGGTATTCGGACACAGCACAAAGGCAGTGGCCGCCTACGCTGCGAAGACCCAGCCGGACGTGATGGTGATCGACGCCAGTCATATGGGATTCTTTCGAAGACTGGCGATGTTTGCCGGCCTATCGCGGCGGACGATCACACCGGTGACGATGGTTCACTAGGACGGTTCGGGTTCGGGATCCTTATCCGACGTTCATCGGCAGCAGTACCATCTGCCGCCCTTGTAAATGCAGACGAGTCTGTATCTCGACCGGCGTTTGATTGTGCAGCCACGCGGTCAGAAAATTGACCTGTTTGAAGATCAACTTGCTGGCGAAGCAAACGCTGTTCGGATAATCGTCCATCGTTGAATCGGCCAGTTTCATGAACTCGCCAACCGGATGCGTACCGAAAGCTATTCGGTATTCCGCGGTGATTCCATGCCGGCGGCAATGCGCCACGTAATAGTCGAGTGATGACGATATCGTTCGCCGCAAACGCTCCAGGTGCTCGGTGCCTTCATAGCTTTGTGCATCCACTTCGCCGACAGCAAGAAATATCATGTTTTTGAAGTGATCCGGAAACAGCCGGTTCACCCACAGCAGCGCGTGCATGCTTGCGCCGCGGTGCTTTCCCACGAGCAGGATGGCCGTCGGCAGCGATGGGTCCGGCTTGTCTGCGACCGGCACATCGCCTGCCTCTGGAGGCGTGCCGGCAAACAGTGCATCTTCCTTCGCGAGCTGCGCGCGCGTTGTGCTGTAATGCCGTTTGATGAGAAGGCACAGTGCCACGACCGCGCTCGTCACCAGTACCGTCAGCCAGCCGCCCTCAGTGAATTTCTCGATCAGCGTAATGACCAGCACGGTACTCGTAACCGATAGCCCGAGCGCGGAAAGCGCGAAGTGTCTCAGCCAGTGATCGCCGTCGCGGCGGTGGCGCCACCAGTAGACGCACAAGCCGAATAGAGAGAGGCTGAACGTCAGGAAGACGTTGATGCTGTACAGCACCACCAGGACCGAAACGTCGCCGTGCGTCCAAAGCAGGATAACGAGGCTCGCGATGCCCATCACGACAATGCCGTTCTGCCGTACGAGACGCGTAGACAGGTCGCGGAAATGGCGCGGCACCCACGAATCGGACGCCATGTTCGACAACACGGCAGGCCCGTCGAGGAAGCCGGTTTGCGCGCCGACGAGAAGCAGGCCCGCCTCGAATGCCAGCACGGCGGCAAGCAGCGCATGCCGTGCGAACGATGAGCCGAGCCCAAGGTGATCGATGACGCTGCCGAATACCACCGCATTGAGCGTCTGACCTTCCACAGCTTGCGCATGCCAGAGCATGTACAACAGGATGATGCCGCCGGCCGTGAATGCCAGCGAAGTGGCCATATAGAACATGGTCACCTTGCCGTTCGGCACCCGCGGCTCGGCCAGCATGTTGACATTGTTCGATACCGCTTCGAGGCCGGTGTAGGTGCCGCCGCCCAGCGAGAACGCGCGCATCAGCAGTGCCGCCACGACGAGCGGGCCGAGAGCGTGCGACATGCCGCGCGCCTCCCCGACAGCGCCTGGAACGATGGCGGCCAGATGATCGCCGTGCACGGCTACGCCATAAATGATGAGTCCCAGATGCAGCACTACAAAGCCTAGGAAAATCGGCAACAGCACTATGATCGATTCGCGCATGCCGCGAAAGTTGAGGCCCGTCATTAGAACGATGAGCGTCAATTCGGTCGCGAGCTTGAACGCCTGTGCGCTCACCGGCAGCAGGCTGAAAAACGCATCGACGCCGCTCGCGAGCGACGTCGCAATGGTCAGGACATAGTCGACGAGCAGGGCGGCGCCTGAAACCAGCCCAGGGTGCGGGCCCAGTAAAGCGCTGGCAACCCGGTATCCGCCGCCGCCGGTGGGAAACAGCTGGATGACCTGGTTATATCCGATTGCGATAATGAAGACCGTCGCTGCGGTGGCTAGCGCAAGAAACAGGGCAAGTTGAGTGTGCTGACCGAGCGCCAGAAAGGCTTCCTCTGGTCCGTAGCATGACGATGACAGTCCGTCGGCGCCGAGACCCACCCACGCCAATAGTGGCGTCACAGCGATCGCGTGACGTGTCCGGGGATCGAGCGGATCCAGAGGCTTACCGAAAATCAGACGCCAAATGCTCTCGAAGGTGGCCATGTCCCCTCCCGGTCAGAACAGGCATGCGAGCGTGACTGCATGTGCCGGCGACCGAGCGCCGGGCTAATGACACTTAGCGAACATTCCCGCGGTTAGCGACATCTGATCGAGGAAAATGTAAGCCAGTTTGGCGCTGTCGGCCAGTGGGCGATACCCGAGGCTCGCGAAGCCGACATTCTGAAAGGAAGTGTCTTTCCACGAAAACGCCTGGCGTCAGCGCGTTGCCAAGATAACAAAAACGTAATCCCGGGGTAAGAGTCGGGTCAAGGTGCCTCTACAACAATGGGAATCGTAACAAGAGCGTTTCGTCACGATTCTCAGGAGAAGCACCATGAAATTGCTTACCGCCGTCGCCCTTGCAGCACTCAGTCTGCCGTTCGGTGCCAATGCGTTCGCGCAAACCTCGACATCCGGTCTCACACGCGCCGATGTTCACGCGCAGCTCATCGAGGCTGAAGCGGACGGGTTGGTTCCCGCACCCAAAAACGACTATCCGCCAAGCGCCCAGACCGTCGCGCGCAACCGGGAACTCTACGCTATCCGGCACCAGGAGAGCGGTGGCACAACTTCAGCCGTGGCGAGCGCGCCGCGGACTTCCGACAGTTCCGCTGCGGACTGATGAACCAGCTCGCGGCAATTCGTATATTCGCCAAGATCGCCGAGTGTTTGAACTTCGCGGAGGCGGCCAAACAGCTCGGCATATCGAGCTCGGTCGCCACGCGTAGCATCGCGGTGCTTGAGCAACATCTCAGTGTTCGCCTGATTAACCGGACCACGCGTCGTGTGTCGCTTACGCCGGCGGGCCAACAGTACTGGGAGCATTGCGCGGAATTGCTAAGGCAGCTTGCCGCGATGGACGAGTGCGTGGCAACGACCGCAAGCCAACCGGGAGGATTGCTACGTATCGCGTCGTCGTCGTCTTATGCCACGACCGATTTGCCGGAGGTGCTGGCGGCTTACCGGCTGCAAGAGCCGCGCATGCAGTTCGAGTTGACGGTATTCGACAACATGGCAGATGTCACCGCGACGGACTTCGATCTTTGCTTCAGCGCCGAGCGCCGCTTGCGCGACTCCTCGCTGGTCTGCCGTCCGCTCGCGCACACACGGGATGTGATTGTCGCGAGCCCGGCATACCTGTCGCGCCGGCGCCCGCCGGGCACACCGGCGGAGCTCGCTTCGCATGATGTACTCGTGGCCTCGGACGCCCCTAGCCGTTACTGGGAGTTCCGCGACATGCACGGCACGCAACGCGTGGTCGTGCGGCCTATCCTGAACATGCAGAGGCCGCTTCTGGTGAAGCGCGCGGTGCTGGCGGGCCTCGGCATAGCGCGTCTGTCAACGTCGCTCATTCAAAGCGAGTTGTCGGACGGTACATTGCGACCGCTGCTGACGCATGTCGAATTGTGCGGCGATGAGCGCACCGTATGGGTTCTTTACTCCGGACAGCCGCACATGGCGCTGGCGCTCAGAAGTTTTGTCGACTTCGTGGTCGAACGCTACCGCCAAAGGGCGGCGGAAGACAAGGGGAAGATCCTGGCGCCCGTGGGACGGATACAACACCATTTTGGCAATACTGAGTTGCTGTAGAGCCGTTTTTTGTAGGTCCTAAAGTGCGAACACCTGTCACCGGACAATCTGTCATTTGCGCCATCGCGCGATGGAGATTCCGGTGCGGTACTTACACACATTTAGGAAGCTACATTCATGAAGCGACTTCTCATTACGGGTGCAGCGCTCGGTTGTGCTATTGCTCCGATGGCGGCTATGGCACAAAGCAGCGTCACACTGTATGGCCTGATCGACGAAGGTCTGAACTACACGAACAACACCAAAGGCCATTCCGCTGTGCAGATGGAAAGCGGCTTTGCACAAGGCAGCCGGTGGGGCCTGAAAGGCACCGAAGATCTGGGCGGCGGAACCAAGGCGGTCTTTCAGTTGGAGAACGGCTTCGACGTCAATTCGGGCGCGCTTGGGCAAGGTTCGCGGATGTTTGGCCGGCAGGCTTATGTCGGCCTCAGTTCGGCGCAATTCGGAACATTGACGATGGGGCGCCAATACGATTCTGTCGTCGACTTTCTCGCGCCGCTCACCGCGAACGGCAATTGGGCGGGTTATCTGATGTCGCATCCGTATGACAACGACAACACCGACAATTCGTTTCGCCTGAACAACAGCGTCAAGTACACGAGCAACACCTACGGCGGATTTTCGTTCGGTGGCCTTTACGGTTTCAGCAATCAGGCCGGCGGCTTTGCGAATAACCGCTCGTATAGCCTCGGCGCGCAATACGTGGGCGGTTCCGTTTCGGTTGCCGCGGCGTATATGCAGATCAACAATCCTGGTGGAAACGCCGGCGGTTCGCTCGCAGCCGACGATACGGACTTCTTCGCTGGCCGTCAGCAGGTCTGGGGAGCAGGCATCAACTATACGATCGGCTCGACAGTGCTCGGCTTTGTGTACAGCCACACGACACTCAACAACGCAACGGGATCCGTGTATGTCGGCAACTTCGCGAATACCGCGAGCAGCTTGAAGTTCGACAATTTCGAGTTGAATGCGAAGTACCAGTTTGCGAAGAACGCCTATGTCGGCGCGATGTACAACTACACGCTAGGTCACTTCAATAGCGCGGCCGGCGATTCCAAGCCGAAGTGGCATCAAGTCGGCCTGATGGCGGACTACAACCTGTCGTTGCGCACCGACGTGTATGTGCAGGGCATGTATCAACACCTCGCGGGAGGAACCGCTTCCGCTGCGCCGCTTAACACCGCGTTTATCACGGGTGCGGATGCCCCGTCATCGACGGCGAATCAGGTCATCGCGCGCGTGGGTATTCGACACCAGTTCTAAGGCTATTGGGGTGGTCGGGCGCGGGTGCCGGTTTCGACGAGCCTCACGCCGACCGTGCGCGCAGCCGCAGCGCAATGGCAATTGCCGCCAGCAGCAGCGCGCTCGTCATGGCGATCACCCCATGCCAGCCGCACAGGTTCCAGAACACGCCGCCGAGTGAGCCGACCACGCTCGATCCCAGGTAGTAGGCAAACAGATAGAGCGACGACGCCTGTGCCTTGCCCGTCTGCGCGCGGGCGCCGACCCACGCACTCGCGACCGAATGCGTGCCGAAGAATCCGATGGTCAGCACGGCAACGCCGACGACAATCAACCAGAGCTCGCCGGACAGCGTGATCAGCGTTCCGGCCAGCATCAGCGCAAATGTGACCGGCAGCACGGCGCGGCGGCCAAGCCATCCCGACAGGCTGCCCATCCACGCCGAGCTGACGATGCCGCACAGATAGACCGCGAAGATCAGGCCAATTTTTGTCTGGCTAAGCGAGAAAGGCGGCGCGATCAACCGGTAGCCGACATAGTTGTACACCGTCACGAAGGCGCCCATCAGCAGGAAGCCCTCCACGAACAGCAGCGGCAGGATGCCGTCGCGCAAGTGGGTGCTGAATGCCCGTGACAGCGGCGCGAAGCGAAGCGCGCGCCGCGTGAAGTGACGCGATGCCGGCAGGTAGCGCCAGAGGATCGCGGCGCACAGTACGCCGAGGACGCCGATTACCATCACTGCGGCTCGCCAGCCCCAGATATCGGTGATCACACCGGTCAGCAGACGGCCTGCCATTCCGCCAAAACCCGTACCGCCGACGTACAGCCCCATCGCCAGACCCAGCGAACGCGGGTGCATTTCTTCGCCGACATAAGCCATCGCAACCGCCGGCAATCCGCTAAGCGCCACGCCCATTAGCGCGCGGACGGCCAGCAGCGTCGGCCAATGCGGCAACACCGCGCAGACGACCGTGAGAACACCCGAGAGCAGCAGCGAAACCACCATGATCGGCTTTCGGCCCCACGCTTCCGACAGCACGCCCGCGGCCAGCATCGAAACCGCCAGAAACCCGGTCGTCAACGACAGGGCCAGGCTGGCACCCGCGGCGCTCACGCCGAAATCCGCGGAGAACAGCGGCATCAGCGGCTGCACGCAGTAGAGCAGGGCGAAGGTCGCGAAGCCGGCGGCAAACAGGGAGAAATTGGTGCGCCGGAATGCGGGCGTGCCGTGTTCGATTTTCTCCGCCACCTCGCGCGGTATGGACCCGGCTGCCTTGATCACCGCTTCCGCCATATCGACGCTCTGTTGTTGCATGACTCGATCACTCCAACCGAAAAAGTTGCTTTCAAGCATGAATGATCGAACCGCGTTATATCGATGTCCAATATCGATTTCGCAGGAAATGATACATAATTCATATCATGGATCTACGCCGTATTCGCTATTTCATCGTGCTGTCCGAGGAGTTGCATTTCGGGCGGGCAGCCGTGCGTCTGAACATGGCGCAGCCCCCGCTCAGCCAGCAGATTCGTGTGCTCGAGGAGGAGTTGGGCGCACGGCTTTTCGAGCGCAGTAACCGGCACGTGGAGTTGACAGCGGCGGGCAAGGCGCTGCTGCCCGAAGCACGCGCACTGGTTGCGCAGGCGGAGCGGGCCGGCATCGTGACGCAGCGGGCCCAGCGCGGCGAACTCGGCGAGCTCCGGGTGGGCTTCACCGGCTCGGCTGCATTCAGCACCATCATTCCGCAACTGATTTTTGAATACCGGCGTCGTTTGCCGGGGATGCACTTGCGGCTGGAAGAGTTGACCACTCGGCAGCAATTGACGGCGATGCTCGAACGGCGACTGGAGGTCGCGTTCGTGCGCGGCACGGAACGGCCGGACCTGCCGCCGACGCTACAGGCGACACGTCTTTTCGAAGACTCCCTGGTGGCGGTGCTGCCGCCGCAACACCCGCTGGCTTCGAGCCGGGCGGCGCTTTCCGTGGACGCGCTGAAGCATGAGGCGTTCGTCATGTATCCACGCGAGAGCGGCACCGGCGTGTATGACCAGATCATCGCCCTTTGCCGGCAGTCCGGCTTTGCACCGCAGGTTGCGCAGGAAGCACGGGAGGCGCCGACAATCGTAGGGTTGGTGGCGGCCGGCCTCGGTGTTGCGCTCGTGCCGGCGTCCCTGCGCAGCATCGACGTCAATGGCGTGGCGTACCGGCCGCTGCGCGAGAAAGGCGCGCGCTCCGCGATGTGGCTGGTGTTGCGCGCGGGTGAACTGTCGCCGCAGGAGGCGTTGTTCGCTGAGCTTGCGGGCGAAATCGGTCCGGGGTGACCTCTTCACGCGGGTGATTGATCCGGAGTGCAAATCTTGTCCGCGTGCTCCCACCACTGACGCACGGCGCGGTTCCGCTACCGGCGCAGGGCAGCCACTCTAACGGTGCCAGATCAGCAGACACCCACATTCAATATTATGGAATACCATAATATTGAAATGCTTGCGCCGAGCCATTTGGTGGAATACCGTAATACCAACCGCGACATTCTAGCGGTCGACACGAAGCGGGGCGCCCAGGTCCACAGCGCCCGCGGCACGACTGATTCGTCGTTTTCCTGCATACAGGGTCGATCATGAAATTCTCGTTGTTTCTGCACATGGAGCGGTACAACGCGGCAACACCGCACCGGCAACTCTTCGATGAGCTCACCGAGCTGGTCCAGATCGCGGAGAAAGGCGGGTTCGAGACCGCCTGGATAGGCGAGCATCACGCGATGGAATTCACGATCGCGCCCAATCCGTTCCTCAATCTTTCGTATCTCGCGGCGCGCACCCAAACAATTCGGCTCGGCACCGGGACGGTCATCGCCCCCTTCTGGCATCCGATTCGTCTCGCCGGGGAGGCTGGCATGGTGGACGTCGCAAGCAATGGGCGGCTCGACCTCGGCATCGCGCGCGGCGCCTACTCCTTCGAATATGAACGTCTGTCGCCGGGCCTCGATGCATTCGGCGCAGGCGCCCGGATGCGTGAACTGGTGCCCGCGCTGCGGCAGCTCTTCAAGGGGGACTACGCGCATCAAGGCGAATTCTGGTCCTGGCCGTCCACCACGCCGGTGCCGCGCCCGGTCCAGCAACCCATTCCGCCGATGTGGCTCGCGGCCCGCGATCCGAATTCGCACGAGTTCGCGGTCCGCAACGGCTGCAACGTGCAGGTCACCTCGCTGGCAGCGGGCGATGGCGAAGTGGTCAGTCTGATGGAGCGCTTCAACGCGGCCTGCAAGGCGAATCCCGAGGTGCCGCGGCCGCAGATCATGATGTTGATGCACACCTTTGTGGGCACGGATCCGGCCGAAGTGGACGCCGCCGTGGAAGATCTGAGCCGCTTCTATTGTTATTTCAGCAAGTGGTTCAAGAACGAGCGGCCGGTCAAGCAAGGCTTCATCGAATCGCTTACGGCAGAGGACATCGCGTCGTTCCCGCAATACGCGCCGGAACAGATTCGCAAGAACCTCGTGATCGGTCAGCCGGCGGCTGTCGTCGAGCGGCTGAAACAGTATGAAGAACTCGGCTTCGATCAATACAGCTTCTGGCTCGACAGCAATATGAGCTTCGAGCGCAAGCGCAAGTCGCTCGAACTGTTCATCTCGAACGTGATGCCCGCGTTCGAGGCCCGCGGCTGAAGGTGGATGTTCTTCGCTACGACATCCAGCCACGAGGAGCCGATTCCATGTTGAAGTCTTTCCAGCATTACATCGACGGCGAGTTCAGCGACGCCGCCGAGACCTTCGAGAGCATCAACCCGGCCACCGGCGACGTGTGGGCAACGATGCCCGCGGCGAACGCAGCCGACGTCGATCGCGCCGTGCAGGCCGCCGACCGCGCGTTGTTCGCGCCCGAATGGGCCGGCCTCACCGCGAGTCAGCGCGGCAAGCTGCTGTACCGGCTCGCCGACCTCGTCGCGGCAAACGCGCAGGAGCTCGCAGAGCTCGAAACGACCGATACCGGCAAGATCATCCGTGAGACGCGCAGCCAGATCGGTTATGTCGCCGAGTACTACCGTTATTACGCCGGCATCGCCGACAAGATTCACGGGGCCTGCCTGCCGGTCGACAAGCCCGACATGGACGTGTTTCTGCGCCGCGAACCGGTCGGTGTGGTCGCGGGCATCGTGCCGTGGAATTCGCAACTGTTTCTCTCGGCGGTGAAGATCGGTCCGGCGCTCGCAGCGGGCTGCACGATCGTGATCAAGGCGTCCGAGGAGGGCCCCGCGCCGCTGCTCGCTTTTGCGCAGCTCGTGCATCAGGCCGGTTTCCCCGCGGGCGTGGTGAACATCCTGACGGGCTTCGGTGCGGACTGCGGCCGCGCGCTCACGAGTCATCCGCTGGTGGCGAAGATCGCATTTACCGGGGGTCCGGAAACGGCGCGTCATATCGTGCGCAATTCGGCGGAGAACCTGGCCGCGACTTCGCTCGAACTGGGCGGCAAGTCGCCGGTGCTGGTCTTCGATGACGCCAGCGTGGAAAGTGTCAGTAACGCCGTGATCGCCGGGATTTTCGCGGCGACGGGGCAGAGTTGTGTCGCGGGCTCGCGGCTCCTGGTTCAACGCGGCATTCGTGATCGTCTGGTGGCTCGCCTCGTCGAGAAAGCTCAAGCGATCAAAATCGGCGATCCGCAGGATGTGGCTACCGAGATGGGACCGCTTGCCACGCTCAGGCAGCGCAACCATATTGAGGCGGTTCTCGCCGCCAGCCTCGCTGCAGGCGCCACGCTGCTGACCGGCGGCGCTCGCCCGTCAGCGCACGAGAAAGGCTTTTTCTTCGAGCCGACGATCGTCGACTGTCCTGACTCCACGGTGCCGAGCGTGGCGCAGGAGCTGTTCGGACCGGTGCTGAGCGTGATGAGCTTCGACACGGAAGCCGACGCCGTCGCGCTGGCCAACGACACGAAGTATGGGCTCGCCGCGGGCGTGTTCACGCGCGATCTCACTTGCGCGCACCGTCTCACGCGCCGGCTGCGCGCGGGCATTGTCTGGGTGAACACCTACCGCGCCGTCTCGCCGATCGTCCCGTTCGGCGGCTACGGGCTGAGCGGGTTGGGCCGCGAAGGCGGGCTCGACGCGGTACTCGACTACACCCGCACCAAATCTGTCTGGATCCGAACCTCGGACGAGCCGATCGCCGATCCTTTCGTCATGCGCTGAAGAGGGCACGATGTTTTACGAAATCCGCACTTACAAGATCAGGACCGGTGCCGTTCCGGCCTATCTGAAACTCGTCGAAGAAGAAGGTATCGAGTTGCAGAAGCACCATCTTGGCGAACTGGTGGGTTACTTCTTTTCGGAGATCGGGCCTCTGAACCAGATCGTTCATATGTGGGCCTATCCGAGTCTCGACGAACGCGAGGCGCGCCGTCAGCGCCTCGCCGAAGATCCGGCGTGGCAGGCGTTCTCACCGAAGATCCAGGCGCTGCTGGAAACAATGGAGAGCAAGATCATGAAGCCTGCCTCGTTCTCACCGCTCAAATAAAAAAGCCGTTCGCTGTCGATCCTTTCCGGAGGCGGCGTTTTCACTTTAAGGAGTAATCCTCATGAAAGAAGTACTACGTCGGCGAGCCCTTGGTCTTGCCCGCGCAGTCGCGATGACGGCCATCGTCTCGGCTGCCGCGTCCGTTTTCGCAGCCGATGCGCCGATCGTGTTCGCCAGTTGGGGTGGCACGACGCAATCCGCGCAGCAGAAGAATTGGGCACAGCCGTTTACCCTGGCGTCCGGCGTTCAGGTGCTGATGGATGGCCCCACCGACTACGGCAAGCTCAAGGCGATGGTCGATAGCGGCAACGTGCAATGGGATGTGGTCGACGTGGAAGGCGATTTCGCCTATGCGGCGCTGCGCGACGGACTCGTCGAACCGATCGATTATTCCGTGGTAAACAAGAGCGACCTGGATCCGCGTTTCACGTCGACGGGGGCGGTGGGCAGCTTCTACTATTCGTTCGTGCTCGGCTACAACAAGGCGGCGTTCAAGAGCGGCAGCCCTGCCAATTATGCGGACCTGTTCGATACCAAGCGTTTCCCCGGCAAGCGCACCTTCTACAAATGGTCGGCGCCGGGCGTGCTCGAAGTCGCCTTGCTGGCCGACGGCGTCCCACCGAACAAGCTCTATCCGCTCGATCTCGATCGCGCGTTCAGGAAGCTCGACACGATCAAAAGCCAGATCGTCTGGTGGAGCGGCGGCGCGCAGTCGCAACAACTGATGGCCTCGGGCGAAGCACCGATCGGCGTGTTCTGGAACGGTCGTCTGCATGCGCTGCAGCAGACGGGCGTGGATGTCGGCGTGTCGTGGAATCAGAACCTGACAGCCGCCGATATGCTGGTGGTGCCGAAAGGCGCGAAGCACAAGGCTGAGGCGATGAAGTTCCTCGCGAGCGCAACCGGCCCGCAGGCGCAAGCAAATTTCGCTGCTGAAACGGGTTATGCGCCGATCAATCTGAAATCGGCGGCGCTGCTGCCCGCCGATGTCGCCAAAACGCAGCCTGATCAATATAAGGCGACGCAAATCAACCTCGACATGAAGTACTGGGCCGACCATCGCGACGAGATTGCGAAGCGCTGGTATGCGTGGCAATCGAAATAAGGCGGTTGCGGGCCGAACACATCGAGGGAGTCGTCATGTCGAATGCATTGAGTACCGTCGCCGAGCCCGCGGTGGGCAAGCTGCAGCTAGGCGCCGGATTCAGGACCGCCCGGCTGGTGTTGCCGGCCGTGCTGCTGCTGGTGGTGTTCTTTCTGTTGCCGGTGCTGTCGTTGCTGCTTCACAGCGTGCTGGAACCGAGCCCAGGCTTGCAGAACTATACGCAGCTGTTCGGTTCGACGACTTACCTGAGAGTGTTCGGCAACACGTTCTTCGTGGCCACGGTAGTGACGGCAGTGACGCTTGTGATCGGCTTTCCGACTGCATGGTTGCTGGCCATCGCGCCGCGCTGGATCGGCAAGCTGGTGTTCGCGATCCTGCTGCTTTCGATGTGGACCAACCTGCTGGCGCGCACGTTTGCATGGATGGTGCTGCTGCAGCAAACCGGGCCGATCAACCGTCTGCTAATGTGGCTCGGGGTGATCGATGCGCCGCTTACTCTGGTCAATAACCTGACCGGCGTCACGATCGGCATGACCTACATCATGCTGCCGTTTCTCGTGATGCCGCTGCACGCCACCCTGCGCGCGATCGATCCCACCACGCTGCGGGCTGCCGCCATCTGCGGGGCGAGCCGCTGGCAAGCCTTCTGGCGGGTGCTGGTGCCGCTCGCGATGCCGGGCATTGCGAGCGGGGCGCTGATGGTGTTCGTGATGGCGCTTGGGTACTTCGTCACGCCCGCGCTGCTGGGCGGCCCGGAATATATGATGCTCGCCGAACTGATCGCGCAACTGGTGCAGCAATTGCTGAACTGGGGTCTCGCGGGCGCCGCGGCCTTTGTCCTGTTGCTCGTCACGCTTTCGCTCTATGCCCTGCAATTGCGCTTTTCCGAGCGCGCGGCCGGTGCGTCAGGAGTTCACTGACATGCTGCTCGATTTCGATCGTCTCGGACCGCTGCGCTGGCTGCTCCTGGCCATTGGCGCGTCGGTGTCGCTATTCCTGTTGTTGCCTGTGCTGTTCATCGTCGCGTTGTCGTTCGGCAATTCGCAATGGCTGATGTTTCCGCCGCCTGGCTGGACCCTCCAGTGGTATCGCCTATTGCTCTCCGATCCTGGCTGGCTCGATTCGCTGATGACCAGCGTCGAACTGGGCCTCGTCGTGATGGTGTTGTCGGTCACGCTAGGTCTGTTCGCTTCGCTCGCGCTGACCCGCGGCGATTTCCGCGGAAGGGCGCTGCTCAAGTCTTTTTTTCTCACGCCGATGGTGTTGCCGGTCGTCGTGCTTGCGGTCGCGCTGTACGCGTTCTTTCTGCGCATCGGCTTGACCGGCACATTGGTCGGCTTCGTGATCGGGCATCTGATCATCGCGCTGCCGTTTTCGATCATCGCGATCAGCAACTCGCTGGAAAGCTTCGACACCACGCTCGAAGATGCCGCGCTGATTTGCGGAGCGGGGCCGTTCGAAGTGAAATGGCGCGTCACGCTGCCCGCCATTCGTCTCGGCCTGTTCGCGGCGGCGATCTTCTCGTTCCTCGCTTCCTGGGATGAAGTGGTGGTGTCCATTTTCATGGCTAGCCCGACGCTGCAGACGCTGCCCGTGCGAATCTGGAGCACGTTGCGGCAGGATCTGACGCCGGTGATTGCCGCTGCATCGTCGCTGCTGGTCGGACTGACCGTCGTGCTGATGTTGCTAGGACTTGTACTCAAGCGAGGTAAATCGTGAGCTCACCGTTTCTGCAGATTCAACGGCTTCGCAAGACCTACGATCAGGTCGTGGCCATCGATCAAGTTTCGCTCGACATCAAGAAGGGCGAGTTCATGACTTTTCTCGGACCGTCGGGTTCGGGCAAGAGTACGACGCTTTATATTGTCGCGGGCTTCCAGTCGCCTACCGAGGGGCGCGTGCTGCTCGACGGAAAATCGTTGTTGTCGGTCGCGCCGAATCGACGCAACATCGGCATGGTGTTTCAGCGCTACACGCTGTTCCCGCATCTGACCGTCGGCGAAAACGTGGCCTTTCCGCTGCGCGTGCGGCGCATGTCTGACGCCCAGGTGAAATCGAAGGTCGAACAGATGCTCAAGCTCGTGCATCTCGGCGATTGCCGCGACCGTATGCCGGGTCAGCTATCGGGCGGGATGCAGCAGCGCGTGGCGATCGCCCGCGCGTTGGCCTATGATCCGCCAGTGCTGTTGATGGACGAACCGCTTTCCGCGCTGGATAAGAAGTTGCGCGAGGAGTTGCAGACCGAGTTGCGCCGCATTCATCAGCAAACCGGCGTGACGATTCTCTACGTGACCCATGATCAGGAGGAGGCCTTGCGTCTGTCCGACCGGATTGCGGTATTCAACAAAGGGCGTATCGAGCAGGTCGGCACCGGCGAAGATCTTTACGCACAGCCGGCATCGCGCTTCGTCGCGAGTTTCATCGGTAATTCGAATTTTCTGCCGGTCACGCTGGCGGGCAGCAACGGCGGTTCGCATGCGGTGTTCCCTAACGGAAAGCCGGTACAGGTGGGCAGTTTCGATCGCACGCTGAGTGCCGGCAGCAACGGTGCGTTGATGCTGCGTCCCGAACAGATAACGATTCGTGCGCAGCCCGTGCAAAGCGCCGACGGCAGTTTGCCGGTGACGGTGCGTGATGTCACCTATCTGGGCGACACGATGCACTATTCGGTGGCGACGCCGTGGGCACAGGAGATCGCTGTGCGCGCGCCGGCCGGTTTGCGGGAAGCGAACCTGGCGGTTGGTGCGCAAGCGTGGCTCGACTGGGATAGCGTGAGCGCCCGGGTCTTTCCTGTCTGAGCAGCGCGAGGTATGGATTTTCCAGGTGTCGCCTATGCGATACTATGGGATTCCAAAAACCACTATATCCGGATGTCGCCCGGAGACGAGAGAGAGCCATGATGGATCAAATGCGTGTCGACCGCAGTGCGCCGACGCTGCGCGAACTGACTCTTGAGAAATTGCGCGAGGCCATTTCTCAGGGCTTTTATCGACCCGGCGATCGCTTAATCGAGCGTACGCTGTGCGATCAACTAGGCGTGAGCCGCACCGTAGTCCGCGAGGTATTGCGCCACCTCGAAACGGAAGGTCTGGTCGAAACCGGCTCACATTCAGGGCCGATCGTCGCAAGACTCGATCCGGCGCAGGTCGAGGAAATCTACGAAATCCGCGCGCTGCTGGAGTCGGAAGCAGCGCGTGCTTGTGCAGAACGTGCCACGCCTGCGCTGTTGAAGCAACTGCGCGACATCCGCAAGGAGATCGAGGACGCGTTCGACAAGGCGGATTTCAAGCGCGTGTTGCTCAACACCGAACAGTTCTACGAAACGATGTTCACCGGCGGCCAGAAGCTGATGATGCATCAGGTGGTCAAGTCGCTGAACGCGCGAATCAACCAGCTTCGCTCGATGACGATTTCATCGCCTGGGCGAGGTACGGATTCGAATCGCGAGATGAACAAGTTGCTCGCGGCCATCGCCAAGAAAGATGGTGACGCGGCGGCTGCCGCGTCGCTTGAACACGTGAGACGTACCGCCGGCATCGCCATGGCGGCGCTCGCCGAAAAGGAAGCCGCGACAAGCGACTGATTCTGACTGCTGCTGCAGGCAGGAAGCTATCGAGCCGTCGATTCCGACGGCTTTTTTTCGCCCGCGAATTGCGGGGCATTCTCGTCAACCCTCGCGTAAACCCCGTCGACGCCTGAAAATTCTTGCGTACAATAATATGGAATACCATAATACATCGAAGGCGCTATCGCATGAGGCCATGGCGCATTTGCCCACGGAGAAAGTCTGATGAAGCTCGAGATTCGCAAGCTGGTCACCTATGTGGAAGACACGTTTATCGAAGGTGGTAAAGCGGCTTCGAAGCCGCTGAAGCTCTTCGCCGCTGCCGCCGTGCTGCGCAATCCCTGGGCGGGACGCGGTTTTGTCGAAGACCTGAAGCCGGAGATTCACGGGCTCGCGCCGCAACTGGGCGAGATCCTGACGGCCGAGATCCTGCGCATCGCCGGGTCCGGTGCAGCTGTGGAAGGCTATGGGAAGGCGGCTATCGTCGGTACGTCGGGCGAGATCGAGCATGCGTCGGCGCTGATCCATACACTGCGCTTCGGCAACAAGTTCCGTGAGGCTGTCGGCGCGAAGAGCTATCTGAGCTTTACGAATCTGCGCGGCGGCCCCAATTGTCCGGTGACGATTCCGCTGATGCACAAGGGCGACGAAGGCATGCGCTCGCATTACCTCACTGTCCAGTTCTCAATCGTCGATGCGCCCGCGCCCGACGAACTCGTGATCGCGCTGGGCGCGTCGATCGGCGGCCGGCCGCATCACCGCATCGGCGACCGTTATCAGGATCTGAAGGAGCTCGGATCCAATGAAGCATGAAACCGTCATCGAGCGTGCGTCGACGAGCGGAACGTTCGACGGCACGGCATACAACGTGGCAGGCGAGGGTGCCGCACTCGTGCTGATTCACGGCGTAGGCATGAACCGCAGCGTGTGGGCGCCGCAAGTGGCCGAGTTGCAGGCGCACTTTCGGGTGGTGTCTTACGACGTGCTGGGACATGGTGCGAGCCGTCTGCCGGCGGCCGAGCCGACCCTCGACGAATACGCCGCGCAACTGGCCGCGCTGCTCGACTATTTACAGATCGAGTCGGCGCATGTGGTCGGTCATTCGATGGGATCGCTGATCGCATTGGAATTCGCGTTGCGTTATCCGGCGCGGGTGTCGAGTGTCGTTGCGCTCAATGCGGTCTACGACCGCACGCCGACGCAGCGGGCCGCGGTCATGCAGCGAGCGGCGTCGCTTGAAACCGGCGGCATCGAACAGCCGAGCATCGACGCGACGATTGCGCGCTGGTTCGACGATCCGGTGCCAGGGCATCTCGCCGAAGTCGCGGAGTTGGTGCGTTCGTTGCTGGAGTCGGTCAATCCGGAGGGCTATGCGCGAACCTACCGGCTCTTTGCCAGTTCCGATCGGGCACATGTTGGCCGCTTGCCGCAACTTACCGTGCCGGCGCTTTTCATGACCGGCGAGTGCGATCCGAACTCAAGTCCGGCGATGTCGCAATCGATGGCGGCCGCAGCGCCCAACGCGCGCGCCGAGATCGTCGCGAACCAACGGCACATGATGAACGTGACGGCACCGTCGGTGGTGAATCAGCGGCTCCTGCGTTTTTTCAGCGAAGTGAAATGAAGCGAAGCGAGAAATGAAGTAAGTGATCCGGGTCCGGACCGGAGTTGTTTATCTTGAGGAGCAAGACCATGGGCGAATCCGTTTTCGATGTTGCTGAATTCCGCCGGGCGCTGGGCGCCTTCGTGACCGGTGTGACCGTCGTGACGACCATTCAACCGGACGGCTCGCCGCGCGGCTTTACTGCGAACTCGTTCACGTCGGTTTCGCTCGACCCCGCGTTGATCCTCGTGTGCATTGCCAAGACCGCGTCGAGCCATCCGGTGTTTTCGCAAACGCAGCGTTTCGCGGTAAGCGTGCTGGCCGAAGATCAGAGGCCTGTCTCGGGCGTGTTCGCGTCGAAGAGCGCGGACAAGTTCGCGCAGGTTGCCTGGCATGCGCGTCAGACTGGAAGCCCGTTGATAGACGGTGCGGCGGCGAGTTTCGATTGCGAGACCCATCAGGTGGTGGATGCGGGCGATCACATCATTCTGATTGGCCGCGTGGCGGACTTTACGAATACGAGCGCGACGCCGCTGGGCTACTGCCGGGGCGCGTATGTCGACTTCAGTCTGTCCCAGGAGGCGCTCGCCGCGACCGCACAGCGTGCTCAGGTCGGGGCGATTCTCGAACATCCACGCGGGCTGATACTGATTGAAACGGCGGCGGGGCTACAGTTGCCGACCGGCACGCGCCTCGAACCTGCTTCCGATGCGGCGAGTCTGCGCGGTGTGCTTGGCGGCTACCGCCTGAATGCAAATCTGGATTTCCTGTTCGCAGTCTTCGAGGATAAAGGCGTCACGCACATCTATTATCGCGGCCGTATTGTCGATGAGGCGCCCGCCGCTGGCGGGATCCGTTACGTCCCGCTCAGCGAAATACCTTGGGATGAGATTCGCGATCCTGCTGTTCAGTCGATGTTGTGCCGCTATGTGAAGGAGCGTACCGAAGATGCGTTCGGTATCTACGTCGGCGATGTCGAATCGGGTACGGTGCAGTCGCTGCTCGCGAGCGTGTAGAAGGGGAGAGCGGGATGCGCTGGAAGCGGTCTTCGACGAGCTTGACTTGCCCGGCAGATGAAGCGTCATCGGCTCGCGCCTCCCGCGCCGACATGCGCTTCGATCTCGCCCACCACCTTGAACAGATCGCCCACGAACCCGATGTCCGCGACTGAAAAGATCGGTGCGTCCGGATCTTTATTGATCGCGACGATGGTCTTCGAGTCCTTCATCCCGGCCAGATGCTGAATCGCACCGGAGATGCCGAATGCAAGGTAGACGTCGGGCGCGACCATCTTGCCGGTTTGCCCGACCTGGGCGGTATTCGGCGCGTAGCCGGCATCCACCGCGGCGCGCGATGCGCCGAGCGCCGCGCCCATCTTTTCCGCCAGTTCGCCGAGCCGTTCCATGTTGTCCTTCGATGCCAGACCGCGCCCGCCCGCGACGACGATCCGCGCGTCGGGCAATTCGCGGCCGGTCTGTGCCGAGGCCTGGCGTTCGACAAGCTTCGTCCTGCTAAAGCCCGCGATGGCTTCGACCGTTACGCGCAGGCCGTTGCCGCCGCTGTCGGCAGCGGGCGCGAATGACGATGCGCGAAACGTCGCGAACGTCACGGCGCTCGCCGTGTTCACGTTGGCAACGACGCTTCCTGCGTAGAGGCTGCGGACATAAGAGCCTTCACCTTCTACAGCGATCACATCCGGAATGAACGCGCCACCCACCAGCGCGGCCGCGCGCGGCAGGGCGCTACGACCGAGCGTCCGATGACTCGCGGCGATCAGCGAATACGGTCCGTGCATCGCGTGCAGTTGCGCGGCGAGCGTTTCAGGCACAACGCACTCGCTCACAGCACCTGCCATCACGAGAACGCGCTCGATCCCGGCGATCTTTTCGACTGCGGATGCCAGCGAGGCATCCGGCAAGAACACATCGACCGACAGACCGCGTTGCATGACCGCTGTGATGACGCGAAGCGTCGCGTCGGCCACGCGGCCGTTTTCGCTTTCAGCTACGACAAGGCTTCTCATACGGGGACTCCTGCTTGATCGAACACACGTCGTTCCGTGAGCGCTGCAATTAGCGCGGCGCTGTCGGCGACCTTGATGCCGGGCTGACGAACCGGCGGGTCGCTGAGCTTCACGATATGGCTTTGCGGCGTCAGGTCGATGGCCAGCGTGGTGGCATCGACGATCGCGAGCGGCTTCTGCTTCGCCTTGACGATGCTCGGCAAGGTCACGCGGCGCGGCTCGGCGAGGCGCAGATCGGCGCTGACGACAGCCGGACCCTCGAGCAGCCACGTCGCCGTGCCGGTGTCGTCGCCGCACGTAACGGCCCAGCCTGCGCCATCCGCCGAAAGGGTGCTGGCGTTCAACGCCTGCGGCCAGTCGAGCAGGGCGGCGAGCATCGCGGCGACGCCGCCGATATCGCCGTCGATCGCCTGCTTGCCGCACAGCACGAGGCCGTATGCGCGAGTCGCCATGTGGGCGTTCAGCAGGCGGGCTACGGCCAGCGAATCCAACGTGGAAGTCGCCGTCGAAGTGTCGATCAGCACTGCGTCGTCCGCGCCCATCGCCAGCGCCGTGCGCAAGACATCCTGGCTGGCTTGCGTGCCGCACGTGATCACCGTTACCTTCGATGCGGCGCCGGCTTCCCTGAGTTGCAATGCCTTTTCGACCGCGCATTCGTCGAACGGATTGAGGGACATCTTGAGACCGGTGGTGTCGATCGAGCCGTTTGCGGCGACCC
The DNA here is from genome assembly GCF_038050405.1 of Paraburkholderia sp. IMGN_8. Lineage (NCBI taxonomy): Bacteria > Pseudomonadati > Pseudomonadota > Betaproteobacteria > Burkholderiales > Burkholderiaceae > Paraburkholderia > Paraburkholderia sp. IMGN_8. The sequence goes on along the minus strand of NZ_CP150901.1, from coordinate 2,961,820 downwards.
GTACGCGCACATTCGCGTCCACCACACGTTTGACTGGAACCAGAATGTTGATTGTCATGACTGGAGCGTCCATCGATTGGGAATCAGGAGACCGCGCCGGAGCCGTATTTGCCAACCAGCAGAGCGCCGCTGGCGAACCGGTCGAGGGCGTAGGGCGCGAGAGAAACATCGGTGGGCTGACCGAGCGCGTGCTGCGCGAGGATCTTGCCGATGCCCGGCGAGAGCTTGAAGCCGTGCCCGGAGAAGCCGAAGCCGACCACGAGTCCCTCGATATCGGCGACCCGGCCCAACACCGGATTCCAGTCGGGCGTCACGTCGTAGACGCCGGTCCACGAGGAAGCCAGACCCGCGGCTTCGTAAGCAGGGAAGCGTTCGGCGACTTGCGCGCCGACTTCGGCGACATAGTCGAGCGAGATATCGCCCTGTTCCGTTTCCGGCGAGTTCAGCGTTTCGCCGACCACGCCTTCGGACACGAGCATCTGGCTGCCGCCGTAGCTGCGGTAATAGAGCATGCCGGCCGAGCCCAGGTCCTTGAACGCCGGCATCCTGAACGAGTACGCGGCGCCTTCGCATTCGAGCGCGAGCACCGTGTGACGCTCCGGCTTGACCGGCAGCGGCACGCCGATCCAGCCGGCGAGTTCCGGCGTCCAGATGTTCTGCGTGCTGATGAGGGTGCCGCAACCGAAGTTTCCGGCGCTCGTCTCGACGCCGGTGATCCGGCGTCCTTCGCGGATGAGGCCCGTTACCGCGACGCCTTCCATGATCTTGACGCCGCGCCGGCGCGCCGAACGGGCAAAACCGGTGGCGACAAGATAGGCATCGGCAAAACCCGCTTCCGGTTCGAAACCGATCAGCGCGGCATCGTCGAAGCTCGCGATCGGCAGGCGCTCGCGCGCCTCGCCCTTGTCGAGCAACTGCACATCGATGCCCATGTCCTGCTGTGTGGCGAGCGAGGCGCGCAGCGGCTCCAGCTTGTCGCCCTCGGGCGAGCAGATCAGGTAGCCGCATTTGACGAGACCGCAGGATGCTTCGTCGTCGCCGACATATTCGGCGAAATTATTGAACGCCCACCACGATGAGCGCGCCAGTTCCACATTCTGGTGCACAGAATAATGCGTGCGCAGCAGGCCGGACGACTGCGAGGTGGTGCCCGCGCCGATCGTGCCCTGCTCGATGACCAGCACGCTCTGCGCGCCCTGTGCGGCGAGATGATGGGCGACCGACGCGCCGATGACGCCAGCGCCGATCACGATGAAATCGTAGTGGCTCATGTGGACCTCTGTGTGGGCAATGAGGCGAATTCTAGGAAAACGCCGGGCGCGCCAATTTTGTATTAGGCAAACTTATGGCGACTCAATGCAATTTCTCATCCTGAACACCGGCCCTGCATACATCGGCACCATGCTTTCGTGCCGCACAGGATGACCGGCAAGTCACCAACGCGAGCGGAGCATTCCATGAGACGAACCCCGACCCCGATCGACCTGCGCGCGCTGCAGGCATTCGCCGCCGTCTGCGAGAGCGGCTCGATGACGGGCGCGGCAAAACAGTTGGGCGTGAGCCAGAGCGCGGTCAGCCAGTCGATCGCCGCGTTGGAGCGCGACCAGGGCCTGACGCTGTTCGACCGCGAGAGCCGCCCGCCGCGGCCGAACGTGGCGGGGCGCGCGCTGCTCGAACTGGCGGGTCCGCTGATCGAGCATGCGCAGATGGTCAGCGCCCGCATCGGCGATGCGTCGCATACGGGCAAGATGCCGGTGCGGCTGGGCTGTGTCGATTCATTCGCGGCGACCGTCGGCCCAGAGTTGATCCGCGCGGTGTCGAATTCGGAGCGGCAGATTTCGATGTGGTCCGGCCTGACGCCGGGCCTGAGCAAGCAACTGCACGACCGGGAACTGGATATAGCGATTTGCACGCAGACTACGCTGAACGACGCACGGATCGTCGAAGTGCCGCTGTTTTCCGAGGCATTTGTCGTAGTGGTTGCGCGCAGCTATCTGAGCGGGCGCCGCAATATCGACTGGCGCACGCTCGCGCTGGAAATGCCGCTGATCCGCTATACGGCGCGCTCGGTGATCGGGCAGCAGATCGAGCGTTTCGCGCGGCATCTGGGCATCAACAGCCCGCGGCGGTACGAATTCGACGCGACCGATCCGCTGCTGAGTCTGGTGGCGGCGCGTGTGGGTTTTGCGATTTCGACGCCATTGTGTCTGTGGCAGGCGCGCCACTATCTGGACGATATCGCGGTGATGCCGTTGCCGCCGAGCCGTCTCGGGCGGCGCGATTTCTTTCTGTTGCACCGCCAGGGTGAATGGGACCGGTTCGCCGGCGACATCGTCATGCTGACGCGCGGCGTGCTGGATAACGCGATTCAGCCGTCGCTTGCGCGGGCGCTGCCCGATTTGCCGGACGACGCCTTGCGGTGACACGAGGAACGTGGATCGCGAGTGGCCGTTGACGCGTGCGCCGCGAAGGTGCAACCGGATTTGCAACGCATGCTCGAGGCTTCGCTGCACGCAGTTCAGGCGCTATAACGCCGCTTTGTATAAGCGTTGCTTTTGACGCTGCTTAACCGCACACCTCGTTCTTGTGCAAAGTCGCACCAGCCGCAACGAAGATGTGCACCGCAGTCGAGCCGGCGAGCCCTTCAGCCTGAATGCCGACAAAGCCTTATTGCGCGCAAGGCGTTTATTGGTGGGAATTTTTGATTCACGCAGATAAACATGGCACAAACGTTGCATTGAGTTTACCCAGCGGTCGTGACCGGAAGCAGTGAGAGATCAGTCAGCACTCGACTGCGGATACACAAAGATCGACAGGAATTGAATGGGCGTCTTGATCAGACGCTCAGGACCGTGCGGTATCTCACCCTGGAAGGTCAGCGTGTCGCCGGGATGAAGGATGTAGGTTTGCTGACCGTGGCGGTATTCGATCACGCCTTTGAGCATGTGGATGAATTCGGTGCCCGGGTGCTCGAACACAGGAAAACGTTCGGCCTCGTCCTCCATCGTGATCAGGAAGGGCTCGAAGAGCTTGCGCGGACCCTGGTCGTAAGCAAGAAGGTGATAGGTGTGACCGCGTTTGGTGCCTTTGCGGACCACCTCCATGCCGGCGCCTTTTTTGACGAGCTGTGCGCCGCCTTGCGGCACGTCGAAATTGCGGAACAGCGTGGAGAGCGAAACGCCGAGCGCCAGGGCGATGCGGTTGAGCACCTCGAGGCCCGCGGAGGTCTGCGCGTTCTCGATCTTCGAGAGCATGCCGCGACTGATGCCGGCCTGCGCGGAGACCTGGGCGATCGTCAGGCCGTGACGCTGGCGTAGTTCGCGGATGGTAATGCCGAGGTAGCGTTCGAGCGGCGTTTTGTTGTCTTCACCGGTTTGCATGTAGGCCTCACGGAAAAGGAAAGCGTAGCAGATTGCAGCGCCGGGTCGCGCGCGAAGAGTTTCACCTGGAGAATCTTTGTTGCTCGCCAATAAAGTTCCAGCTTGATGGAAGACAAGCTTGAAGCGCGCCGCGACCGGCGTTCAAAAGCGTGTTGCATAGTCTGGCCACATGCGTTGCGCGTGGCTTTTCCAAACCACGAAGGATGTAGTTGCAAGGAGTGGCGATGAACCTGAACGATGCGAGCAAGCTGCCGGTCAACGAACTCGGATGCGTGCCCCGCTTCGGCTCGGCGGAAGAGGCGCAAGCTTATCTGACGCAGCAGAGCGTGAAGTACGTGCTGGCGCAGTTTGTCGATATTCACGGTGTGGCCAAGGCGAAATCGGTGCCGGTCAGTCATCTGAAGAGCGTGTTGAAAGCGGGCGCGGGTTTCGCGGGTTTTGCGATCTGGGGTGTCGGCATCGAGCCGAACGGACCCGACTACATGGCCGTCGGCGATCTGGCGACGCTCACGCCGGTGCCGTGGCAGCCGGGCCTGGCACGGATCGTCTGCGACGGTCACGTGGATGGCGAAGCGTGGCAATACGATTCGCGCGTCACGTTGAAGAAACAGGTCGCCCGGATGACGGAGCGCAACTGGACGCTCTTCACGGGTCTGGAGCCGGAATTCTCGCTGCTGCGCCGTTCGGCGTCCGGCGCGCTGGAGCCATGCGATCCGAGCGATACGCTCGCCAAGCCGTGCTACGACTACAAGGGCCTCTCGCGTACACGCGACTTCCTGGAAAAGCTCACCGAGTCGATGCGCGCGGTCGGGATCGACGTCTATCAGATCGATCACGAAGACGCGAACGGTCAGTTCGAAATCAACTACACGTACACCGATTGCCTGACGTCATGCGATCACTACGTGTTCTTCAAGATGGCGGCCTCCGAGATCGCCAATGAACTCGGCATGATCTGCTCGTTCATGCCGAAGCCGTTCGCGAACCGTCCCGGCAACGGCATGCACATGCATATGTCGATCGGCGACGGCGAGCGCAACCTGTTCGCCGATCCCTCGGACAAGCTCGGCATGGGCCTCTCGTCGCTCGGCTACCAGTTCACGGCGGGCCTGCTCGCGCACGCGCCGGCGCTGACCGCACTGTGCAATCCGACGGTGAACTCGTACAAACGCCTCGTCGTCGGCCGCTCGCTGACGGGCGCGACGTGGGCGCCGGCCTACATCAGCTACGGCGACAACAATCGTTCGACGATGGTGCGCATGCCTGGCGAGCGTATCGAACTGCGGCTGCCCGACGGCGCATGCAATCCCTATCTCGCGACGGCGGCGGTGATCGCGGCGGGACTCGACGGCATCGACCGCGGCATGTCGCCGGGCGAGCCGGCTAACGAAAACCTGTACGAGTGGTCGCCCGCGCGCCTGGCTGAACACGGCATCGGCGTGCTACCGCAAAACCTCGAGCAGGCGCTCGACGCACTCGAAAGCGACCGCGTGATCTGCGATGCGCTCGGTCCGGTTGCCGATGAATTCCTCAAGCTCAAGCGGATGGAGTGGCTCGAATACATGCGCCACGTTTCGGACTGGGAACTGAAGACCTACCTCGAATTTTTCTAAGGAGAACCACTATGTGCGGAATCGTAGGCTTGCTGGTGAAGACGCCGGCACTGCGCGAGCGGCTCGGCGAACTGATGGTGCCGATGCTGATCGGCATGACCGAGCGCGGACCGGATTCTGCGGGCCTTGCGGTATTCGGCAAATCGGTCGATGCGAGCCAGCGCAAGCTGAGCATCTACGCGGGCTTCACCGAAGAAGGCGCGGATTTCGCGTGGCAGCCGTTGGTGGAGGCGCTGAACGCGGCGATGGACGTCACCGCGCGTATCGACTCGAAAGGCAATCATGGCGTGCTGACGGTGCAAGGCAACGTAGAACGCGTGAAGACGTGGCTGCGCGAACGCTATCCGAAGCTGTATCTGCTGTCGAGCGGACGCTCGATCGATCTGTACAAGGATATCGGCTCGCCGTCGCAAGTCGCCAGGCGTTATGACTTTGCGAATCTGAAGGGCTCGCATCTGGTCGGTCACACGCGCATGGCGACGGAGTCGGCGGTGACGCCGGACCGCGCGCATCCGTTCACGGCGGGCGACGACTTCTGTCTGGTCCACAACGGTTCGCTGTCGAACGCGCATGGCGTACGCCGCAAGCTTGAACCGCAAGGCATTCACTTCGATACCGACAACGACACCGAAGCCGCCTGCCGCTTTCTCGAATGGCGGTTGCGTGAAGGCGACACGCTGCCGGTCGCATTGCAAAAAGGTTTCGAAGAACTCGACGGCTTCTACACGTTCCTGATGGGCACCTCGACCGAACTCGCGCTGATTCGCGACCCGTTCGCGTGCAAGCCGGCGGTGGTCGCGGAAAACGACGACTACGTTGCCATCGCTTCCGAGTTCCGTTCGCTCGCGCATCTGCCCGATATCAAGAACGCCAAGGTCTTCGAACCTGCACCTGAGGAGATGTATGTATGGAAAGCCTGACATTCGATCTGGAGCGCACGACGGTCCGTGAGCTGAATCAGTTTTTGCACAAACCGGCCGGCGAACTGGAAGGGCAGGTGGTTGCCGTGGTCGCACCGAACGGTGCGCACAACCTCGCGGTCGGTGTGGATGCGCCGGTGAAAGTGACGATCGCCGGTCACGCCGGCTATTACGCGGGCGGCATGAACAAACACGCGACGATCGAGATCGACGGCAGCGCCGGCACCGGCGTCGCTGAAAACATGATGAGCGGCAAGGTGCACGTAAAGGGTTTTGCATCGAACGGCGCGGGCGCTTCGGCGCACGGCGGCCTGCTGGTGATCGACGGCGATGCGGGCCTGCGCTGCGGTATTTCGCTCAAGGGCGGCGACATCGTGGTGGGCGGATCGGTGGGCAGCTTCTCGGCGTTCATGGCCCAGGCCGGGCGCATGGTGATCTGCGGCGATGCGGGCGATGCGCTCGGCGACTCGCTTTACGAAGCGGTGCTGTACGTGCGCGGCGAAGTGAAATCGCTCGGCGCGGACGCGCAATACGAACCGATGACACAAGCCGATCTCGACGCGGTGCGCGCACTGCTCACCGCCGCCGGCATGGACCACGACCCGGCCTCGTTCAAACGGATCGCCTCCGCTCGCACGCTCTATCACTGGAACGCCGAAGCGAACCAGGAATATTGAACACACGCTCTCGAAGAAGGTCCCCATGGAAGCCAAACCCGTTCACTTCGCCCGCTTGCAGCAGGAAGAGTCGCAAGGCTACGACCGCAAGACGATCGACTATATCCACTCGGCCGCGCAGCGCGGCCTCTATGAAATTCGCGGTCTGGGCGCGAAACGCAGCGTGCCGCATTTCGACGATCTGCTGTTTCTCGGCGCATCGCTGTCGCGCTATCCGCTCGAAGGGTATCGCGAGAAATGCGCGACGCAGACAGTGCTCGGTACCCGCTTCGCCAGGAAACCGGTCGTGCTCGACATTCCGATCACGATTGCCGGCATGAGCTTCGGCGCGCTGTCCGCGAACGTGAAAGAAGCGCTCGGCCAGGCCGCGACCGCGATGGGCACCTCGACCACCACCGGCGACGGCGGCATGACGCAGGAAGAACGCCGCTCGTCGAAGACGCTGGTTTATCAGTGCCTGCCGTCGCGCTACGGCTTCAACCCGGACGACGTGCGCCGCGCCGACGCGATCGAAATCGTGATCGGCCAGGGCGCGAAACCGGGCGGCGGCGGCATGCTGCTCGGGCAGAAGGTCAATCCGCGCGTCGCCTCGATGCGCACGTTGCCGGCCGGCGTCGATCAGCGTTCGGCGAGTCGTCACCCGGACTGGACCGGCCCCGACGATCTGGCGATCAAGATTCAGGAGCTGCGCGAAATCACCGATTGGGAAAAACCGATCTACGTGAAGGTCGGCGCAACCCGCACGTTCAACGACGTCAAGCTCGCGGTGCATGCGGGCGCGGACGTCGTCGTGATCGACGGGATGCAGGGCGGCACGGCGGCGACGCAAACCTGCTTCATCGAGAACGTCGGCATTCCGACGCTGGCCGCGGTTCGTCAGGCAGTGGACGCGCTCGAAGATCTGAATATGAAAGGCCAGGTACAGCTGATCGTATCGGGCGGCATCCGCACCGGTGCTGACGTGGCGAAGGCATTGGCGCTCGGCGCGGACGCGGTGGCGATTGGCCAAGGCATGCTGATGGCGCTCGGCTGCAACAGCGACACGTACTTTCAGAACGGCGCGCTGCATTCGGCGGCGGCGGACTACGCGGCGTTGAACACGTCGCCGGGCTTCTGCCATCACTGCCACACGGGCAAGTGCCCGGTCGGCGTGACCACGCAGGACGCGGTGCTCGAACAGCGTGTGCAGCCGGATGAAGGCTCGCGCCGCGTACGGAACTACCTGAAGACGCTGAACATGGAACTGACGACGATCGCGCGTGCGTGCGGCAAGCAGAACGTCCATCACCTCGAACCGGAAGATCTCGTCGCGTTGACGGTCGAGGCCGCGGCGATGGCGCGCGTGCCGCTCGCGGGTACTTCGTGGATTCCCGGATGGACCAGATGAATTAATTTGTTTCGAGATTTTTGACTGTGGAAAAGTTGAGCGCATTCAACTTTGATTCACCAATCTATCAGGAGCCCAACATGAGCACTCCGCAAAGCAGCACGCAAGCAGCGCCAGTAGCGCCTGCATCATCCGGCGGCCTGCGTGCCGGTACTCTAGGTTTTGCCGAGGTGATCGGCCAATCCATCGCGAACCTTTCGCCGACCTTCACGCCTTCGATCAACGTGACCGCGATCGCGGCGCTGGCCGGCGCGGGAACCTGGTTGATTTATGGTCTTTCGACGCTCGGGCTGCTGCTGGTGAGCATGAGCATCATCGCGCTCTCGAGCCGGATCGCGACGGCTGGTTCATTCTTTATCTATATCTCACGCGCGCTTGGGCCGATGGCGGGTGGCATCGCCGGCTGGGGTTTGATCGCGGCTTACGTGGGTACTGCGATGGGGGTGGGCGCCGCAGGCGTGGTGTTCGTGCAGAACGCTTTTTCGGCCTGGGGCATCAATATCCCGTCGTGGGCGGTCTACACGATCTTTGTCGGGCTGGCCTGGTTCTTCTCGGCACGTGACGTGAAGCTCTCCTCGCGCCTGTCGCTGGCGATCGAAGCCGCTTCGGTGGTGATCGTGGGCGGTGTGCTGATCTATGTGCTCGCACTGCATCCGGACCATATCATCGACCATACGCAACTGGGGTTGCAGGGCGTGAGCGGCAAGGGCATGGCACAGGGCATGGTGCTCGGCATCTTCTCGTACGTGGGTTTTGAAAGCGCGGCCTCGCTCGGCCAGGAAACCAGGAACCCGCTGCGCGTGATTCCGCGCGCGGTGATCTGGAGTGTGATCCTGTCGGGCCTGTTCTTTATGTTTGTGGCCTATTCGATGACGATCGCCTACCACGGCGACACAGCCAAGCTCGGCGGCGATTCGGCCGTGCTCAGCACCTTGCTCGCGAGCGTCGGCGCCTCGCCGCTCGGCCCGGTGTTTTATCTGATCGCCTCGGTCAGCGCGTTCTCGTGCGTGCTTGCGTGCATCAACTCGTCCAGCCGCCTGCTGTATTCGATGGGGCGCTACCAGTTCGTGCACCGCTCGATGGGTATGGTGCACCGCACGCACCAGACGCCGTACCTGGCCGTTGCGTTTTCCTCGATCGTGACCTTCGTGGTGTGCATTGCGATGCTCGGCACGGGTCCGCTCAACACCTTCGGCTATACCAGCACGTTCGCGACCTTTGGCTTCCTGGTCGTGTATTTCCTGGTCGCAATCGCGGCACCGGTTTATCTGAAGAAGCAGGGTGAGCTCAAGACGAGTAACGTCGTGTGGGGCGTGCTCGGCGCACTGGCGATGGTCGGCGCCGTGATCGGCAGCGTGTATCCGGTGCCCGATTATCCGTATAACATCCTGCCCTATCTGTTCGTTGCGTATATGCTGGTTGGCGCAGTCTGGTTGATGATGCTCAAGAAGCGCTCGCCGCAGGTGCTCGAGAAGATCGAGCACGATCTGGAAACAAGCGACGTGATGACCCACGGCAAAAAGTAAATGAGTGAACCCTTCTCCCCGGATAGCTTGCCCGCACCGAACACGGGCCGGATGCCAGACGATCCAGAGGGAAGGCCCGCTAGCCGTCGCGGAATGGGCGGCCAGGAAATCGACCTGCAGTTGCGGCCGGAGCGCGGCGAGTGCGCCGCCCTCGAGATCGGTTGTGTCTCTTGCCCTGCCCGCGCCCGCGGGCAGGATCACATCAACGAAGACTACGTCGGCGTGATGCTCGGCGATCTGGCGGCGCGCGCCGCGCGTGGCAGTGTGATCGCTCTCGCCGATGGCGTGAGCGGCAGCAAGGGCGGGCGGGTCGCGGCCGAACTTTCGGTGCGGACCTTTATCGATGCCTATTACGGGTTCCCCGACACCTTGCAGCCCGGCGTGGCCGCTGCGCGCGCGCTCGAGGCAATACACGGCTGGCTGCACCAGATCGGCCGCGTCGATCCCGCACTGAAGCAGATGGCCGCGTCCTTTGCGGCGCTGATCGTGCGCCGCGCTACCGCGTATCTGGTGGCGGCCGGCGATGTGCGGCTCTATCTGCTGCGCGATGGCCAACTGACCCAGCTTGGCGACGACGACGTGGTGCCGGTTGCCTTCGGTTCTTATGTGGCGCATGCGGTCGGCATGCTTCCGACGCTGGTGACTCGCATCGAAACCCTTGAGCTGCGCGAGGGCGACCGCCTGCTGATGTGCTCCGACGGACTCTATCGTCGCGTGCCGATGCGCGAGCTGCAGACGGTGCTGGCGGCGCGCGGCGGTGCGCTCGAAACTGCACGCCGGCTCGGCGCGCTGGCGGTGACGCGCGGCTCGCAGGACGACGTGACGAGCGCGGTGCTCGACGTGGGCAGCCTGCCTTTGCTCGATGTCGGTTACCTGGAGCGGGTGGTCGGCGCCTTGCCGATTCTGGCCGTGCCCGACGCCGGCGATGTGGTCGATGGATATCTGCTCAAGAGCGTGTTGAGCGATGGCTTCTATTCGCGGATTTTCGCCGGCTACGATCTGGCCGATCCGAACACGCCGCTGGCGCTCAAGTTTCCCAAGCCGCGTGTCGAGCAGGACGAGAACGTGCGCCAGTCGATCGTGCGCGAGCGCTGGCTGGCCGGCAAGATCGGCGACGATGGAGTGCTCGCGCCGATGCCGGTCGATGCCGACCGGCAAACCCGGCTCTATGTGGTGATGCCGCTCGGCGCAGGCATCACGCTCGAAAAACTGCTGGCGGCGCCGCAGCCCATGGCGCTGCCGCGTGCGCTCGAGATCGCGCGGCAGCTGGGCCATTCGATCGACGCGCTGAATCGCCGCAATATCTTCCATCGCGATATCAAACCCGAGAACGTGCTGGTGATACGGGGCGATAGCACGCGCCTGCTCGATCTCGGTTTTGGTTATATGCCGGGCATGCAGTTGCCGGGCCCCGACGCCGCACCGGGCTCGCCCGCTTATATGGCGCCTGAGTTGATGAAGGGCGCACAGGGCGATGCGCGCTCCGAGGTGTTCGCGTATGGCGTGACCCTGTACCGGCTGTTCAGCGGCGGCAAGCTGCCCTACGGCTTTAATGGCCGCGTGCCGCTCTATCAGTACCGGCCCGACGCGCCGGAATGGCTCGACCTGGTGCTGGAGAAAGCGCTGCAGCCCGATCCGGCGCGCAGGTATCAGGACGTGCTCGAAGTCTGCGCTGATCTCGAACGTTTTTCGAGCGGTCGGGACGCGATGGCGCCGGTTCGGCGCAAGCCCTTGCTCGAGAGCGATCCGGTGCTGTTCTGGCAGGTGGTCGTGGTGCTGTTGCTGGCGCTGCTGTTGTGGTCCTTGATGCGGCATTGAGCGGGGTTGGTGGCGCGGCCCCGCCGCGCGCTGCTTGGCGCAAGCCGCGTGCCATTGCCCACGCCGGGGCCCGTGCTGCTGCCGTTCAAGCGCGGACACGGCTCTTGTCCGGATCGTAGAAGATCGGCGCCACAACCTGAGCGTCGATGCGTTTCTGGTGCCCGTCGATCTTGCCGATCTGCACATGCGTGCCCGGTTCGGCATGGGTGATATCGATCCGGCACAGCGCAATGTTCTTGCCGAGTATCGGCGAGCGCACGCCGCTCGTGACCACGCCGATCTGCGCGCGCCCATCGTGTACGCAGTCTCCGTGATGCGCGGGTTCGTTGCCGGCGAGTTCGAGTCCGACCAGCTTGTGCCGCGGATGCGCACTTCGGGCAAGCAGTGCTTCGCGGCCTATGAAGTCGTCAGCTTTGCTCTTCAGCGGCACCGAGAAACCGATGCCTGCTTCGAACGGATCGGTTTCGTCGGTGAACTCGTAGCCGGCAAAGATCAGGCCCGCTTCGACGCGAAGCATATCGAGCGCGTTCAATCCGAGCGGGACCATGCCTAGCGGTTGCCCAACCGACCACAGGCGGTCCCACACGCGTTCGGCGTCCTGCGGATGACACCAGACCTCGTAGCCGAGTTCGCCGGTATAGCCGGTGCGCGAAACCATGATCGGACAGCCTTCGTCATTGCCGAGCCGGCCGACCAGAAAGCGGAACCAGCCGAGGTTTTCGAGCGCCGGCTGGGTGGGCGGCGTCCACACGATCTGCTTCAGCAACTCGCGGCTCAGCGGCCCCTGAATCGACAGATTGTGAATCTGATCCGATGCCGATTTGATCCACACTTTCATGCCGAGCGCCGCCGCCTGCTCGCGCAGCCAGACACCGGCGTAGTCTTCGCCGCAAATCCAGCGGAAATTGTCCGGGCCAAGGCGCAACAGCGTGCCGTCGTCGAGCATGCCGCCGTGCGGATAGCACATCGCCGAATACACGACCTGGCCGACCGCGAGGCGCCGGACGTCGCGCGTCAGGCAGTATTGCAACAGGGCTTCCGCGTCGGGACCGATGATCTCGAACTTGCGAAGCGCGGACAGATCCATCATGGCGACGCGCTCCCGGCAGCCGAAGTATTCTTCGACTGTGCCGAAGCCCTCGTAGTGCGTGGGCAGCCACCAGCCGCGATAATCGGTGAAATGGCGGGTGAGCGCCGAGCTCTTCGCGTGAAAGCCTGACTCGCGGGTCAGGACCGGTTCGGCATCAGGCGTGGTTCGGGTAGCCATGGCAATGGAGAAACGTTCCTTGTTCGGATAGACGCGGATCTGGATATCGGTCGGATTCCAGCCGTTCGCGGGATCGATGTCGTCGGGGCAGGACGAGCTCACGCAGACGAGATCGGTCAGCGCGCGCATCAGCACGTAGTCGCCAGGGCGTGACCACGGTTCATCAAGCGTCATCTGCTGATGTGCGTTGATGCCGGTGTTGAAGAAGAAATTGATCGCGGGCCAGCCGGGGCGCGGCGCCACGCCGAAGGCGGCGAGGGCGCGGCTCATGTTGTCGCTGCAGTTGCTATGGCCGAAGTAGCCCTGGCTTTCGTAATAGCGCGCTGCGCACGCCAGTGCGAACGAGTCGTGACGGCCAACCGTGTCGCGTACGACTTCGAGCATGGGCTGCATGTTTCGATTGAAGAACTTCGAGAACAGGCCGGGAGCGGGATACGCATTGCCATTCAGCGTTCTCGTCACGGTCTGGTCGAGGTCGAGTTCTTTGTTTCTGTCCAGAGCGGCGAGATCGAAGGCGACGAAATCCGAACATTGCCGGCCCGCGACGTCCAGCACCTGAATGTATTCTCCCGCGCGCACCGTGTACGCGGTGGCGGTGCCGGGCTGGATCGTGAAGTCGTTCAGCGTGTCGGCCAATGGTGCGGGAAGCGGCGGCGCGGCGAGCAGCGCGGGATTCGCGCGATCGATCGTGAGACGCAAGCCGGTGGGCGGGTTCTGCGAATCGATCGCCGTTGCGGCACCCGGCGCGGCGACGATGACGAGTAGTGTTTCGGAGGCAATGAGTTTTCGCGTAAAGCCCGCCGGTGTGTCGCCGTTCCAGATAGTCGCTGCGGACTGCAATGCGCCCGCGTCGGCGCCACGCTTGAGCAGGCCGGTTAACACATGCGAGGCCTCGCTGTTATGCAACAGACTCGCAGTGAACGAAGCGCCCGCCGACGCTTGTAGCTCGAGCGCGGCCAGCGCCGCTTTACCTTGCGCGTCGACAGCCATGAGTTCGCAGGGCTGCCGGCCTTCGATATCGACGATCTGCAAGGTATCGCCGGGCGTGAGCGCGACAACCGTGAGGCCGCCGCCCGCCACGCGATATCGTTCGCGTCCGGTCTCGCGGGCAAACAGCGCCGGCTCCGCGGGGCGCGAGCTTATGGGGGTACGTATCAGCATGTTCTTCCCTGGTTCGCGCCGCTTAGCTGGCGGTTTTCAGCGCCGGGACGGGTTCGCCCAGATACGCCTCCATCGAGTCGTCGAGCGCCGACAGCCACGGCGTGTGATGAGGCGGCGATTGTGTGCCGGTCATCAGCGAGCGATAGGACTTGTTGCGATAACCCATGATGTCGTGATGCTTGTCGTGTTTCCATTCAAGGAACGTACGGTTCACGCCTTCGATGTCGAAACTCGGGTAGTCGGTGGCGTCGAGCAGCTCCTGGATATAGCTGCCCTGATACTCGAACATCTCCTGATTGGTGACGAGCTTCTCTTCCTTTGCGCGCCATGCGAGGCTGTGCGCGATCATGTCCGCCTTGGGCGGCAGCGCAATGCGGCCGAGGATCACATCGCGCGCATACCAGGCCTGAGCGTCGAACATGTTGAACGAATACCAGAGGTCCTGCATGCCGAGGTAGATCAGGCCGGGGTTGTCTTCCCAGAAGATGCCTTGGTAGAGATTCAAAGGCCACAGCCGATTGCCGGTCTTCAGGCGAAGTTTGTCGGGCAGGAACGGAAAGTGGTGCTGATACCCGGTGCACAGGATGATCGCGTCGATGCACTTGTGCGTGTCGTCGGCGAAGTAAGCGTTATTGCCGCGCACGCGCTGCAATAACGGTTTCTCTTCCCAGTTGTCGGGCCAGTGATAACCCATCGGCGCCGTGCGATAGCAACTCGTGATGCTCTTCGCGCCGTACTTATAGCACTGGGAGCCGATGTCTTCCGCCGAATAGCTGCTGCCGACCAGAAGCACATCCTTGTCCTTGAACTCCAGCGCGTCGCGGAAATCGTGTGCATGCAGGATGCGGCCGCCAAAACTCTCGAAGCCGGGGAAGGTCGGCGCATTCGGTGTCGAGAAGTGGCCGCACGCGTTGATGACGTAGTCGAACTCCTCCGACGTGGTCGTGCCGGCGGAAAAGTCTTGCGCGGCGACGGTGAATTTTTGGGTTGCCGCGTCGAAGCTCACCTGACGGACGACCGTATTGAAGCGGATATAAGGCCGTACGCCTGCTTTCTCGACACGTCCGCGAATGTAGTCCCACAGCACCTCGCGCGGCGGATACGAGGCGATCGGTTTGCCGAAATGCTCCTCGAACGTGTAGTCCGCGAACTCCAGACATTCCTTCGGCCCGTTGGACCACAAGTAGCGATACATGCTGCCGTGCACCGGCTCGCCATTTTCGTCGGTGCCGGTGCGCCACGTGTAGTTCCACATGCCGCCCCAGTCCGTCTGCTTTTCGAAGCAGACGATATCGGGAATGTCTGCACCTTTTTCTCTCGCGGACTGGAAAGCGCGCAATTGCGCCATCCCGGAAGGGCCCGCACCGATGATTGCGACGCGCTTTTTCATGGTCTTTCACTCACTAGATATCTCGTACGACAACACAGGATTTCCCGCTGGAAAGCGATGCTGATACGCCAGTCAGGAAAGCGGATTCACCGATACGCCGCCGCGTCAGCGCCTATTGCCGCGACTGACGTCTTGCAGCCAGAACGGTGTTCTTCATCAGAAAGCCGATCGTCATCGGACCCACACCGCCGGGAACGGGCGTAATGGCGCCGGCCACGCGCGAGACGCTCTCGAACTCCGTATCTCCGACGAGGCGCGTTTTGTCGTCGATTTCGATGCGATTGATGCCGACGTCGATAACCGTCGCGCCAGGTTTGATCCAGCTCGCGTCGACCATCTGCGCCCGCCCGACAGCGGCGACGACGATATCGGCCTGGCGGCACAATTCGCGTGCGCCGACGCTGTGCGAATGAAGCACCGTCACCGAACAGTTCGCCTGCAGCAGCAGCGACGCCATCGGTTTGCCGACAATGTTCGATCGGCCGATCACCACCGCATGCTTGCCGGACAGATCGCCCAGTGTCTGTTCCAGCAGGAACAGGCAGCCGCTCGGCGTGCACGGCGTCAATGCCGGTTCACCGAGCACCAGCCGGCCGACGTTCTCGCGATGAAAACCGTCCACGTCCTTTTCCGGGGCGATCGCGTCGATCACCGCGCCCTCGTCGATCTGCGCGGGTAACGGCATCTGCACGAGAATGCCGTTTACGCCGCGATCGGCGTTCAGCGTGCCGATCAGCGACAGCAGCGTGTCCTGCGCGGTGTCGGCGGGCAGGCGGTGTTCGATCGAACGGATGCCGACTTCGTTTGCGCGCAGCACCTTGTTGCGCACATAGACATGGCTCGCGGGATCGTCGCCCACCAGCACGACAGCGAGCGTGGCCGTCACGCCGGCGGCCCGCAGCTGCGCCACGTCCTGCCTGACCGTCTCTAGCAATCCCGCAGCGGCGGCCTTGCCGTCAATGAGTTGGGCCTGGCTCATCGGAAGATCACGGTGCGGTCGCGGTTGAGGAAGACGCGGTGTTCGGTGTGGAATTTCACTGCGCGCGACAGCGCCACCGTTTCCGTATCGCGCCCGATCGCCACGAGACCGTCCGGTTGCAGGACGTGATCGACGCGCTGCACTTCCTGCTCGATGATCGGTCCTTCGTCGAGATCCGACGTGACGTAGTGCGCAGTGGCACCGATCAGTTTGACGCCACGTTCGAATGCCTGGTGATACGGCTTCGCGCCTTTGAATCCCGGCAGGAACGAGTGATGGATGTTGATGGCCCGGCCGGCGAGCTGCTTGCAGAGGTTGTTGGAGAGAATCTGCATGTAGCGCGCGAGCACCACGAGTTCCGTCTCCGTCTCGGCGACGATCTTCAGCAGTTCGGCTTCCTGCTGGTCCTTGGTTTCAGGCGTTACCGGCAGATAGATGAAACGGATGCCTTCGCGTTCCGCCATCGGTCGCAGGTCCAGATGGTTGGAGACGATGGCGGTGATTTGCATGTGCAACTGGCCTTTGTGATGCCGGTACAGCAGGTCGGCGAGGCAATGATCGAACTTGCTGACCATCAGCAGCACCTTCATCGGCTGCGCGGCGCTGTAGAGCTTCCATTGCATCGCGAAGTCGTTTGCGATGCTGCCGAAGTCGGTGCGTAGCTTGTCGATGCTGCCGGTCTTCGCTTCGTTGAAGCGGAACACCGCGCGCATGAAGAACGTGCCGTTGGATTCGTCGTCGAATTGCGCCAGCTCGCCGATATAGCAGCCCGATTGCGCGAGATAGGACGAGACGGCCGCGACGATGCCGGAGGTGGCCGGGCAACTGATCGTCAGTATGTAGTTCTGGGTCACTGCGACACTCCTGAAAATACGTGAGAGACGGCGTGAGAGATGTAACGGGAGACCCGCTAAGGATTAGCCGATCGCGGTGCGTTTCTTCTTTTCCGGATCGTCGAACGGCAGTTCGGCGGCGCTTGCACGGGCCTTGATGCTGCCGCGCACTTCGAGCGGCGCGCCGGGGCGTGCGTAGTCCACGTCGAGGCGTGCGATCGCCATCGAGATGCCGGTCAGCCGTGAGTACATGCCGCATGTGACGACGCCGACCTGCTTGCCGTCGTTCCACAATGCGTCGCCGCCGTTGGCCGCTTCGGTGGAGTCCACCAGCACGCCGAAGATCTTGAAACGCTCCTTGCCTTGCAGACGGAAGTGTTCGCCCGCGCCACAGAACTCGGTTTTTCCCGGCGATACGGTGAAGTCGAGCCCGAGTTCCCACAGCGTGTCGCCCGCCTTTTCGTTCGCGAACGGGTACATCTCGGAGTTGTCGTAAGGGAAGAACAGCAGATAGCTTTCGACGCGCAACCAGTCGAGCGCCGTGAACGCGCACGGGATGATGCCGAACGCCGCGCCTTTGTCGAGGACGGTGTCCCAGATGAAGGGTGCATCCGCGGCCTTGCAGAAGATTTCGTAGCCGCGCTCGCCGGTGTAGCCGGTGCGCGAGATCATCGCCGGCTTGCCGAAGAGCCGCGTTTGCAGGTGATGGAAATAAGGCAGATCACGAATGCCCGGCACGTGTTCCGCGAGGAAGTCCACGGCGGCAGGACCCTGCAAAGACAGATCATGCAGGTCGTCGTCGAACAGCACTGCGACCTGGCGGCCCTGCGCGGAGCGAACGAGGCGTTCATAACCGGTTCCGGAGCCATGCACGACCATGAACGCATTCGGCCCGGTCCGGTAGACGATGCAGTCGTCGATAAACTTGCCGTCTTCATTCAGCATCGCCGCATACACCGACTTGCCGGGGTAGAGCTTGCCGACGTCGCGCGTGATTGCCCAGTTGAGCAGGCTTTCCGCGTGCGGGCCGACGTAGTGGACCTTCTTCAGGCCGGATACATCCATCAAGCCCGCCTTGGTGCGAATCGCCTCGTGCTGATCGGCGAGATCACCGGAATAGGTCCAGGCGGTGCCCATGCCGTTCCAGTCTTCGAGGTTCGAGCCCAATGCGCGATGACGGTCCGCGAGTGCGGAAATACGCCATGAATTAGCCATGTCTGCTACTCCAGAGGTGAGGGGGGTGCAAAATCAGCAAGGCATCAGATGCAGTTGTCGAACTGGCTCAACCAGTCGACCAGGGTCTTGCGGTAACGCGTCATGCCCTTGTAGTCGGCAATCGGTTCAGGCAGGTCGCGCAGGACCCGATGAAGACGGCGCGCCCACGCGGGATGGGTGACGAGCTCGGCCATGCTGGCGAGATACGTGCGGATGCTGAACATCAGCGCGTTGCTCTGCGGCAGTCGCGCCATGAATTGCAGTTCGACGCGCAGATGCATGCATTGCGCGACGTTCTCCGGCGTGACCTGGCCGCGCTCCGCGCCCCACAGGTGGTAGTTCTCGGGCGCAGTATCGAGGCGCGGGTTGATCGTGAGCGTCCAGTTCAGACGCCGTACTGGACGGCCCACCTGGATATGCAGCAGATACTTCAGCGCGCGATCGAAGATGCCCATGTCGTGCGCCATGGGCACCGGCGAATGCCATTGCTTGAAACTCATCCCCGCATCGAATGCGAGCGACCAGTCGGCAGGGCCGGTGATGACACCGGCATCCATGAAGAGGTCGCCGTCGCGCTGATCGAGCAGCGCGATATCGCCTTGCGTCTGCCGCATGATGTATTCAAGCGGCTCGCATGGCAGCGTTTCCGCATCGCCGAAACGAAATGCCTGCTCAATGCCGAGTGCGCGATTGCGCCAGAACCACTGGTCGCCTGCGCGGGTGAGCGAAAACAGTTCGGGATAATCCTGGGCGAGATGCTCCATGATCATTTCCAGCGCGTCCCACGACGCTTTCTGCATGTGCGGCATCACCATGCAGCGGCGCGGATCGTTTTGCAGCACGATCGCGCGCTCGGCAACTTCGGAGCGATAGTGCTCGTCGATATCGAACCAGTGCTCGAAGACCGAGCCCGGATCGCGCGGCGTGGCCGGTTCGATATTCACCGAATACATGTAGGCGTCTTCGGGAAACGGGAAGGGGAAGCGGGCGATGGCGGCATCGCTGTTGCGAAACGAAAACGCTTCGCGATAGCTTTCGGCGGGCTTCAGAATGACGCTCATGGGGCGATCCTCAGAGATCCAGGAAAAGGGAGGTGCTGTGGGCACGCGAGACGCACGGCATCAGATGCGTGGCGCGCTCGGATTCGTGAAGGAACAGATCGCGGTGGTCGACTTCACCGGCAACGTGACGGGTCGCGCACTGACCGCAGACCCCGCCGCGGCACAGGTTCGGAATCTCGAGTCCGCTCGTTTCGAGCGCTTCCAGCAGGCTCTGGTCTGCCGCCACGTCGAGCCTCGAGCCACTGCGCATGAGTGTCACGACGAACGGCGTGCCTGGTTGCGGCGCGGCAAACGCTTCCCAGTGCACGCGGCCGTCAGGCCAGCCGAGCGCGCGAGCTGTCTCGCGCACGGCATCCAGAAGCGCTTGCGGACCGCATACATAGACATGCGTCCCCAACGGGCGGCCACGCAGCACCCGTTCTATATCGAGGCGCGCGCGCTCGCCGTCGTAACCATGAAAACGGCTGCCCAGGCGCTCGCTCAACTCGGCGCGATACGCGTCGGTGAGCCCTTGCCGGTAGGCGTAGTGCAATTCGAAATCGGCGGCGTCGCGCTCCAGCGCGGTGACATGCGCGACAAACGGCGTGATGCCGATGCCGCCCGCAATCAGGATGTGAGCGTGCGCGCCGGAATGCAGTGCAAACAGATTGGCCGGCGGCGTGATTTTCAACGCCGACCCTTCACGGACCCGCTCATGCATGAACACCGAGCCGCCGCGCGAATCATCCTGCTTGCGCACGGCGATGCGATAGCTGGACGCGTTCGCCGGATCGCCGAGCAGCGAATAGGCGTTGCGCAATGGGCGCTCATCCAGCGGCAACCGCACCTGGATATGGCTGCCGGAAGAGAACTTCGGCAACCGGCCGTGCACGGCGGTCAGCGTGAACTCGCGCACCACGGGCGTCAGCAGCCGTGTCGCTTCGACTCGAACCTCGATCGTGTTCATGCGCGGTGCTCCAGGTAAGGACGATCCGGATCGGCGCACACGCCGAGATACGCGCCGACGCGCTGCGAGAAATGCTGGCGCACGCCGAGGTTGATGCCACAGCTGATGCATTCGACTTCGGACAGTGCGTCGTACACGTGCGATGCGCTGCAATGCACGCAATACACGGCGCGCGGTGCGGCATTGAGCTCGGCGCGGGTTTCTTCCGGCAGCAGCCCCGCGTCGTAGGCGAGACGCCGGATGCGCCAGATGAACGCTTCGTCGCCGCATACATAGAGCCGCAAACCGATTGCCGCGCGATCCAGGATCGCGAGAAGATGACGCGCGAGCGCGTCGTGTGTCGGGAAGAACGATGCACGGCGAACCGTTGCTGACGTGTCGCCTTGAATGAGCAGTGTGCTCACGTCAGGCTCTGCCGGCAGTGTCGCGATGAAAGCCGCGATCTTCGTGAGTGCGTCGGTTTGAACGACCACAATGTGTTGACGCGCATCCTCACAAATCCGGAGCGCCTGATATCGCGGAAGGCTCGGAGGAGAGCTTGGTGTTCTGTCGTGCGTCGATGTCATGTCTTTAGTCGCCGGTTCTGTCGATGCGGGTAAAGCACGTGGATCATGTTTCGCTTCAAACGTGTGCATTTGCATCTGAACTAAAACGGGGCGTCTGCTCCATTCGAGTGCGTTGCGAAGTGCTGGTCTGACGGATAAAACACTCGAAAAACTGCGTTCCCCACAAGCAAAATAGTTTCTTAAAGGGAAACGCCGTTCAATCCTGACAACGAGGTATGCCCAAAGGAGTAGTGCCGCAAAGGGCATAGTTCTTGCCTCTAAACTGGCTTTTCTTATGGGATGCCCTGCATGGCGTTGAGCCGGACCCCGATGCGGCGAGATGCATCCACGCAAGTGGTGGATGGGGGCGATGAGGTCGATTGCGACGGGGGCACCCGTGCGCTTATCCGTGAGCTTCACGATTCGGTCGCACAACAACTGGGCTTCATGTCGTTTCTCGTCAGCCGCGTGCAACAGCAGGTGCGTAATCCCGAGGTCGCGGAGCCTTTGATCGCGGAGTTGCGAACCACAATGACGCGGCTGCAGCGCGACGTTCGCCAGTTGATCACCGGTGCGCGCCTGACGCTCGAAGGGCGCTCGTGGCGCCAGGCGCTGGCTGACTCCGTCGATGAGTTTTCGCGCCGCTGCAACGTGGTTTTCGAACTGGATAACCGCATGCCGGAAATCGAACTCGCGCCGGATGTTGCGCTGCACGCGTTGCAGATCGTGCGCGAAGCGTTGTCGAACGTGGTCCGCCACGCCCATGCGAGACATGCCCGGATCGAAGTGATAGACGATCCCGCAGGCGCTCTGTGTGTGACCGTGACTGACGATGGGCTCGGATTGCGGCCTGCATCGGTGGAGGAAAATCACTACGGGTTGGAGATCATGCGCGAGCGGGCGCGTGCGATAGGCGCGCGAGTCGCGATCGAGAATGTGCAGCCGAACGGCACGCGGGTACGCCTGCTTGTCCCGAATGACGATGCCAGAAGGGAGTCCCTAGATGGGTCCGACGACGTTGCTTCTGATTGACGACCATCCGCTGTTCCGGCGTGGCCTCGCCGAGTACTTCAACTCGACCGGGGAGTTTCAGGTGGTCGGCGAAGCTTCCAGCGGGCGGCAAGGCATAGCACTCGCGGAGCAGTTAAGGCCCGGCCTGATCCTGATCGATCTTCACATGCCGGGACTCGGCGGTTTGCATGTGCTCGACGAACTGGGTCAGCTTGAGATCGAGAGCCGCAAAGTCGTGCTGACCGCCTCGCTCGATCGCAACGAGTTATTGACTGCGCTTCGCCTGGGTGCCGACGGTTATATGCTGAAGGAAACCGAGCCCGAGGATCTGCGCTTATACATACGCAACTGTGTGCAGGGCGTGATCGTGCTCGACGATTGTCTGGTCACGCTCCTCGCGAAAGACGACGATGTTCCCGAAGGTGAAAGAGGCACCCGTCAGGTCGAACTAACCGAGCGTGAAGCGCAGACACTGGCGCTCATCTCGGAGGGCATGAGCAACAAGCAGATCGCCCGGCAGTTGGGCATTAGCGACGGCACGGTCAAGGTCTATGTAAAGAATCTGCTACGCAAGCTGAATTTGCGTTCCCGGCTTGAACTGGCGGCGTGGGTTCACCGCGACGCCCTTGCGCGTCAATGATGAAGGCGTAAACGAATGCAAGACAATGCTGTTGTAAGTGAATTGGCCGCAACCGCGATGAGCCTTGATGCCTATCCGGCCGCGCTGCTTCAAGTGGATAACGAGGGCCGCATCCGCAACGCGAACGCTGCGTGGGCTGAACTGATGGAGGCGAGCATAGTGGGTGCCGAGATCGCCGTATACGTCCATCCGGAAGATCGCCTGATCTGGCGCGAGATGCTGGAGCGGCTGCGTAACGAAGCCGGTGTCTGCAGTCGCGAGCGGATACGCTTTGTTCATCCTCACGGTCAGCTTCGCTGGCTGGAGGTGGCATGTCGCCGGTACGAAGACGCTTTCTTTGTCTCCGCGTTCGACACCACGACGCAAAAGCGTCAGGAGACTTCAATCGAAGCCAGGCTGCGTAGTGCCATGGGACTCCTGAACGGCGTGCCGGGATTGATCTATCGCGGCCGCAACAACCCATCGTGGACAATGGAATTCGTCAGCGACGGCTGCGAAGAGTTGACGGGCTATCCAGCTGCCTGGTTTGTCGACAGTCACGAACATAGCTACAGCCAGTTGATCGTGCCGGAGGACGTCGATTACGTCTGGCGTGGTGTGCAGGAGGCGCTGGCGGATCGCAGGCCGTTCGAACTGCGTTATCGCATTCGTGGCGCGAATGGCGATCTGAGAAACGTATGGGAGCGCGGCATCGGTATTTATTCGGCCAGCAGCGAGGTGCTGGGTATAGAAGGCGCGATCTTTGCTGTGCGATGAACTTCGCCCGTGTTGCGCGGAGATTCGCGCAACACGGGGTTCGATCTTCAGCAAACGTGCGCAATCAGGTCGTGATCCAGTGGCTCACGAAGACGACCACCACGCCGAGCACTAACGCCGCATACGGCATGAAACCCGCGCGCCGCTGGGTACTGGAATTTGACAGATCCATGTCGTCCAGCATCGCGTCCGGGAAGCGGCCTTTGTCAGTCACGTAGTGGCGCCAGATGAACACCGGCACGATCAGCGCCGAGAAGACGATGCCCGAAATCAGGGTGCCTTTGCCCCATACATCCGCCCCCAGTCCCATCAGTGCGAGATTGACGAACGACAACACGGCGCCGGCGCCGAGCACCCATTTCGGCGCCTTGAAAGGGCGCTCCCAGGTTGGCCGGTCGAGCCGGTGGATCCACGCGGCATTGAGATTCAGGAAGTTGAAGATGATGTAGCCGACATTCGACATCGCGAGTACGACGACGTAGTCGGACATCAGCAGTAGCACGAGATTGAACACGAGGTCGGTCCACATGGCGCGGGTCGGTGCGCCGTTGTGGTTGACGTGCGAAAGATATTTGGGCAGCCAGCCGTCCACGGAAGCCTGGTAGAGCGTGCGCGACGAGCCCGCCATCGACGTCATGATGGCGAGCACGAGCGCGAACACCAGCATCGGCTTCAGAATGAATTCGCCCCAGCTGCCGGCGTGCACGATTTTCGCCATCGCTTCGGAAACACCCATGCCGCTGTAGATGCCCGGCGAAAGAATGCCGTCATAGATAGCGGGTTGCGTGACGTTGCCGGCGGCGTCCTTGACCTCGGGCGAGACGAGTTGGCCGAGACCGAGGGCGCCCTGGAACGCGAGTGGGACGAGCGTGAAGAACACGAGGCACAGGAGTCCGGAATAGACAATCGCCTTGACCGTATCGCGGCGCGGATCCTTGAATTCGCGTGTATAGCAGACCGCTGTTTCGAACCCGTAGGTGGACCAGGCCGCGATAAAGAGTCCGCCGGCCATCAGTTCGATGCCGCTCAGATTCCACGTGCCGTCTATAACACGGCCGCCGGCGTCTTTTGCCAGCGGGGAGAGCGGGAACAGGTTGTGCATCGGCAGATCGCCCGTCAGCAGCGGATAGACGCCGACCAGCAGGAGCGGCAGCAGCGCGGAGATCGCGAGAATCATCTGGAGCCGCGCGGCCTGGAGAATGCCGCGGTGCTGGATTGCGAAGGTCGTCAGCAGAATCGCGGCGCCGATCACGAAGGTGGCATTGACCCGCAGACTCAGCCCGGTCGACAGCCAGCCCAGATCGACCAGCGTGATTTGCCACGTGTTGATCGCGGCAGTTGCCGGGAACAGCATGTTCAGCACGTAGCCTGCGCCCAGGCCCGAGCCGATTGCCAGCACCGGCGACCACGCGAACCAGTTGCACCACACGGAGAGCGGCGCGAGCAGCTTGCTGTAGCGCACCCAGGCGACCGCGCCATACACCGATGCGCCGCCGGACTTGTGCGGAAACAGCCCGGCGATTTCGGCGTAGGAAAAGGACTGGATGAAGCCGAAACAGATCGAAATCGCCCAGATGATCCACGACGGCTTGCCGACGGTCGCCGCAATCGAGCCAATCGAGAACAGCACCAGCGCCGGTACGCCGCTGGCTACCCAGAATGCGCCTGCCCAGCCAATTTTTCTATGAAGTCCTGTCGCATCTACTGGCGCGGCAAGATGAAGCTCCTGACCTGCATCGTTCACCGAACTCATGTTCGTCTCCCCAAAGATGTCGTCACTCTGGCGACATTCACCGGCCAATATCGACGGAGCAAGGGGCGCGAAGAGGTACTCCCTCGGGGGGAAGGGATCCTTAAGGTAGTGCCGGTGTCCGGCGCATTTCATCCCAACGACCTTCCTAACGCCGGGAGAGATGGATTCCCGCGAGCATGCAACGCACGGATCCCCCAGCCCTTTCGATCGTGGCAACGCGCAACGGCAGCAACTGCGCGGAACGCTCGATGAGGGCGCGTTGCTGTCTCGTCAGGCAGGCAAGCGCCCGTTCGGACAACGCAAGAACACGACCCTCCTTTCCCGACAGTTCCAGTGCATTGCCCGCAAAGTTGCCGATCTGCGAACGGTCCAACGCGATGACGGCGCGGCCGCTCTCCAGCAGGCGCGCTTTGACCTGAGCGCGCCGGCGTTCATCCTGGATGAGGTCTAGACCGATCAGCGCAAACTCGGTCGCGACGCTCATCATCACGTTGGTGTGATACACCGGGCGGCCGGCGGCGTCGGCTGTGTCGAAGCACATCGGTTCGAAATTGAAATGTGTGCAGAACCGCTCGAGCGCCACCGGATCCGCGCGGCGTGAGCGCGCGGTGTAGGCAATTCGGGCAATGTGATCCAGCACCATGGCACCCGTGCCCTCCAGAAACATATCGTCGTGTTCCAGACCTGAGTAGTCGATGACGTCCTGTACACGGTACGTTGCTTTCAGCATCTCGATTACATCGGTCCTGCGCTCGCGTCGCCGGTTGATCGAATGCATCGGATAGACCGCGACGTGTCCGCCGGGATGCGTCGAGAACCAGTTGTTGGGAAAGACCGAATCCGGCGTCTGGTTCTCGCCTCTGTCGTCGAACACGTGCACGCGTACGCCTGCTGCCTCCAGTGCTGCGACGGCAGCACTGACTTCATCGCGTGCCGCCGCTGCGAGCGACGCCGCTTCGGTCTGGCTCTGGACCTCGCCTGAACGCTGGAATGCGTTGTCGGCCGCTGTTTCGGGATTCGGATGAAAACAATGCGGGCGGATCATCACGACGGCGGCCGGCGCCTGGATTGACAGAAGGCTCATGAAATTTCTGATGGAGGGCAGGGAGTACGGGGCTGGAATGGGCGCGGGTACGGCGGGTTTAGCGGGCGAATGCGAATGCGTCGGCCGGTGCCGGCGGGGCGGCAACCAGCGTGGGCGCGACGGTAGCCAGTGCGCCGAAGAGGTCCCGCGGATCGGCCGGCGGCGGGATCAGCGCGACTTCGATGCCGACGTCGTGCTCCTGCGAAAGCGCGTGAAGATAGCGGAGCGCGGAATAGTCTTCCAGCGCAAAACCCACGGAGTCGAATACGGTGACCTGATCGGCGTTCTCCCGGCCGGCTGTCTCGCCGCGCAGCACGCGCCACAGTTCAGTCACGGGCGAGTCGGCGGGCAGTTGCTGAATGTCGCCCTCGATGCGGGTTTGCGGCTCGTATTCGACGATTACGCGGCTCATGTTCAGCACGTCCGCGTGCAATTCAGTCTTGCCGGGGCAATCGCCGCCGACGGCGTTCAGATGCATGCCGGGTTCGATCATGCCGGGTGTGATGATCGTCGCGTAGGCCTTGTCGGCCGTGACGGTCGTGACGATATCGGCGCCTCGCACCGCGTCCGCGGTGGACGTTGCGCGCACGATTCGCAACGCCGGCCACGCGGCCAGATTGCGCACCAGCTTGTCCGTTGCGCGCGCATCGATATCGAACACGCGAATCTCATCGATGCCAAGGAGCGTGTGAAAGGCGATCGCCTGAAATTCGCTTTGCGCGCCGTTGCCGATCAGGGCCATCCGTCGCGAATCGGGGCGCGCAAGGGCTCGCGCGGCGAGGGCGGAAGTCGCGGCGGTGCGCAGCGCGGTGGTCAGCGTGAGTTCGGAGAGGAAGAGCGGGTAACCGGTATCGACTGAGGCGAGCGCGCCAAAGGCCATCACCGTGTGAATGCCGCGCTCTGCGTTGATGGGATGCCCGTTCACGTATTTGAAAGCGAACAGTTTCGCGTCCGCGATGGGCATCAATTCGATCACGCCTACCTGGGAGTGACAGGCGACGCGCGAGGACTTATCGAAATCGCTCCATCGAAGATAGTCCGCGCGGATGGCGTCGGCGAGCTCGCTAAGGAATCGCGGCACGCCGATATCGGCAACGAGTCGATAAGTGGCGGGTACGTCGAGAAAGCGGGTCATGGTCATGCCTCCGTTGTTGAGGTGGGCTCCAGCACGGGAGCGATGACGGAATTATTCTCTTCGACCCAGCCAACAAAAAGATGGCAAACCTTGCAAATTTGTTGGTCTGATTAGCAAAATGCTTAGGAAAATTGTCGTTTTGTACAATGAGCGGGTAAGCAACCTCGCGTGTAACAAAAACGGGCAACCAAAAATGATCAATCTCGATGACATCGACAGGCAGCTCATCGCGCTGTTGCGCGACAACGCGCGCATGTCGGTCGTAGCGCTGGCGAAGCAGCTGCGCGTCGCGCGGGCGACGGTGCAGAACCGGCTGACGCGTTTGGAGGAGAGCGGGGTGATCGTGGGCTACACGGTCCGGCTAAAGCCGGCGGCAGAGGCGCACCGGATTCGCGCGCTGATGTCGATCGCCGTCGAAGGCAACCGCGCGGCCGACGTGGTGAAAGTACTGCGTGGACATCCCAACGTCGCGACGCTTCACAGCACCAACGGGCGCTGGGATCTCGTCGCGGAGCTGCGGGCGGATTCGCTGGAGAACTTCGACCGCGTGCTCGGCGCGATTCGCTTGATTGACGGAATCGCGAGCACTGAGACGAGCATTTTTCTTTCGACGCACAAGATGTGAGGCGGCAGCCTGGGTCGTTTGCCGCGTTCGCCTCGACTTGAAATTCAGCCATCAAACTTGCCGGATCTTCGGCTCTCCGAGGCACAATGGAAGCCTCCAGCCGTCCGGATCAAGATCGCCGGACGAGCCCTTCGACTTCTGAAAGCTTTCGATGCGAGGCCGGCGACATGACAGCATCCATCACGCTAGTCCTGTTCGACATGGAGGGCGTACTGTCTCACTACGACCGCTCGGCGCGAGTCGCTTACTTGTCGGCGGTATCGGGCCAGGCGCCGGAAACGGTGCGCCACGCCATCTGGGAGTCCGGACTTGAAGCCCGTGCCGACGCCGGACAGATCAGCGACGACGAGTATCTGAGCGCGTTGGGCGATCTGCTCAGTTGCCGCGTCAGCCGCGACGATTGGCTGGCGGCCCGCCGCGCGTCGATCACGCCCAACACGGAAGTGCTCGCGCTCGCCGCAAAAGTGGCCGAACGCCACCGGATTGCGGTGCTGACGAACAACTGCTGCCTGGTCGCCGACCATATCGGCTATCTGAATCCCGCCGTCGCTCGACTCTTCTGCCCTCACGTTTATGCATCCGCCTCATTCGGCGCAGCGAAGCCGGCGGCTCAGACCTATCTTCGCTGTCTTGAACAACTCGGCGTTGGCGCGGCCGAAACCCTGTTCATCGACGACACGCACGCCAACGTAGCCGGGGCGATCGCTGCCGGTCTGCACGGATACAAGTTTGTTGGCGCCGAGGTGTTATCGGAAGAACTGGAGCGCCGCCGGTTGACGTAGCGCGTGCAACTGACGTTCGCGATGCGACGCATCACTGCATGGTCGTGTCGATACGTGTTCCCCGCTTGATGAACAGTGTTACCGGCGTTTTCTCGCAGATTTCGGCGAGGCGGGTCCGCTGGGTATCGTCGAGGGAACCATCTACAGATACGGTACGCCGGATGTATTGACCGCCGTTATGGTCGCTGTGTAATTCGGTGCTGACTTCGATTCGCCCGCCCGGCCACGCTTTCCTCTGCATATACATCCTGAGCGTTGCCGTGGTGCATGCGGCGAGACCCGAGAGCACGAACTCGAAAGGTGCCGGGCCGCGATTTTGCCCACCCTCGTGCTCTCCTTCATCTCCGACCAGGCTGTGTGTGCCCGCTTCGAGTTTGACGAGATAGTCGGGCGCGTCTGCGTCTGATACGGCGGTTGCGATTGCCAGAGTCATAAGTGTCCTCACTTGTCGCCAGGAAAGGGTGGCTGTTTGGGTGGCGGTAAGGGGATTCTATCGGCTTCGTTCGTGACCGGTGGAAACGATGCTCATGATTGCGCCTATCGAACGGTCGATCGAGAAAACAAACCGCCTAGTCGGTTTACAAGTACGATTTGAAGTGTTAGTCTTGCGCATCATTTGATGCTGTCACGCCTGGAGTTCCCAGAATGGGCTTAAAGGGGCGATACATGAAACAGTTGATTCTGGTGGTCGATAGTGACGCCGCATGTCGCGACGCGTTGCGTACCTGCCTGCAGTCGGCCGGTTTCGAGGTTTCGGTCCTGTATGAACCGGACAAGGTGGTGGCGCGCGTCGAAGTGGAGCGGCCGGCGCTGATTGTCATGATGCGCGGGCCCGGTTTTGGCGGCGGCCTCGCGGCGCTGCAGGCACTGCGAGCCCGCGGTGACGATTTGCCGGTCATCATGCTCGGCGAACTGGACGATGTCACGGAACGCATCGTTGCACTCGAATGCGGCGCCGACGACTACATCTCGAAGCCGTTCAACGCGCGTGAGGTGCGAGCCAGAATCTGCCGCGTGCTGGAGCGGGCCGATCAGGTTGCTCTGCATGCCCCGATATCCAGGCCACCGTTCGTCTTTGATGGATTTGAGCTGGATTACGCATCGCGCACGCTCACGTTCCACGGCAAAACCGTCCGTCTGCCGCAAACGGAGTATGCGATCCTGAACCTGTTCACGACCGCGCCAGGCCGGGTGTTTTCGAAAGAGACCATCGCGCAGCGTGTCCAGCCCGGTGTTACCAACCCCATGGCTGCGGTGGGTGTGTGGGTGCATCGTCTGCGCAAGCGGATCGAGCGGGACACAGCCGCGCCGAACTTGATTCAGACCGTGCGCGAAAAGGGATACGTGTTTCGTCCAGGACTCGAAGAACGAGGCCTACATGCAGTGCAGAAACACAAAGCGCTCTTACCGTCGGTGAACGATGCGATCCGCTCCGACCTCAGGTAAAGCAACCGCCGCTGATGCACTGGGTTTTGTTTGGCTGTGTGAAGGCGCAGCCGCTTTTGACTGACACTATGGATAACCCCACGCGCTCGGAACGTTCCCGCAGAGCCGCCATTCAGGCGTCCCTCACCATCATCGCGCGCGATGGTCCGGGGCAGCTCACGTTCGATGCCATCGCACGCGAAAGCGGTATTAGCAAGGGCGGACTGATGCACCAGTTCCGCACCAAAGAGCTTGTGCTGAAAGCGTTGCTCGAGCATGAGATCGAGTATTTCGAGAACTTCGCTCGGGACTACCTCGCTGCGGAGGGCACGACGAAGTCCGAGCCCAATCTGGCAGCAGAGATCGCCACCATGCGCGAAGCCACGGACAATCCCCATTCCGCGAGCTTTGCCATCCTTGCCGCCATCGTCGAAGATCCCGCTCTTCTGTCCTCCACTCGCGAGAGGAGTGCAGAGAAAATTAAACGTATCAAGGCCGAGACCGCCGACCCGGAACTGGCGATGTTGCGCTGGGCTGCAGCCAGAGGCCTGGTATTTACGGCGCAC
Organism: Paraburkholderia sp. IMGN_8; assembly: GCF_038050405.1. NCBI lineage: Bacteria > Pseudomonadati > Pseudomonadota > Betaproteobacteria > Burkholderiales > Burkholderiaceae > Paraburkholderia > Paraburkholderia sp. IMGN_8. The sequence continues at coordinate 2,931,325 of NZ_CP150901.1, read as the reverse complement.
CTCGGCCTCTGTCCACTCTCCGAAAAGGAGCGTGGGCATTTGTTCGATCGTTTGCTTGACGAACGTCAGTGGCCGCCTTGCTCTGACGTCAGGAAATAGCAGCGTTCCCCTGGCGCGTCGCGTAGCGTCGCGAACGCCATAGCGACAGACATAGCAATCGGTTCATCGTTGCACTCAATAAACAAACCGTCTAGTCGGTTTACATCTCGAATTTGCAGTGTTAGCCTAGCGCCTTACATGAAGCTGTCAGGCGCTGGATCCCCCAGAAACGACAGGCTCAAAACCGGAATCGGAGAGTTAAATGGTCAAGTCAGTTAAAGCGCAGCATCTGTTGATTGCTGCTTTCTGCACAGCTTTGATAGGTTGCTCGAGCGTGCAGCCCGTCGCGTATTCGGGTATTGCTTCGGCACCCTATTTAAAACCCAATACGCAGAACGATTCCGGCCGCGTGCCGTATCGCTTTGCGCCTCAGACAGAGTGGCAGAAGTACACGAAGCTGATCATCGATCCGGTGACGGTTTATCAAGGCGCCGATAACCAGTTCGGCGACATGAGTGGCGAAGATAAAGCGGCCCTCGCGAGCTATATGCAAACCAAGTTCGCGGAAAAACTGCAAACCCGTTTCCAACTGGCTAATGAGGCCGCTCCCAACACGCTGCGCCTGAAGCTCATCCTGACGGGCGCGAAAACCAATACGCCGGTGCTTAGCACCTTTACCCATTTCGATATTGGCGGCAACCTCTACAACGGCGTTCAAGCCGCGCGAGGCAAGGAAGGCGCCTTTAGCGGTTCCGTTATCTACGCGGTCGAAATATACGACGCTTCGACCAACCGCCTGCTCAGTGCTTACGTGACCAAGCAATACCCGAACGCGTTCAACCTCGGCGCAAGTTTCGGGTCGCTGGGCGCGTCGAAGACCGGGATCGAGAAGGGCGCGGACGCGCTGGTTGCGCAATTCAAATGACCTGTCAACGGGAACGCGCCTCCGCGGTGGTCGACCCCATGTCGCCTGCATGCGCAGCAACGCCTCGAAGGCGGCTGTCAACGAGGCGCGATCCCGTTGAATTAGCGGATGTCTGTGGCGCTAATACGAACACAGCCGCACCAGCCGGATGAAGGGGAACACTTCTGGACCGTGCGCCCCCAAGCGGATGCCGAAGATGAATAAAGCCAGCTTGATCGCGTGCCACGAATGCGATTTTCTCCAGTGGGAGACGCCGCTAGTCGAGGGCGATACCGCAAGATGCCAACGATGCGGTGCAACGCTCTACCGAAGCGTGCCAACAACGCACGATCGCGCATTAGCGCTCACATTGGCCGCTGCAGTTCTGTTTGCGGTTGCCAACTGCTTTCCGATCTTTGGACTCTGGGTCAATGGAACACTGGTCGAAACCACGCTTTTCGGGGCGGCTTCGTCGTTATACGCAGACGGTATGTGGCCCATCGCGGGCCTTGTCTTCGTGACAACGATTTTGATGCCATCGCTGAACATAGCGGCTGTGATCTATCTGCTCTTGCCGCTGCATGCCGGCGGTTTTCCCCATAGACCTGAAATTGTTCTGCGTGTGCTGCGGCACATTGCGCCATGGGGAATGATCGAAGTGCTGATGCTCGGCATGCTGGTCGCGCTCGTCAAACTCCAGCACATCGCAACAGTCGTCCCCGGCGTCGCGATCTGGGCATTTGGGGCAGTGATGGTGCTGCTTGCGGCAGTGGCCGTTACGTTTAATCCGCGTGATATATGGGCGCGTATCGATTCAGCGCAAAGCGGCGGCGGTGTGTCGCACGCGGTAAAAGCAAGTGCCACGATGGCGACCGCCGCGCGCGCCGGTCTGTTCGTTTGTCACGATTGTGGCTTGATCTCAAAGCCGCTTTTCGCCCACGTTCATGCCGGAATCTGCCCACGTTGTGGCGCAGTGCTGCATCGGCGCAAGCACGATAGTCTCACACGCACCTGGGCATTTCTGTTCGCCGCCATGATCCTTTATATCCCCGCCATTCTCCTGCCGGTCATGGTCACAAGCACCTTATTCCGTACTCAATCCGACACGATCCTGAGTGGCGTTACCTATCTCTGGACCTCCGGGTCGTGGTTGCTTGCAGCCATCGTTTTCATCGCAAGCGTCGTGGTGCCCATGCTCAAAATTCTGTCCTTAGCCTATCTCGCGTGGAGCACTCAGCTGCGTTCTTCTCTAATCCCGCACAAACGAACGCGTATTTATCGGTTAGTGGGGCTTGTCGGCCGTTGGTCGATGCTTGATATCTACGTGATTACTATCCTGGTCGCCTTCGTGCAATTCGGTTCGGTTGCCACCATCGACGCAGGTCCTGGTTCGATTGCGTTCGGCGCGGTAGTCGTGCTGACAATGTTCGCTGCGTTGTCATTCGATCCGCGACTCATTTGGGACGCAGTGGAGCCAGAGAGTGAATAAGTTGTCCGGACAGAAAGATGGCCAGGATGCGTCCAGCTTTCCGACAGCTGTTGCTGTCAAACAGTCGAGGTGGCGCATGCAGCTTGTGTGGGTGGTGCCACTTGTTGCTGTCCTGATAGCCGGCTGGCTAGCGGTGCAGTCAATCATGCAAAAAGGCCCGACCATCACAATCAGCTTTGCCACGGGTGAGGGTATCGAGGCTGGCAAGACGAAGATCAAGTTTAAGAATGTCGATATTGGCGTGATCAGAAGTCTTGCACTTTCTGACGACCACAAGACAGTGCTTGCCAGCGCGGAAATGACGCGCAACGCTTCCAGCATGCTGGTCGACGATACGCGCTTCTGGGTCGTTCGGCCGCGCATCGCAGGAGGTACCGTATCGGGCATCAGCACACTGTTATCGGGTTCTCACATCGGCATGGACATCGGTACGTCGCAAAAGGCGCGACGCGATTTCGTCGGACTCGAGTCGCCGCCAGTCCTCGCCTCAGGCGCGCCCGGGCGAGAGTTCGTGCTTAGGAGCGGCAACATTGGCTCACTCGATATAGGTTCGCCAATATTCTTCCGGCGGCTTCAGGTCGGTCAGATTGTCTCCTACGCACTTGACCCTGACGGCGCGGGAATGACCATGCACGTCTTTATCAATGCGCCTTACGATAAGTACGTAACGAATGACACCCGCTTCTGGCACGCGAGCGGCGTTGATGTGACTTTGGATACGACCGGTGTGAAGGTGAACACCGAATCATTGGTCTCGATCCTGATTGGCGGCCTTGCATTCGAGAATCCACCTGATACAACGAACAAGGTTGAAGCAGACGCGCAGCACCAGTACAAACTTTTTGTCGATCGGGCCGAGGCGATGAAGCAGCATGACACGATCGTCGACAAATACGTGCTGAACTTTAACGAGTCTGTGCGCGGGTTGACCGTCGGTGCGCCTATCGACTTCAGAGGGATCGTCATCGGCGAGGTATCGGCGATCCGTGCACACTTTGATCCAGCCAGTAAGGAATTTAGCATCCCGGTCGAGGTGAGCATTTATCCCGAGCGCTTGATCTCGCGCGACGACTGGGGCGGCAACAATGGGGACGTAGCGTCGCAGCGAAGAGAGTTTGCAAACTCACTGGTATCGAAAGGCCTGCGGGCGCAGCTAAGGACAGCGAGCCTTCTTACCGGCCAACTGTATATCGCAATCGATTTCTTTCCTGCTGCGCCGAAGGCAACCGTGGACTGGAGTAAGAAGACACCGCAACTGCCAACGGTGCCGGGCAACCTGCAAGGCTTGCAAGACTCCATCACCAGTCTCGTCGCGAAGCTGAATGCGATTCCGTTTGAGGGCATCAGCAAGGATCTGCGCAAAACGCTCGGTGACGCGGACACGATGCTGAACACGATCAACACAGATTTGGCGCCTGACGCAAAAGCTACGCTGGCAGCGGCTCGCGAGGCGCTCACGTCAGCGAATCGCACGTTGCAAAGCGACTCGCCGTTGCAGCAAAGCACCGCCGAAACAATGCACGAGTTGTCGCGGGCTGCAGTCTCGATCCGTTCGCTTGCGGAGTATCTGCAACTCCATCCAGAAGCGCTGATCCGTGGCAAGACCGGAGACAAGTGATGAGCCGATATCTATCGTTACCTTTGGCAATCATTGTGCTGGGTCTTTTCGCGGGATGTGCAACGTCGCCGGCGTCGAAGTTCTACACGTTGAGCCCTGTCCAGGTGGTCGAGCAGCGGCCGGGCGTCAAGCCGATCACGGTCGCGATCGCGATCGATCCGGTGACGGTTCCGGAACTGGTTGACCGGCCGCAAATAGTCTCCACGGTGGACGCGAACCGCGTGTCGATTGATGAGTTCGCTCGCTGGGCCGATCCCCTTAAGAGTCAGATTTCACGCGTATTAGCTGCGGATCTCACGCAGCTAATACCGGGAGCGATCGTGTCCAGTTATCCACAACGTGTGGACGATAACGCCTACCGCATATCGGTTGACGTCCAGAACTTCGATTCGTCGACGAGCGGTACGGTGACGCTGGCCGTCATCTGGTCGGTGCGTCCGCCGAAACGAGGGGAGCAGGTCAGCGGACACAGTGTTGTACACGAGGTCGTGAACGGGTCAGGCTATGACGCCCTGGTCAGCGCGCACAGTAGGGCGCTCGCGTCCGTGGCGAGCGATATCGCTGTAGCGGCGAATAAAGCGATGCGGCAGTGAAACGGGCTTCCCTGCCGAACGCGACTCAATTTCCTGCGCGCCGCGGGCCCGTCGAAGCACGCACGACAAGCTCAGGCGGCGGAGCAATCACCATCGACGGCTGCTGCGCTGGTGCCTCGATAAGGCGGATGAGTCTATCGACTGACAGCTCGGCGAGCGCTGCGGTCTGGATCGCCACTGTCGTCAATGCTGGATGCACCTGGTGCGCCAGTTGAATGTCCGTGATACCGATGACCGACACGTCATCCGGCACCGCACGGCGAAGGGTGATCAAGGCCTGGGCCGCGCCGATCGCGAGCAGATCGTTGGTCGCGAAGATCGCGGTGAGCCGCGGCCTGTTCGCCATCAGTTGCATGCAGGCGGCGTAGCCGGCGTCGATCGAGTCGCGTATCTGCAGCACCGCGGCAGCGTCGGTTTCGATCCCGGCCTCGCGCATCACCGCGCGAAAGCCGTTGGAGCGCGCGTCCTGCAAGCCGCCGCAACCGTCGCCGATCAGCATGCCGATGTCACGATGGCCCAGTTCGAGCAGATGCGTGGCGGCAAGCGCGCCCGCATGCGCGAAGTCCACGGCGATGCACGGCAGCGCAGGCGGTGTTTCAGGGTGCTCCCACATCGTCAACAGGATCGGCGCATTCTGCATCGCCGAAATGCAGAGCTCGTTGATCGCGATATCCGTGTTCATGACGAGGACGCCGTCGGCAAGCGTTCCCGCGATCTGGTTCAGGTAGGCCCGGCCGATCTCCGCATCGTCGTCCGTATTGCACACCATCAGGAAGTGGCCTGCCTTGCGCGCCGCGCGCTCGGCCGCCAGCACGAACTCGGGATAGAACGGGTTCGAGATGTTCGACAACATCAACGCCAAAGTCGACGAGCGGCCCTCTGCCAGCGCACGCGCGTTCAGATTCGGCCGGTAGCCGAGATCGGCGATCGCTCTCAATACACGTTCCGCCGTTTCCGGGCGGACCTTTTCGCGATTGCGCAGAACGTTGGAAACCGTCGCAGCGGTAACCCGCGCGCGTTTGGCGACTTCGGACAAGGTGACCATTTCTCTTTATCCCATATTCAGGGAATGCGATTCAAATGTTGCAAACATCTCGTGACGTTTGCTAAGTTTCATGCAAACACACAGGAGACAAAATCATGCGTCCTTCCGCGAATCTCGAATTTAAGCGATTAAACTCCTGTCACACAAGGGTTTGCCGATTATTTTTGAAACAAATTTAAGCGTTTAAATCCGGAGGCAGCATGGCCACAATCCATCTCGCGAATGTGCAGAAATCGTACGGCGACCATCCGCCGGTGATCCGGCGTGTCAACCTGGACATCGCGCAACACGAGTTCTGTGTTTTTCTTGGGCCGTCCGGTTGCGGCAAGTCGACCTTGCTGAGAATGATCGCCGGTCTCGAAGACCTGACCGAAGGCGAATTGCGCATTGGCGGGCGCCTCGTGAACGACGTGCCCGCCGCCGAGCGGGGTGTCGCGATGGTGTTCCAGAGCTACGCGCTGTTCCCGCACATGACCGTGTTCGAGAACATGGCGTTCGGTCTGAAGCTCGCGAAGCAACCCAAGGACGTCATCGACCGGAAGGTGCGCGAAGCCGCGCGCATTCTGCAGTTGGACACGCTCCTCGATCGCCATCCGAAAGCCTTGTCCGGTGGACAGCGGCAACGCGTCGCGATTGGCCGGGCGATTGTGCGCGAGCCTGGCGTGTTCCTGTTCGATGAGCCGTTGTCGAATCTCGACGCAGCGCTGCGTGGCCAGACCCGCGTTGAAATCGCCAGGCTGCACCAGCGCTTTGCGAATGCGAGTGTGGTGTATGTCACGCACGATCAGGTCGAGGCCATGACGCTCGCCGACAGGATCGTGCTGCTGCATGCGGGCGCGGATGCCGAGCGCTTCGGCAGCATTGCGCAGACCGGCGCGCCGCTCGAGTTGTATCACCATCCGAAGTCGCGCTTTGTGGCGGGTTTCATCGGTTCGCCGCGGATGAATTTCATCGACGCCGTGGTCGACTCGATCGGCGCGGGCAGTGTGACGGTGTCGCTCGCGCAAAGCGGCGAACGACTGGCCGCGCACGTCGACGGCCGGCGCCTGCAGCCCGGTCAGCCGGTCACGCTCGGCGTGCGTCCGGAACATCTGCGCCTTCATGGCGACGAGCAGTCCATTCAGTGCGCCACGGTGCTATCGGAACGGCTCGGCGAACACAGCTATATCCACGCGGAACATGCGGCCGGCACGCTGGTAGCAAAAGCGCCGGGCGATTCGCCGATCGGTTCGGGCGAGCGCATCCGCATTCACGTTCCGGCCGCCGCATGTCACCTGTTCGATGCCGAAGGTATCGCACTGCGGCGCAGTGCGCTCGAGCCTGAGCGAGTCGCGGCCTGATCAAAGTCAAACTCCGCCATAGTTCGGATTACATCGTCTGACGGCAGTGCGCTGTCAGCTAACAAGGTAGTTAAGGAGACAAAAGATGATTGCACATCGCCTTCGCCGTCTGGCTCACGCATCCGCTGCGGTCGCTGTGCTTGCCGGCGTGCTCTCTTGCGCCGCGGCCGACGCCGCAACGCTCGCGGTCAACGTATCGGCGCGCGGTAATCAGCGCTCGACCTGGCAGGACGCGTTCGACAAGTTCAAGAAAGCCAACCCCGATGCCGATCTCAAGGTGACCTACATCACTGAAGAGGCGTACAAGGTGCAGATGGGCGGCTGGCTTGCCACCGATCCGCCTGATGTCGTGTCGTGGCACGACGGCGAGCGTATGGCGTATTACGCCCAGCGTGGTCTGCTCGAGGACCTGTCGCCGGACTGGAACAAGAACGGCTGGTCGCAGCAGTATGCGTCGGTCAAGGAAGCGTCCACTTATAAGGGCAAGCAGTACGCAGCGCCGCTTGGCTACGACGCGTACGGGTTCTTCTATCGCAAGGATCTGTTCGACAAGGCCGGTATCAAGAGCGAACCGAAGACGTGGGAAGAATTCCTCGACGCCTGCAAGAAGCTGAAGGCAAGCGGCGTCGCGCCGATCGCCGTCGCCGCGCGCGATAGCTGGACGCTTGCCGCGTGGTTCGACTATCTCGACCTGCGCATCAACGGCAACGCGTTCCATCAGCAATTGATGGCCGGCGAGATTCCGTACACCGATGCGCGCGTGAAGAAGGTCTATACCGCGTGGAAAACCTTGATCGACGATCGCTATTTCATTGATAACGCGCTGTCCTACGATCTCGATTCGATCGCACCGTTTCTCGTGAACGGCAAGGCGTCGATGATGCTGATGGGCACGTTCTTCTCGGCGAGCATCCCGGCCTCCGTCAAACCCGAGACCGGCTACTTCCGATTCCCCGTGATCGATGCCAATGTGCCGATGGCCGAAGACGGGCCGGTGAATGTGCTGTTGATCCCGGCGAAGGCGAAGAACAAGGCCGATGCGCGCAAGCTGTTGGCGTTCATGGAGCAGCCGCAAATCAATGCGGATCTTGCGAAGGGCTGGGGCACGTTACCGTCCAACAGCCAGGCGGCCGAGCCTGAAGATGCGATCTCGAAGGTTGGATTCCAGACGCTCGCCAACACCAAAGGCGGCATCGCGCAGTTCTACGATCGCGACATGACGAAGGAAATGGCCGACGAAGGCATGAAGGCGATGCAGCAATTCTATAGCGATCCTTCGCAAATCGATGCGCTGCTCGTGCGCCTCGAAGCGACCCGCAAGCGCATCTACAAGAAGTAAGCCGGTGAGCGTCAGTTAGCCAGATTTCGACGACTGACGCTCGCCTTCGATCCCTGACGAGGCCAATCATGTCTCATCCCGCAGCGGGCCGCCTACCGGCGGCCCAGCACCGGCACGTCTCCACGACCCGCCGTCACCAGCACCGCGCCGCGTTTTTCTTTCTGTTGCCGGGTTGTGCGTTGTTTTGTCTGTGCGTGGTCTATCCGATCATCAGCAGCATCTCGCTCAGCTTCTATAACTGGGACGGAATGACGCCGAAGACCTTCGCCGGACTCGACAACTACATCGAGCTGTTTCACTCCGACACGTTCTATACGGCGCTGAAAAACAACCTGATCTGGCTTGCGTTGTTCCTGCTTGCACCGCCGCTCGGCTTGCTGTTCGCGTTGTATCTGAACCAGCATATCCGCGGCATGCGTGCGGTGAAGTCGCTGTTTTTCGCGCCGTTCGTGCTCTCGGGTGTCGTGGTCGGTCTTGTTTTCAGCTGGTTTTACGATCCGGGCTTCGGGCTGCTGCGCCTGATCGTCGGGCACGGCATTCCCGTGCTCGGCGATGCGCACACGGTGACGTTCGGGATCATCTTCGCCGCACTGTGGCCGCAGACGCCGTTCTGCATGGTGCTGTATCTGACCGGCCTGACGGGCATCAATCCGGAGGTGGTGGAGGCGGCGCGCATGGAAGGCGCGAAGGGCGTGCGTCTGCTGTGGCACGTGATCCTGCCGCAACTGCGGCCGGCCACCTTTATGGCCGTCGTGCTCACCGTGATCGGCGCGCTGCGCAGCTTCGACCTGATCGCCGTCATGAGCGGCGGCGGTCCGTTCGATAGCTCCACCGTGCTGGCCTATTACATGTACGACCAGGCGATCAAGTATTACCGCGAAGGCTATTCCGCGGCGATTGCTGTCGTGCTGTTCGCCATCATGCTCGTCTACATCGTGTTTCATTTGCGCCGCATGCTGCGCGAAGAACGTTGATTGCTGGGAGGCACTTCTCATGTATCCACTTCCCGTCGAACGCTGGAAGCCGATCAATCGCACGCTCTACAAGGCATCCTTGCCCATTGCGTTGCTGATCTGGCTGATGCCGATGCTGGCCGTGCTCGTCACGTCGATTCGTTCCTCGGACGAACTGTCGCAAGGCGACTACTGGGGCTGGCCGAAGCATTTCGCGCTCATCGAAAATTACGGCACGGCGCTCACGCAAACGCCGATGCTGCACTACTTCGCCAACAGTGTGCTGATCACCGTGCCGTCGGTGATCGGCGCGATCGTGCTGGCGTCCATGGCGGGCTTCGCGCTCGCGACCTACCGGTTCCCGGGCAACACCGCCGTGCTGTTCGCCTTTGTCGCCGGCAACTTCGTGCCGATCCAGATCCTGATGATTCCGGTGCGCGACTTGGCGCTGAAAGTGGGCCTGTTCAATAGCGTGTGGGCGCTGGTGATTTTTCATGTGTCGTTCCAGACGGGTTTTTGCACGCTGTTTCTGCGCAATTTCATCAAGCAGTTGCCGTTCGAACTGATCGAGGCCGCGCGCGTGGAAGGTGCGAGCGAATGGGCCATCTACATGCGCATTGTGCTGCCGCTGATCCGGCCCGCGCTCGCCGCGCTCGGCATCCTCGTGTTCACGTTTGTCTGGAACGACTACTTCTGGGCGCTGTGCCTCACCCAGGGCGACGAGGCCGCGCCGATCACGGTGGGCGTCGCCGCGCTCAAGGGGCAATGGACTACCGCGTGGAATCTGGTCGCCGCCGGCTCGGTGCTCGCCGCGTTGCCCTCCGTACTGATGTTCTTCGCGATGCAGAAGCATTTCGTTGCCGGCCTTACTTTCGGTGCAAGCAAGGGCTGATCGCCCGCTTGCCGTCTTCTCGTCTTCTATCAACGAGACTTTCTCATGCAACTTGGTGTTTGTTACTACCCGGAACAATGGCCGCGTTCGATGTGGGCCGATGACGCAAAGCGTATGGCCGAACTCGGCATCACGCATGTGCGGATCGCGGAATTCGCGTGGAGCCGGATGGAGCCGCGCGCCGGCGAATTCGCTTGGGCGTGGCTCGACGAAGCCGTCGAGATACTCGCGGCCGCCGGACTGAAGCTCGTGCTGGGCACGCCGACCGCATCGCCGCCGAAGTGGCTGATCGACGCGCATCCGGACGTGTTGCCGGTGCGCGCGGACGGCTCGCGCTGGAACTTCGGGTCGCGCCGGCACTACGACATTTCCAGCGAGACATACCGCGAGGCCTGTTTGCGGATCGTGACCGCCATGGCCGAACGTTACGGCAGGCATGCGTCGATCGTCGCGTGGCAAACCGATAACGAATTCGGTTGTCATGAAACGGTGCCGAGTTATTCGCCCGCCGCGCTGCGGCGTTTCCAGGCCTGGCTGCAACGCCGCTACGAAACCGTGCACGGCTTGAACGAAGCATGGGGCAACGTTTTCTGGAGCATGGAGTATCCATCGTTCGACACGATCGGCCTGCCGAACCTGACGCCCACCGACGCCAATCCGATCCATCTGCTCGACTTTCGCCGCTTCATGTCCGACGAGGTGGCGAGTTTTCATCGCGAGCAAATCGACGTGCTGTGGCGCCTCGCGCCGCACGCGGATCTGCTGCACAACTTCATGGGCTTTTTCACGACGTTCGATCACTATCGCTTCGCCGCGGACAACAGCATCGACGTGGCCGCGTGGGACAGCTATCCGATTGCGCGAACCGAGTCCATCGCGTTGCCAGACGAGCAGAAGGCGCTTTATGCACGCACGGCGCATCCGGACGTTTCCGCGTTCGATCATGACCGGTACCGCGCGATCGGCGGCGGGCGCTTCTGGGTCATGGAGCAGCAGGCAGGGCCGGTGAACTGGGCGCCGTGGAATCCGGTGCCTGCGAAGGGCATGGTCAGGCTGTGGGCCTACGAGGCGTTCGCGCACGGCGCGGAACTCGTGTCGTATTTCCGCTGGCGCCAGTGCCCGTATGCGCAGGAACAGATGCACTCGGGACTCAATCTGCCGAACAACGAACTGTCGCCAGGCGGTCTCGAAGTGCAGCAGGCGGCGCGCGAGATTGCCGCGTCCAGGGCGCTGTCAACGCTCGGTGCCCCGGCGCGCGCCGCGACCGCGGTCGTGTTCGACTACGAGACGCAATGGATGTTCGAGATCCAGCGGCACGGCAAGAGCTTCGACTATCAGACGCTCGCATTCGACTACTACGAGGCGCTGCGCGAACTCGGCCTCGATGTCGACATCGTCTCCAGTCGAGCCGATCTATCGCAGTACCGGCTCGTGGTGGTGCCGAGCATCGCGGTGATCGACGATGCGCTCATCGGGCAGATCGAACGGAGTTCGGCGCAATGGGTATTCGGTCCGAGAAGTGGCTCGAAGACGGAGAACTTCGCCATTCCGTCGGGCCTCGCGCCCGGCGCATTGCAACGGGTGCTGCCGATCCAGGTGCTCGAAGTCGAATCGCTGCGCCCGACGCTCAGGCCTACGACTTCGATTGGCGGGACGCACGGGGTTGCCGTGCATTGGCGCGAGCACGTTCGCGCTAACGGCGCGACGCGCGTCGAAGCGCATTTCGACGACGAATGGCCAGCGGTCCTGGCGCACGGACGGGTCCGCTATGTGGCGGGGTGGTTGTCGCACGCATTGCATCGGGCCGTTCTCGAGCAGGTCGCGACGGACGCCGGTATTCGGGTGCACGTGCTTGCTGAGGGCTTGCGCATCCGTCGGCGTGGCAACCTGACCTTCGCGTTCAACTTCGGCACGGCTCAGGTCGACGCTCCGGCGCCGGCGAATGCGACTTTCGTGCTCGGGCAGTCGCAGCTTGAAACCGGCGATGTGTGCGCGTGGGAGGACGTAGGAACCAGCGCTTGAGCCCGCCGGCCGGGTCGTTGCGCCCGTCCGTCGGCAGGTTGAATCGTGTGAATCGTGTTTGAGAAGGGGTTGTCGGAGGCGCGAATTTAAGCGCTTCAATTTTTCGGGCGGGCGGCCCCCGATGAGCCGCCATTTATTAAATGGAGGATGACACATGAACAGAAGGCAAATGCTGTCCTGGTTGGCGTCAACTGCGGCCGCCACGGGTCTCGGCGCAACGGTCGGCACGCCGGCCGTCGCCGGTGAGCTTGATGCGTTTGAGCGCGGCAACCGGTTCGCAAAGGGTGCGGACGTGTCGACGTTGCTCGAGCTGGAGGCGAACGGCGCGCGCTTTTACGAGCACGGCGAGCCGCGCGACTGCCTGGCGATTCTGAAGAGCCACGGCGTCGACTCGATCCGTATCAAGGTGTGGAACGACCCTGGCAATCCGAACTTTTATCCGGCCGATCAGAGTCCCGCCGCGGGATACAACAACGCCGAGCACGTTCGTGTGCTGGCTCGCCGCGCTGCCGCACTCGGCATGCGCGTGTTGATCGATTTCCACTACAGCGACTGGTGGGCCGATCCGGGCAAGCAGTTTCCGCCGCATGATTGGGCCGGAAAGGATATCGCGCAAACTTGCGCATTGTTGTCGGACTACACGTCGGGGGTCCTCAAGATGCTTAGGAGTGAGGGCGTCCATCCGGAGTGGGTGCAAGTCGGCAATGAAATCACCGGCGGTATGTTGTGGCCGCTCGGCAAGTACGACCAATGGGACAACCTCGCGCAGTTGCTGAAGGCAGGACACGATGCGGTCAAATCGGTCGATGAGCGGATCAAGGTCATGCTGCACCTCGACAGCGGCGGAAACAATGCGACGAGCCGCTGGTGGTTCGATAGTGCGATACAGCGCGGCGTCACGTTCGATGTGATCGGTCTGTCCTACTATCCGCAGTGGCAGGGGTCGCTCAGCGATCTGCAAAACAATGCGAACGACCTCGCGACGCGCTATGACAAGGACGTGATCGTCGTCGAGACCGCGTATCCGTGGACAACCAGCGACGGCGATTCTGAACCGAATGCGATGACCAACACCGGCTCGGTGACCTTTCCGCAGACGCCTGCCGGCCAGGCGCAGTTTCTCGGCGCGCTGACGGATATCGTGCAGGCGATACCCGGCGGCCACGGCAAAGGCGTGTTCTGGTGGGAACCCGAATGGATACCGACTCCGAACGTCGGATGGAAACTCGGCGCCGGCGATCAGTGGGACAACAACACGCTGTTCGACTTCCACGGGAACGCGTTGTCGTCGCTGGACGCGTTCCGCAAGCGCTAGCGCCTCGCGATTCAACTGCTGTTCGACGCGGGCCGCGGCCTGCGTTCTGACTGATCCCGCGTTGAAGGCCCGGGTCCGGCTTGCGAATCCGGGCGCTTCCCTCAAGCTTGATCGCCGCTGACCGATCTGGTAGCGGACGTTCGTCGTATGCCGGCGAGCGTCCGGAAAGGCCGCGCAAAGGGCCGGGACCTGAGGTCGAATCAAGCGGCTGCTAATGGAAATCCCGTATTACGTATCGCCCTCCGTGAAAGCCGAGGGAAGGATTCGCGCGCCTAGAATCGCTCCGTCAATGTAGACAGGCGGCATTCCGCCGCCGCAGACAATAACGGAGACAATCGATGACCCCGAGCTTTCGCACGCTGCGCCATATCGCCATCGCTTCCAGCCTGCTGTTCGGCCTTGCCTCGCAACAGGCGACGGCGGCTGACAGCGGCAAGATCACCATCATGGTGGGCGGCATCACAAAGCTGATTTACCTGCCAGCGCGCCTGACCGAACAGCTCGGCTATTTCAAGGACGAAGGGCTCGACGTCGAGCTGCTGTCGCAGCCGGCCGGCGTCGACGCTGAAAACGAACTGCTGGCCGGCGCGGTCCAGGCGGTCGTCGGCTTCTACGATCATACGATCGACCTGCAAACCAAGGGCAAGGACGTCAAGGCGATTGTGGTGTTCGGGCAGGTGCCGGGCGAGGTGGAGCTGGTCTCGACGAAGGCCGCGGATACGATCAAATCGATGGCTGACGTCAAGGGCAAGACGCTCGGTGTCACGGGCCTCGGATCGTCGACCAGTTTCCTCACGCAATACCTCGCGGGCCAGCACGGCATCCAGTCGACCGAATACACGATGCTGCCGGTGGGCGCTGACGCCAGCTTCATCGCGGCGATCAAGCAAGGCCGGATCGACGCGGGCATGACGACCGAGCCCACGGTATCGGCACTGCAGAAGTCCGGTGACGCCAAGGTGCTGGTCGATATGCGCTCGGTCGAGGGCACGAAGGCGGCGTTGGGCGGCACCTACCCGGCGTCGAGCCTCTATGTGCAGGCGGCCTGGGCCGATTCGCACAAGGCTGAAGCCGCGAAGCTCGCGCACGCGTTTGTTCGCACGATGCAGTTCATCCACACGCATAGCGCGGAAGAAATCGCCGCGAAGATGCCCGACGACTATCAGAAGGACAAGCCGCTCTACGTGAGCGCGTTGAAGGCGTCGCTGCCGATGTACACGGCGGACGGCAGGATGCCGGCGGATGGACCGGCGACCGTGCTCAAGGTGTTGTCGGCGTTCAATCCGTCGGTCAAGGGCAAGCATATCGAGCTGGGGAAAACCTACACCAACGAGTTTGTCGGTGGGAAATAAGCCGGCGCCTGCCGATCGTTGTTGCGTGTCGAGTGCCGTCTGACCCAGATGCCATGCCGGTACCGCCTTCGTACCGGCAACTTCATGGTAGTCGGCAATGCGTTCCAGTGCGTGCGTGAAGCCGGCCGCGTGTTCGCCCGGGATGTGGACGTCGAGCCCATGAGCCTCGACGCCACGGTTTGCCCGTGCGTCGCGCAAGTGAGGAAACGCGATGAAGCTGCTGCTCGTGGAAGACAACGCTGAACTCGCACACTGGATTATCAACTTGCTGCGCAATCAGAACTTCACGGTTGATTGCGTCCCCGACGGCGAACGTGCGGATGTGGTGCTCGCGGCGCAACGCTACGACGCGGTGCTGCTCGACATCCGCCTGCCCCGCATGGACGGAAAGGAAGTGCTGGCACGGTTACGCCATCGCGGCGACAAGGTGCCCGTGCTGATGCTGACGGCATATGGCTCGACAGACGACAAGCTCGATTGCTTCAGTGCGGGTGCTGACGACTATGTCGTCAAGCCATTCGATGCACGTGAACTGGTCGTGCGTATCGAGACGCTGATTCGCCGGCAATCGGGCGGCATGCCGGACGTCCTCGTTTGCGGCAACCTGCAGTACCTGGCCGCCACGCGCGTATTCCTTCTGGACAACACGCCACTGGTGTTACGACGCCGCGAGCACACCATTCTCGAGGCCCTGGTAACAAGACAGGGCAAGACGGTCTCGAAGGCGGCCTTGATGGAGAGCATGTCCGGTTTCGGCGACGAGCTGAGCGCGGACGCCATCGACCTCTATATCCACCGTTTGCGCAAGCACCTCAGCACGTCGAGCGCGCAGATCATGACATTGCGTGGTCTTGGCCACATCCTGCGCAGCAAGGATACGTTCTAGCAGAAACATGCTCAATCTCGTACATCAGTGATTTCACTTAGTTGTACAGGTGAGACGGGAAAGGAGCGTGAAGGATTGAGGTAACTAGGATTGCACTCATCGGTTGGCCGTCGCAGCGTGCAGCAAAAACGAAAATTTCAATGTAGTAATCTGAGGAGACGATCTTGAAGAAAAAGTATCTGGCGATGGCCGTCACGGCCGGCGCCTTCGCCGCGACCGGCGCGCACGCACAGTCGAGCGTCCAGCTTTACGGCCTGATGGACCTGAGCTTCCCGACCTATCGGACGCACGCGGATGCGAACGGCAATCACGTCATCGGCATGGGCAACGACGGCGAACCGTGGTTCAGCGGCAGCCGCTGGGGCCTGAAGGGCGCGGAAGATATCGGCGGCGGTTCGAAGATCATTTTCCGCCTGGAGAGTGAATTCGTGGTCGCCAACGGCCAGATGGAAGATCCGGGCCAGATTTTCGACCGTGACGCATGGGTCGGTATCGAGAACGACACGTTCGGCAAGATCACGGCAGGCTTCCAGAACACGATCGCCCGCGACGCGGCAGCCATTTATGGTGATGCCTATGGCAGCCCCAGACTGTCGACGGAAGAAGGTGGCTTTACCAATTCGAACAACTTCAAGCAGATGATTTTCTACGCGGCCGGCCCGACCGGTACGCGCTATAGCAATGGCGTGGCGTGGAAGAAGCTGTTCAGCAACGGTATCTTCGCCAGCGCAGGCTACGCATTCGGCAACTCGACGAGCTTCGGCTCCAACTCGACCTATCAGGCTGCGCTCGGCTACAACGGCGGACCGTTCAACGTGTCGGGCTTCTATAGCCACGTGAACCGCGTTGGCTTTACCAACCAGTCGTTCTCAGTGGGTGGCAACTACACGTTCGGCATTCTGCGCGCCAACGCGGGTTACTTCCGCTACCTGGGCAACCAGGGCGCGCTCGGCCAGCGCCAGGACAACGCCTGGACGGTGTCGCTCAAACTGTCGCCGAAGGGTCCGCTCGATTACGAACTCGGTTATCAGCAGATGCGCGTGCACAACGCCGCGTACAACAGCAGCGGCGATATTCCGAACGCGAACGTCGGCGCGTTCGATCCGACCTCGGGTCTCCACAACGGCTTCAAGGAAACCTTGTACGGTTCGGTCTTCTATCACCTGTCCAAGCGTACCGAAGTGTATCTCGCCGGCGACTACATGAAGCTGCATGGCGGTTATACGGTGGGGAGCACCTTCGGCGCGACCAACCAGCTCGAGCTGACCACCGGCGTGCGCACGCGCTTCTGATCCGGAAACCGGAACCGCCCAGCGGTTCCGTTCATCGATGTTCTCCTGTTTGCGGCCGCGGACCTGTTCGCCGGCCGTTTTTTCTGTTCAGCGGATCGAGGAAGGCAGCCATGTTCAGAAATACCACTATCCGGACCGCTCTAACGATCACGATCGCCGGCTACACGGCAGCGCTGATGCTCGTGATCGCAACATCGATCGCCGGTCTGAAAACAGCCAATACGGCGCTTGACAGGATGTACAGCGAAGAGACGGCCGCCTTGCGACATCTCAACGCCAGTAGCGAAGCGCTGTTGCAGGTGCGGGTCGACCTCGGTACGTACGAAACGCTCGTGGCACAAGGTAAGCCTACCGACGCCGTGCTCGCGCGCGTGCATGCAGAACTGGTTGACAGCGAGCGCGAGCTGGCTGCCTATATGGCGCAACCGCCGTCGAATGACGCAGAAAAGGCGCTGACCGACGCGCTACGCGCGAAGCGCGGCCAGTTGATGAAGCAGGTTATTTCCCCCGAAGTCGCGGCGCTTGACCAGAACGATTTCATGTCGTTCCGCACGACGCAGCGGCAGGCGCCCGACGCGGTGTTCAGTGACTACAGGAATGCCACGCTTGCGCTGGAGGATTTCCAGGTAGAGCAGCAAAGAGCACGCTTTGAGTCGGCGCAACGGCATTTCCATCTGCTGGTCTGGTTGTTCGGGTCGGTCGGCTTTGCTGCTGTAGTGCTTGGCCTGTTCGCGCGCTTTGTGCTGACCGCGTCGATCGTGCGGCCGATCGATTCTGCGATTCATCATTTCGAGCGCATCGCGGCCGGCGACCTGACGAGTCCGGTCCACGCACTGCGTGCCAACGAAATGGGCCGGCTGATGGCTGCGCTCGCGCGAATGCAGGCGAGTCTGGCTGCTGCCGTGAGCCAGGTGCGGCAAGGGACAGCGGCGATCACGCACGGGGTGCGCGAGATCGCGAGCGGCAATACCGACCTGTCGACCCGCACAGAGCAGCAGGCGGCGACCCTGGAGGGGACCGCATCGAGCATGGAAGAGTTGACTGCGACGGTCCGGCAAAATGCCGACAATGCGCGGCAGGCCAGCACGCTCGCGGAAAACGCGTCGGCGATCGCGGCGCGCGGGGGCGACGTGGTAGGCCAGGTTGTCGACGTGATCGCGGACATGTCGTCGAGCTCGAAGAGGATCGTCGATATCATTGGCGCGATCGAGGGCATCGCATTCCAGACCAACATACTCGCGCTGAATGCAGCGGTCGAAGCTGCGCGCGCCGGCGAGGAGGGACGCGGATTCGCCGTCGTTGCCGGCGAAGTGCGCGCGCTCGCACAACGTTCGGCAGCAGCGGCGAAAGAGATCAGAGAGTTGATCGGCGATTCGGTTGCGAAGGTGCAGAACGGCAGCGAACTTGCGGCTCGCGCCGGCGTGACTATGGCCGAAATCGTCAGGGCGGCCCGCAACGTAACCGGCATTGTCAGCGAAATCAGCGTAGCCTCGGAAGAACAGTCACGCGGCATCGATCAGCTTAATCGTGCGGTGACGCAGATGGATAACGCAACCCAGCAGAACGCTGCGCTGGTCGAGCAGGCCGCTGCTGCTGCGGCGTCGCTCGAAGAACAGGCGCGTGCGCTCGACGATGCAGTGGCAGTGTTCCGACTGGGTGAAACAATCGAACCGTCTGCCGGGAAACCCTTGCAGCAGGACTGGATGGCGATCGAGCCGTCAACCGTGCACGCATGACGAAAGCCGACCACAGCGAACACTATCTGATCTCGGCACGCTGCACTTTGCTACTAGCGCCGCAGTTCCGACATGATTTTTTCGGCGAGAAAGTCGCATGGCGGCCGCTTCGATTTCGCGCTTCGCGCAAGTATGACTTCCAGCGCGGCGATCTCGGGCAAGCCCTGTGCATGGCCGAGCAAGGTGAGGTGAGGGGGAACCGCACAGCGCGCGAGCGGCGCTACCGCGAGTCCCGCTTCGACCATGCTGAGAAGGCCTAGCAGGCTGGGGCTCTCGTAAGAGGTCCGATAGGTGATCTTCGCCCGTTCAAGACTGCGGATCGCGTTTTCTCGAGCGACGCTGCCCGGCAGGAACACGGCAATTGGCAGCGGCCTCTCGCGCCAGATGTCATGCGCGCTGGGCGCCGCGGCCCAGACCATCGGTTCGAGTCGGATGAACTCGCCCGAGAGGCCTTTTACGCGTGTCCCGCAGACCAGGTCGACCGATCCGTCCTTCACCATGGGTGCGAGCGCGACGCTCGGCAGTCCGACGACCTGAATCTCGACCTTCGGGTATGTGCCGGAAAATTTCTTGAGGATCGACGGCAGCAGCGACGACGCGTAGTCGTCGGGCACGCCGATGACGACTCGACCGGTCACGTCGGGACGGACTACCGCCGCCCACGCTTCTTCGCGCAGCGCGAGCATACGCCGCGCGAACGCCAGCAGGACCTCGCCGTCTTGCGTCGGGATAACGCTTCTCGGCTTGCGCACGAAAAGCGGCTTGCCGAGCGCGGTTTCGAGCGTCTTGATCTGCATGCTCACCGCCGATTGCGAGCGATGGACGACTTCCGCCGCGCGACTAATGTTCCCCGTGTCGGCCACAGCCACAATCATCGTCAGAACGTCGAGATCAAGGGTCTTCATTGGTATCAGATAAATCGATAGATACCATCAATATTACGCGATTTTCTTAGGTGGCTGCGTCGTGCATAGTGCGGGAAAGGAGCCAATGTATGAATGCGCGAACCGACCCCTCAATCCTTGCAGTCCCGGAGTTGTGCTTTGTGACCGTCCCGTCCGGCATTAGCGTGCCCTATGTGGCCTGCGGTTCCGGAGAGCCGTTGCTGTTCGTGCATGGATCGCTTTGCGATTACCGCTATTGGAGCAGTCAAACAGCCTTCCTTTCGAAGCATTTCCTCTGCATCTCGGTCAGCCTCAGCCATTACTGGCCGGCGGCCGAGGCTTGCATTCAAGGAGAATTTGGCTGGGAGACACACGTCGCGGAACTCGCCGAGTTCATTGCTGCAATGGACCTCGCGCCGGTGCATCTGGTCGGGCACTCGCGAGGAGGGTGCGTGGCATTCCACGTGGCGCGCGAGTATCCGCGGTTGGTGAAAACGCTGACGCTCGCGGATCCGGGTGGCCCGTTGCAAATCGATGGGATGTCGGAAGCATCGTTGCCACCTGCGACCAATGCACTTCGCACCAAAGCCGCCGACCTGATTGTAAGCGGTGCGATTGACGCCGGACTGGAGCTTTTCGTCGACTCGGTGAGCATGCCCGGCTTCTGGCGCAAAAGTCCCCCCAGTTTCCGCGCGATGGCGATCGACAACGCCGGCACGCTTCCAAAGCAGTTTCGCGATCCTTTGCCTGCGTACTCACGTGACACAGCGCGTGACGTGAAGTGCAGGACGTTGCTGATCGAGGGGCAAAAGAGCCCTCGCATGTTTCGCAACAACGTTGAAAAGCTCGCGGATTGGATCGATTACGCGGACAAACAAACCATTGCGGGCGCATCGCATGGGATGAACGTCGCGAATCCGGGGGTATTCAACCGGCTTGTCCACGCCTTCGCGAGTGCCTGATCGCGTCGATCGTCGAAGTCGATCGGCTTCATCGGTATCAGAGCCGTCGACCAGGCCTTCGGCGCGGGCACGCGTTCGCGCGATGACTGGAGAAGTGCCTGCACCATGATCTGCCTGCAACGATGAAGTTCGCAGCGAATTTCGTTCGATATGCTTATTTTTCAGGATTCGAATCTAGTTTGAGGTTTCTTTTGGCCACGGGCTTCTTGCGCGCTCCGAGGGTGGTCAGAATTGCTTCCATTCGGGTTTCGTCGGCGGAGCCAATGGCATCGGTAGCTGAATTGAAAGTACAGTCGAGTCTGACACAGGCGTGGTTAAGCGCACGCGTAATTTCGTCGATCATCGCCTGAGTGGATTCGTCGTGCGCATTCGCGCGAAGTGCGACGCGCAGATCGTCCAATTTACGAGTGAGCATTGGCACGACCTTGAGGCGAATGACCATCCGCTGATCCCTTTGTGAGGGGTCAAAAGTGGCGCACGCTTCGGAAAGCGCGGACAGTTCGGATTTCGTTGGCGAAGTGGTGCTGTCCATTGTGATACAGGTGTTGTATGCGGGCGATTCCGCAAATGAAAAAGGGCGTCGTGAGAACCGAACACGACGCTAGAACGTTCTCGCTCCGTGGATGACCGGAGCTATGCCAGAACGTGAGAGACAGTGCGATCTTGCGGTTCCGGAAAGGGCGCTACTGGCGAGTTGTGCTCGTCGTCTGCAGCATGTTCAATAGGGTATTGGTCTGTTCCAGCAGCGTTGAGTGATATTCGGCTGGTAGGGGTAGGTCATCCATGAGCGACATTGTGTCTTCAATCCCGTGGCGAAATGCCTTCGCGATCTCCTCGCGTTGAGTTGCCGTGAGGAGTGGGAACGTGGCATCGATGAATTTTCTCATCACCACAACCTGTGCACCGAAACGGGAAACGGCCTTGCCGTTCGACATCAACAGATCAGTCAGTGATTGCAGAAGCGCGTCAGGATTATTCAAAACCATGAATCCTCAGAACGTTTCCCAGTCGGCGCTACTTGAATCCGCCGAGACGGTCATGCCGGTGCTAGTCGTGGCGGTGGTTGATTGAGAAGCTGTTTTCGGTTTGGCCGGTGCCGTACGACGGGTGGTTGGAGTCTTCGCGGTGGACGGGCGCGGTTTGCTTTGCGGAATAACCGCTCGTGGCGTAGATTGCCCCGTGTCGGCGAGGTTGAATACCGATACTGCGTCCGTCAGCCTGGTTGCCTGGTCTTCGAGTGACTGTGCGGCTGCCGCAGCCTGTTCAACGAGCGCGGCATTCTGTTGCGTCACTTCATCCATTTGACCGACAGCCTGATTCACCTGTTCAATGCCGCGGCTCTGTTCTTCAGAAGCTGCTGCGATCTCGCCGACAATATCGGAGACCTGCTTGATTGCCTGCTTGACCTGCCCCACGGTCGAGCTAACTTCGAACGCCTGTTTTGACCCGTCTTGAATCATGGCGACGGACGAGCCGATCAGCTCCTTGATCTCTTTCGCGGCGGTGGCAGAGCGTTGGGCCAGACTGCGAACCTCACTGGCAACGACAGCAAAGCCGCGCCCCTGTTCGCCAGCACGGGCCGCTTCAACGGCGGCATTCAGTGCAAGGATATTCGTCTGGAAGGCAATGCCTTCGATCACACCGGTGATTTCCGAAATCTTGGTTGAGCTGCTGCTGATCTTTTCAATCGTTCCTACCATGCCTTGGACAGCCTCGTTACCTGCGTCGGCGATATCGGTGGCATGCGTTGCCAGTGCATTCGCCTGACGTGCATTGTCGGCGTTCTGCTTCACCGTTTCCGTCAACTGCGTCATGCTTGCCGCGGTTTCTTCAAGCGACGCTGCCTGTTCCTCCGTCCGCGCCGACAGATCGGTGTTGCCGCTAGCGATTTCCCGCGATGCCACCGAGACCGATTCAGTGGTGGCCTTGATCCCGCGCACCGTATCGCTGAGCTGCCGATCCATTTTCCTCAATGCTTCGAGAAGCTGGCCGAACTCACCTCGCGAATCCACGGTAATCTGATTTTCCAGTTTTCCAGCCGCGATATGGTTTGCAACGTCTACGGCTTTGTTGAGGGGCTTCGAGATCGCGCGTAGCAGATAGACGGACGCACCAATGGCGATGATGATGCCGACGCCGACAAGCGTGACAGCAATCCAGAGGATCGTTCTGAAGGTCGATTCGCTATCGTCGGCAAACTGTTTGGCCTGAGCCAGATTGAGCGTGGTGTCCTGGTCCACCGCGTCATCCAATGACCTGGATACCGGGGAAAGTTTTTCGATTGAAGAAGAGACCGTGTCGAAATTGCCCGCTTTGGCAGCAGCTATCGCTTCGTTCGTTATTGCTGTGAACTGGGATAGGGCGCTTCTGATCCGCTCTGCGATCTCACGTTCCTTGTCGCTGGATATGCCGCCCCGGTAATATTGGTTCCACGACTTATTGAGACGTTCAAAATCGGCTTGAATTGCAGAGACGGATTCTGCCGTTTTAGTTGGCTCCCGGAATACCTGAATGCGCCTCAGCATAAGGCGTGCATTGAGCTCGGCCGTACGAACGTCTGTTAGATCGGCAATTGGAACAGTATTGCCGGAATAGGAGTTGCTCATGTTCCAGTTTAATCTGGAAAGTCCTAATGTCGTGAAGAGTCCAATGACAGCTATGAGCGTCACGCATACACCGAACGCGAAGACGATCTTGAATTTGATTGTTTGTACAAAGCTGTTCACGTTGCTTCCTTCGTAGCTTGGGTATGCAAGGTCGTGCGGGAAGGGTTCAGGGCCACGACACCTCCAAGGGTATACGGCAGGACTTGCTGCTACTGAAGGGGCGATTGCCGGTCATCAAGTAAAAAATATAAAACGTAGATCTATTGAGATTTTGCTTAGCATAATTTAGCTTTCTGCAGATCGTCAATGCTACAGGTTGAAATACGCTTTTCCACTAAAACACTCAAAGCAGGAATTGCTGATTTTGTTGTAGGGAAATACCGACAACCATTGCCGTCTATTAGAGAGCCGCGGCTGGAATGACATCGAAGCCGCCTTTGGGATCGTGAATCTGGCGCGCTTCGCGCAAGCTTGATCGCCGCTGACCGATCTGGTAGCGGACGCTCGTCGTATGCCGGCGAGCGTCCGGAAAGGCCGCGCAAAGGGCCGAAACCTGAGGTCGAATCAAGCGGCAGCTAATGGAAATCCCGTATTACGCATCGCCCTCCGTGAAAGCCGAGGGAAGGATTCGCGCGCCTAGAATCGCTCCGTCAATGTAGACAGGCGGCATTCCGCCGCCGCAGACAATAACGGAGACAATCGATGACCCCGAGCTTTCGCACGCTGCGCCATATCGCCATCGCTTCCAGCCTGCTGTTCGGCCTTGCCTCGCAACAGGCGACGGCGGCTGACAGCGGCAAGATCACCATCATGGTGGGCGGCATCACAAAGCTGATTTACCTGCCAGCGCGCCTGACCGAACAGCTCGGCTATTTCAAGGACGAAGGGCTCGACGTCGAGCTGCTGTCGCAGCCGGCTGGCGTCGACGCTGAAAACGAACTGCTGGCCGGCGCGGTCCAGGCGGTCGTCGGCTTCTACGATCATACGATCGACCTGCAAACCAAAGGCAAGGACGTCAAGGCGATTGTGGTGTTCGGGCAGGTGCCGGGCGAGGTGGAGCTGGTCTCGACGAAGGCCGCGGATACGATCAAATCGATGGCTGACGTCAAGGGCAAGACACTCGGTGTCACGGGCCTCGGATCGTCGACCAGTTTCCTCACGCAATACCTCGCGGGCCAGCACGGCATCCAGTCGACCGAATACACGATGCTGCCGGTGGGCGCTGACGCCAGCTTCATCGCGGCGATCAAGCAAGGCCGGATCGACGCGGGCATGACGACGGAGCCCACCGTATCGGCACTGCAGAAGTCCGGTGATGCCAAGGTGCTGGTCGATATGCGCTCGGTCGAGGGCACGAAGGCGGCGTTGGGCGGCACCTACCCGGCGTCGAGCCTCTATGTGCAGGCGGCCTGGGCCGATTCGCACAAGGCTGAAGCCGCGAAGCTCGCGCACGCGTTCGTTCGCACGATGCAGTTCATCCACACGCATAGCGCGGAAGAAATCGCCGCGAAGATGCCCGACGACTATCAGAAGGACAAGCCGCTCTACGTGAGCGCGTTGAAGGCGTCGCTGCCGATGTACACGGCGGACGGCAGGATGCCGGCGGATGGACCGGCGACCGTGCTCAAGGTGTTGTCGGCGTTCAATCCGTCGGTCAAGGGCAAGCATATCGAGCTGGGGAAAACCTACACCAACGAGTTTGTCGGTGGGAAATAAGCCGGCGCCTGCCGATCGTTTTTATGTGTCTTATTTCGCAGGACAGCAAGCCACCGATCGCGTTGCGCGATTTCAGCATGACGGCCGGGGATCCCCTCATAACGCGCCACCGGTGCTACTTCGTACATCGGTAATTTCACTTAGTTGTACAGGTGAGACGGGAAAGGAGCGTGAAGGATTGAGGTAACTAGGATTGCACTCATCGGTTGGCCGTCGCTGCGTGCAGCAAAAACGAAAATTTCAATGTAGTAATCTGAGGAGACGATCTTGAAGAAAAAGTATCTGGCGATGGCCGTCACGGCCGGCGCATTCGCCGCGACCGGCGCGCACGCACAGTCGAGCGTCCAGCTTTACGGCCTGATGGACCTGAGCTTCCCGACCTATCGGACGCACGCGGATGCGAACGGCAATCACGTCATCGGCATGGGCAACGACGGCGAACCGTGGTTCAGCGGCAGCCGCTGGGGCCTGAAGGGCGCGGAAGATATCGGCGGCGGTTCGAAGATCATTTTCCGCCTGGAGAGTGAATTCGTGGTCGCCAACGGCCAGATGGAAGATCCGGGCCAGATCTTCGACCGTGACGCATGGGTCGGTATCGAGAACGACACGTTCGGCAAGATCACGGCAGGGTTCCAGAATACAATCGCCCGCGACGCGGCAGCCATTTATGGTGATGCCTATGGCAGCCCCAGACTGTCGACGGAAGAAGGTGGCTTTACTAATTCGAACAACTTCAAGCAGATGATTTTCTACGCGGCCGGCCCGACCGGTACGCGCTATAGCAATGGCGTGGCGTGGAAGAAGCTGTTCAGCAACGGTATCTTCGCCAGCGCAGGCTACGCATTCGGCAACTCGACGAGCTTCGGCTCCAACTCGACCTATCAGGCTGCGCTCGGCTACAACGGCGGACCGTTCAACGTGTCGGGCTTCTATAGCCACGTGAACCGCGTTGGCTTTACCAACCAGTCGTTCTCAGTGGGTGGCAACTACACGTTCGGCATTCTGCGCGCCAACGCGGGTTACTTCCGTTACCTGGGCAACCAGGGCGCGCTCGGCCAGCGCCAGGACAACGCCTGGACGGTGTCGCTCAAACTGTCGCCGAAGGGTCCGCTCGACTACGAACTCGGTTATCAGCAGATGCGCGTGCACAACGCCGCGTACAACAGCAGCGGCGATATTCCGAACGCGAACGTCGGCGCGTTCGATCCGACCTCGGGTCTCCACAACGGCTTCAAGGAAACGCTGTACGGTTCGGTCTTCTATCACCTGTCCAAGCGAACCGAAGTGTATCTCGCCGGCGACTACATGAAGCTGCATGGCGGTTATACGGTGGGGAGCACCTTTGGCGCGACCAACCAGCTCGAGCTGACCACCGGCGTGCGCACGCGCTTCTAACCGGGGGTATTTCCTCGTAGCACCTCCATTGACCGAGGTGCTCCGAATGGCGGCGACGGATTTTATCCGCTCGCCGCTTTTTCATTTTCGGCAGATCATGGTCTTCTGCGTCGGGGTGTGTAGTCCCGGCATTCATCCTGCCCCGGCGCGGATGTCAATTGTCTGATCATTGCTGGTGAGCCCAGGAAAGTTTCCCTTGAAGCGAACGGCGGTCCAGGCAATAGCGTTGCGTCATATGGCAGGAGGTGTGCGATGAACGCTCGAGCGACGATGTGGCGCGTTTTCGCCGGTTTACTCACGTGCGGCTTTCTGGTCGGTCTCGCTGGATGCGATGCGTTGCGCGGACCACCGGTAGCGGAATGGCCCGGCCCCCACGCGCCATACCCCTTCCCGGACGACGTTCCGCATCGTACCCAATGAGTTGCAAGCACCCGGGCGTATTCTGCCTTGATAGCAGGAGCGGGAGAGCGCCGCAGAAGGTCAATCAGCAACGCCGCACGTCACGTTCGTTGCGCTACCCAGCGCCGGCGCAACGAACCAACCCATCACGTCTACGCACTTTGCGCGTACCCGCCGTTGCGTTTGAATGAAGTCGCGAAGAAGAGAACCTGATACTGGACCGCATTCGCCCAGTACGTCCAGGTATGTCCGCCTGGACGTTCCGCGTAATCGTGTGGCACGCCGAGCTCGACGAGCCGCTCATGCAGCGTGCGATTCGAAGTGACGAAAGAGTCGTTGACGCCGCAATCGATAGTCAGCGCGATATGGGCATTTTCAAAGCTGCGGGCATTTTCGACGATCGCCTTGCTGTTCCAGAAGGCAGCGTGTCGAGCGGGGTCGCCGAATACCTCGTTGATGCCGGGCTCGTCTTCGCAGCCGCGCGGATCGACCGCGCCGCTGATGCTCCCGGCGGCACCGAATGCGTCCGGCCGGTCCAGCGCGATGTGCAAGGCGCCGAAGCCACCCATGCTCAAACCGGTGATCGCGCGTGACTGTCGCGCGGCAATCGTGCGGAAATGCGAGTCGATATACGCCACGACTTCCGCACCCACGTACGTTTCGTAACGGCTGCGCGGATCGACCGGGCTGTCGATGTACCAGCTTTCATGACCGCCGTCCGGCATCACGAGGATCACGTGATAGCGGTCCGCCAACCTGGCGATGTGCGAATTCGTGGTCCAGTCGGTGTAGTCACCGCCGGAGCCGTGCAACAGATAGACAACGGGGAAGCGGGCGGCTTCTTTGCCGCGGATATATTGGTCGGGCAGCACCACGGTCGCCTCGAACGATTTATGCATCGCGGCGCTGGGAATGGCGACGACCCTGGACTGAAATGCCCAAGCAGGGTTCGTAAAAAGCAGCGTCAGAATAAGCCAGAATGCACGAGCTGTATTCATGGGTTGTCGCTCCTGTCCTTTCTGCGTGTCCGCAAGAAAACCGTCCTGCATTCAGCGGAAAAATACCTCGGAGACTCTAGCAACGGCGACTTACAACCAAATTTCAGCGAACCATACGGTCTTGTCAGCTTGAGGCGGCGACGCGATTACCGGTTTTCGATGCGACAGAGAGGCTCTGGCGGCCTTATATACGACCCAATTCAGCCTTGATATTAAAATTTATCCTTTATTATCAATTATTTAACATTATTTCAAACTTCCCCCATCCCCGCATGACATTGTTTAACCGTCCGCTTTTTGCCCCATCCAGATAATAGTCACCGGCGCGGTCGGTTTGAGCGCAACGCTACTTCTGAACCCGCCGTACATACGTTTTTCAATAGCAGGCCATTACTTATCAATGGGGATGACAATGAAATTCACGCGCTCAGGCGCAGCCACGCCTTGATTCTCGGCGCGCTGGCGGCCTGGGGGCCGACATTGGCGTTCGCCGATTCGACTATAGTTGCCGACGTACAGTTCAACGATCAGTTCCTGATGAAGCCGAGACGCCAGAGCGTCGACGTATCGCGCTTCGAGCGCGGCAATCCGGTGCAACCTGGCGAGTACATCGCCGACCTCTACGTGAACGGCAACTGGGTGGGCCACAACGCGTTGCGCTTCGTTGCACGGGACGGGACTGACAGCGCGGCGCCGTGTTTCTACAAGGCGCTGATCGAGCCGCCGGGCGGTTCGGGGTAAGTGGTGTTCCTCTGCCGCGTCAACCGCCAACCTGCCGGGCGCCGCGCCTAAACCCTGGGGTCAACCCGAATTGCAGCGAGGCCTCCATGCGCCTATCTTTCTACATCATACGTATGATCTAGAGAGTAAATCGTGGCAACCTTGCACAGGCAGGTTCTAAATCAGATGGGCGAGCAGATTTGCTCAGGCAAATTCATGCCCGGCGATATTCTGCCGGCCGAGCCCGTTCTCGCCGAGCAGATGCAGGTGAGCCGCATCACCATCCGCGAGACGATGAAATCGCTCTCCGCCAAGGGCATGCTCGAGGTGCGCCGCCGTTACGGCACGGTCGTGCTGCCGCGCTCGCAATGGCAATTGTTCGATCCGGACGTGATCACGTGGCGTGCGCGAGCGGGCGCCACCGAGCCGAGTCTCGTCGAAGACCTGATGGAACTGCGCCTGATCATCGAGCCGAACGCGGCCAAGCTCGCTGCGAAGCGCGCGACCGAAGAGGATCGCGTCGCGGTGCGGCGCGCATTCAAGGCAATGGAGCGTGCGGTCGCCGGCCGGGGCGAGTACGTTCCCGCCGACCTCGCGTTTCACGGCGCCGTCCTCACTGCCTGCCACAACCAGTTCATCCAGCAGATGCAGAACGCGTTGTCGGCGATCTTGCGTACGAGCTTCGAACTCAGCTCCGAGATCGCCGGTGGACCGGCCCGTTCGCTGCCGATGCACGAAGCGCTTTGCGTCGCGATCGAGAATGGCGATCCGGCAGCGGCTGAACAGGCTGTGCTGACACTCATCGAGCGTGCCGAGAAGGATTTCGAGGACCGCGCCGCCCTGAATCGCACCGCCAACGACCAGCCCGCCTAGCTGACTGCCTGGCTAGCTGCCAGGCGGTCTGCCTAACGGCCTGCCCGGCAGCCTCGCCAACGAGGACCCCACACTAACGTTATCGCGAACGTATCAATGGTCGCGAGGGGCGCACTCGCGCCTCGCAACTGAATCGAGAGGATCAGCACATGACACAGTTATTCGATCTGAGCGGCCGCACGGCGCTCGTCACCGGTTCGGCGCGCGGCATCGGCTTCGCACTGGCAGAAGGACTCGCGGCTGCGGGCGCCAGCGTCGTCCTGAATGGCACACGCGCCGATACGGTTGACGAAGCCGTCGACCGGCTCAAAAGCAAAGGATTCAACGCACAAGGCCGCGCGTTCGACGTCACCGACGAACGGGCTGTCGTCGACGCATTCGCGCAATGGGACAAGGACGGTGTGCAGATCGATATCGTGATCAACAACGCCGGTATCCAGTTTCGCAAGCCGCTCGTCGAACTCGAACTGAACGACTGGCAGCGTGTGATCGATACGAACCTGACGAGTGCATTCATCGTTGCGAAGCAAGCCGCACGACGGATGATTGCGCGCGGCACCGGCGGCAAGATCATTAACATCGGCTCGCTCACGAGCGAAGCCGCGCGCGCGACCGTAGGCGCCTATACGGCGGCGAAGGGCGGCGTCAAGATGCTGACCCGCGCGATGAGCGCCGAGTGGGCGGCGTCGAACATTCAGGCGAACGCGATCGCTCCGGGCTACATCCTGACCGACATGAACAAGCCGCTGATCGAAAACGCCGCTTTCGACGCCTGGGTCAAGAGCAGCAATCCTTCGCAACGCTGGGGCAAGCCGGAAGAACTCGTCGGCACGGCGGTGTATCTGGCTTCGCAGGCGTCGAGCTATGTGAACGGCCAGATTATCTACGTCGACGGCGGCTGGCTGGCCGTTCTTTAAATGCAGGTCCACGCGAGTAGAGCAAAACAAACAGCCACTCGCATCAGATAGTCCGTACGCCGCACCGATCTGGAGACATCATGGAAAGCGTCAAACCCGTAGCAACCCAAAGATGGTGGTATCTGATGCCCATCATCTTCATCACTTACAGCCTCGCCTATCTCGATCGTGCGAACTACGGCTTCGCCGCGGCGGCCGGAATCGACAGGGATCTCGGCATCACGCACGGCACGTCGTCGCTGATCGGCTCGCTGTTCTTTCTCGGCTACTGCCTGTTCCAGGTGCCCGGCGCGATCTACGCGCAGCGCAACAGCGTGAAGAAGCTGATCTTCTTCAGCCTGATCCTGTGGGGACTGTGCGCCGCGGCAACCGGCATGGTCAGCAACATTCCGATGCTGATGGCCTTGCGCTTCGTGCTTGGCGTGGTGGAGGCGGCCGTGATGCCGTCGATGCTGATGTACATCAGCCGATGGTTCACGCGCAGCGAACGCTCGCGCGCCAACACGTTCCTGATTCTCGGCAATCCGGTGACGGTGCTGTGGATGTCGGTGGTATCGGGCTATCTGGTGCACAGTTTCGGATGGCGCGAGATGTTCGTCCTTGAAGGCTTGCCGGCGCTCGCATGGGCGGTGGTCTGGTGGTTCACGGTGAAGGATCGGCCGGCCGACGCGCCCTGGATGACCGCCGCCGAAAAGACCGAACTCGACGCGCGTCTGAAGGCCGAGCAGGCGCACATCGCGCCGGTGCGCGATTACAAGGCGGCGTTCCGTTCGTCGATCGTGCTGAAGTGCTGCGCGATTCACGCGCTGTGGAGCGTCGGCGTGTACGGCTTCATCATGTGGCTGCCGTCGATTCTCAAGGCCGCTTCGACGATCGATATCGTGTCGGTCGGCTGGCTGGCCGCCGTTCCGTATCTTGCCGCGATCATTCTGATGTTGCTCGCGTCCTGGCTTTCGGATAAGACGCGCAATCGCAAGCTGTTCGTCTGGCCGCTGCTGCTGATCGGGACCATCGCATTCGTGGCTTCGTATCTGATCGGCGGGTCGCACTTCTGGATTTCGTTTGCGCTGCTGGTGGTGGCGGGTGCGACGATGTATGCACCGTATGGTCCGTTCTTCGCGCTCGTGCCGGAGCTGATTCCTAGCAACGTGCTGGGCGGCGCGATTGGCCTTATCAACGCGTGCGGAGCGCTCGGCGCGTTCTGCGGTTCGTGGGTGGTCGGCTATCTGAACGGCGCGACCGGCAGCCCCGCCGTTTCATACATCTTCATGGCGGGCGCTCTGCTGCTCTCGGTCATCCTGATGATCACCGTGCCCGCGTATTCGGAGGAGCAGGCGAAGCGTGAAGGATCGCTCTCGCTGCGTCGCACGTAAGGCTCAACGAATTGCCCGCGCCAGTCCTGCGTTCCCGGCGCATCAAGCCGGGCAGGACTGGCAGCCGCCTGCCTGTGCGGCAGGCAAGCAAATCAAAGGGACCGCTGATGAAATTCCAAAGCACATCCACCTTGAGCAACGGGCAGGCGCGATCCGCGGTCGCGGCCAAAGCCACGAAAAGACGTTTCGTTGTCGGTTTCCTACTGTTCCTCGGCATCGCGGTCAACTACATGGACCGCAGCAATCTTTCGCTGGCGGCTCCGCTGCTCGGACGCGACCTGAATCTGAGTCCTGTGCAACTCGGGCTGATTTTCTCGGCGTTCGGCTGGTCGTACGCGATTCTGCAGATTCCAGGCGGGATGCTTGTCGATCGCGTGAAGCCGCGCCTCCTGTATGCGATCCTGCTGTGCGGATGGTCTGTGGCGACCTGCCTGCAGGCGGCCGTGAATGGCTTCTCGATGCTTTTCGGCTTGCGGGTGTTGCTCGGCACGTTCGAAGCGCCTTCGTATCCGACCAATAACCGTGTCGTCACAACGTGGTTTCCCGAGCGTGAGCGAGCGACTGCGATTGCGTTCTACACCTCTGGGCAGTACGTCGGCATCGCGTTTTTCATGCCGCTGCTCGTCTATGTTCAGGCCACGTTCGGCTGGCGCGGCATGCTGTTCTTCACGGGCGCAGCAGGTGTCGTGTATAGCATTGTGTGGTTCATTTTCTACCGCGATCCGAAGGACAGCAAAGCTGACGCCGCCGAACTCGATTACATCCGCCAGGGCGGCGCTCTGGTCGATGTCGGCGAGCAGGGCAGCGCGAGGAACGGCGGTTGGGCCGATTTCAAACATGTGCTGAAGAACCGCAATATCTGGGGCGTGTTCATCGGCCAGTTTTGCCTGTCGTCGATCCTGTGGTTCTTCCTCACATGGTTCCCAACCTATCTCGTCAAGTATCGCGGGATGACGACCATCAAAATGGGTTTCATGGCATCGGTTCCGTTCCTCGCGGCCTATGTCGGGATTCTCTGTTCAGGGTTTCTGTCGGACTTTTTGCTTAGACGCGGGTTCTCGGTCGGCTTTGCGCGCAAGGTGCCCGTCATTACCGGCCTCGTGCTCGCCACGTCGATCGTCGGCGCCAACTATGTTCAGGACCAGACCGCCATCATTCTCTTCATGTCACTGGCGTTCTTCGGTAACGGCATGGCGTCGATCACCTGGGCGTTTGTCTCAGCGCTCGCGCCGAAGAGCCTGATCGGCCTCACCGGCGGCATGTTCAACTTCATGGGCAATCTCTCGGCCGTCGCCGTGCCGATCATGATCGGCGTGCTGGTCAAGGACGGACACTTCGAATCAGCGCTGGTATTTATCGGTTCACTGGCGCTGATCGGCGCGCTGTCTTATGTGTTTATCGTCGGCAAGATCGAACGCATCGTGCTGCCCGAATGAGCCGCGTGAAGCAGCGAGGTCTTTGGCTCCAACGAAATTATTGAAACAGGAGTTTTTCATGGAAGCGCGCGCCTGCGTATTGCACGCAGAAAAGGATTTGCGGATAGAGTCCGTCGATGTGGCGGACATCGGGGAGAACCAGGTGCTGGTTCGCATCGGCGCCGGCGGAATCTGCGGGTCCGACCTGCACTATTACCTGCATGGCGGCTTCGGTGTGGTACGCGTGAAGCAACCGATCGTGCTCGGTCATGAAGTCGCGGGGACAGTCGAGGCTGTCGGCGGCAAGGTCTCCCGCGTCAAACCCGGCGATCGCATTGCGCTGAATCCGAGCCGCCCGTGCGGACATTGCAAGTTCTGTCTGGCAGGAGAACAGCAGCATTGCGCGGACATGTGGTTCTACGGCAGCGCAATGCGAGTCCCGCACAGTCAAGGCGCGTTTCGCGAACTGATCGCGGCCGAGGAATATCAATGCGAACCTGTCGGGACCGCGGTCTCGCTTGGCGAGGCGGCCTGCGCTGAACCTTTGGCTGTCGCGTTGCATGCGGTCAGTCAGGCCGGTTCTGTGACCGGCAAGCGTGTGCTGGTGACTGGTTCTGGCCCGATCGGCGCGCTGGTGGTGGCGGCCGCCCGCTATGCCGGCGCGCTCGAAGTGGTAGCCACCGACATCCACGACGCGCCGCTCGCGAAAGCCACGGAAATGGGCGCCAGTCGCACGCTCAACGTCTCGATGGAGCGGGGTCTGAAGGCGGACGAATTCACTGCGGAGAAGGGCTATTTCGATGTCGCGATTGAATGTACCGGCGCGGCGGCTGTGCTGAAGGACGTGATCCCGGCGTTGCGTCCGCGCGGCACCATCGTGCAGGTCGGCGTCACCGGCGACGTGCCGATTCCGATCAACGCGCTGGTCGGCAAGGAAATCCGCCTGCAGGGCGCGTTTCGCTTTCATGGCGAATATGCCCTGGCCGCAAGGCTCATCAAGGAAGGCCGCATTGACGTGAAGCCGATCATCACCGCCACGCTGCCTGTCGAGCGCGCGATCGAGGCATTCGATCTTGCGGCGGATCGCAGCGCGCAGATGAAAGTGCAGATCACGTTCTGACGAAGAACCACACAAGCGGCGTCTAATTCATTGATTCGATTTTGGCAGACAGAAAATGGCAACCCTTATTACCGATGTAAAAGTCATCCTGACCGCGCCGGAAGGCATCAACCTGATTGTCGTCAAGGTGGAGACCAGCCAGGACGGTTTGTACGGCCTCGGATGCGCGACGTTCGCCTACCGGCATGTCGCGGTCAAGTGTCTGATCGAGGAATATCTGCGGCCGCTGCTGATCGGCCGGGACGCCGAGGCGATCGAAGAACTATGGCAACTGATGCATCAGAACGCTTACTGGCGCAACGGTCCGATCGAGAACAATGCGATCTCCGGCGTCGATATGGCGTTGTGGGACATCAAGGGCAAGATGGCGAACATGCCGCTCTACCAGCTCTTCGGCGGCAAGTGCCGCGAGGGTGTGCCCATCTATCGCCATGCGGATGGCCGCGACCTGAACGAGTTGTGCGAGAACATCCAGAAATATCGCGAGCAGGGCATCATCCACATCCGCTGCCAGAGCGGCGGCTACGGCGGAGGAGGCTATGGCAAGGCGCCGTCGGGTGCGCCCCACGGTGCCCCGGACGGCGTCTATCTCGACAGCAGAAAATACATGCGGGAAACGCTCAAGCTGTTCGACGGCATTCGCAGCAAGATAGGTTTCGATGTTGCCTTGTGCCACGACGCGCATGAACGTCTTAAGCCGGTTGACGCGATCCGTTTCGCGTGCGAGTTGGAACAGTTCGACCTGTTCTTTCTCGAAGACGCGATCGCGCTCGAAGAAGGCGACTGGATGCGTCAGTTACGGGCGAAGACGACCACGCCTTTGGCGCAGGGCGAGCTCTTCAACAATCCGTCCGAATGGCGATTTCTGATCACCGAGCGCTTGATCGACTTTATCCGGGTTCACCTTAGCCAGATCGGCGGCATCACGGCGGGACGCAAGCTGCAAATTTTTGCCGAGCAATTCGGCGTCAGGACGGCGTGGCATGGTCCGGGCGACATGTCGCCGCTGGCGCATGCAGCGAACATCCACATCGATCTCGCTTCACGCAATTTCGGCGTGCAGGAATGGTCCGGAACCGAGCCGCCCAACTTCGTGATCCAGGAACTCAAAGGGCCGAGGGCAGCTTTGCTGGATGTATTTCCCGGCCTTCCTGAGTTCAGGAACGGATACGTTTACGCCAACGACAAACCGGGTTTGGGCGTGGACATCGACGAAGCCGAGGCCGCCAAATATCCGTGCGAAAACGCCGTGACCACTTGGACACAAACACGGCTGAAGGATGGAACGCTTCAGACTCCTTGACAATGACGTTTCCTGCCCTGGCAGCGTTGAGCGGTGATTCGGGCCCAGACGTGGGCTCAAGTGCTCAACTGCGGCGAAACACGACGTGCGAAATCCTTTGCACAAGGAGCGCCGCCGCCAGCGACGCAACCGCGGTCAACCAGACGCCGATATGAATCGACTGAACCAGCGCATCGCGTGCGGCGTCGATGAAGACCAACGGGTTCAGTCCGGACGGCTTCATATCGGCGACCAGCTTTGCTCTCAACGCTTCGTCGATGAGGATTCGCAAATCGACAAAGCGCGGCAGCCACTGCGCGGCCACCGGTTCGCCAAGCACACTCATGGTGCGCGTCACCACGTTGCTGTAGTGATGCGAGACGACCGTGGCCACGATGCTCGTGCCGAGCATTCCGCCCACCATGCGGGTGGACTGCAATAGCGCCGTTGTGATGCCGAAGCGTTCGCGCCCGGCAATTTCCTGCCCGAACACGTTCAGGTTGTTGAGGATGAATCCGAGTCCGATGCCTACCGCGGCCATCGGCAGCTCGATCCAGAGATGCCGGGTCGATGCATTGGCAAATGCCAGGCCGATGGAGGCGAACAGCAGCAGCGCAAACCCGGTCGACAGTATTTTCGTGGGCCGGCGCAGATGAATGACGATGCGCGTATTCACCAGGCTGCCGATCGCGATACACGCTGCAATCGGTGTGGCGAGCAGACCGGCTTGTTGCGGTGACAAGCCGAACCCGCCCTGCAACAGAAGCGGCGCGAAAAAAATCAGCGAAAACATCACGAAGCCGGACAGCAGCGACAGCGCGAATAGCGTGACCAGTTGCGCATCCCTGAACAGGTCGAGCGGAATGATCGGATGCGTGGCGCGTTTTTCGCAGATCAGCAACGCAATCGCGGCGGCCACCACGCACGTTGCGAGCACGAGGTTGCCGGTCGTCAGGCCATCCTTCGGCACCGCCTCGATGAATGTCTGCAGGCCGCCCAGCGCGAGCGCGACAAGTCCGGCGCCGAGCCAGTCGATACGCACCTCGCCTTCGCGAGGACGATGAAAGTTCGGCAGATGCGCCCAGATGAAATAGAACGCGGCGGCACCCACCGGCAGGTTGATCAGGAAGGTGGCGCGCCAACCCCAATGCTCGCTTATCCAGCCGCCCAGCGACGGTCCCGCCGCGGTGCCGATCCCGTACGCCGCCGCCATCACCACCTGCCATCGAACCCGCGCGCGGGGATCGGGAAAGAGGTCGGGTATCGAGGCGAAGGCGGTGCCCACCATCATTCCGCCGCCGACGCCTTGCAGACCTCGCGCGATCGCGAGGAACAGCATGTTGTTGGCAAGGCCGCACAGCACGGATGCGGCGGTGAACGTGACGACCGCCGCGATGACGAAGCGCTTGCGGCCGAAATAGTCGCCGAGCCGGCCGAACACGGGCACCGTCACGACCGAGGCCAGCAGGTACGCGCTCGCAATCCATGCGTAGTACTCGAAGCCATGCAGTTCCGCGACGATCGATGGCAGCGCCGTGCTGACGACCGTCTGGTCGAGTGCGACCAGCATGTTGACGAGGCCGATGCCGAGCATCGCGAAGAGGGCGTTGCGGAAAGTGAGGGCAGGCGGGGCGAGGGTCACGGATAGGGATCGTACAGTCGGCGGGCGCGGCAGATTATACAAGCCCGGCGCGAACAGCGACGAAGCCGCTTCAGCGCACGACGCTGCGTGCTCGAGCGTGGATCAACTCAGCCCGGCAGCCCAATCCACTGCCGCATCGAACAGACTGCTGCCAGCCGCCGACAGGTTGCCGAAGGTGTCGTTGTTCAGGAAGAACATGACGCGCCGTGCCGGGGCCAGTGATTCGTAGTCCATCGTCGCGCCTTTCTCGTAGGCAAAAATTGCTGCCTTCTCCGGTTGGCCATAAAGCGTCGCAATGACGGTTGCGCCGAGTCCGGGCTTGCCCCAACTCATCGCGGCCTGTTTGCCGTAGACGTTGGTGACGCCGGCGGGCAAACCCGCCGCGATCGGATGGGGCGCATTGACGAGCCACAGATAGCGTTCCTTCTCCGCTTCGCCGAAGTCGACGTCGTGCCGCTTGCCGGTCATTGCGAAGTCGTCGAGCAGATCGTTTTCCCACGTCAGCAACGGTTTGGCGAGATAGCGCCAGCCGCTCGGCACCTGCTTGGACGAAACCGTCGACGAGATCACGACGAGATCGGCGTCGCCGATTGCCTCAGGCGGTTGCGCCTGATCCAGCATGCGCACGCTGTAGCCTCGCGCGCCGAGATGCGCGGCGATCTTCTGGTCGACGGCCAGGTTGGGGCCGTTCAGTTGCACGACCATGACGACTTTCCTGCCCGCGCCGGCTCCGCTCGACGCGGCCTGTGCGACGGGCGCCGTGCAGGCCAGCCACGCGCCGAGGCCGGCTGCGGTCAACAACGCGCGGCGCTTCCGGATGGGTTTGATTTCAGTTTCAGTCCGGCGATTCAGAAGCTTCATAGGGGTTTGGTCTCACGTTGATCGATCAAAAGCGCTGCCGCGCGCAATCCTGCCGCGCATTAAAACTCGAGCGTCGAGAGCAGGGATACCTGGCGTGCGTCGCCAATCGACACGAAGTACTTGTTGACGCTCGATGGGTAGTAGGTATTATTGAAGAGGTTCTTCACGTTGAGCTGGAACGAGAGCCGGCGGTTGCCGAGCTTCGTATCGTAGGTAGCGAATGCATCGGCCACGGTGTACGCGGGCAACGTGAAGCTGTTGGCCGAATCGCCGGGGCGCGAGCCCACGTAATGCGCGCCCGCGCCCACGCGCAACTGGTCGCCGCCGAATATCGTGCCGAAGTCGTACACCGCCGCGAGCGATGCCGTGTTCTGCGCCGCGTTCCACAGGCGATTGCCCGCGTACAGCGGATCTTGCGTGGTCTTCGCATCGATGTAGGCGTAGCTGGCGATCACGCTCCAATGCTGGCCGATCTGGCCGGCCACATCGAGCTCGACGCCTCGCGAGCGCGCCTTGCCGGCGGTGCGCCAGTCGGTCTGCTTGGTGGTGTCGTTGTACTGCTGCACCAGCACGTTCTTCTTGTCGATATTGAAGAGCGCCAGCGTGCCGCTCAGACCGCCCGGCATCGCCACTTTGGCGCCGAGTTCCCACGACGTGGCTTCTTCAGGCTGCACCGACGAGTCGATCACCACCCCGGAGGCGAGCGGTGCGATCGTCGAGGTCGGCTTGAGCGACTGCGTATAGCTGCCGTATAGCGACACCGTGTCGGTCCATTTGTAGACCACGCCGGCGCGCGGCAGCCATTTGGTGCCGTTGATATCGGTGTTCGCGACGAACGGCCGGCCGCGCCCGGCGATCTGGTTGTAGCTGAGAAAACGCGCGCCGCCGATCAGAATCCACTTGTCGGTGAGATGCAAACTGTCCTGAAAGAACAGCGATCTGTCGTGCAGCGTGTCGGTCTGATCGCTGTCGCTCGCCGACACCGTGCTCGACGGACTCTCCCGGCCGTACACGGGATTGAAATAGTTGAAGGTGTATTTCGTGGCCTGGCGCAGCAGATCCTTGCGATAGATGCGCCGGTATTCGTCGTCGATACCGACCTGCAGGTCGTTGCGCATACCGGCCACGTTGAAGTGGCCGTCCACATAGGCGATCCCGTAGCTGTCCGTGCTGAGCGCGCCGTGGGTCGCGTCGTTGCTGCGCGACAGGACGCCGGTCGTGCTGTTCACGCCCTGCACGCGCAACTGGTTCGCGTCGTAAGTCTCGCGGTTGTAGCTATAGCCGACGTGCGCCTTCCAGTTAGCGTTGATCTGATGATCGATGCTGATCTGCGCCAGGTGCGATTCGCCGTCCATCTCGTTGAACGGTTCGTCGAGCCGCTCGCGGCTCGAGATCGCGAGCGGCTTGTTGGTCTTCGGATCGAGGGCCGTGCCGCGGTCGAACGGATAGAGAAACTTGCGATACTCATACGACACCACGACCTGCGTATCGCGTCCATACCACGCGAGCGACGGCGCCACGAGCGTTTCGCGGCTCTCGCCGAAGTTGCGCCAGTACTGTTCTTCGGACTGGCCGACGACCAGCCGGTAAGCGAGGCCCGAATCGCCGATCGGCCCGGTCGTATCGAGCGTCGCGCCGCTGCCGTTGCGGCCGTGTCCGTAGGTCGAACCGAGCACGGAGATCGCGTGGTAGGGCTTGAGCAAGGGCTGCTTGCTCACCACGTTGACGACCCCGCCCGGATCCATGATTCCGTACAGCAAAGAAGACGGCCCCTTGAGCACTTCGACGCTGTCGGCGGCCGCATTGAGGCCGCGTCCCTGCACGAGCGGCATGCCGTTGTGCATGATCGAGCCGTCGCGATTGCCGCCGAAGCCGCGTTTCAGGATGGTGTCCTGCGTGCCGGCCAGCGTATTGCCCTGCACGATGCCGCTGACATTCGCGAGCGCGTCGTCGAGATTCCGCGGACGCTGATCGCGCAGCACCTGCGCCGGCACGATATTGACGGCTTGCGCCGTGTCGAGCAGCGGCGTGTCCGAGCGCATCACCATCGCTTCGGCGGCCGGCTGGTAGCCAGCGGCTTTCCACGCCGTGGTGCTCACGGTGACGGCGGGAAGCGTGGCGTCGTGGGCGCTGTCATCCGCTGCCGCTTCAGCGTGCTGGATCAGCGTATAGCTGCCGTTGGGCTGTTGAACGGCGCCAAGTCCGGTTCCGCGCAGGATTCGATTGAAGGCTTGCGGTACGTCGTAATCGCCGTGCAGGCCTTCGCTCGTGCGGCCGGCCGTGAGCGCCGCCGGAAACGACAGCAGCAGCCCGGTTTCGCGGCCGAAACGATTGAGCGTGGCTTCGAGCGGTCCCGCCGGAATGTCGTAGCTCTTGCGTGTCGACACCTCGGCAGCGGGCGGCGCATCGGCGGCGAACGCGACATTGAACGGCAGTCCTGCCGAAATCAGTGCGGCCGTTGCGATATGCCGCGCGATGTGTGCCGGCGGCCGCGCGAGTGGCGCGCCGCGGCCGCCACGGCTACCTTGGCTGACGCCGGTCTTTCGATACTGTCCCATGTTCAAAGCTCGCAGGAAGATAGACGATGTGTTGCTCTCATCTCCCATGTCACGCGAGAATCGAAAACAGCTCACAGCAGACGAAGATTTTTTTAGCGCCGGTAGCGCAGACCCAATTTATGACTGCGCCGCGCGCACCGTGACCCAGTAGCGCGTGATGAATACGAGTTCGACCGGCAAGGTTCCGGCCACGGTTTCCAGTACGCGATCGGTGTCGGCGAGCGGAAACGTACCCGAGAGCCGCAAGCCGGCCACGGCGGGATCGCAGCTCAGATACCCCGGGCGATAGCGGTCGAGTTCGTTCAGAAAATCGGCGAGACGCATGCCGCTCGCGACGATCAGGCCGTCCGCCCACGCCGCGTCGTTCTCGCTGATCGCTTCCATCGCGCTGACCTCGTCGCGCGTAAACCGCGCACGTTCGCCGGCATGCATTATCGGCGCGGCGCCGTGGGCGTCGAATGGATTGATCCGCACAGCGCCTTCGAATACGTCGATCCGGCTGAGCGCGCTTTGCTGTCTGACGGCGAAACGCGTGCCTAGCGGTTGCAGCCTGCCTTGCGCAGTCTCTACGACGAACGGACGCAGCGGTCCGCCAGCATCGCTGTGACCGGTCGCGACCATGATTTCACCTCTGAGGAGGTGCACGCGCCGCTCGGTACTGCTGAAACGAATCTCGATGGCGCTGTCGGTGTTCAGTGTGACGCGCGTACCGTCGGCCAGTGTGAGGGTGCGGCGCTCGCCGACGGCGGTGCGCACGTCCGCGCTCCATGCGCGCCACGGCACGTGTTCGCCGGCGATCCATGCCGCGCCCCCGGTGAACAACAGCATCGCCAGTGCTTTGACGTTGGCACGGCGCGTTGCCGGCCTTGAGCGCGTCAGCGCGGCGCGCGCGGCGGCTGCCCCGGTTGCATCGGCGGTGCCGGTCAGGTCCTTGAAGCGATTGCTGACGCTGCGAATATGCTGCCATGCCCGTTCGTGGTCGGCATGCTCGGCGCGCCAGCGTGCGAGCGCAAGCTTCTGCTCACGCGTGTTTTCACCGGACTGCAGTTCCATCCACCACTCGACGGCACGCAGCGCGATGTGTTGCGGAATATCGGGTCTTGCGTTGGCGTTCATGCGTCAGGTCGCGCTCAGTGCGAAGAAACACTGCGCACCTGCGCGGACCAGATGACGTTTCACGGTGGAGATGGAAATTTTCAGTTGCGCGGCGATTTCCGCATGACCCAGGCCGTCGAGCTGAGCGAGCAGGAAAGCGCGCTTGACGGCGAGCGGCAAGCGCTCCAGCAGACTGTCGATTTCGCACAGCGCTTCGAGCAGTAGCGCGCGTTCTTCGGGAGAGGGTGCGAGCGCTTCCGGAACGAGTGCGAGCGCGTCGAGGTAGGCGCGCTCGATCTGTTCGCGCCGCCAGTAGTTGGCCATCACGCGTTGCGCGACGGTGGTCAGGAAGGCGCGCGGTTCCTCCAGAGCAAGCGGCTCATCGCGTGCGAGCAGGCGCACGAACGTGTCGTGCGCGAGGTCGGCCGCGCGATGCGCGCAGCCGAGCTTCTTGCGCAGCCATGCGTGAAGCCAGCCGTGATGATTGCTGTAGAGCACCTGCATCTCGTGGTGCGAGAGCGATTTTTCTGCCGCCATGGGCCACCGTCCGCGCCAGATCGACTGATGCGGCGTCTTTGTAAATGAGAATGATTCGCATCATAACATGTCAAAAAGTGTGGTGTCTGGCGCGTGCATCTGGCGACAACTGTCGCCAGATATGGGCTGCCCAATTACCTGTGCCGATCCTCAGGGAAAGTGGCCGGTTGGTCGTGGATCAGGTGTTTAACCGATGACGGAGTTTCACAATCACGCGACGCCGTACGGCGCCAAAACGGGCGGCGATTCGAAAATTTCTGCGAGGCGTACCGGTCGTCCTTCGTCGACTGAATGCACGCATGCAAGCGCGATCGCCAACGCGGCGCGCGCATCCTCTCCACCTGGCCCGTGGACCACTCCGGATTTCACCGCTTCCATGAAGGACGCAAGCTGGGCCGTGTATCCGTCGTGAAAGAGGTCGACGTTGAGCCGGGTGGTGGCACTGCACACGCCATCCGCCGCGAACCGGGCCATGTTCGACCGCCGGACGTCTCCCATCGTTACCATCCCGCCGGAACCGAAAACCTCGCCGCGAACGTCGTATCCGTAGACCGCATGGAAATTTGCTTCCGCAGTGGCCATCGCGCCGTTGTCGAACTTCATGCTGACAAGAGCGGTATCACGCAGGCCGCGTTCCTTGAAATCGGGCCGAACGAGTGCGTCCGCGACGGCATAAACCTCAGTGACTTCGGCGCCTGGGTTCAGAAATCTCAGGGTGTCGAAATCGTGAATCAGCGTTTCGAAGAAAATCGCCCACACCGGAACGCGCGCGGGATCGGCAAGACCCGGATCGCGGGTCAGCGAGCGCAGCAGTTGCGGGGTTCCCAGCCCGCCCGAGACGATGGTCTCGCGCGCTTCGGCCCACGCCTTGTCGTAGCGCCGGTTGAAGCCGACCTGCAGCGGGACGCCCGCCGCACGGGCGGCCTCGATCGCCATGTCGGCTTCGTCGAGTGTCAACGCCATCGGTTTTTCACAGAACACGGCTTTTCCCGCTCGTGCGGCCGACACGACGAGGCCGGCGTGAAAGCGGGCTGGCGCGGCGATGACCACCGCATCGATATCCGGATTCGTGATGATTGCTTCGGCTTGCGTCAGCGCAACGGGGCAATCGAGTCGTTCTGCAAGCCGCTGGGCTGCGCCGAGCGAGGGGTCGGCAATCGCCGCGAGCTGCGCATTGTGGAGTCGACGGGCAATGCTCTCGCCGTGAAATGAACCAATGGCGCCGGCACCGATAAGACCTACACGAACGGGTTTCTGCTTATTCATACGTAATCCTATGTTTAAGATGGTTGCGTCAACCTGTGATCAGGCTGCCAATTCAGGCGGTGACGCCCGCGTGCGCCGGGAAGGCGTCACGGAATCGCTGCAAGGCCTGTTCGTCGTTTCCGCTCGCCCAGGCCTCCAGCGCGACCGTGCCTCGGTAGCCGGCCTCCGCCAGCGCCCGCGCGATCGCCGGGTAATTAATCTCGCCGGTGCCAGGTTCGCAGCGTCCGGGAACATCGGCAACCTGGATTTCGCCAACGAAGGGGAGTGCGCGGCGAACCAGTTCGATCAGGTTGCCTTCGCCGATTTGCGCGTGATAGAGATCCAGATTGAGCCGAAGATGCGGGTTATCTACCGCTTCAACCAGCGCGAGCGTATCGGCTGCACGCGCAAACGGCACCCCAGGATGGTCTACCTCGGTGTTGAGGTTCTCGAGGCAGAAAGTGACGCCTGCACGCTGCCCGAGGTCGGCCACCTTCGCCAGCGTGCGCTGCGCGGCAAGCCACATCGCGCCCGATACGACCGGTGTCGGCTTCACGGGCATGCCGGTCCCGTCCAGTCCGGTACCGTGCAGATTCAGGCGCGGGCAGCGCAGTCGCGCCGCGACCTCGATGGATTGCGCGGCGGTACGCAGCAGCGCTTGTGCCCCGTCTGCCGTGATCAGATCGCCTTCGACGTAACCTGTCA
The DNA here is from genome assembly GCF_038050405.1 of Paraburkholderia sp. IMGN_8. Classification (NCBI taxonomy): domain Bacteria; kingdom Pseudomonadati; phylum Pseudomonadota; class Betaproteobacteria; order Burkholderiales; family Burkholderiaceae; genus Paraburkholderia; species Paraburkholderia sp. IMGN_8. The sequence continues at coordinate 2,887,207 of NZ_CP150901.1, read as the reverse complement.
TCGACGAAAACGTTGCCCCCGTACCGAGCAGCGCGTCGATGTCGTGCCTCGTCCAATCCCAGATCTCGACCTGGAAGCCCATCCTGGCAATCTTTCTGACGCGCTCGACGAACGGCAGGTCGCGGAAAACCATTTCCGCACATACTGCAAGTTGAAACATGCGTGATCCTCCTGATCATCCACGGCTGGATTTCATGCCGTCGCGCGGCCCAGCCTGACCGTCGTCGCGGCGGTGCGTCCTGTCAGCGATACTGTCCTGCGTATTTTTCGACCAGCCGCACGTTCTCGCGCGTGACGAAGCCGGGACCGGTATCCACGCCGCGTGGCCCGAAATGCGGCGTGAGGCCGTAGGTCGCAAGACGCTGCTTGAACTTCGGGTCGGCGGCGAGCGTGGCGCATGCGTTGCCGACGTCGCGAGAGTTGTCCCGCTTCATGATCGCGAGGAGCGCGATAGGGATATAGCCCTGCAGGTACGGCTGCTGGTCGATCGCGAATGCGACTGTGCCTCCCTCGATCGCCTTGTCGACTTCGGGCGTCAGGTCGAACGTCGCGAAATAGATCTTCCCTGTCAACCCGAGCTTCTGGACCGCGCGCAACGCGGGCACGGCTGACGTCGGCCCTAGTGTCAGCACAGCCTGCGTCCCGGGCCGTTTGTGCAACGTTGCGAACACCCTGCTCTCGACTTCGGTCGGGTCGTTGCCGGAATCGAGGGTCGACTTCCTGAAGTCCGCGCCGATGGCTTCAGCAAATCCCCTGCAACGCTCGAACGACTCCGGGTTGGTTACGTTGTTGTTGACGCACAGGAAGCTATTGACGCCTGCCGCCTTCGCCCGTTGACCGGCCTCCTTGCCGGCCTCGTACTCGGGCTGGCCGACGTGCAGCAGCGCACCCAACTCGTCGCTTTGCTTCGCCGTCCCCGAGTTAAACGTGATGACCGGCACGCCCTTGGCCACGATCGCTTTTACTGGGCGCTTGACCACGTCGAGATCGGCGATCGTCGTCGCCACGCCGTCATAGCGGCGGGCGCCGGCCTGGTCGAGCAGGTGAGTCATGTCGGCGAGATCGCCGTTGGGAGGATTGCGATAGTCCGCCGCCACGCCGAAATCCTTCTCGGCGTCCCGGATACCGCTCTTGACCACATTCCAGAACGGGTCCGCGTCGGGCGCGTGCGTTACCACCACGAATCGCGTATCGGCTACCGCGTGCAGGCTGAATGCCAGCACGGCCCATGCGGCTGTTAAGCGTGCCACTCGTCTCATGCGTCGTCTCCGGTTCGTTTTTGTCCGCGTGCGGCCGTAGAACCGCTGCGTGTCTGCATCCTATGACGGAGCCGTCGCCGAACTAGTGCGCGGAAATATCCATTATGGTTATTTGCATATTAATCAACAGGTTATCGTATTATGTTGCGAGCGGATAAAGCCATCCCCCGGCTATCCGGACAGTTGCGGGAGAGCCTTGCCATGCATACCCATGATCGCCGTGCCGCGATCGCCGTCATCGACAAGCTATCGGAGATACTGCGCAGCGAACTCGGCGACGATGCGCAGGCCATGTGGCCGGTGCTTGGCGCGCTGCTGCAGAGCCATCTGAGCGACAGGCACACCACGATCACTGCGCTGGCCGATCTGTCCGGCTTGCCTCGCACGAGTGCGCGCCGCGCCGTGTTCGCTCTGAAAGCCAAAGGTTGGCTGCAATTTCGCCCCCGTTCCGGCACCGGCAGCCGCGCCGCGGTGATCCCGTCCGCTGCGCTGCTCGAGCGCCTCGACAGCATCACCGAGCAGACTATCCGCCTCATCATGGGAGTCAGCGATACCGGTTCGTTCGATCGTTTTGACGCAGCGAGCCTCGCGCCCGCGCAGGGCATTGCATGGCCGCGCGCCGCGGCCCAGGGTTTCAACGATGCGATTGAATTGACGCTCGTCGCCTATGAGGATCCGGTTTTCGACATCGTCAAGCACAATCGCACCGACATCGAACGCTTCCTGGGGGTTCGCCTGCGTGTGATGACGTATCCGCAGGACGCGTACCGTCAGGCGCTCAATGACGCGCTGGCAGGCGAGCCTCGCGTCCAGGCGCTGGCTCCGCTAATCGTCGCCATTCCGTTTCCGTGGCTGGCCGAATTGTCCGGGGACGGACACTTGCTCGAACTACAGGCGTTAAAAGCAGGCGGACGGTTTTCCGGCGCGGACTTCTGCGACGCAGTTTGGCGCGCCGGATGGAGCAACGGACAGTTGTACGCGATTCCGCTGCAACCGACTCTCGATTTTCTCTGGTACCGCCAGGACCTGTTCGAGGCCGAAGGCCTCAGCCCTCCCAGCAGCTTCGAGGAGGTCGTTCACTGCGCGCGCCGCTTGCAGCGGCCGAGCCAGAATCGTGCGGGTATCTCGTGGAACGCGGCACCGGGCTTGCCGCTGGCCGAATCGTTTCTGCAGATTCTCGGGGCGCAAGGGGCGCTTTCGGTCGAGGAGGATGTTCTGCAGGTCGATAGTGAAGCCGGCAGGCGCGTCATCGAATATCTTCGAGAGTTGATTCCCTATTCGCCCGTTCAGGTGCGCAGCGTTCACTGGGTGCGCAACGCCCAGATATTCGGCTCCGGGCACGCGGCCATGTGCTACCACTGGTCGAATCGGTACGGCATGCTCGACAGCCACGCGCTGTTGCAGAAAGGCGGTCGCATCGGGCTGCAATTGCATCCGACGTTTGCGCCCGGCATGACGCCGGTTTCGCCGCTCGGCGGCGCGCTCCTGGCGATTCCGTCGAGAAACGGGGAAGTCGCGGCAACGTGGGCATGGAACGCGGTCGAAACGCTGACTTCGCCAGAATTGATGAAGTATTTTGTTCTCCACGGCGCTGCGGGTAACGCCCGTCACTCGGTCGCGGAAGATCGCTACGTATTGCAGCGCAATCGCGTCATTGCGGTGATGGATCAGCTCGCCAAGACCGGCGGGATTCAGGCTTGTCCATGCCCGGCTGCGCCGCGATACCACGACCTGACGCAAATCCTGAGCAACCATCTGCAAGCGTTGCTGTTCGATGGCACCCAGGACGTATGCGCAGGGCTCGGCAAGCTCCAGGACGCACTAGCGGGCATCCGTTACGAGCGGTGAAGTCTATCGCGCCAGTCATGTTGCAATAGGCGCGCTGACTCTCGTGTCCCGTACAACGCGCCCTCGCACGTTTGATTGGCATTCGGTGCGTGCCGGCCCCCGGTCAGCCGTTTTCACCCGGTGCCAGCTCAGGCGTGTGGACGTTCGGCGTCGACGTCGTCACCCAGTGCCACCCTTCGCCACCATGACACGCGTATGACAAACATGCGTTTTAGCAGCAAAGATGCGGCTAGGGAAAACAAGTATGTTTTTAAATATTCCCCTCACGTACCTTGATTTCCTGCTGATTCAGCATCACGAACCGACTGCGGCTGTTTCGTCCCCTGTCTTCAGGATTGACGAACTTGCGCGCGAGGTGCCGTGATATTCATATTCGAGCGCGCAGGCAAACGTGCCGACTAGCGCGACTGTGGTTCTTGACCCACGCACTTTCAGGGAAACGATGACCACCGGATCTCGTAAAAGCGGTTTTGCCGCGCTTGGCCCTATCTCATGGGGCACTCATCTGTGTCACTTCTACGAATCGCGTAGCGAACTACTCAGCGTCACGGCGGAATTCCTGCATGCGGGACTCGCCAATCGCGAAGTAGGCGTGTGGGTCGCGCCGGCGCTGCTGGGACCGGACAAAGCTCGCTATATGCTCACGCGGACGGCACCCGCGCTCGCTGAATACGTCGCATCGGGCCAATTGCAGATTCTCGATGGCGCGCAACTCTACGCCCGCCCTAAAAGCGGATTCGACGGCGGCGCCACGGTCAGCTTGTGGTCCGCGGCGATCAACGACGCGCTCGGGCGCGGCTTCGAAGGGCTGAGGGTAGCCGGCGACGCTGTCTGCAACGAAACCACCGATTGGGCCGCATTGCTCGACTATGAAGCGGCATTGAAGCATCGGCTGGCCGCTTGTCCGATCATCGGGATGTGCACCTACTGCGTGCAGCAGCTTCGCACCGCGCAGACTCGCGAAATCGAACGCTTGCATGATGCGATGGTGGAGCCGCAGCGTGCCGAACGCGCAGAACGGCCGCACAAACAAGGCGGCCCGGAGACCGCGGAAACTTCATGCCCCCGGATCGCGACCGCTCGCGACCAGACTGACACTGACGACGAAGCGAACCAACCCGCCATCGGGCCGATGATCGGCCATGAGATCCGCAACGCGATCACGCCACTCGGCCTGCTCGCTCGTCTGCTGAACGCTCACTACGGCCACGACGAGCAGCTCTCTCGATACGCGCTTCTGCTATCGCGGCAAGCGAGCCTGCTGGGTCAGTTAGCCGAGCAATTGATGGCGCCGGCCCACGCTCAGCATGCGAGCACACATGAGCAAGCCGACGAGGCGCCGATGCATCCGTTGCCGGATACGCAAGCTGCACATCCTACATGCGTGGATGTCGACGACCTTCTTGCGCATTGCAGTCAGGTCGCCGAATTGGGCGTGCCTGCGCATGCGCCGATTCATCTGACGGCAAGCAGCGCGCCGCTGCTGGTGCAAGGTGACTTCGGCAAGCTGACTCAGGTGTTCGTCAACCTGATGTTGAACGCGCTCAAATATTCCGCGGCCACGGATTCCGTGAAGGTGATGGCGGCGCGCGCCGGGCGCTACTGCTACATCAGCGTGCGCGACAACGGCATCGGCATCGCGCCCGGCGAACTCGCGACGATCTTCAAGCCGTACGCTCGCGGTCTCGCGGGCCACGCGCTTGCCGTGAACGGTCTCGGGCTCGGTTTGTCGGTGGTCCGCGATATCGTCGCGGACCACGGCGGTACTGTCGAGGCGTTCTCCAACGGTCCGGGCACGGGCTCCGAATTCGTGGTTCGCTTGCCGCTTGCGACCTTGGCCGTGAGCACGCAACCGGAGGCGGTCATGCCCGAGGCAGAGGCGAGTCGCGCCGTGTGTGCCGCGCCCGCGGGGCAGGGCGTCTTCGAGTCGCGATGATCGTCGCGGGCCGGTTGCGCGCGGCCCGCGATCATGATGACGCCACTTACGTTTCGGTGCCCCGAGATTTTCACACGGACGTCAAGGCATCAGCACCGTGTCGACGACATGAATCACACCGTTGGATTGCATGACGTCGCCAATCGTCACATGGGCGACATCCCCTTTGTCATCGGTGATGGCCCAACCTTTGCCGTCCTTGCTGACGATAAGCGAATCGCCCTCGACCGTTTTCAGGCTTGCCTTGCCGCCCCCTTGTTCGACTGCCATGGCGAGGTCGTGTGCGGTGACCCGGCCCGGCACGACGTGATACGTGAGCACCTTCACCAGGGTCGTCTTGTTCTCGGGTTTGAGCAGCGTTTCGACCGTCCCGGCCGGCAATGCCGCGAATGCTTCGTTGGTCGGTGCGAAGACCGTAAATGGCCCCTTGCTAGAGAGCGTATCCACGAGACCGCCGGCCTTGACGGCCGCAACCAGGGTTGTGTGGTCCTTCGATTTCACCGCGTTATCGATGATATTTTTTGATGGGTACATCGGCGCACCGCCGACTTCCACGGTGTTATCCGTGGACATCGATCCGGCCGTAGCGGCCGGCGTCGCCACGCCCAAGGTCAGTGCGAGCGCGAGCATCGCGCCGATGGTCTTCATATCGTTGCAGGATTGCATTTCGGTTCTCCCCGAAAGATCGACGCTTCCGGACTGGAAGCAATCGAAGATACGGGTCAAACGGACCAGCGGATGCACGCGCTTCGATTAAATACGGATACACGCGAAGAACATGGCGGCAGGAACAGCTCACGTCCCGCCGACGAGCCCTTTCGCCAGTACCGGCCCGGTCGGTTGTCCGGTAGGCGACCCGCCATGCGGTTCCAGCGACACAGCCAGGATCGTACGAGGATTCAACTGTGCGAGCCGGTCCTGTGGCAGCGACACGATAGTCGGCCGGTCTGCGGCAATGACGCCAAGCGAGATGGGTCGCGCGCCTGGCGGGATGATCCATAGTTCGGTGGAACGGTCGGCCGCCGCCGGTACGCCGCCTGCGGGAACGATCACCATGCGGGCACGCTGAACATCGACGGTGGCGGTCCATCCTGCACCGCCGCCTTGCCGGACGAGGCTTGCGACCATGTAGTCACGATTGCCCGGCACCGTAACGGGTGCCTGCCCGAAAGGCACCACGGACACCACGGACACGATGGCGAGCGCCACCGCCGCGACGCTCGAACCGATGCCGATGAGGCGCCACAAACGAATGTTGTCCCATAGCCTGACGCGTGACCCACGCGGCGCGGACCGGGCGAACCCCAGTTCGGACTGGATGCGCGCCCACACCTGCGGAGGCGCCGTCATCTCGCCCATATCCTCGCTCAGCGACATCAGGCGGTTCTGCCAGCGAGCCACGTTCGCCGCCCACTGAGGATCGTGCTGCATGGCCTCTTCGATCTGCTTGCGCTCAGCAGCGTCGAGCACGCCCAGTGCGTACTCGGCACACCGCAGGTCGTCGGGGTCGTGTAATGGCGTATTCATTGATCGAGGCACGCTCTGAGCTGGATCAGGCTACGCCGGATCCAGCTTTTCATGGTACCCAGCGGCACGCTCAGGCGCTCCGCCAGCTCGGCGTACGTCGCGCCCGTGAAAAATGCGTCCCGCACGATCTTGCCGTGCTCGGCAGGCAGCAACTCCAGACAATGCTCCAGACGCCGCCGCTCCTGGCTGCGCTCGGCCATCGCGGCCGGTGAAGGCGTTTCGTCGACGATTTCCTCTTCCGTTGACTCATCCATCGATTCCTCACGGCGGCGGCGCAAGCGGTCGATCGCCCGGTTGCGCGCGATCGCCGCGAGCCAGGTGACGGCGCCGGCCAGTCCCGGGTCGAAGATCGCGGCGCGGCGCCATACCGTGACATAGACGTCCTGAAGCACGTCCTCGGCTTCACTGCGATCGCGCAGCATCTTCACGCAGATTCCGAACAGCTTTGCAGAGGTGCGCTGATAGAGCGTGGCGAATGCGGCCTGGTCGCCTTCGCCGGTCAGGAGCAGAAGCCGGTTCAATTCGTCGCGACGTCGGACTTCGGCGCTATCCGCCATACGGTCGCCGTCGGCCGCTGCATCTCCTTGCATGTGCATCGCGTTCTCTGCAGGTTGGCCGCGCACGATAGGGGTAAGAGGTAGTGTAGCAGTGCGGCGGTCATTCGAAACGAGTGCTTCCTGTGGTAGTTGCCATCGCATCTTGAGACTCTTTCTGAGCATAAAACTGACAGCAAGGACACCCTTGGCGATGCGTCAACGTGAATCGCAGTCACAAAGACAGACCGTCCTTCAACGAAGAACAAAGTCACTTCACGGGGAAGCGGCGAGTCCTCAACGACGTTTACGGATCAAACGGATCGCCGGATGCAGACTGGCCGAAAAAAACGCCGAGTCGATTGAGAGAACACTGAAGGACCGCTCAGAAATTGCTTGCGGCTTGGGGCACACATTGCCCCTCGGTCTGAATTCAGGCAACGCGCGGTACTTTGGCGCGTCGCCTGATGCCGCTAGTTTTAGCTGGACCCATAAGCCAGCGCCGGACGCCAGTCGGTACCGCGTCCTTCCGGTGTCATGTCGAAAAGATTCCAGAGCGGCCAGATCGTATCGACATGCCGGGCATCCTGCCCGGGGTCGGGTGTGGTGAAGAGCAGCTCGGTGCAGTAGAAATGCCGGATCGCGCCGTCGCGCCGCACGAATACGTTGAGTGCCGGCCTCTGATTGCCTTCGGCTGTCTCGCCCTGGTAGTCCGCGTTGTAGCTGTTGTTGGCTGACGAGAGTAGCCGCAGTCGGTTCCAGCCGCGTTCGCGGGCGTAACTGCTGATGCGTTCGACTGGCGACCTGGCCACGACGGCGATATTCGTGCGTTCAAGCGCGTGCGGCACGACACCGTTCAATCCATCGAGGATCGCCGTGCAGGACGGGCAGGCCTGCTTCATGTCCGGGCCATACATGAAGCTGTAGAGAATCAGCGTGTCCTTACCGTCGCGGAACAGTTCCGAAAGTTTGACCCGGCCTGCGGCTCCCGGGCTGGCCTCGTCGAAAACGTAATCCTCCTTCAACAGGCCACCGTCCGGCAGACTTCGCCGCAATGCGGCGACCTGTTCAGTCTGTCTGCGCAGATCGGCTTCGGCCTCGAGCAGGCGGTTGCGCGCCGCCCGGTACTCATCGCTCTCGCCCGGAAAGCGGATGGCATGCATTGAGCGTTCCATCATGGCTCCTGTTGCAAAAAGTGATATCGTGCGCCGCGGTTCCGTTGCGGCGCACAACGTTATTGCGCCGACACCTTGAACACCGGATTGAAAGGCATGCCTTCAAGATGGTGCTTGAGCTGGCGCATCAGGCATCCCCAGGTCGTGTTGCGTTCCGCGATTGCCTTGGCCGCCGAGTGGGCGTCGGCGTGCAGGAAAGAGACTTGGGTCTTGCCGGCGTCGAGCGCGGCCAGTTCGAAACTGATGGCGGTGCCGACCCACTCCGGCGGTCCGCCGAGGCACGACCACACCAGCCGGTGCGGCGGATCCAGCTCGTCGAAACGCATGCGGAAAACCACGCTGCGTTCCATGAAACCGAATTCGGCCATGCCGCCGGGACGCGCGTCGACGACGCTGTCTTCGGTCCACCACGCCCTCAGCCCTTCCTGGGTGGCCAGCGCGGCGAAGACCTGGTCCGCTGGCGCTTCGATCGTGATCTGATGATAGAGATCGGTCATCGCTACCTCCGATTGCCGCTAGCCCATCGCGCATCGACCCTCGCATCGATCCTGTAAGCCGGTGCTGTCGTTTCCGCAGCCTGGCGCTTTATTTATACACTCTGCTGAGCGGCGGCGACGGCATTCGGCGTGGCGGTAGCGAGGGTCCATCCCGGCTGTACCGGTTGCTACCGGCGGTGCACAATGGTTCGGTCGGCGCTGGCAAGGTGCGGTGAGCCAGCAAGGGAGGATCGATGCGGTCGCAAGTGAGATCCGGCGTGCGCTGGAGACGCTATGGCATCGCGGCTGCGGTCGTCATCGCCAGCCTGATCGTTGTCGGGCGCATCACCGGCATCCTGGTCGACTGGTTGTGGTTTTCTTCGATCGGCTATGTCGACGTGTTCTGGACGGTCTTTTCCGCCAAGGCGTGGCTGTTTGCCGCCGTGTTCGCTGCCTCGGCGGGTGCGATATGGATGTCGGCGTTTGTCGCGCATCGTTACGCGCGGCGCTTCAGCTTCAAACCCTCGCTAGCGGGCGCAGCCTTTTCGTCGCGCACGCACGAGATCATCAGCGAACTGGCCGACCAGGTTGCGCCGGGTATTCCGTGGCGCTCGATCATCGCGGGCGGCGCCGTCCTCATCGGGCTGGTGATCGCCGCTAGCGAAATGTCGAACTGGGACGTGGCGCTTCGCTTCCTTCGTCAGGTGCCCTTTGGCGAGCGCGATCCGATCTTCGACAAGGACATCGGCTTCTATCTCTTCTCGCTGCCCGCCTATCTCGTGCTCAAGAACTGGCTGTTGCGGGTGCTGTTCGCCTGCGTGGTCGTTGCAGGCATCATCTACGGCGCGCGTGGCGACATCGTGCTCGAACAGCCATCGCGGGGACTCTCGCCCGCCGCTACCGCTCATGGTTCGGCACTGCTCGGCCTGTTCTTTTTACTGAAGGCCTGGTCTTATTGGCTCGACCGCTTTTTGCTGCTCTACGACGATAACGGCGTCGTGGTCGGCGCAGGCTATACCGATCTCCACGTCGATTTGCCGGTCTTATGGATGCTCGTCGGCCTGGCTACTGCGGCGGCCGTCGCCTTGTGGGCCAATGTGCGCCTGCGGAGTTATCGATTGCCTGCTGCCGCGGCGGTGCTGGTGTTCGGCAGTTCGTTTGCGTTTGCTGTGATCTACCCGGCGCTGTTCCAGCGCTTCTATGTCAAGCCGAGCGAGCTACAGCTGGAGACGCCCTATATCGAGCACAATATCGCGCTGACGCGACAGGCCTACGGCCTTGCGCGAATCGAAGTCAAGCCGTTTGCGGCCGAGGAGGGGCTGAATCTCGCCTCGCTGCAGACTAATCGCGCGACCATCGACAACATCCGCCTGTGGGATGTGCAGCCGCTGATGGATACCTACGCGCAGTTACAGGAGATCAGGACTTACTACAAATTCTTCGCGGTGGACATCGACCGCTACCGGCTCGACGCCGGTTACCGGCAAGTGATGTTGTCGGCGCGCGAACTGGAGCCGGCGATGCTTCCGGCCAACGCGCAGACCTGGGTGAACCTGCATCTGCTGTTTACCCACGGCAACGGCGTCGTGATGTCGCCGGTCACCGAGAAATCCACGGAAGGTTTACCGTCACTCTATCTGCGGGATATTCCGCCTGCCGCCGATGGCGGCCCCGCCATCCACGAGCCGCGCCTCTATTTCGGCGAGGGCGGGCAGGGCTACGTCATCGTGAAGGGCAGCGTACCCGAGTTCGACTACCCCAAGGGAAAGGACAACGTCTACACCGCTTACAGCGGGCGCGACGGTGTCGCTATCGGCAGCACGGCGCGACGCAGCCTCTTCGCCTGGCAGCTCGACGACCCCAACATCCTGCTGACCGGCTACATCACGGACGATAGCCGGATCCTGCTTCACCGGAACATTCAGGACCGGGTGCGCACGATCGCCCCGTTCCTTAGCCTCGACCACGACCCCTATATCGTCGCGAGCAACGGACGCCTTTTCTGGATGCAGGACGCGTATACGATCAGCCACTGGTTTCCTTACTCCCAGCCCGGTATCGGCGACGGCGCCAATTACATCCGCAACGCGGTCAAAGTGGTGGTCGATGCGTACAACGGCACGGTTGATTTTTACGTTAGCGATCCTCAAGATCCGATCCTGCGGACATACCGGCGCATTTTCCCGGGCCTATTCAAGCCTTTGCAAGCGATGCCGCAGGACCTGCAACAGCATATCCGCTACCCCGAAGATCTGTTCCTGATTCAGGCGCAACTCTACCGCGCGTATCACATGGATGCGCCGGAGGTTTTCTATAACCGCGAGGATCTCTGGCAGTTTCCGCGGGGACTGGGCGGCATCGACGGTGGCAGTGCCCCCACGACGATGACGCCTTACTACATGATCATGCGGCTGCCTGGGGCGCCGCGCGCCGAGTTCGTCCTCATGCTGCCGATGGTGCCTAGCCAGCGTGAAAATATGATCGCCTGGTTGGCGGCGCGTTGCGATCCACCCGAGTACGGCAAGCTGATCGTCTACGCGTTTCCGAAGGACAAGCTGGTCTATGGGCCGTTCCAGATCGAAGCGCGCATCCAGCAGAATACCGAGATCTCGCAGCAGATTTCGTTGTGGAACCAGATGGGCTCGCGCGTCATTCGCGGCCATCTTCTGGTCGTGCCCATCGAGAACTCGATTCTCTACATCTCGCCGCTCTACTTACGCGCGGCGTCCGGTCAGTTGCCCGAGTTGAAGCGGGTGATTGCCGCCTATGGCGACCGTGTGGTGATGGAGGAGACCCTGGGTGAAGCGTTGGCTGCGCTCTTCAAGGAAACCGCTCCGACGGCGCCGGCTCAAGGTACGGCCCGGGGCACGCCGGACGCGCGCGCCCGCGAGGCGCTTGCTCATTATGACCGTGCGATCGAGAGACTGAAGGCGGGAGATTGGGCCGGGTTCGGCTCGGAACTCGATGCGCTTCGGCCGCTGCTGGAGGGGCTCGGGGCTGCACGTCCTGCGGATCAGAAGTGACCCGTGTGCAATACACGTAATGTCGCTACTACTGCGCCGCGTTCAACTTCCGCCACAATGTCGTCTTGCTGATGCCGAGCGCCTTGCAGACCGCGTCGCGATCGCCGTCGCACGCAGCCAACGCCGCGCGGATTTCATCCGCCTCCACATGACGGCTGCGCTCGCGCAACGTCAGTGCCGCTTGCTCGATGCGCGCGGACGATTCGAAGATTTCAGGTGCCACAGTGCGCAGCACGTCGCCCGTAAGGACGGTTTCTCCTGCCTCGTCAGGATCCGCATCGGCCAGTTCAACCGCGATCCGTTCGATCACGTTCTGCAGTTCACGCACGTTGCCTGGCCACGCATAACGTCGCAACGGCTCGCCGATACCGGCAAGGACACGGGCAGCGGCATCCGCGTCGGCGATGCGAGCGGCAAGCCGCGGCTCGCGTGTCGCGGCCTGTAACAGCAGTTCGACGGCAAGCGGTTGCAGATCGGTTGGCCGCTCACGCAGCGGGGGCAGGGCAATGCTCAGGATGTTGAGCCGGTAGTAGAGATCCGCGCGGAACCGGCCCGCCTCGATGCCCTCGGTCAACGCGCGATGCGTCGCCGCGACGACACGAATGTCGACTCGCGTCGGCTCCGTTGAGCCGAGCCGCACGACTTCGCGCTCCTGCAATACACGCAGCAGACGGCTTTGCAACGACAACGGCATTTCAGCGATTTCGTCGAGAAACAGCGTGCCGCGATGCGCCACTTCGATCAGCCCCGCCTTGCCGCCTTTGCGTGCGCCAGTGAACGCGCCTTCTTCATAGCCGAACAACTCGCTCTCGAGCAATGCCTCAGGAAACGCGCCGCAATTGATCGCGACGAACGCAAAGTCGCGCCGCGAACTGAGCTGATGCATGCTCTGCGCGACCATTTCCTTGCCGGTTCCGCTCTCGCCGAGAATCAGCACGGTAGCGTCGGACTTTGCGTAGCGTTGCACGAGCGTGCGCACCCGCTCGATCGACGCGCATGCGCCGACGATATCCTCGAGCCGGTAACGCGCCGTGAACTGCTGCACGCGCTGACGCGAGCGCAACGTGCGGTCGAGCCGTTCGACCGCGCGCGATTCCTGAAACGTCAGCACCGTGCCGGCCGCCGCGCCGTTGCCCGCAAGCGGCCCGCGATGCACGGCATAGCTCACGCCGCGGACAGAAACGAACGTGTCGTCGTCCGAGTCCGGCAGCGCGCCTGCGAGATCGGGTGCCAGTTCGAGCAGGGAGCGGCCCACCGCCTTCGCCGCGTCGATGCCGAGCACGGCAGCCAGACGCTGGTTCATCGCCTCGACGCGCCCTTGCGCATCGAGCGCGACGACGCCATCGCGCAGATGCTGCAGCAGATTGTCGAGCCGTTGACGGCGAACCGTTTCGCGACGGGTTGCCTGCGCGACTTCGAGCGCTGTATCGAACGCGGCACGCACCGACGCACGCGAATAAAGAAACACCGCGCCCATGCCGGCGCTGGCGGCAAGATCGGTCACGAGTCCGGGGCCGACAATGACGTCGATACCCCGATCGCGCAGATCGAGGACGACACTCTCCGCGTCTTGCGCCGACTGATACGAAGCGAACACGACATCGATTCCGTACGCGGCGGTGAAGCGCCGTACTTCGTCGGGCGTGTCGCCGTGCGTGACGAGGGCCACTGACGCGCCGTCGCGCCGTGCTCGCGCGAGGGCGTGCATCACGTCGAAGCCGGTCGGGTTGATCAGCACGACCGGAACCGAGACGCGTGTTTTCAGGTACGCGCCGTTCGAACCGCCGGCAATCACGACATCCGGACGCCCCGCGCCCACGACGTCGATCTCATGCACGGCATCCTCGAAGCCGTGCGAGACGATGCGCAGGTCCGCGCGTTCGACGTACTCGCCGGCGATGTCGAAAAACAGATCGCGCAACCGGCTGATACTGACGGCCCAGATCCGGGGGCGCTGCGCGGGGTCGAAGGGTGGGGTGCTCACGGCAGGCGGCTCGCTGACAGTTCAGGAAGAGGTCTGGAAGGGTTCAGGCGTTCGCCTATTATGCGCGTAACTGTTTCTAATTCGAAATCGAGATTTCACTTATGAAATATCATGCGGCCATGATCCCGGAGCAATTTTTTGTTAAATCAGGCACTTAGCTCGAGCTGCCGCGCATGGCCCGTTCTTTGCGTTATAAGCATCCGTTTCACAGGACACCATGAGGCCGCGCGCCGGCCTGTACCCAATACCTTGGCTAGCACGCGTGCGAAGACAAGCTCGACGCGTGGCAGACCGCGAAAAGTAACCCCCGCAGTTGGAGACAAAAACATGAGCGAAGCAGACAACAGCACGCCGACCGCCGGCGCATTCAAACCGAAGAAATCCGTCGCCCTGTCAGGCGTGACGGCGGGCAACACTGCGCTGTGCACGGTCGGCAAGACCGGCAACGATTTGCACTATCGCGGCTACGACATTCTCGATATCGCGAGCACCTGCGAATTCGAAGAGATCGCGTATCTGCTGGTGCACGAAAAGCTGCCGACCCAGGCCGAACTGACCGCCTACAAGACCAAGCTCAAGGCGCTGCGTGGCCTGCCCGCGAACGTCAAAGCCGCGCTCGAATGGATTCCGGCCGCCGCGCATCCGATGGACGTGATGCGCACCGGCGTGTCGGTGCTCGGCACGGTGCTGCCCGAGAAGGACGACCACAACCTGCCGGGCGCGCGCGATATCGCCGACAAGCTGATGGCCTCGCTCGGTTCGATGCTGCTGTACTGGTATCACTACTCGCACAACGGCAAGCGCATCGAAGTCGAAACCGACGACGATTCGATCGGCGGCCACTTCCTGCACCTGCTGCACGGCGTGGAGCCGTCGAAGGCGTGGGTCGACGCGATGCACGTGTCGCTGAACCTGTACGCCGAGCATGAATTCAACGCGTCGACCTTCACCGGCCGCGTGATCGCGGGTACGGGATCGGACATCTACTCGGCGATTACCGGTGCGATCGGCGCGCTGCGCGGCCCGAAGCACGGCGGCGCCAACGAAGCCGCGTTCGAGATCCAGTCGCGCTACCAGACGCCCGACGAAGCCGAAGCCGACATCCGCCGTCGTGTCGAGAACAAGGAAGTGGTGATCGGTTTCGGTCACCCGGTGTACACGATCTCCGATCCGCGCAACAAGGTGATCAAGGAAGTCGCGAAGAAGCTCTCGAAGGAAGCGGGCAACACCAAGCTGTTCAACATCGCCGAGCGCCTTGAAACAGTGATGGCAGATGTGAAGAAGATGTTTCCAAATCTCGACTGGTTCAGCGCGGTCTCGTATCACATGATGGGCGTGCCGACGGCGATGTTCACGCCGCTTTTCGTGATCGCCCGCACGGCTGGCTGGAGCGCGCACATCATCGAGCAGCGGATCGACAACAAGATCATCCGTCCGAGCGCGAATTACACCGGCCCCGACGATCTCCCGTTCGTGCCGCTCGCCAAACGCGTCTGAAGGCGTATGGGCGAAGCCGCAAGCGTTTCTCCTCCATTGCGTCACATGAGCGCGACGTAATGAAGTTGGGCCTTGGCTCGCTGGAACCCCGAGCCAAGGCTGTTTTTTTGCGGCGCGTTTTGCACGCTTGTCCGCGAGACCAGCGGCAAGCTGACAAGCTAAACTGAAGCTCGGCCGCCACACCGTCCCCGGATCATTACTGTTTTGTCCCCTAAGCCATGAATACTGCAAACCGCAAACGCCTTCCCGGCACCGGGCTGGATTTCTTCGACACGCGTGCCGCCGTCGACGCAATCCAGCCGGGCGCCTATGACAAGCTGCCGTACACGTCGCGCGTGCTGGCCGAAAACCTCGTGCGGCGCTGCGACCCGGCCACGCTGACTGCATCGCTTGAGCAAATCATCGAACGCAAGCGCGAGCTGGATTTTCCGTGGTTCCCGGCGCGTGTGGTGTGTCATGACATTCTGGGTCAGACGGCGCTGGTCGACCTCGCCGGCCTGCGCGATGCGATTGCTGCTCAAGGCGGGGACCCTGCGATGGTCAACCCGGTCGTGCCGACGCAACTGGTGGTGGATCACTCGCTCGCCGTCGAGTGCGGCGGCTTCGACCCGGATGCCTTCGCGAAGAACCGCGCAATCGAAGACCGTCGCAACGAAGACCGCTTCGATTTCATCAACTGGACCAAACTCGCGTTCAAGAACGTCGACGTGATTCCGCCGGGCAACGGCATCCTGCATCAGATCAACCTGGAGCGGATGAGTCCGGTGGTGCAGGTGAAGGATGGCGTGGCGTTCCCCGATACGCTGGTCGGCACCGACTCGCACACCCCGATGGTCGACGCGCTGGGCGTGATCGCGATCGGCGTGGGCGGCCTCGAAGCCGAGAGCGTGATGCTGGGCCGCGCTTCGTGGATGCGTCTGCCGGACATCATCGGCGTGGAGCTGACCGGTAAGCCGCAACCAGGCATCACGGCGACCGATATCGTGCTGGCCTTGACCGAGTTCCTGCGTAAAGAGAAGGTGGTGTCCTCGTACCTGGAGTTCTATGGCGAAGGCGCTTCTCACTTGACACTGGGCGACCGCGCGACGATTGCCAACATGGCGCCTGAGTTCGGCTCCACCGCCGCGATGTTCTACATCGACGAGCAGACCATCAAGTATCTGAAGCTCACCGGACGCGACGATGAACTGGTCAAACTGGTGGAGACCTACGCGAAGGCAACCGGCCTCTGGGCGGACAG
This sequence comes from Paraburkholderia sp. IMGN_8, assembly GCF_038050405.1. NCBI lineage: Bacteria > Pseudomonadati > Pseudomonadota > Betaproteobacteria > Burkholderiales > Burkholderiaceae > Paraburkholderia > Paraburkholderia sp. IMGN_8. The sequence goes on along the minus strand of NZ_CP150901.1, from coordinate 2,870,709 downwards.
CCTGAAGAACGCCGAGTACGAGCGGGTGATCGGCTTCGACCTGTCTTCAGTGGTGCGTAATATTGCCGGTCCGTCCAATCCGCACAAGCGCGTACCGACTTCGGAACTGGCGGCGCGCGGCATCAGCGGCAAGGTGGAGAACGAGCCTGGCCTGATGCCGGACGGCGCGGTGATCATCGCGGCGATTACCAGCTGCACGAATACCAACAACCCGCGCAACATGATCGCCGCCGGCCTCCTTGCCCGCAACGCGAACCGGCGTGGACTCACCCGCAAGCCGTGGGCGAAGACGTCGCTGGCGCCTGGCTCGAAAGCCGTCACGCTGTATCTGGAAGAGGCCGGGCTGCTGCCGGAACTGGAACAGCTGGGCTTTGGCGTCGTCGCTTATGCGTGCACGTCGTGCAACGGTATGTCGGGTGCGCTGGATCCGGTGATCCAGAAGGAAATCGTCGACCGCGATCTGTACGCAACGGCTGTGCTGTCCGGAAATCGCAACTTCGACGGCCGTATTCATCCGTATGCGAAGCAGGCTTTTCTGGCGTCGCCGCCGCTGGTGGTCGCGTATGCGATTGCGGGCACCATCCGCTTCGACATCGAGAAGGACGTGCTGGGGATCGACGGCGACGGCAAGCCCGTTACGCTGAAGGACATCTGGCCGTCCGATGAAGAGATCGACGCGATCTTCGCTTCCAGTGTGAAGCCGGAGCAGTTCCGCAAGGTGTATGAGCCGATGTTCGCCGTGTCCGTCGATACCGGCGAGAAGGCCAACCCGTTGTACGACTGGCGCCCGATGAGTACCTACATCCGCCGCCCGCCGTACTGGGAAGGCGCGTTGGCCGGCGAACGTTCGCTCAGGGGCATGCGCCCGCTGGCCGTGCTGGGCGACAACATCACCACCGACCACCTGTCGCCGTCCAACGCGATCCTCGCCGATAGCGCTTCGGGCGAATATCTGGCGAAGATGGGCCTGCCGGAGGAAGACTTCAACTCCTATGCGACCCACCGTGGTGATCACCTCACCGCGCAGCGCGCCACCTTCGCGAACCCCACGCTGAAGAACGAGATGGTGCTGGAAAACGGCAAGGTGAAGGCCGGCTCGTTGGCCCGCATCGAACCCGAGGGCAAGGTGACGCGCATGTGGGAAGCCATCGAAACCTACATGGAGCGCAAGCAGCCGTTGATCGTGATTGCCGGGGCCGACTACGGCCAGGGTTCGTCGCGTGACTGGGCGGCCAAGGGCGTGCGCCTTGCCGGCGCGGAAGCGATCGTCGCCGAAGGCTTCGAGCGCATTCACCGCACCAATCTGGTCGGCATGGGCGTGCTGCCGCTGGAGTTCAAACCCGGCGTGAACCGTAACACGCTCGGTATCGACGGTACCGAGACCTTCGATGTGATCGGCGAACGCAAGCCGCGCGCAGACCTCACGCTCGTGGTTCATCGTAAGAGCGGCGAGCGCGTGGAGGTGCCGGTGACCTGCCGGCTCGACACCGCGGAAGAAGTGTCCATCTACGAGGCGGGCGGCGTGTTGCAACGCTTCGCGCAGGACTTCCTCGAGTCGTCGAAGGCTGCATAACAAGCACGGATCATTGCGTTCGGGCGGTACGGTGACGTGCCGCCCATCCACGTCAGGACAATATTTTCATGGCCCATCAACCTCAGATCAAAATTCCGGCTACCTACATGCGTGGCGGCACCAGCAAAGGCGTGTTCTTCCGCCTGCAGGATTTACCCGAAGCCGCCCAGGTGCCGGGCGCGGCGCGCGATGCGCTGCTGATGCGTGTGATCGGCAGCCCGGACCCTTATGGCAAGCAGATCGACGGCATGGGTGGCGCGACGTCGAGCACCAGCAAGACGGTCATCATCGCGAAGAGCAGCCGGCCCGATCACGATGTCGATTACCTGTTCGGTCAGGTCTCCATCGATAAAGCCTTTGTCGACTGGAGCGGCAACTGCGGCAATCTTTCTGCCGCCGTGGGGCCGTTTGCGATCAGTGCCGGGCTGGTGGACGCGAGCCGCATTCCGCAAAACGGTGTGGCTACAGTGCGTATCTGGCAGGCGAATATCGGTAAGACCATCATCGGGCATGTGCCGATTACCGATGGCGCTGTGCAGGAAACGGGTGACTTCGAACTCGACGGTGTGACGTTTCCTGCGGCGGAGGTGCAACTCGAGTTCATGGATCCGGCTGCAGAAGAAGAGGGTGCTGGCGGCGCGATGTTCCCGACCGGCAATCTGGTCGACGATCTGGAAGTGCCGGGCGTCGGCACGCTGAAGGCGACGATGATTAACGCCGGCATTCCGACTATCTTCGTGAACGCGGAAGCGATCGGCTATACGGGTACCGAGTTGCAGGATGCCATCAATAGCGACAACAAAGCCCTCGCGAAGTTTGAGACCATTCGCGCGCATGGCGCGCTGCGCATGGGCCTCATCAAGCATCTCGACGAGATCGCGACGCGGCAGCACACGCCGAAGATCGCCTTCGTCGCCAGGCCAGCCGATTACGTTGCGTCGAGCGGTAAGCGCGTTGCCGCCGGTGACGTCGATCTGCTGGTGCGGGCGATGTCGATGGGCAAGCTGCATCACGCGATGATGGGGACGGCCGCGGTTGCGATCGGCACGGCGGCTGCGATATCTGGGACGCTGGTGAATCTTGCTGCGGGTGGGGGCGAGCGTGATGCGGTGCGGTTTGGGCATCCGTCGGGGACCTTGCGGGTGGGGGCGGAGGCTAGTGAGAATGACGGTGAGTGGACTGTCACTAAGGCCATCATGAGCCGCAGCGCTCGGGTGTTGATGGAAGGGTGGGTGAGAGTGCCCGGGTCTCGATAAGAGACACTCGGACGGCCATCAGAACGCCCCGTCATCGCGGGCCAAAGCCCGTACCCGATTGGGGCCTGCGCTCCCAAATGTGTCCGACCGGTTAGGACTGGTCTGCGCCCGCACGACGGCTGTTCGACGGCGTCTGCGCGTCGTACTTCCGCCAAATTCGGCGCATGTGCCGGGCAGATCCGAAACCTGCACGCTCGGCAACAGCCTCCATGTCAAGCGAAGACTGCGCAATCAACTCGCGCGCAACTGCGACGCGCAGCCGATGGATGTAGTCCAGGGGACTCATACCTGCATATTCGTGGAACAGCCGCGCCAGGTGACGCGCACTGCTGCAAGCGATCTGCGCCATCTGCTCGGCACTCCAGTCGCGCGCGGGATCTACGGCGATCGCATCTTGTACCCGATGCAACGCAGGATGCAGATGGTTGCGGCCGGTGATCCACGGGGACAGTTGCGGATCGGCGCCGCAGCGCCGCATGTAGACCACCATATCGCGCGCCACGGCACATGCTGCGCGTGGTCCCGCGAGCTCGGCGACCAGCTGAAGCATCAGGTCGATTCCCGCTGTGACGCCGGCACTGGTGCTAATGAGACCATCGGACACATAAAGTCGGTTCTCGAGCACTTTCGCGGTAGGTGCAATCGCTTGCAGCGTGCCGCATAGCGCGTGATGGGTCGTGCACTGCCGCCCATTGAGCAATCCTGCGTGCGCCGCAATCAATGCTCCCGAACATACGCAGATTACGCGGTTTCTGATAGGCACCGCTACGCGCGTCAGCCACTCCGTGGCCATAGCGGACGCCGCTTCGAGTTCGCGCCGCGAGATGCCGTCGATGCGCGAACTCACACCGACGACCACGACAATCGCTTTGGGGGGAATCGAGTCGGGTAATGGTCTTATACCATTGAGCGGCAGGCCGATCGACGTATGCACCTGCGCCACCGGGCCGACGTAGCTGAGTTCGAAACGCGTGGCAGACCCGCCGGCCGTCACCGAATCGAGTTGCGATGCGAGTCTCAGCACTTCAGCGGGGCCCGCGAGATCAAGCATGAGTACGTTCGGCAGCAGCACGAACAGTACAGGTATCGAGACGTCTTTCGCGTGCCCCAGGCTGTCGCGGTACCTCGTCGGAAAGGTTGCGGTCAATTGTGATGACTTCCGCGCCGGGTGTATCGGCTTTCAGTCGTTCGGATCATGCGCATCCTCATGCGTTGGCTGCCTCGGGATTCGATATTCAGGTGGCCACGGGGTCGCGCAAAGTCTCGAGTGCTTCGGCGACCGTCGCAATTCGGGCGAAGCGTCCTTCGAGCACGAGTTCGGTGCGCTCCCGAATCTCTTGCGGTGTGTATTTCCGCCCGCTACGCGGATGGGTCATCGTGAAGGTCAGTGTCGCCTCGCTAACGTAGTCGACCTCAAAGCCGCTATCGGACGCGTGGCGTGTAGTGGTTTCACAGCATTGCTCGGTGCGGATTCCGCTGACGATCACCCTGCCGATCCCTCGAGCGATGAGCCAGGCGGCTAGAGGAGTGCCAGCGAGCCCGCTGTGCTGATGCTTATGGAACGTGACGTCCGGCGCGATCGACAGCTGGTCATGGTCTTTTTCCTCTACCCTTCTTTTCCGGTGAATGAAGGCTCCCATGCTAAAGAGCACGCTGCGTCCACGATAGACTGGATGCAGACCAGAGTAGGACCTTTTCGGACATTTTAGCGGCAAGCTTGTCGGCGAGGTCGCTGGCGCATGATAGCCTCGCTTCGCGTCTAACCTCGATTCGGCCGCTCCTGCGAGAAGCCGGTTTGCGACGATCGCGGGCCGAGCCCTTCGCTGCTCCGATTCGCCGGTCTGGAGCCGCTTTCACATTGGACAAGGGATTTTTTGCAATGAAACAGGAAGGTCAGATGCCCCCCGTATCGAAGACCTTTGCGACGCCCCTCGACTTGTACAGGGCAATCTCGCGCGTATGGTCCGCAGACACGTCAAGCCCGACCAACGCCTGGTCGCCATCGAATCCAGCGCAGAATCATTGCAGCGTCACCTCGCTCGTCGTGCACGATTATTTCGGTGGTGAGATTCTCACCACGCGGACTTCGGGCGGCACGCACTTCTACAATCTGATCGACGGACGAAAGTGGGATCTGACAGTGAGCCAGTTCGCCGAACCGGTGCCGTATGACGACACGCCTTCCACCCGGGAAACGGCATTGGCGGATACCTCACAGGAAAAATATGCGCTTCTCGCGTCGAGACTAAAAGGAAACAAATAGATACCGCCAAATGGGCGCAGGATGTAACGCCGTCTGGCATTGTGTCTGGCCGACCGGCGATCATCGCCGCCGGTCGCGTTTGCGGCTTCGAGAAGATCGATTGACGATCTCGGCCACGAGGTCGAACGTCGCTTCATGGCCGAACCCGGTCCGACGTGGACCTCGATCGATCGCTGATCGCAGCAGGGATGTGAAAGGCATAAAGCGACCCAACCCTGACCTTCGACATCCTCGATAGCGGTCATTCGGGACACATACTCATGCGATTTATCGGGCAAGCCGGCATAGGGAATGGTATCGGTGGTCGGCGCGCGTCGCGGCAATGTTGTTCGTTTCACGCCCGAGACTGTCGCCGCATCGCGCTCAACCCAACGACGGGACAATACCTGCGCCGCTGCCGAGTTTGAAGATCGAGACGACTTGTACCAGTTCGTCGGACTGGCTGCGGTGATCATCGAATACTTTTCCTGGGCACAGGTGGTCGTCAGCACGCGTGATTCCTGATCGGACAACCGTTTGGCCCACGTTAGTCATCGGAAACGGGTAGGTGTGGCCGCCGCACGTTACCTCAACTTCTGGGCCCCGAGCGGTCATCCAGATTTCTACAAAGCAGCCCGTCAAATCTGCGATCCAAGGATCGCCTTCGGCGGATAGCTCGCTAGCACGACAGAAGTGGTCACGGGCCCGAATCTGGCGAGCGCGTCGATTGCGGTTTCGAGTTGGGCCATCTCTTCAACCACCATCCGAACGATGAAGCAGTCTTCGCCGGTGATCCGGTGCGCCTCGACGATCTCAGGCATCGCTTCGAAGGCGCTCAGGCAACGCTTTATTTCAGCGTGGGTGGTGCGGATTCGCACGATCGCGCCGATGCCCCGACCGACGAGGCCGGGATTTATCCGCGCCGCGTAGCCCTCGATGACCCCAAGCTCCTCGAGCCTCCTGATGCGGGCGGTGACAGCCGGCTGGGAAAGCCCGATCTGCTTCCCGAGTTCCGTGTTAGTGACGCGTGCACTGCACTGAAGCGCCTCCAGGATCCGCCAGTCGAGCTTGTCCAACGTTACCGGCTTAGCTTTCATTTGTGAGTACCCTCAATTTCCGTCAATTCGTTTGTGTATGACCATCAATCCATTTGATTTGCGATGTTGCCTGAATTCACGAGCTTTTACACTGGATGCTCGTTTACTCATGGAGATCTGGCAGATGGACTACCCCGTTCTTGTTGTTCCTGGCATCGGCAACTCCGGCCCATTGCACTGGCAGAGCGTATGGCAGGCCGCGCATCCGGATTGGCAACGCCTCGCAGTCGAGGATTGGGATTACGTCGTGTGCGATGACTGGGTATCGGCCATAGAACGGCAGCTAGAGCGTGTTAGGCACTTGGTGTGAGACCTGGTATCCTGGCGGGATGAAAAAAGCAGACCGCAAAGGGTACCCGACCGACGTGTCCGACGAAGAATGGAGCTTCGCGGCCGCCTATCTGACGCTGATGGACGTCACGGCGCCGCAGCGCAAATACGAACTGCGCGACATGTTTGACGCGTTACGCTGGATGGCTCGGGCCGGCGCGCCCTGGAGGATGCTGCCCAATGATTTCCCACCTTGGGAACTGGTGTATCAGCAGACTCAACGCTGGTTACAGGCAGGCTGCTTTGAGCACATGGTCTGCGACCTGCGCTCGGTGATACGCGTGGCACAGGGACGGCAGGGCCAGCCCAGCGCCGTGATTCTGGACGGTCGCACGATACAGTCGACCTGCGAGAGTGGTCCACGCGCGGGCTATGACGGTTATAAGCGCAAACGCGGCAGCAAGGTGCACATTGCTGTGGACACCTTGGGACAGTTGCTGGCGGTGCACGTGACACCAGCCAATGAACAGGAGCGCGCACAGGTGGCAGAGCTTGCGCGTCAGGTTCAGCAAGTAACGGGACATACCGTCAAGGTGGCATTTGCGGATCAGGGATACACGGGCAAAGAGCCAGCGCAGGCCGCACGCGACGAAGGCATTGAACTGCAGGTGATCAAACTGGAGGAAGCGAAAAAGGGATTTGTACTGCTGCCCCGGCGGTGGGTGGTCGAGCGCAGCTTTGGCTGGCTCAACCGTTTCCGCCGTCTCGCACGTGATTATGAACGGCTACCCGAAACCCTCGCCGGGCTTCATTTTGTGGTCTTCGCGATGCTTATGCTTGTTCACGCGGTGCCAGTCCTTCAAAGTTCCTAACACGCTCTAGCGGCAAACGGGAGGGAGACTGTCATAGTGGCGCACAGCCTCGGATGTCTGGCCGTGGTCCATTGGGCTGCCCGGTATGCGCGGAAGATTCGTGGCGCGCTGCTTGTGGCCGTGCCGGACCCGGCATCACCGGCATTTCCCCGGGTAGCCGCGAGCGGATTCGCGCCCCTGCCATCGGAGCGGTTGCCGTTTCCCACGACCGTCGTATCCAGCACCAACGATCCGTATGGCAGCGTGGACTACGCACGCGCCTGCGCAGCTGCATGGGGCAGCGAACTCGTCGAAGTTGGCGCACAGGGACATCTCAACGTGGACAGCAACCTGGGCAATTGGCGCGAAGGGTTTCGATTGCTGGAGAAGATGAACAACGGTTGATCCGGTTCTCAACCGCCGGCGTCCCTATTCCAGCATGCGAATTCGGATCGCTCACGAATCGCAGCTGCCGATGGCGGAATAGTTCTTCACTAAGCGGCAATGGAAACACCCACTCAGTTTTTGGATGTCGCCGCTGATTGACGATCTATGCAATGCCGTCGAACGGCAGATATTGGCCGAAACCTGTCCCACGACGACGGGCTTAGCTCACGCCACAAGAGGTCAAGGCAACCTGAAAAAAGTCAATGGCGTGCGCAGCGAGGCGACCTATGTCCTCGCTGGCTCGTGTGTCCGGGGGGGGCGCGCGTAATCAATGGTACGTCGTCATAGACGACTGCAGCTTCGTCAACACGCCGCCTTTGAACCGGAACCAGCCTTGCGAGCTCTGCATCACGACTTCATCGCCTTGCCAGAAGACGCGCTTGACCGTCATGCGCTTACCCGAGCGTTGCACAAGTGGCGGATGGTGGCGAAAGTCGTACAGCACCGGCCCGGAGTCAGTCTGCACGAGCGTCCGCGTGACGCTGTCATTTGCGTTGCCGACCTCATCGAAATGCGTGAGCGTGCTTGCGCTGAAGCGATCGAAAATTTCCTTGTCGAGCATCCCCTCGAAATCGCGGTCGACGCGCACGAATTGCAATTTACCCGCGGGTGTGACGAGCGGGCCGGACGCGTTACTTTGCGCATGAACGCAAGTCACGAAAGAGGTGGCTGCGAGCGCAGCGAGGAATAGTCGTCTCATGGTTCCTTTTAGATTCAGCGGTCCTTGGGAACATTGTCGTCAATTTTGGTCGACACGTCGAAGGCCTTTCACTGGCCGCACCCGGTCCGACATTGACCGGCTCAGGTCGACCCTTCTGAGTCACCCAGATGCTGTCCCTGACCGTCTGTTCTTGGATCGACCCGAGACGATGGTTCCTACACGTGCTTATGAGACCGGCTCTCGGCGGCAATCCTGGATTACAGGCGCAGTCCGTCAATCTCAACTTCCGCTTCGCATTCGACGGGCACGTTTAGAGGGAGCGCGACGCCGACGGCTGACCGGGCATGCATACCGATGTCCGGCCCGAACAGTTCAAGGATCAAATCCGAGAAGCCATTTGCGATCCGTGGCATCTGGTCGAAACCGGGCGCTGCGTTGACCATCGCAAAGACGCGTACCCAGGCCGTAATGCGATCCAGATCCCCGAGCGCCTTCTGAAGACTCGCCAACTGTGCAAGCGCCACAAGGCGTGCTGCTGCGTAGCCTTCGTCTGAAGAAACTTCCGCGCCGACTTTACCTACCGGTTGCGCAATCGTCCCATCGAGGTTGAGTGGCACGTGTCCTGAGACAAAAGCTCGTGTGCCGCTCACGCGCACCCATGCAAATGGCAATGACATATTTACGTTTGCAGGCATCTGTAGCGTCTGCGGCAACGTCAGTCCCATCTCCGCCAGCTTTGCTTCGATTCTTGCCATGGCCGTCTCCTCGGGATCCTGCGAAGAACGTTAGATGCTGGCGGTCGGCTTTTCAAGTCGTGCCGCGCCGATCGCGAAAACCAGGGGGATCGATCCCGACAATAAGGCGGCCCCGAGGAACAAGGCTGCGGGCAATTTCGCTGGTGCAAAGAACGAATCAGTGGGGCTCAGAACCGATCGTCACGGTCCGAAGCTGGTACGCGAGCGGTCGTCCGAGCACAATGAACCACCGGCCGTTGCTGGCCGAAGCCGGTCCGACGCGGACCTCGATCGATCGTTGATCGCAGCAGGGATGCGAAAGGCATAAGGCGATGGTATGGGTTCCGTACGCCGTGGATTGAATTGATATTGGTGTCAGAACCGGAGACACCTCACGAGCATATGGATACGGCGGTAAGGCAGGAAGGGATACCGGACAAGAAATGCAAACACCTTCTGTGCTGACGATAGCTGCCTATACTGCCTGGACATCCTTCGTGTTTGACGACACCGCTACGCGGTCCGTCGCGATGCGACTTGAACAGGCCCGCGAGGCTGCAACGGCAGCAAGATGGTGCTCCGCTCATGCAGGACAAAGCAATGACTGGTTTTGCCAATTCGGAAGAGGCGGCCGTAGGTCTTACCGAAGTAGTGCATTTTCCTCGTCGAGGACATGCTGAAAAAGAATGGGGCAAGTATTCGAAGGGACCGGATTGGCAATCGCATGTCGTTGTCACCGGGAACCTGATTACCGGCCAGAATCCCGCGTCGTCGGAAGCTGCCGCAAAAGCACTTCTGGCGAGGCTGGGCGCGGCCTGACATGACGAACCAGGAGAGATACCATGACAGTCAAGGTTCAAGTGGTGTTCTACAGCATGTATGGACACATCTATCGAATGGCGGAGGCCGTCGTCGCAGGAGCGCGCGAGGTTGCGAACACGGACGTCTCGCTACATCAGGTTGCTGAACTGGTGCCCGACGAGGTACTGGAAAAGAGCGGTGCCAAAGCGGCGCGAGCGGCGTTTGCGCACGTTCCCGTGGCCACCATCGAACAACTGACGCAAGCCGACGCGATCATCTTTGGTACGCCCACCCGCTTCGGCAACATGTGCGCACAGATGCGCAACTTCCTCGATCAGACAGGGGGATTGTGGATGAGCGGTGGCTTGATCGGCAAGGTCGGCAGCGTGTTCACCAGCACCGCGAGCCAGCATGGCGGGCAGGAGACCACGATCACGAGCTTCCATAGCACGCTGCTTCATCAGGGCATGGTAATCGTCGGGGTGCCTTATTCCGAGCAGGGTTTGCTCAACATGGATGAAATTTCGGGCGGAACGCCCTATGGCGCTTCGACCCTTACCAAGGCTGACGGCTCCCGACAGCCATCCGACAACGAACTGGCCATTGCGCGTTTTCAGGGGCGGCACGTGGCCGAAATCGCCGGGAAGCTCGCGGCAAACGACCGGCCCATTATGGCCGACAAGTGAACGACTCGCGCAGAGCGGTCGTAGTGAGACAGCACACCCCTCCATGTCGAGCAAGACTAGAGTGATCGGTGGTGTCATGCTGTCGGCCCCGCGTCAAAAGCTTCCAGACGATAAAGCCGTCCGGCGACGTTCCTCCAGACGGCTGACGCTCCTATTGTGCCTTGACGAGCCGATGATTGGACGTCGTTGCTCAATCCGCGGGCGAGGCAACCACGCGAAGGCTAAAGCCGCAAGCTATTGCCTACTGCCATCGGCCGAAGTCGACCCTGAAGCGACGTCCAGCTTTCGCAATAGCGGTCGTTCACTTTCCGAGCAACGTACACGGAGATGAATGACGGGCTCGACTAGGCTGAAACTACAGGATTCGCCGATCGAGCCGCTTTTGGCCAGCGCACGATTGCAGCAGTATTTCGCGGATTAGATAACCCGTTCCGGTATAGAAAGCGACAGTTAGGGGCGCTCACCTACGGCGAAGGAAGTCCGATGCCGCGCAAGAAGATCGCAAGCCTTTCCTTGATGTGCTCAGTGCGGCGCTCCCGATCCGGTCGTTCCCGCAGCCGTCTACGGGGCAGTAGCGCGCCGAACACAATGTCCATGAGCATGCCCGCGCAAACCAGCGGGTCCTCAATCGTCATCCGGCCGCGCCGAGCTTCCATTTGCAGCCATTCGACGAGCAGTTCGCGTGAACGGATGACCTCGGTCTCGTACAAAAAGTCGGACAACTCGGGAAACAGCACAGATTCCCGAACGATCAGATTGAGGATCGCTTCACGCGCGACTTCGGCTTGCTCACCGATGTCGAGGCGAAAAATCCTGATCAAAGTATCGAGAACCGGCCCGTCCTCGTCCTTGGGACGCGGCAAATCGACGATCAGGTTCTGGTGTTCGCGGATCACCGCCGCGAACAACTCGGTTTTGTTCGCGAATGTCTCATAGATCGAGCGTTTGGATACATTGGCTCTGGCCGCGACAACGGCCGTAGTCGTGCGTGCGAACCCCAGTTCGAGGAACGCTTCAGATGCTCCTTTGATGATGGCGCGCCTGCGATCAGCGTCTGCGACCACTCTCGGCCGTCCTCGCTTCTGAGTGACCGTCGCCGCCGGATCTTTCATTAACTTCTCCTGCCTTAACGCACTAAACATGCACGTGGAATATTTATGGTACTGTGATAGTACCATTTTGGTGGTCACCCGATCGCCTGCAGCGCGTGGTGCATGTCGCACGGATTGTCTTCCCAAAGTCCGCGCAATATGCCGCCACGCTGATCCACTGAGCAAGGAGAATGAGCATGTCGCGAGAAATCGTAACGCATGGCACCGGACCGAGCCCGATCCGGGACGCTCGCGTTCTGGACGTCATCACGCGTATGAACGCGTCGCGCCGTCTCCCGCCACGCGAGGCCTTCGACGGCCCAGTTGGAAAGGACCCTCAAGCATTTGCGGATTACGGTTTCTCCATTCACCCCGATCAGGGCGACCTGATTTATCTGTTGTGCCGTGGCCTCGGGGCGAAACGGGTCGTTGACTTCGCGACTTCGGTAGGGATGTCTGCAATCTATTTCGCGGCGGCCATCCGTGACAACGGCGGTGGACTCGTCATTGGCTCGGAGTTTGTGCCTGCGAAGGTAGAGGTCGCGCGCCGCAATCTGGAAGACGCAGGGCTGGCCGATTACGCCGATATCCGCGTCGGCGATGCCCGGGAAACGCTGCGCAACCTCGGCGACCCCATCGATTTCGCACTCATCGACGGCTGGCCGGTCCCCGAAGGTCCGTCGCTCGCTCGTCAGGTCATCGAAATTGTCGCGCCACAGTTGCGCGTCGGCGGCTATGTGATGAACGACAACGCGGAGCCGGATTTTCTCGACTTCATCCGTGATCCGGCCAACGGCTTCATCTCGATCACGCTACCCATCAAGCGCGGCACGGAACTCGCGCTGAAGATCGCATAAGGGCAGGCATGCAGTCGCGAAGAGAATTTCTGCTTGCGGGGCTTGGAATGGGTGCGGCAGCACTTGTAACGCCAGGCGTCTCCTTTGGCGCTACAGCAAGCGTACCGTCTTTCCAGGCTGGGGCCGGGCAGGCGGATGTCTTATTCCCCACCCGCCTGTTCCCATTGGACGGGTTCACAGCGCAGCATGATCCGCTCGCTACCCGTGTGCTCTTGCTGGACGACGGCAGCAAGCGGGTTGGCATTGCCGTGATAGACATGACCTCGATTTCGGATGGGATGGTCGCCAGCATGAAGGCGATCCTCGCCGACGTCGCGGGCGTTCCGGCCGGGCATGCCATCGTATGCGCGAGCCACACGTTTTCTGCGCCTCACGTCTTTCCGGCGGGACACGTCCCAGCCGGGACAGATATGACGAAGAACGATGCGATCCTGGCCGCTTTTGAAGTAGCGATACGCTCAGCGTCGACACACGCCGTCTCGACGTTACAGCCGGCACGCCTGGGCGTAGGTTCAGGCACGAGTCGTGTGAGTGTCAATCGCGACGTGGCGACGGCGAATGGATGGTGGTTGGGTGCCAACGACGCTGGCTTTTCCGATCCGTTCGTGGGCGTTCTGCGCATCGACGGGATGAACGGAAAACCGCTGGCGATTTTGATGAATATCGCCGTGCAATCTTCGATCATGGACGGCTCGCGAACCGCCGCTGGTGGTCGCATGATTACCGCCGACCTCGCAGGAGCTGCGGCGCGCTATGTCGAGGCGCACTATGGTTCTGGGGCTGTGGCATTGTTCTTGGTCGGCGCAGCGGGCGACCAGGCGCCATATCTTCAGGCCAACCGTCATACCATCAATCCGGATGGCAGCGTCGGACGTGTTGATCTGCATGAGGCGAGCTTCGCGCTGGTTGATCTGCTCGGCGAAAGGCTCGGCTCAGACGTCGTTCGCGTTGCTGACACAGTCACGCCACGACACGCTCACGTGCTGGACGTACTGCGCGAGAACGTGGAAGTCACATCGCAAGCGTTCTCGCCGCGTAATGCGCCAGTCGGCCCCGTTGCGGCCTTCAACTATGAGCGAGGTGCGAAAACGGCCGTTCCCGTTGTGTTGTTGAGGATCGGCAGCATGACGCTGGTCGGTGTTCAGCCGGAGCTCGCCGCAAGCATCGGCGCTCGCATCCGGACCTATTCGCCGTATCCGGACACGCTGGTCGCGACGATGGTCGACGGTGCCGCCAAGTACATGCCCGACGCGCAAAGCTACGACCGCTTCACCTACGAAGCGCGTAGTTCGCCCTTTGCCAGAGGTGCCGCTGAAACCGCAGCCGACGCAATCGTCGACAAACTGAAACAGCTGAAGAACGCTGGGAGTTGAAAGAGAATGAAGATGCAAACGCGCCGCGACTTTCTGCTGATGAGCGCCAGTCTCGGAACACTGTTAGTCGTCAGCGTGCCTGCTTTTGCGCGCAATGCTGATGATGCCCCGCGCGCCAGAAAGGCCACGGCGGTCACGCAGGTGTTTGGCGATGGTATCCGTCTGACCGCAGTCGCTGTGAAATACGATGCGCCAGTCAATGCTGCGAATTTATCCGCGACGAGCTTTAAGGTCGAAGGACGTAACGTCACCGGTGTCTTTCCGAGTACTTCCATCGATCCAGCGAACCGGGCCGCGACTGGGCGGTTCGTGATCATCACACTATCGCCCGACGATGCCAACGCCAACCTCGCAGAGCACTCGCAACCGTCAAATGGCAAGCCTGGGCCAGCAGGCGGTGGTCGCGGGCCGGGGAACGCTGGCGATATCCCGGCCTATGACACGTTCTACAAGCAGGCAAAGGCATCAGTTGTGGTGCGCGGCGCTTCTCCGCTAACGACGACAGAAGTCCGGAACCTGATCGTCGATGATTTTCACCAACTGGAGTTCCACGATCCGAAGACGGGCAAGGTGCTCCGGTACAACCTGTTCGTGCCGAAGCACTATGACGCCAGCAAATCGTATCCCCTGGTGCTATTCATGCACGATGCTGGGGCGACCAGTGATGTGACACGTACGACGCTGTTTCAGGGATTGGGCGCAATTGCGTGGGCAAGTCCGGCGGATCAGGCCGAACGCCCCTGCTTCGTGCTGGCGCCGCAATACGCGGAAATCATCGCCGACGATGATTCCCATACGTCCAGCATGCTGGATACCACGATCGACCTCATCAAGATGCTGGCCGGGAAATACAGCATCGATCGCAAACGCTTGTACACGACAGGGCAGTCGGGCGGCTGCATGATGTCCATTGCGATGGACATCAAGTACCCCGAATTCTTCGCGGCGTCCTTTCTCGTTGCCGGTCAGTGGGATCCAGCGCTGGTGAAGTCGCTTGCTCGGCAAAAACTATGGATTCTGGTCTCGCAGGATGACGACAAGGCGTGGCCGGGAGAAGACGCCATCACCGCCGAGCTGGAGAAGCAGGGCGCGAAAGTGAGTCGCGCCGTGTGGAATGGGACGTGGACGCCAAAGGAATTCGAGGCAGCGTTCGAAAAAATCGACGCTGAAAACAATCCGATCAATTACGTCGCGTTCCAGAAAGGCACCGTCATCCCTGAAGGTCAGTCCGCAGCCGGAGCGAGTGGACACCGGAACACATGGCGCATCGCATACACGATAGAGCCGATCCGCGCCTGGATTTTCAGGCAACGCCGTTGAGTCAGGCAATCCGACTTCACTGCTTGGCGCGAGTCGCCGCTGACACATTTAATTCGCGTCTCTAAACGCCTATCCAGCAAGGCCGGGCGGAGATGCGGGGACGGCCCGCCTGGAGGTGACACGTTTATTGTCGCAAGGTGACAGGTCTAATACGGTCTACGCCAGTCGTGTCAGACAGGGCGTCCAGTTGCCTCGACAGGAAGAGCCAAGCCGGTTCGCGGTCCGGCACGAGCCCTTCAGGCCCTCTGTAGAATGTCGATCGCCTTTTCGGCATCGTCCAACGAGTCGACCGCGAGATAGGCAATGAACTGTGTGCCAAGTACAGCGGCGGAAACGCCGCGGAGGTTGATCCCCCCGTCTGCCAACATCTGGGTCAATTGCGCGATGATCCCCAGCTGGTCCAGACCCATTACACGAACGGAATGAAGGCTCGGGGTGACGGTGAAGCCCACCTGTGTCGCGGCCTGGATCTCCCTTTCCCCCTGTAGCGGTGCGACAAACACGACCCCCTTGCCCGGTGCCTCCGGCGTGCGACGTGCGACAACGAACTGCAAGTCCACGCCAGCATCCCGCAAAGCGCTTAATACTTGCGCAAGCCCGCCCGGTTTGTCCTCGATGGTAGCTGCCCAAACATCGACGCGTTCCACGATCAGTTCCATGGCTGTCCCTCCCGCCTGATGCATCTCCCTATAAAAATCTACTTCACCAAAGGCTCGCAAGCAAGGCCGGCAGCGTAGGCGACACACGCGAACGCCGGGAATCCCCGGTCCGGCACTGCCAGGTTTGATGCTATGCAACGCCGGCGCTATGCGGCCAGGAAAACACCCGCTTCGGTTTGTCCTCATGCGACGCTTCTCCCGGCAAGCAGCCGATATTGACGGCGCCGACCATCCGGCCGCGGCCGGGAAGCTGCGGCGTGCCAGTCCGCAAGGGATGCGGTACATGCAGGGAACGCTCGCTTGCGGGACGGAACCAACGATTGTGCGCGACAACCTGCGCCATTCTTCTCACGCAACAACTTCGATCCGCATGCGGAGCGACGAGGTCAAGCGGGCCCACCAGATGAGTCGGGCGTTCGCTGCACGATAGGCCCGCTCTGCACGCCGCGCCCGTTCCTGAGGCATTCAACGGCGCCCACAAGTAACAGACGGCGAAGCACGACTCGTATTCCACCTCACAGTCAGCGGCATCTTGTTTCGTTACCGGCGACCTCAATCCTTTCGCATGCGCGCAACTAACGCGAGCAAGCGAGCACTCATTTCCTCGGCCGGCAAGTGCGCGAGCCAACCGTGACCAGGAAGCAACCACTCGAAGCGATACGCGGCCAGCTTGCTCAGCGATTCGGTGAGTGCTGTCCATGAGTACCAGCATGCGTCCCTGAACGCGACGAGGTCCCGCTCGCGTGGGCTCCAGGCAAGCGAATCGCCCGAGAACAGCACGCGATCATCGAGCAGGTACACGACGCTACCCCGAGTGTGTCCGGGCATAGGGACCGCGCGCACGCCGGCCGCAATGCTCGGTGCTGACCCGTCGTCGAGCAGATCCGTAGCATAGGGGGCAGCCGACGAGTCCTCTCGGTGAATCCAGACGCGCGCGCCGAATTGACGCGCGTATTTGTCTGCGTCTGCGACGTCGTCACGATGCGACAGAAGGATGTGCGCAATACCACCGGTGTCGTCAAACCATTTCACGAGCTCCGCCGCATAGCGCGGTGAGTCGATCAGCAGATTGCCGTCCGGACGCACGGCAAAATAAGAATGTGCGCCAAACGACGACCGTGCGTTGAATCCGCAGCGCCACACACCCGATGTGATCTGCTGCGGAAAGATCGCGGCGTTCGGACGAGGCTGTTTCGTCTCGCTGCGTACCGATGCTGTAGGACATACGAGCACCGCACGCCAGGCGGCAAGCTGCTCTTCCGGCGAGACGGGCTGCCGAGCGAAGACGCTCTTGTCGTTTCGTTCGACAATCAGCCCAGGCGCGACGTGACGCGATGCACCACAATTGATGCACGCTGTGTCGATGTACCACTCCCCTGGGACGGAGTCGGTATTGCGTGTGGGCTTCATTTGATGCTCCAGGTCCGAGATAACGCCGTATTGGTGTCCTATCGGCCGCAGTCCGCGATACGGCTACTGGCCCGACCCGCATGCGCACGTCGCCGGTGCTGACGTGCGCACTCACCGGCTCGACGATCGTTAGCGTCTCGCGGTCCTCGGAGCGATTGTCGCGCGGCCATTAAAGTACAGTTGCTCGCGTGGTCTAGCCCGTGTTCCGCGGATGTGTCAGTAAATATAGCGCTAACAAAGTGAAACCGTCGTATCGCTGACATGCGCGTGCGAAGATCTGTTCGGCGGTGAATCGACTCTTACGCTTCGCCCGCCCTGGGTAGGGTGACGAACTTATCGGCTGGCATCGTTCTTTGAGGGGTTTATCATCGCTTCGCCCAGTTTCTCCAAAAGAAATTCGGCGAAGACCGCTACTGCGGGCGGCACCGGTGGGCGGCTCGTGTAGACGAGCTGCAGGCCGAGGCCGGTGCTCTCGCGCCGATAGGTCGGCAGCACGCGCACCAGTTTCCCCTGCGCGATGACTGGCTCAACTATTAACTGCGGCAGTAACGCAATACCCAGTCCAGCTATACAAGCCTGCGCCAGCACTCGCATGTCGTTGACCGCGAACCGGCTGTTGATCGACACCTCCTGACTTCCGCGTGGACCCTGCAGACGCCACATGTTGCGACCCTGGCGATTGGAAATCGTCAAACAGTCGTGTTCGGCCAGTTCACGAAGCGTGCGTGGTGCAGGGCGCCTTTTCAGATAGGCCGGACTCGCCGCGAGGATCATTGCACTCGGCGCCAGCCGACGTACCTTAAAGCCGCTACCGGTCTCGATGCCCATGCGCAAGGCCAGATCGATGCGCTCGGAGATCAGATCGGTCGGCGTATCGTCGAGCAGGAAGTCGAGGCTGATGTGTGGATAGCGCGTGTAGAACTCGACCAGCCATTCCATGCCGATGAGTTCGAACAGGCCTGCCATCGAGGCGACACGAACCGAGCCGGACGGTGCCTGCTCATCTGCATGGAGCCGCCCGATCTCGAGGATCTGGTCAAGCGCCGGCGCATAGCGCTCGAACAGCGCCTGACCTTCCGTGCTCGGCGCGAGTTTGCGTGTCGAGCGATGCAGCAGACGTGTGCCGAGCTGCCCTTCGAGTTGATCGATGCGCCGGCTCAGCGTATTCGCCGGCATGCGCAGACGGCGCGCCGCCTCGGAGAAGCTGCCGGCGCGGACCACCTGGACGAACATCGCCAGATCATTCAGATCGAGCATGATATTTCTCCATAAATGGATTAATCAAATCCTATTTTACCGTCTAGTGCGAAACGCTTTTGATCCCCATACTTGAGGCGTCACACAGAATGCGGCCGTAAAAAGTCACTCTCCCGCTTCGCGGTGGCGTTGCATCACCCGATACCGCGCACGGGCGCGGCAACTTAACGTTTCAAGGAGATTGATTTGAAGAGGCATCTGATGATTGCGGCTGGTGCACTCGCGGCCACGCTGTCGTTTTCGGCATTCGCGGACGTGTCGACGTACCAGTTTGATCCGGACCACACGTACCCGAGCTTCGAGGCCGACCACATCGGTGGCCTGTCGGTCTGGCGTGGCAAGTTCGACAAGTCGCAGGGCACGGTGACGCTCGATCGCGCGGCAAAGACCGGCACCGTTGAAGTGACGACCGACATTGCGTCGGTCAACACGGGTAGCACGAAGCTAGACCAGTACCTGCAGGCGGATCAGTTCTTCGACGCGTCGAAGTTCCCGGAAGCGACCTACAAGGGCACGATCAAGTTCAAGGGCGACAAGCCGGCCGAGGTCGTCGGCAATCTGACGATGCACGGCGTGACCAAGCCGCTGACGCTGAATATCGACTCGTTCAAGTGCATGCCGCATCCGATGCTCAAGCGCGAAGTGTGCGGCGTCGACGCGGTGGGCGAATTCGATCGCAGCGACTTCGGCGTCGACTTTGGCAAGACGTACGGCTTCAGTATGAAGACCAAGTTGCTCATCTCGGCCGAAGCACTCAAGCAGTAATCTCGTTCGGAGATAAGTCTCATGAAACTGTTACACGTAGATTCCAGCATCCTCGGGCAAGGCTCCGTCAGCCGTGATCTGTCAGCGGATGTCGTCGCGACCTTCCGGGGCCGCCATCCTGACCTTGCGGTCACTCGTCTCGATCTTGCCGCCACACCGATCGGCCATCTGACGGCAGCACACCTCGCAGCCGTGCAAGGCGCTCCGGTCGACGATGCATTGAAGTCCGACGTTGCCATGGGCCAGGTCGCGCTCGAGGCGTTCCTGGCAGCCAACATCGTGGTCATCGGCGCGCCGATGTACAACCTTGGCGTGCCCTCTCAACTGAAGGCCTGGATCGACCGCATCTCCGTCGCCGGGAAGACGTTCCACTACGGGGAACACGGCCCGGTCGGACTGTGCGGCGGCAAGAAGCTGGTCATCGCCTCGTCGCGCGGCGGCGTTTACAGCGAAGGCTCGCCAGCCGCCGTCTTCGATCATCAGGAAACCTATCTGAAGGCAGCCTTCGGCTTTTTGGGCATCACGGATATCACCTTCATTCGTGCGGAAGGTGTGGCGATGGGTCCGGAGGCACGCAGCGGGGCCATCGACTCGGCGAAGAAAGAGACCGCCGCGCTCGCTGCGTGAGGTAGCACCGCTCCAACAAGATACTCACTGGAGAACAGCCATGTCGAACACTCAGAAGCTCATCGCCGTCGTCGGCGCAACCGGTCAGCAAGGCGGCGCCGTTGTGCGCGCGCTGCAGGCGAGCGGTCAATTCAAAGTGCGCGCATTGACGCGCAATCCGGCCAAGCATCCGAAGCTGGGTGACGAAGTCGTTCTGGCGGATTTCAATCGTCCGGAAACGCTTAAAGCCGCTTTTGCCGGAGCACATGGAGCTTTCCTGGTGACCAATTCCTGGGAAGCACAAGCAGACGAGCCCAAGCAGGCGCTCGCGGCCGTCAACGCGGCGAAAGACGCCGGCGTACAGCACGTCATCTGGTCGACGCTTCCCAATGTGGAGACGATCAGCGGCGGCACGATCAATGTCCCGCACTTCACGGCCAAGGCGAAAGTCGAATCCATCGTCAGCGAAGCCGGATTTGCGTACCACACGTTCGTGATCGCGCCGTTCTATTACCAAAACCTGATCGGCCTAATGGCTCCGCAGAAACAAGCGGATGGCACCGTGGGTTGGGCGCTGCCGCTTGATCCGGAGCGGCGCGTCATCCATATGGGCGACATCACTGAACTCGGTCGCCTCGTGGTCGGCGCGTTCGCGCAGCCGGAACTCGCGGGGCGCGGCGAACATTTGCCGCTGGTCGGCGATTTCCTGAGCTTCAACGAGATCATCGCCACCCTGAATCAACAAGGAAACACGCTGTCGTTCAAGCAAGTCCCGCGCGAGGTTTTTGCCGGCTGGTTTCCGCACGCCGACGGTATCGCGGCGATGCTCGCCTACTTCGAAGCACACACGTATCTCGGCGCGGATTCGCGCGACGCGATCGCGCTCGCCAACAAAGTCGCCGGCCAGCAGCCGACGAAGTTTGCCGCATGGGCCAAAGCGAACTTCGCGATCCCGGCAGCCATCTGAAAGGAGCCGTTCCATGATGCATGGCATCGACGAACGCAAACGCTGGTTTGCCCTCATCGTGCTCTGCATGGGCGGTGCAGTGGTGTCGGCCGTGTCGCTGTCGCTCATCATGAACCTGTTCACCTCGCCGGCGGACCGCGCGAGGGCGGGGCGGACGGTCACACGTGCTCACCAGATCTCCGGGATCGGAACGTCAGCGATCCAGGCCGTCGGCCAGCAACACACGGCGACGGGGGGAGAAACGCCGCGTCATGAGAAGGCGGCCTGATAGACCTTCGGCGTCACGCCAGTCTGCTGCTTGAACACGCGCGTGAAGTGCGATTGGTCGGCAAAACCCATTCGCGCGCCCACTTCCGCAATGGGCCTGCCGGCTTGCAACAACGGCATCGCACTGCGCACGCGCTCCTGTTGCTGGAAGGCATGCGGGCTCAATCCCGCGTCGCGCACGAAGGCACGCAGCAGCACGAAAGGCGTCACGCCAAATTCGCACGCAAGCGTCGACAAGGTCAGGCGTGCGTGCAGTTCGTCGCGCAGGCGGGACTTGACCGCACGCACCAGCGCCGGCTCGTTGCGCACAACGGGCAGGGCGGCAGACCGGCCCGCGTGTCGCGCATGCATGCCGATGACAGCGCGGGCCAGCGTTTCACTGCGCTTGAAGCTGTCCTCGTCCACCTCGGAACACCAGTTCACGCCGTAGAGCTGCCGTGACAGTTCGGCGTCGACGATAAACGGACTCCGCATGTCGAACCGCTCGCGTCGGGGAATGCCGAGCCTCTCGCAGTAGGCGGCCAGGGCTGCGGGCTGTACATGTGCCACGCGCATCTTCCATTGCCCATCGCCGGCGGCCGAACCGGCGTGCACCACGTCGGCATCGATGATGATCACGTCGCCACGGCGGCACACGCGTCGCTGGTCCTGAACCTCGACCGCCAGCGCCCCACCCGTAATCACCGCAAGGCAATGCGTGTCGTGCGCGTGCGGCGGATAGCGGTGGCCGACGAACTCGCCCTTGAGCATGACGGCGTCCATGACGTCTGGCGCGCGCCAGAGCTTGATCGACTTCGTCGGTCCAGTGGTGTTCATGGTGAGGCTGCCCCTGGAAGTGGCTGGAAGATCTCATCATATTCCTCTAGCCGCGGCATCGGCATGCGCGGTTGCTCGTCGAGATGGGCGATGAAGTCGCCCCAACGCTTGAGCGTGTCGACCCGCTGAGCGCGCGAACAGTAAGGAATGTGCCAGGCAAAGAACGGCTCGAGCACTTCATAACCGACGTAACCCAGGGTCCCCTGTAGCAGGTGACGCAGCATGCCGCCTGCAAGCTCTCCATGTATGGCTTGCGGCCCGAACATGTGCTCCCGGCCGCCCAGGCTTACCCCGACCACCGCGCGCTTGCCGACCATGCCGCCGCGACCGTAGATGCGCTTGCCGCCGTACAGCGCGCCGGACAGGAAGCAGCGGTCGATCCATCCCTTGATAAGCGCAGGCACCGAAAACCAGTAGAGCGGAAACACCAGCACCAGCGTATCGCTGGCTAGCAGCGCGTCGACCTCCCGTTGGATGTCGGGAGCAAGGGCGTTGCGCTCAAGTGCGTGGCGCTGCTCCTTGGCGTAGACGAGGTAGTCGCTGTTGGCGCGTTCGGCGAAATCGCTGGCGCGCACCACGGGATCGAAGTTGAGCGCGTAGAGGTCTGAAAAGCTCACGTCGTCGCCGCGCAACTCCAGCAGGCGTCGGGCTTCATGGGCCATGGCCGTGCAGAAGGAGCGCGGCTCCGGGTGGGCGTGGACGACGTGAACTTTATGCATGAGGGATCGAGCGCCAGGTAACGGCAGGAATGAAGGCGTTCAGGTGGGCAAGCTCGCGCTGGATGGCTTCGCTGGCTGGCAGCGTGGCGCCCTCCAGCAACAGGCGACGCATACTTTGCAACGCTGTCGGCGGCCTGGCGGATAGCAGCGCGCAGTATTCGTCGGCAGTTGCTCGCACATCCGCGTCTGGCACCACGCGCGAAACGAAGCCCTGCTGCAATGCCTCCGCGGCCGTTATCGGCCGGCCGCTCATGAGCCAGTCGCGTGCGCACAAATCGCCCACCCGGCGGGCCAGCAATGCAGTTGCGCCGGCTTCGGGCACGATACCGAGATCGGCAAACGGAAAGCGGAACATGGCCCCCTCGCCGGCGACCACCCAGTCGGCGTGCAGCAGCATCGTGGCACCAAACCCGACCGCCGCGCCATTGACAGCTGCCACGAGCGGCTTGGGCTGGTCCGCGAAGGCCTCGATGCAGCGCGCGACCGCGCCGTCGGCTGCCTGCGGCCACAAGGAACCGAACTCGGCCGTGTCGTGGCCCGAGCAAAAACATTCGCTGGTTCCGTGCAGCAGCACGCAATGAACGCGCACGTCTCCTTGCGCCAGGCGCAAGGTGTTTGCCAACGCTTCGAACAGAGGGACGTTCAGTGCATTGCGCTTTTCCGGACGGTCTATGCCCACAGACCAGACCTGGCCGTGGAGCTCCGCGGTGAGGTTTGCACCCATCATGCGAACAGGGCGAAGCCACCGACCAGTTTGCCGACCTTCTTCCTGGGCCCGACCAGTCCGACTGCCAGGTACTCGAGGGACTCGCCCGGCAACACGCGCACCGCGTGTAGAAAGGCGTCGTAGTCGACGGTGGCCTGTCCTTGCACAGGAAAGTCGACCACGTCGCAGTGCGCGAGCGATTTCTGGCGCAGCGCGTTCAACTGATCGGCCGTGGCTTTGAGAACCGGGATGCCAATGGGAATGAGACCAGGGTGCGCCGTGCCGTCCTGCTCTCGCAAGGGCTCTCCGACGAGATGGCTGTGGCGCTGGCCCAGCGTGAACGCCACCACTGCAGCGGCGTTCGAGGCTTTGCCGGGCGGGAGCGATTCGTCCACGACGATGACACAACGCTCCGGCTCGGGCGGGGCCTCAATGGCGTTAGCGCCGCCTGGTTCGTTTTGCAATAACAAAGCATCTCTCCAGAAAAATAAGCGATGGAGGGAATGCTAGGTAGATTCAGGCCAAAAGTATTGAACGATCTTGCAGCGAGCCGAGGTCGTGTCGGCGACGATGACACGCACGAACCTCCACCTCGTTTCAGTGCGTTGCACGCCGGCGTTTCAGGACGCATGGAGACAAGACGACGCACAACCGCCACATCCCCACGCGCTGCACTGCCCTGGCGCGCCAGCATGCATCCAGATCGATGCGCAACGCACGATTTGAGTGACCCGCGCACCACCCTGGACCGATCGAAAACCCTTTTCCCGACCTCGCGGCTCCGTCAAAACCCGTTTGCTCCAAGCCATTTCTGTCCGTCAAACATCGTTCATTCCATTTTGGACATCGGGTCCTTCGTTTCCGGCCAATTGTTTGTACGACACGGACAGCGACGCAGGTCCGGCGTGGAAGTCGCTAGAAATGCCCCGTGCAAGCGCATGTCCACATCCCTCAACACATCGATCGTCAACAGGAGAGAGTCATGAAACAGTCAGAGGCATACACGCTCAGCATCGGCGTGCTGGCAGTCGTCGATACCTGGCTGACCGGCACGGTCTTCCCCGTCCCGGTCTGGGTCACGTTCATCGCGTGGGCATCGTTCTTCGTGCTCGGCGGAGGAACGGCGGGATTCGTCAAGAGCGTCGCGTCGAATCTCACCGGCCTCGTGATCAGTTCGCTGACGCTGCTCGCGATCGCGACGACGAGCAACACCGCCATCGCGATCGCGATATGCGTTGGCATCGGCAGCGCGGCGATGGTGCAGGCGTCGAAGATCAAGCTGCTCGACGTCCTGCCGGCGATCGTCTGGGGCTTCGCCGCGACTGTCGGCACCACCGTGGCCACCGGCAAGGCGATCACCACCGCAGGCCTGTCCAACCCGGCGCTGGCCGCCGCCGCCGCGCTCGTGACGGGCGCGGTGTTCGGGTTCGTGTCGGAGGTAATCGGCAACGCGCTGACCTTCAAGCGCGAAGTGCGCCTCAACTAGCTTCGCGGGCGGCCGCCCGCTCCCGGCACGCAACCGCAGAAAGGCGTCAATCTGACCGTATTGGTCTGTTTCGACATTTTTAGCCATCCGCACATGCAGTTTCTGCCAACGTCGCTACGCGGCGGGACAGCGGCGGTTTTGCCACGCGAAAGCCGTTATTTTGTTGATATATCAGCGCTGCCCGGCGCCCACGGAGTCGAAAGATGCGTATCAGGAAGATCCCAACCACCGTCGTTACCGGCTTCCTCGGCGCCGGGAAGACGACCCTCGTCAACCACATTCTCGACCGCACGCGGCCGATGCCGATCGGCATCGTGGTCAACGAGTTCGGCGAAGTCGGTATCGACGGGCAACTGATCGTCGCCGACGAGGAAGCGGTCATCGAAATCAACAACGGCTGCGTGTGCTGCACGGTCCGCAGCGACCTCGTCGAGAGCGTGCTGCAACTGCTGGCGCGCTACGGAGACAGGCTCGAGCGGCTGATCGTCGAAACGTCTGGTCTCGCGGATCCCGCGCCGGTCTTGCAGACATTCCTCGCCGATCCCGATGTGCGCGAGCGCGTCGAACTGGAATCGGTGATCGCGGTCGTCGACGCACGGCACGCGCACGGCCAGCTGAGCGACGACATCGCCCGCGAGCAGATCGTGTTCGCCGATCGCATCGTGATCAACAAGACGGATCTCGTCGCACCGTCCGCCCTCGCCGCGCTCGAGTCCAGCATCCGCGGGCTGAATCCGACCGCCACGCTCGATTTCGCGATGCGCTCCGCCGTCGCGATTGACACGCTACTAGGCCGGCGCAGCTTCTCGATCGACAACCTGCTTGCCGTCGAGCCCGGCCTGCTCACCGAAAGCGAACACGACCACGAGCACGACACGAGCATCGCGTCCTGCGCATTCCATATCCCCGGCGAGCTCGACGGCGTTCGCTTCAACCGCTGGGCGAACCAGCTCGTGCAGTCGCATGGCGCGACGCTGCTGCGGATGAAGGGCGTGTTGAACGTGAGCGGTGAATCGCGGCGCCTGCATTTTCACAGCGTGCACATGCTCATGGAGACAAGTTTCGGCAACGCCTGGACCACGGACGAGGCGCACGAGAGTCGCTTCGTCGTGATCGGTCGTGCGCTCGATGCGGACGCGCTCCACGCAGGCCTGCTCGATTGTGTCGCCGGCGCCGCGGCGCAACCGGCCATGGCAGACCTCTCGGGCTAACGGCAACACCGCGCTACACGAGCGCAACCCACATCCAGCGTCACGCGAACAATGCGCTTCACCGCGCAGGACCTTCATCATCCGTTAGGAGTACACCGTGAAACTACAGCACCATCTTGGAGGCATCGAGAACCTCGGACCCGTCAATCTCGATACGCGGGTCTTCGCCGAGCCATGGGAGCAGCGCATCTTCGGGATTCACACCGCGATGATGGCCGAGAGCGCGCATCTCGCCGATGCATTGCCCGCCTATTCCATCAAGGACCTGCCTACCACGTTCAAAAACGACTGGACGTGGGCGTCGTTGCGCACCGGCGCGGAAGACATGCAGCCGTTCGAATACTTCAAGTATCGCTATTACGAGAAGTGGCTCGGCGGCATCGCGCAGTTCTTCGTCGACTCGGGCTATATCAGTGCGCAAGAGCTCGAGGAGAAAAGTGCGTTCTATCGCGCGCACCCGAATGCCGTATTACCGGATCGTCCGAGCGCGCCGATTGCCGCGCAGATCAGTGCGTATCTGCAGCAGGGCGATTCCGGCTATCACGAACCCGATCGCGCGCCGCGCTTCGCAGCAGGCGACAAGGTTCGCATTGCCGACCCGGAGGCGGTCGACCACACGCGCCTTCCCGGCTACCTGCGCAACAAGACCGGCACCGTCGCCGTCGTCTATCCGGGCAGCTTCTCGTACTTCGTATCGACGGGCGTCGACGGTATCGGCAAGCCGATGCCCGTCTACCGGATCGCATTCGACGCCGCCGACATCTGGGGCTCGGGTAAGAGCGAACCCAACACGACCATCTACGCGGACCTGTACGAAGCTTACGTACAGGCCGCCAACTGAGCGCAACTATCTTACATGGGACCGGAGTAAGTGCTTTGCATGGGACCGGAGTAACGCGCTAAAGCGCGAACTCTGGTCGACAGCTAAAGCGCTAACTCCGGTCGACACAAGGCAAACGACATGAGTGAAATCTTTGGCTTTCCGAAAGACCGCGAGGCAACCAGCGCAGCGAAAGTGCGTGCGCTCGAAGCACTGCTGATCGAGAAAGGCGTGATCGGCAGCGAATCGGTCGACACAGTGCTGCGTCATTTCGAAACCGTCGCGGGTCCGTTCAACGGCGCGAAGATCGTGGCCCGTGCGTGGGTCGATCCCGAGTACAGGAAGCGGATCGTCGCGGACACGCCGGGCGCGATCGCCGAACTGGATCTGCCGGCCGGCATGACCGGCGCCGAAGGCGAGCACATGGCGGCGGTCGCCAATGACGAGCAGGTGCACAACCTGATCATCTGCACGCTGTGCTCGTGCTACCCATGGCCGGTGCTGGGTCTGCCGCCGTACTGGTACAAGGACCCGGTGTTCCGCGCGCGCGGCGTGCGCGAACCGCGCGCCGTGCTGCGCGAGTTCGGTGTCAACGTGCCGGACACGAAGGAAGTGAAGGTGTGGGACAGCAGTGCGCAGATCCGCTGGTTTGTGATCCCCGAACGCCCGGCGAACACCGAAGGCATGAGCGAAGATGAACTTGCCGCGCTGGTCACACCGGAATCGATGATGGGCGTCGCGCTCGTCGCGGCGCCACCGGCCTAGGAGCGCGCAATGTTCACGCGATTCGAGGAATACGCCACGGCATCGATGCTCGGGGATCCGGACTCGCCGCCACGCCTCGACGGCAAGCTGCTCTTCACCAACCGCTGGGAACGAGACGTGTTCGGGCTTGCCCTGTCGCTCTCGAAAGCGGGCTGTTTCGAGTGGGAAGCGTTCAGGCAATGCCTGATCGCGTCGATCGCCCGATGGGAAGCGCTGGACTGCGCGAACCAGCCGCGCTGGGACTACTACGAGCGCTTTCTCGAGGCCTTGCTGAGCGTGATCGAGTCGAGCGGCACGCTCTCCGCGGCCGAACTCGAGCGCGTGCTGGCCGTCCGCCGGGCTGCGCCCGTTATCGCCTGCTGATCCACGATGTCAAATCGTACAGACTACAAAGGAAACCCGTGATGACCAGCTTAACCGGAACCGCGCGCCCCGCCGCTTCGACGCGAGGCAGGATCGTCACGATGTATGTGGCACTCGGGCTGATCAACCTGTTCGCATGGGCGTGGGCATGCGTCGTCCTGCGCACGTCGCCGGCGCTGGCCGGTACGGCGTTTCTCGCGTACAGCTTCGGCCTGCGTCATGCGATGGATGCGGACCATATCGCGGCGATCGACAACGTCACGCGCAAGCTGATGAACGATGGCAAGCGTCCCGTCTCCGTCGGCTTCTTCTTCGCGCTCGGGCACTCGCTGACGGTGGTCGTCGGCGCCGTCGTCGTCGCGGTGGCCACGAAGGCGTTGGTTCACCATTTCGATGCGTTCAGGGAAACGGGGGCGATGATCGGCACCGCGGTGTCGGCGTCGTTCCTGCTTGCGATCGGCGCGGTCAACGTCGTGCTGCTGGCGGACCTGGTGCGGGCCTTTCGTCGGATGAGAAGCGGACGGGCGCAGCCGATCGGCGACTCGCGGCTGCTGCAGTTCGACGGCAATCTGCTCGCCCGCGTTTTCAAACCGCTGTTTCGTCTCGTTCGCTCGAGCTGGCTAATGTTCCCGCTCGGCATTCTGTTCGGGCTCGGCTTCGAAACCGCGACCGAAGTGGCATTGCTCGGCACCTCGGCGTCGCAGGCATCGGCAGGCTTTTCGATGTGGACGATCCTCGTGTTTCCTTGCCTGTTCGCCGCCGGCATGCTGACCGTCGACACGACCGACGGGATCCTGATGCTCGGCGCCTACGGCTGGGCCTTCGTGAGGCCGCTACGCAAGCTGTACTATAACGTGACGATCACGTTGATCTCGACGGTCGTCGCGCTGCTGATCGGCGGGATCGAGGCGCTTGGCATCGCGAGTCAGGCGCTCAGCCTGTCCGGGCCGTTCTGGCATTTCGTCGATACGCTCAACGACAACTTCGGCATGCTCGGCTACGCGATCGTCGGGATCTTTATTGTCGGTTGGATCGTCTCCGCGTTGCTCTATAAACTCAACGGGTACGATCGGGACGTCGCCACGGCCTGACCGGCGCGTCGCGCGGCATATCGCGCCGCGAGGTCGCCGCCGCGCGACGACCCACGTTAGCGTTCAACCGTTTCACGTATTCGCGGGTGACCTCGATGAAGCGTATCAAGATCGGCATGGTGGTGTTTCCCGGCTTCCAGCTGCTCGACATCGCGGGCCCGCGCGATGCATTCGCCGAAGTCCGGATCCTGAGCCGCGGCGGGTGCGAATACGAAATGCTCACCGTGGGTACGACACGCGGCACCGTGCAATCCTCCAGTGGGCTGACGGTGATGCCGGATCGCACGATCTTCGACGTATGTCCCGAGTTCGACACGATCATCGTGCCAGGTGGCCTCGGCATCTTCGATGCGTTCGAGGACCCCGCGCTGAGCGAATGGCTGCGCCAGCAGTACCGGCGCGCGAGGCGAGTCTGCGCGATCTGCAACGGCCTGTTCGCGCTTGGGCCCGCCGGTCTGCTGGACAACCGCGTGGTCACGACTCACTGGATGGACGTACCGAGGCTCTCGGCGACCTTCCCGAAGGCACGCATCGAGCCCGATCACATCTACGTCAACGACGGCAGCATCTACACGACGGCAGGCGTGACCGCCGGCATCGACCTGTCGCTCGCGCTGATCGAGGAAGATTTCGGCAAGGTGATGGCGCTCGACGTCGCGAAATACCTGATCGTCTATCTGCGCCGCGCGGGCGGCCAGTCGCAGTTCAGCCCGCTGCTCGAATCGCAGGCGGCGCCGGGATCGCAGACGACTGCGCTGCAGCAGTACATTCTCGACAACCTGCATGTCGATCACACAGTGGCGTCGCTTGCGGAACGCGTCCATATGAGTTCGCGCAATCTCGCGCGGACTTTCATCAAGGAATGCGGCGTGACGCCGATCACGTTCCTGAGCAACGCGCGCATCGACGCCGCGCGTCGCTATCTGGAAGCCACCGATCTGTCGCTGCGCGAGATCGCGAAGCGCTGCGGATTCGACGGCACCGATGCGCTGCGCCGGGTATTCGCACGCCGACTGCAGATCAATCCCGCCGAATACCGCGACCGCTTTCGCACCGAAACCAAGGCGCACGCCGAGCGCGCGCCGCGCAAGGCAAAGCCTGCGGTCCAGAAGGCGCCGAAGCGGTCCGCTGCGCGCAGCGCATCGAGCGACGCACCGGCATCGCAGGATCTGCATTAAACGGCTTCAACGCGTCGCGCCGCGACCACCGCAGTCGACCCTCATCGGATATCGGAACATCTCCGAAGCGGCCGTTCGTGTCCGCTGCCTGAACACGGCGACGCCATTGACCACGTCCGGAAAGGTCGGTGACTCCAGATGTCAAGCTTCCGCCATCAGGTCAATGGTTCAAATTTCAGAGACGCTCATAGGCGCCGTTGCCTGCACGCGCGAGGATTGCCTTCGCAGCACAGTTTCGTCGATCCACGGGGGCAGCGGTTGAACTAAAGGCAGATGCGCCGGTGACAGATCACACGGGGAAAAAACGACTGGCTCACTATGGGGCTGCTGTCCGCTACGGGCAGCAGCTAACCTTAAGGAGCCAAAATGAAAGCCGTTTTTGACAGCTTGAAAAAAAACCATACCTCCCCATCGCTTCCTGCATTTGTGGCCTCGCGCATCGAGCAATATTACCGGGAGCGGGTAACGGAAACGTGGGGAGGCGGGCACATCATGCGCGGTCGCATCCCGGGACCGGATGCGCTGCATCTGTCGAGCAACGACTATCTCGCGATCGCGCGCCACCCCGACATCATTCGCAGTATGGGCCGAACATTGCGGTCGGACGGCAACGGACTGCTGATGTCGGGCATCTTCCTGCACGGTGATTGCCCGCAGTTGAAGTTCGAAAACCGGCTGTCGACGTTCATGGGCGCAGAGGCAGGGGTGCTATGTCAGTCCGGCTATACGGCGAATATCGGACTGATCCAGTCGATCGCTTCGGCACGAACGCCTGTCTACGTGGACATGATGGCGCACATGTCGTTGTGGGAGGGTATCCGCAGTGCGGGCGCGATCCCGATACCGTTCAGGCACAACGACACGGCGCATCTCGAGCATCAGATCGCGCGGCATGGGCAAGGGGTCGTGCTGGCCGACTCGGTTTACAGCACGAACGGTAGCGTATGCCCGCTTGTCACGTTCGCCGATGTATGCGAAAGGCATAAGTGCGTGTTCGTGGTCGACGAGTCGCATTCGCTCGGCACGCATGGTCCGCGTGGAGCGGGACTTGTTGTCGAACTTGGACTTGAGTCTCGTGTCGCGTTCCGCACAGCAAGTCTTGCGAAGGCTTTTGTCGGCCGGGCTGGCTTCATCACCTGTCCAGCCAGTTTCCAGGAGTACTTCAAGTTCGAGTCGAATCCTGCGATCTTCAGTTCCACGCTGTTGCCTCATGAGATTAGTGGGCTGGACGCGACGCTGTCGGTGATCGAATGTGCCGACCGACGGCGCACGAGACTTGCGTCGAATGCCGCCTGGCTGCGGGAGCGGTTGAGGGAGCTTGGGTATAACCTGAATGACGGTGAGAGCCAGATCATCGCGCTCGAAGCGGGTACGGAACAGCGCACGATCGTGTTACGCGATGCATTGGAGTCACGGGGCATTTTCGGTTCCGTGTTTTGTGCACCGGCGACGGCGCGCAATCGTGCGCTGATCCGGTTGTCGATCCACGCTGCGTTGACCGACGCCCAGATCGAAAGGATTGTGAGCGTCTGTCGTGACATTCGCGGCGAGGCTGAGCTTGACAGATGGCCCTCCACCCGGCGCCTCGGGGCCCGGCTGTCGTCCCGCGGACACAGCCATGAGCAAAGTACGGCTGACAGTGCGTTAGCGGTCTGATAGCGGCATGACATGGAGTTCACATGAGTGAACTCCATGTCTTCTGTATGTCGCGGTCCAGCCACTCAAGGTAGCGGTCGTAACTCAGCACGTGGCTCAGATCAAGCCCGGGCGGGTTGGGAATCACGGCATAAACGTAAGTCTGTTGCCCTGTAAACTGTGTTGCCGGGTGCATATGGCTCTCCCACGCGATGCCGTCCGCTGGGAAATACCCGCTGGTTTGCCAGAAGTACGGCAAACTCCCGCCGCTGTCCAGGGCGTCGAAAAAGCCCACTGGTGCGCCTTGTACGCTGGCTATCTCACGCAGACCCCGCAGCGTTTCGTTCGTGTGGACAATCAGCAGATAGGACTTGCCGGTACTGTCGAGCATGAGTAGCCCGTTTGGCGAGTATGAAAGGTAATGTTCAACAATACCGAGCGAATCAAAGAGTTCTCTTACCCGCGCGACCAGCGCTTCGTCACGCAAAAACGTATATTCCGATGTCACCAGCGTGTCGAGGATGGACTGACACCTGTTATCGAAGTATGCATGCTGCATATCGCGCACCGCGCGATTTAAAGCACTAATGGCCGATGTGTCCTGCTTGCGAATGAAGCGATGAATGATGCCTTCGTTGAAGCTCTCCACCGCGATGTGCTCGTTCGCCTTTCCGGTCAGCATAATCTTGCGTACAGCAGGGTCAGTAATGTGGCGGCAGAATTCAAGACCATTCAGCCCTGGCATGTCGTAATCCACGACGACAACCGATGCTGCCTGAAACCGGTCGTTGTCGAACACCTGATTGCGGACGGTGTCGACGCTCATCGCGATGACGTGCTGAGCCTCGTCCTCATCGGTTCGGTCCCGGTACGGAGCGAAGATTTGTTCCTCAGGTGCACCGGGACGAGGGCGTTCATTCACGAACCGCAGGGCTTCCCTTGACGAGCTGAAGAGCCGGAAGGCAAGGCTCGGTTCGAGTTGCAGGCACAGATTCGACAGGAATGCGGGGTTGTCGTCGACGAACGTGACCGTTGTCGGAAAATAGAATGGTTTGATCGTATCCATCATCATGGCCTGGGAAAGGTCAACACAAACTCGGTATACATGGACTCGATAGACGTACAGTCGATGGAGCCGCCCATCACGCGCATGACGTCACGACAGAATGCGAGGCCGATGCCGGTGCCGACGGAGGCGTCATCTGCTTCAGCCGATGACGTATAGAAGCGCGTGAAGATGTGGGGAAGTACATGGGGCGCGATGCCGACGCCGGTATCGCGAAAGAGGAGTTGGTTCGCGCGTGGTCCAGGCGCAAGCCGGATCGAGATCAGGGCGCTGTCGACATCTGCCATTCCGCGGAACGCATTTTTTAGCAGATTGAAGAGCACATGGACCACCAGCATGCTCGAGCCTTCGAACGTGAAGTCATTGATGAGATCCGTGAGCACCCGTTGCTGCTCTCCTGCGCGAAATGGATAGCGGTTGAGCGCGGTCTCCACACATTGCCTGATCGAGCAATGTGTGACCTGTTGGGAATGCCCGTCGGTGAACCGTGCGTTCGCGAGCAGCATGTCGATAATGGTATTGGAATGAACAGCCTCCTGCTCAATGCGGGAGAGTACTCCGTCCATGGAACGAAGGTGAGCGGCGCGGATCTTGGGAACACGTAGCCCGCTGTCTTGAGCGATGCCGTACGTTTCGAGTAGTAAAGGCAGGTAGCTTCCGAGGCCCGCGGCGCCGGCACGGATTGCGAGTAGCGGGGTACGCAGTTCGTGGGCAATACTACCGGCGGTTGCCAGCATTGCCCGTTCCTGCTCGACCCGGATACGCTCCGTGTCATAGTTGGCGATGACGCCGATCGCTATCGCAAACGAAAAAATCGCCAGATGGATCAGATACGACGTGTTCACGCTGACAGCGTCGGTTGTTGCCCAATAGGCGAGGTACGCCAGAGCAATGCCGATCAGGAAATTGAGCAGCAGCATGAGCCAGTCGAGCAGCAACACCATGACGAAAGCAGCAATCAGCGCGCTTTCGACCCAGACGTTCGAGCCATTGTTTTTCAACAGCATGAACGTGAAAAAGAACGGCAGTGAGTAAAAGATTGTCGCGTACCAGTAGTACGGCATGAGCTTTTTCGCCCACGACGGCCAGCGGTCGGAAAATAGAATGGGAATAAACAGCGCGGAGCCGACCAGCCGCAGCGGCAGATTTTCGTAAGGCTGGGGAAAGAGATCGTTCCAGATATAGTAATAGAGCGGGAAGCCGACGATCGCAATGATCGAGAAGGGGCGCATCCGGCGGCTCACGTATTGCAGGTTTCGCAAGGCAGGAGCGAACACCTGGGCAAGGAGTAGGCGGATCGGCATCAACGTGCGGGCGCCCTGCGTTGGTATTCTCGTTGTGTCCATTACTTCCAGAAAAGGATTTACCCGGTTTCTCAGGCAAGGTTCCGGCGGATGCTTCACGCGGCACCATCTGGATTATATGGCGCGCGCATTTGTGCGCCCCAATTTACCAACCTGTCGAAGTTATTTGCCACGGCCCCGGCACAAATCTTGACCTAAGGTGACGCCGATGTCACGGCAAATCATTGCCTTCAACCGCTTTGCCAACTGTTATCCGCGTACATGGTCTTGTAACCAGGGGAAGAATGAGCTGGTACGTATGCGTATTGAATCAAATGGCGGTTCGTAATTGAGGCGGGAACCACCCGATATTTGCAGCGATATGTGAGGCGGTTCATTCACCTCGGAACGGTCGATTTTGCAAATGGTCGAATTCGATTCGCGCCTGTTCAACCCGAAGCCGTGAACAAGAGGGGTAGACATGAAAGCAATCGAAAGCGTGTATTCGTCCATGCATATCGGCTCGCGGGCGGCCGTGTGCCTGCTGGCGGCGGGGTTTGCCGCTTCAACCAGTTCCGCGGCCGGTGCAGAGTCCATCCTTCTGCCTCAGGATGCGCCGCACTACAGGACAGGAGACAACTGGACCTATCTGTGGTCCGACCTGCTGTCCGGAAAGAGTAAAACCATCACGCAAACCGTGACCTCCGTCCATGCCGATGGGAGTGCATCTCTTCTGTTAGGACCCGGAGGCGGGCGTGTAGAACTGACCTCTGAAGCAAACGTGATTCCCAACGAGGCCGCCCAGCACGCCTGCAGTATCGCGCTTCATTTTCCGCTGCGAGCCGGAACGCGCTATGAGGCGGACTGCCAGGCCGCCGGCGAAGCGGGCACGACTGTGCTGCGGCGAGCCCAGTGCGAAGTGGAAGGTGTGGAGGCGATCAAGACAGGGGCAGGCTCATTCTCCGCGATCAGGATCAGGATGAGGGGAGTCTGGTCGCCGCAATCTGGCGCTGGAGGTGGACCGATGGAGGAGACACTGTGGTATGCCCCTGCCGTCAAGCGCGTTGTCCGGGAGGAGTTTCAAGGCCGCCTGGCCGGAAAGGGCGTACCCGCGACGACCGCAACCGAACTGGTGCGTTACGCGGTGAAACCATAGCGCGCGTTTTCCCATATGGCCACTCGCGTGACTTAGCGGTTCGAAGGACCGCTCGTGGCCGGACAGCGACCAATGGTCGATCGCCATCCGGCGGCGCCTGGGTTCAAACTTCAGTCTGCTCCACCATCTCAAGCGCATCATCTGCCTCGATGCCAGGAGATACCTCGAGGTAAAGGGGGAACGTTGCAGAGCGTTCAATCCATTGCCGCGCTGGCTTCATCCATGCTCGATGCCAAGCAGCCGCGCGTCCAGCCGCCGCGCTAGCGCCGCGCCGCCTTCGCGCATCACTGCATCGTGGTTCCATTGGAAAACCGGTCGCAACAACGGCGCCAATGCATTCATCCATGCGCGGTTCGTATGCACGCACCAGTCATAGCGGACCACGGTAAGGTTGTGTCGGTCGGTCGAAAAGCTCCACCGGCCGGCGCCCTCGACGTCGCCACTGGCTTCCCCCTCCAGCGCGACCAACGGGTCGACGCGCGTCACCCGCATATCGAACACGAGGCGATAGGGCAACCAGCCTTTCCACGTATAGCGTTGTACGACGCCCACGCCCTGATCGGAACCCGCCTCCAGCTGATCCACGCGCTCGACGTTATTCCACCACTCGGGCCAGCGCGCCGAATCCTGGATTGCCGCCCAAACTTCCTGCACTGGCGCATCGATGCGCCAAATGGTGGAAAACCGGTATTCGACCGTCCGCAAGCTGCCTCCGTTCTTAGAATTCTTCTAGAGATTTTGTCAGATGCTCACTGCACTTGCCATCACCGGCGAAACAGCACCGCGTTTCCACCACTCGATATCTCGTCGAGCCATCTGCAACAAAATGTAGGGCAGCTAGAGGTAGCCGGCCAGTGCACGAGAGCCGACGGCCGAGAGCTTCACCTCCACCAAACCCGGCCGACTGCTGACGCGACCGCCTCATGTCGACGCTTCTCAGCCGTAGAGGGCCTCACGCGCGAACGGCAGCTATTCCAGGTAGAGCGGCCATACTCGCGCCGCGATCGGCGACCGTTCCGCCTTTGCGGTTGTTCGACCATGCAGGCTGGCAAGCAGTCTTTTCAGAAATCGCGGTTCTGTACCACATTGACACCTTTGCTGACTACAATTAAGCAGTGACAGCGGGCGGTGGGGACTACCGCGAATAGGATAGCGCCATGACTGCATACCTGATTGCCGATGTCGATGTAAAAGACTCCGTCCTTTTTGAAGAGTACAAACGAGAAGTACCTGCTACCGAGGCGCGCTACGGCGGAAAATATTTGGGCCGTGGTGGTCTAACCAAAGTTCTTGAAGGCGATTGGCAGCCGCATCGTCTCGTCATCGTTGAGTTCCCGGATATGGACTCCTTAATGGCTTGGTATGACTCGCCAGAGTACGCCCGCCTCAAGGCGATCCGTGAAAAATGTGCGACGACAAGGATTATCGCGCTCGAAGGGGTTGCGGCCGTATCCTCGTAGTAAGTGATTTAGGCGGAAGAGTTGTCGGTTACAGCCGACCGTCGAAAGGCTGTCCTTCCCTCGTGAACGGTCCTTCGCGAATCGATCGCGAAGGACCGTTCATGGCCGATCGAAGGCTATTTGACAAGCATAAACCGGTCGGCGTCGGTCATTAGCATTGGGCCAAACCGATCACGATGTTCGTGATTGCGTCGGCCCTTTAGGCCGTGGCATTCTTCGTCAATTGTACTTTTCCCTGAGCGAATGGCGCACCGACTCAAAACACGAAATCACCCTTCCTCAACCGGTACGCCTAACGATGTCCAGGAGAATCTCTCGGACGACGTCATGGATCGGTTGCGGCACGCGCAGATCGTCCAGCTGGAAGGCCGAGTAGCCGAGTTAGAGTGCACTAAGATAGGGGTGAAAACCGAGGGAACCCAATATGGTGTTACCCACGGAACAATGCGTTCGTTTCGATTTCAGGTGAATGGAATCTCCGTCGTCTTATATACGCCCGAAAGCGCCATCCCCAACTACAGTAAGGTGGAGTTGCCGCTTTCGGAGGGCGCGGTGTTCTGCGGCAGGCGACCTGGAGCGCCCAGCTATCGCTACAAAAAACGGACGCATGACGCACGTGATCAAACTGGAGTTGCTTCAATGCCGCTATCCGTGTGCGCATTTCAAGTACCTGCAGCACGGATTGCCCGCGCGGCCTGTTAGCGTCCCGGGCTCACTCGCCTGGTGGCGAGCAAGCCTCAACCGCGGAGCGCCACAGTAGCCACAATGAGAGCCGAGAAGATCAGCGCCGGGGCGACATGCCCGAACGGCTCCCGGTTTCGTAGCAACGTGAAGAGCACGGCGACCAGGATCGCACCGGCCAGCGTTAGGCCCAAGACTCTGGTTTGTTGTCCAAAAAGAAGTGCCGCACACAACAGCTCAAGAGCGCCACAGAGCAAATGAAACCATGCCGGGTAACCCCAGCGCGCGAAGTCGCGCTTCACCGCGCCGCGTCCTGCAAGATTGACCACCCCAGCAACCGCGAACAGAACCGCTACGATCATCGCGAGAATCGACTCGAAAGATGCACTATCCCACGCCATGGTCATGCTCCGTTGCTTTGCTGAAAGTGCTTTTGTTCAGAGAGGTCCGCAATCAGGCCGAGGCCGTGGGGTTCCCACGCAAGAACTCGCCGGGCATGCTGGCCGCTTACTGTCTGATCGAGCGCCAGTGCGTCAGCGAACGGTCCAAGCGATTTGCGAGCATCGTCGAGCGGCCAAAATTCGACGCGGTCGGCGCCGACCGAGGCCCGAATCGCTTCGCCCATTTCGGCAACGGCAACGGCATCTTCCGCGACCACGTTGAAGATCTGTCCCGTGACTCGACCGTCCCCGCTTGCCGCCCGCTCCACCGCGCTCAGGTAGGCCGTGGCGAGATCATCGACGTGAACGGCAGGCCAGTGGTTGCGACCATCGCCGACGACTCTCACACTGCCGGTCTGACGGACCATGCCGGCAAGCATGCCGAAGACGCCGCCGCCGTAGCCGTGCACCATCGCCGGCCTGAGGATCACTGCAGCAATCGAGCGGCGTGCTGCTAGCGCCAGCACCTGTTGCTCCACTGCGGGCCGCCAGGCGATGAGTGGTGTCGGATTCAGCGCCGATGCTTCAGTCGCGGGCTCCCCCTCCGTATTGCCGTAGACCCAGGTGCCCGACGTATAGACAAACGCCGCGCCCGGATGCAAATGCGAAAGCATCGCTACAGCCGCGGCCTCGTCAGCAGCAGCGGCGGAAGCATCGTTGGTCGACGCCATGTGCACCGCGCCATCAGCGGCACCGGCAGTCGCAGCGAAAGACTGTGGCTCGCGCAGGTCGCCGGAATGCAGTGTCACACCGAGACGTGCCAGCGCGCTGGCGGCAGCCGAGCTGTCCTCGCGCACCAGCGCCGTCACCTGATGGCCGAGGCCGATTGCCTTGCGCGCGACCGCTTGCCCGATGAAGCCAGTCCCACCTGTCATGAACAGTTTCAAAGCGTTCTCCAATGATTGGCTGCGAAGTTGAATAGTCACACAAACGAGACCCATCAGTCTCGTTTTGGCAACTCTAAACGAGACTGGCCAGTCTTGTCAACTACTCGGCGATCTGTTATTTATCTGGCATGGACACTTCTTCTCTCCCCGACCTGAGCCCGCTGCAACGCCGTAAGCGGTCCGCCATCCTCGACGGCGCGAAAACCGTTTTTTTAAGCCAGGGTTTCGGCCTGGCAACGATGGACGATGTCGCCGCGGCCGCTGGCGTCGGCAAACAGACGGTCTACCGCCACTTCAAGTCGAAGGAGGCGCTCTTCGTTGGTCTGGTGAGCTCGATGTGCGCTCAGGTGGGCGGACTTCTTGCCAGCGCTCAGGACGAGCAATCCGATGGATCACCCGAAGTCGAGTTGCGCGAGTTGGGATGGGTGTTGGCACAAATCCTCATCGCGCCGGATTATCTGCGGCTTTACCGGGCCATCGTTGCTGAAGCCGAGCGTCTTCCGGAACTCGGCCAGGTGTTTTACGAAAATGGTGCAAAGGGCGTGCGTGCCTTCGCCGCAAAAATTCTGCGAAAGCGATTTGACGAATCGACTGCTGCATTGCGGGCAGCGACATTCGTTCAGTTGGTGCTAGGCGACGCGTATCTGGAACTGTCAATTGGCTACACGGTGCCCGATGTTGAAGCGCGCTTTGCACTGCAGATTGACGAGGCGGTGGCGGCTGCACTTCGCTAAGGAGCGCCGCATAAGATGTCGAGCCACTGCATGCGGAGCGCAACAGCTTGTAGCGCGGGAAGCAAGACACCGCGTTCCCGATTCCGAACGCGGTCGCCCACCGGTTCCCGCACGATCCAGGCGCGATTCTAAAATTGTGAATGTCGTTTTGTGGCCGAACTCAGCCTTATCATGATCGGCTCAGTTCGACCCACAAGAGACAGTCGCCCCTCTTTGAAACGGTCATTCAGTGCCCGCAAGTCACACCCGTAGAAAGAAGCGACTCCGCCGTCTATGCGATCATCCGGTACATTGACCCGACTACCGGAGATCATGATGAGCAGCAAGTGGTTTTCGAAATTCGCGAGCTACCTTTCCACGATGACCGGTAGGCCCGCCTCCTTTGTGATGGCCGTCGCCCTTGTGATCGTGTGGGCGACGACCGGCCCGTTCTTTCATTACAGCGACACATGGCAACTCGTGATCAACACGTCGACCACGATCGTCACGTTCCTGATGGTTTTCCTGATCCAGAACACGCAGAACCGCGACACGGCGGCGATGCAGATCAAGCTCGACGAGCTGATCCGCGCAATGAAAGGTGCGCATAACGCGCTGCTCGATCTCGAAGAACTCGAGGAAAAAGACCTGAGCCGTTTCCGGAAACACTACGAAAAACTGGCGGAAGAAGCGCGGACCGCGCTGCGTGCGGGCGGCAGCGACACCGATTCGCCGTTCGTCGACAACCACGATGACAATGATGACGACCGGCGAGGCGATGAGAATCGCGATGGCAAGCCGGGGACCGCGCCGCTACGCGGCTAGCAAACGCGCTGTCCGACTGCGGCGCGCATCCGCTCGATGAGCGTCAACACCTTGGCCGGCGCTTTTCTAGGCGGCAAGCGAATGACCGAAAGTGGCCCAACCCAGACCGACGACGCCGCAGCGCCGCTCGGGCGGCTCGGCGACACGCAGACGGAGGGCGCCGACCCTGAACCGCCTTTCGGACACTCGACACCAAAACGGCCGCTTCGGAGGCCCAACCTATCGTCTGCTGTATGGCGATGCCTCGAAGCTCACTGCGGATCGCCTAAACTTACAGAACCAACGGACACGGCCACTTCGCGCGGCTACCCCGCCATGGCGCACATCTTCTTCGCCGCTTCGATTCAGCGGCATATCGCAACGCCCGAACGCGAGATCGACGCGCGCACGCTCGGCGAAGCGCTCGAGGCCGTCTTCGCCGCGCAACCTCGACTGCGCAGCTACATCCTTGACGATCAGGGCTCACTGCGAAGGCATCTCGCCGTGTTTGTCGACGGCCGGCGGGTGCGTGACCGACGACATCTGTCCGATGCGCTCGGCGATGAAAGCCGGGTTTACGTCGTACAGGCGCTGTCGGGCGGATAAGGGGGTTCCATCCGTACTCGAGCCTTACATGGGTTCGGAGTGCGAAGCATGGGACCGGAGTAAGTGCTGAAGCACTTACTCCGGTCGACATAAGCGCTAAAGCGCCAACCTTGGTCGACAGGAGACACTCGACATGAGCGATCG
Source organism: Paraburkholderia sp. IMGN_8 (assembly GCF_038050405.1). NCBI lineage: Bacteria > Pseudomonadati > Pseudomonadota > Betaproteobacteria > Burkholderiales > Burkholderiaceae > Paraburkholderia > Paraburkholderia sp. IMGN_8. The sequence goes on along the minus strand of NZ_CP150901.1, from coordinate 2,829,489 downwards.
ATTGCTTGTCGCAACCCGCAAGGGACTGTTCGTTCTGCAGGCCGATGGCGAGGGCGGCTGGACGCTCGGTGAGCCGTATTTCGTCGGCGAGCCGGTAAGCATGGTGCTGCCTGATCCGCGCGACGGAACGCTGTATGCCGCGCTCAATCTCGGCCACTTCGGCGTGAAGCTGCATCGCCAGCGTGCGGGCATGAGGGATTGGGAGGAGTGCGCGGTCCCCGTCTACCCGCCGCAGCCTGCCGACGAGACGCGTACCGGTGACGGCGCGAACGCGAGTGCGGACAATGCGAGCGCCGCCGCGCCCAGCCCGCCGTCGCCGCCCTGGACGCTTCAGCAAATCTGGTCGCTCGAAACCGGCGGCCCGGACGAGCCGGGCATCTTGTGGGCCGGTACGATTCCCGGTGGGCTCTTCCGTTCCGACGATGGCGGCGACACATGGGTGCTCAACCGTGCGCTGTGGGATCGCCCGGAGCGCCGCGAATGGTTCGGAGGCGGCTACGACGCGCCGGGCATCCATTCCGTGATGGTCGATCCACGCGACAGCCGGCACGTGACGATCGGCGTGTCGTGCGGCGGCGTCTGGCAAACCGCCGACGGCGGCGCGGCCTGGCGCGTGAGTGCGGAGGGCATGGAGGCCGATTACATGCCACCGGAGCGGCGCGGCGATGCCAACGTGCAGGACCCGCACCGCGTCGTGCAATGCGCGGCAAACCCGGATGTGCTGTGGACGCAGCATCACTGCGCGATCTTCCGCTCGACCGACGGCGCGGCGCACTGGCAGCGGATCGAAGCGCAGCCATCGAGCTTCGGCTTCGCGGTTGCCGTGCACCCGCGCGAGCCGGACACCGCCTGGTTCGTGCCCGCCGTGAAAGACCAGTGCCGGATCCCGGTGGACGGCCAGTTCGTCGTCACGCGCACGCGCGACGGCGGCCGCACGTTCGAGCGTTTCTCGAACGGGTTGCCGCGTGCACCGGTGTATGACCTCGTGTATCGGCACGGGCTCGCTATAGATGACTCCGGCGCGCGCCTCGCGATGGGGTCGACCACTGGCGCGCTATGGACGTCCGACGACGGCGGCGAAAGCTGGCATTTGATTTCAGCGCATTTGCCGCCTGTTTATTGTGTTCGGTTTGGATGAGGGCGCGGAGCGGGCTAGTAGGACATGAAAAGCCTACGTTCCCATTCATTCGGCGGACATAGCCTGAATGCGTTCATCGGCGTGATGGATCGATATTTCGCGCCATACGCGCCGGCAAACTTACGTCAAATCACGCGCCTCACGCCGATGCCGACTGCCTACCGTATTGCGCCGCATCGGGGGTACAGCACACTCCGCTCCATCGCCGCCGCAAGCTCTCGCTTTGCTAACGGTCAATCTGGAAACGGCAGTCGAGACTATGCATGAACGCCGAGGTCGAGCGCGGCCTTGCGGACGGCCGCAGCAATCTCGTCGCTGATCGCGGGATCTCTGACGGCCCGTGCGAGTGTGACCCCGCCCACCAGTAGAGCGAGCAGTGCGGTCGCTTCCTCGCGCCGGGCCTTCGGCCTGCCTTCGAGGCCGGCGGCCACTGCTTCGATAATCGAGCCCAACTCCGTCTCATAGGCTTGCCGGGTTTCGTCATCGGCGCGAGCCACTTCGCCCGAGAGACTCTGCAGTGCGCAACTGTCGGCAAGATCACAGGTCCGGCGGTCTCCCAGGTAGAAGTCGATGAACCACTCGCGCCAGTTGCTTCCCATTTGCTCGCGTGTCTGTCCGATACCTCGTCGCAGCTCTTCGAGACCGACGACCACCGCCTCGCGGAAGGCAGCCGCTTTCGACTTGAAATGCGCGTAGAACGCACCCGACGTCACGGCGGCGTCCTTCGCCAGGCCGTCGATCCCCGAGCCACCGAACCCACGGCTACGAAATCCCCGACCCGCGCTCGCGAGAATCCTCGCCTTGCTTTCTTCCTTCTTACCAGCCCGATGTGCCATGCGCGCATCTCCAGATAACGATCGATATTTAGTGCTTGACGACATCACGATCGTTATGAAACTATCGCGACATCACGACCGTTATATCGTGGCCGTGATGCTGGCGCAAGAACTCTGATTCGACTAACCCGTTAGATCAAGGAGTTATATCAATGCCTATTTCAGTCCACGTCACCCAAGGTCTTCTCACCCCGCATGGAGAACGTGAAGTGCTGCCCCTTGTCGCGGACGCGCTGCTGCGCGCACACGGCCTGAGCGGCAACAGGTTCATGACCCCGAACGTCATCGGCCATCTGATCGTGAGCCCTGAGTCGGAGAGTTACGTCGGTGGCAAGCCTCAGTCGCTAGCTGTTGTCGAAGTGAAGGTCCCGGCGACCACCTTCCCGAATACCGAAGTCAAGCAGGCGTTCGTCAGCGCTGTCACCGACATCATCGACCAGCTCAACGCGGGTTCCCATCCGCGTGAGCGCACGTTTGTCAATGTGACGTACGCGGTTGACGGTGCATGGGGCATTGGCGGCAAAGCATATTCCAACGCTGAGCTGGGCGAGGCCATACAACGCGGCGCCAGCTGACACGTCGCTCAGGTACGACAGGGGGGACACTCGGGGAGTAGCAACGATGCAGCAATCAAACGTCGCGGCCGGCTGCTGCGTGGCGAGCCCGTGACTGCTCGGAATCTGGAGCGGCATAGTTGCATTGTTTATCGCCGGAGCCGGCGTGGCGAATGAGTCGGCGCAGTGACGGCTACAGATAAGTGCAACAATAAAAAGCCGTCAGCGCCCTTTGAAACTCATCCTGTGACACGGAGGCGAACATGTTGGCGATCGCGTGGAAACGGGTCGTGGCAACGGTGAACAAGATTCTCGAAGCAGGGCGGGCGCCGTGGTTTGCATCGGCCTTGGCGAGCGCCGCGCTCACCATCGGCCCGGCGCAGGCGCAGCCGCCGTCGCCGTCGTTCGAGACCTTCGCTGTCCCGACCGGCAGTGCGCCGCATGACGTCGCGCCGGCACCGGACGGCGCCGTGTGGTACACCGCACAGGCGCAGGGCGCGGTCGGACGGCTGGATCCGCGTAGCGGCAGGATCGACAGGATTCCGCTCGGCGCAGGATCGGCGCCGCACGGCGTGATCGTGGGTCCCGATCGCGCGGCGTGGGTGACGGACGGCGGCCAGAACGCGATTGTGCGCATCGATCCGAAGACGCTCGCCGTCACGCGTTTTCCGCTGCCGAAGGACCGGCCAGACGCCAATCTGAACACCGCCGTGTTCGACAAACAAGGGCATCTGTGGTTTACCGGACAACGCGGCATCTATGGCGAACTGGATCCGCAGCGCGCCCGCATGCGCGTCTTCGATGCGCCGCGCGGGCCCGGGCCCTACGGCATCTGCGTGACCCCGGACGGCAGCCTGTATTTCGCATCACTGGCGGGGAGTTACGTTGGTCGCATCGATCCAGGGAGTGGTGCGGCGCAGGTCATCGAGCCGCCAACGTCGAAGCAGGGCGCGCGCCGCGTATGGTCCGATTCGAAGGGGCGCGTCTGGGTCAGCGAGTGGAATGCAGGAAAAGTCGGCGTATTCGACCCTGTGACGCACCAATGGCGCGAATGGCGATTGCCCGGCGACGATCCGCACGCATACGCAATATTTGTGGACGACCAGGATATCGTCTGGCTCAGTGAATGGAGCGCCAACGCGCTAGTGCGCTTTGACCCGCGTGCCGAGCGATTCGAAGTGTTTTCGCTGCCGCGCCCGCACGCGAACGTACGTGAGATGATGGGCCGCCCGGGCGAAGTCTGGCTGTCCGAATCCGGCACCGATCATCTGCTGCTCTACCGGTCCCGCGCAGCCGCTGCGAGCGGGAATTGACGACACACTGTGCCAACACTGAAATTCCGAAGTCCGCTCCGCCACGCGCGCAGGTCCAGCGCGAAAACGGCTTAGAGCAGTTGCAGCGTTTGCGGATCGGCTTCACCGCCGAAATACTTGCGCAGCGCTTCCACAAATACGTCGTTGTCGCTCGTGGCACGCGCGAACAGGCTGATCGACGATCGAAACTTCAGGTAATCCGGATATCCGAAAATTTCCTCTATGGAACGCTCTTTGACGAGGTTGACCAGTCGCGTCGATTCGCGCAGCCGTGGGCCGAGTAACGGGTGGCGCAGATAGGCTTCGGCCTCGGCCAACGACGAGATCGCGAACCCCTGCGCCATTGCGCTTGCCCCGAGGCCCTGGATTTGCGGAAACACAAACCACATCCAGTGGCTTCGCTTACGTCCGTCCCTCAATTCATCGCATACCTGTGCGTACACGGGGTCCTGGGCGTCGACAAAGCGCTGAAGGTCATATAGATCGTCCATTTCGTACTCCGTTGATGCCGGCGTGGAAATCCACCCTTGAACCCCGATTCTCGCACCTGTTTCCCAACTCGTCCGCCGCCCGCCGCGGCCATTACCTGCTATGAACGGGAAGTCAAATGCACTGACAGCCGCGGCACCATGCTGTTACGCAAGTGCGCCGCGGTCAGGGTTGCACGGCTTACTTCAGACGCGTTTGCAACTCGTTGGCAAGCTGCCTGGTTGCGGCTTTGGTCGGCGCGTCGTCAGCGAGTGCATTAAGCAAGCCAAAGTCGTGGATCGTACCGTTGTAGCGGATCGTGGTGACTTCATTGCCCGCAGCGTCGAGTTTGCGTCCGTAGGCCTCACCTTCATCGCGCAGCACGTCGAACTGTGCAACCTGGATCAGCGCCGGCGGCAGACCTTTCAGCTGATCCGCTGAAGCACCCAGCGGTGAAGCGTAAATCTCGTTACGCTGCTTCGGATCCTTTGTATAAGCATCCCAGAACCACTTCATCATCGGTCGGGTCAGGAAATGGCCTTCCGGATAGGCGTTGTACGAGCCGTCGCTGAAATTGGCGTCTGTGACGGGCCACATCAGGCCTTGAAAGCGGATTGCGGGGCCCTGCTTGTTCTTCGCCATCAGCGAGACGACCGCGGCCATGTTGCCGCCGACGCTGTTGCCTACTACCGCGAGGCGGCTGCCGTCCACACCGATTTCCTGGCCATGTGAAGCGACCCACCGGGTGGCCGCGTACGCCTGGTTGATCGCCACCGGATAACGCGCTTCGGGCGACGGCGTGTAATTGACAAACACCGCCACGGCCCCGGATTGCACGACGAGGTCGCGCACCAGCCGCTCGTGGGTCTGGAAGTCGCCAAGGATCCAGCCGCCGCCGTGGAAGAACATGAAGACCGGCAGCGTGCCCGTTGCGCCTTGCGGCCGCACAATCGTGATCGGCACCGTTATGCCGTCCTGCTCAATGGTCTTGTTCGACACATCAATGCCGGACAGATCGACCTTTACGCCGTTCTGCGCGTCGATCAGCACCTGGCGCGCCCGCGCCGGTGTCAACGTGTTGATTGCCGGTCCCGTGCCGCTGTTCAGCGCTTGCAGGAACTGGCTGGTCACCGGATCGGGCGAAGCCGGTGTTGCCTGGCTTGCGGCAATGGCGAAGGTGGAACTGGCCGCGAGAACGGCGGCGAGCAGTAAGGGCTTGAAGGTCTTCATGGCTTGCTCCTGTGCGAGTCGATTGGACGCGTGGTTAAACGATCGTGAGGGTGACGTCGATGTTGCCGCGGGTGGCGTTCGAGTACGGGCAGACGACGTGCGCCTTGTCGACCAGTGCCTGTGCCGCTTCGCGTGTCATGCCGGGCAGGGAGATTTTTAGTTCGACTTCGATGCCGAAGCCGTTCGGGATCGCGCCGATGCCGACGCTGCCGTCAATCGAGACGTCTGCGGGGATGGCGACCTTGTCGCGCGCGGCCACGAACTTCATCGCGCCGAGGAAGCAGGCGCTGTAGCCGGCGGCAAAAAGCTGCTCGGGATTGGCGCCTTCGCCGCCCGCACCGCCCAATTCCCTGGGCGTGGTCAACTTGAAGTCGAGATTGCCTGCGGGGACGACAGCACGTCCATCGCGGCCGCCTGTGGCGTGGGCATGGGCACGGTAGAGGACTTTTTCGAGTGACATGGTGAAGCTCCTTTAAAAAAGGGATAACAATCAGGTTTTGCTATCTACTACTAGATAGATTTGCTCGTAAAAAAAACGGATGATTCGACAGCACACTTATCCTCTATCTATCTACTCAAAGATAGATAGAGGGGCCAAACAAAGAGGTGGCTCACCACCTCACATCGACTGCGTTATCGCGCAATTCTCACCGAAGCCACGACATCTTCGAGTCGAGCGTTGGTGTGGAACAGCCGGCTCGCCAGCACACTGCCCTGAAAGGCCGCGTAGAGGGCGCGCGCCGCGTTTTCCGGTTTGCCATTCACCGCGAGCGTACGTTCCTGCGCGCCTTGCGCCAGAACCTTGGCCAGCCAGCTTTCGTTAGCCTTGAAAAAAGCTTGCACCGCTTGCCGGATGTTATCCGGCAGCGACCCGATATCGGCAGCGAGCATGCCGCACAGGCAGATCTGATCGCCGTCACCAAGGGTCCTGCCGAACAGCTTCGCGTACTTGTTGAGCTTTGAATCGGCCGGCAACGAAGCGTCGATTGCGTGGAGGGCGTTGAGTACTTCCGTGCTGTACTCGTTGACCGCTTCCAGAACCAGATCGTCTTTCGACGGAAAATAGTAGTGAATGCTCGAAGTCTTTACGCCAACCAGACTGGACAGATCACGATAGCTAAACCCGTTGTAACCCCGCAGCATGATGAGCGTGATTGCATGGTCGAGGATCTGTTCGCGCACTGTCGTTGTCGTTTCCATGGACGAACTATATCTACTCATAGATAGACTGTCAAGCGGCTCGGTCGTCCAGTTTCGCGTGAGCTGTCGACCCGTTGCGATGTCATCGTGCCAGACCTGCTGACTGCCTGCCATCAGGAGTACGACCATGCAAAGGCGCTGGTCAACGCACGCAATGCGGCAAATACAACCAGCGAAACCGACTTCACGACGCTCTTCCGACTGGCGAGGCCAGTCGGGGCATGCGGCTATTCTTTCACACAGACCCTATAAGATTTTTGTCTGACTAGTCCCTCGGCTTTTGTGAACTGCCGCAACAACGCCCCCGCGAGTAACAAACAAACGGACTATTCCCCTAGGGGCAACAGTGCCAAAAGCAGGCGCCGCAACTCCAGACATTCGGTCGGCGTCAGCCTCGCAGTGAGAATGCGCTCGACCTCCTCGACACGTGGACGCAACGTCGCAAGCTGCTTCTTGCCGGCGGGAGTAAGGAACAGCACATAACTACGTTTGTCGACGGGATCGTCCGAGCGTTCGATCAAATTATTGCGGACCATGCGCGCGACTAGATCGGCGATTGTCGAACGGTCCACGTCGAGTTCATCGCCGAGTTGTCGTTGATTGACGCCGGGCGTTATCTGCAAGATTTCGAGCGCCGCGTACTGAACGCTCGTGATCTCGGCGGAGACTTCGCTGAGCCATACCGCTACGTGGCGTTGCTGGGCGCGGCGTACCAGGCTACCCGTGAATTTGGAAAGCGTTTCGGGGTCGTCGTGTTTGGTCGGCAATTTCTAAGCGTGTAGCGAAGATGTGTTCGTTCGGAAAATGGGCCGCAAAAACGCATTCAATTCGGCATAGGCGTCCAGCGGAAGTACATGCGCGACGTACTGGTCCGGACGGACCACGACGAGCGCGCCCCGTTCCCTGCCGATGCCACGCTCGTCGAAGATATCAGTCGCTGCGTCGCTCGTAAACGCTTTCTCGTAGTCAATGAGGCCGTAGCGTCCCTTGCGCGGCAGCAACAACGCATGCAGATCTTCGAGTCGTACTTCGCGATGAGGCTGCTGCAACACTGCGCGAAGATCGAAGACGCTATCCGCATCGGCATCTTCTGACGTGATGAGACGCAAGACCGAATCGGGCGACTTGGCGAGATGTTCGCACAGTGCATTGAGCGCACTTCCGCTTGCGTCTGAGAAAGCGTACAGGCGCCAGCGACCATCGGCGCGTGCCGCGTGGCCGAGTTGCATCGGCTTCGCATCGGCGAGACGAACGACGGGCGACGAATGAAAGCGCGTGCCGACGGTGAAGCCGCTCGCGAGCGATTGATATGTCGTTTCGCCCGTCAACGCGCCCGGCCGATATCGCGTCGCGACGCCCGCCGTATATCGACCCGCGCGAACGAAATAGTCCTGCAGTTCCGTTGGATCGACACCGCCTGCTTCGGGGCGATTGGGGTCTTTCGGCGGGGCGGCCATCATCGCGGACCATTCCTTGTCGAAGTCGATCAGTTCTTGCGCGACGGGCTGGCGTTCATCGGAATACGTGCGTAACAGGTCAATGTCGCTAAGTCCTTGCAGCACCGCGCCGAGCTTCCAGCCGAGATTGAAGCCGTCTTGCATCGAAACGTTCATGCCCTGACCAGCTTTCGCGCTATGCGTATGACAGGCATCACCAGCGATGAACACGCGCGGCTCGCGAGATGTTCCATCGGCGGCGATGGCATCGTCGAAGCGATCGGTCAGACGCTGCCCCACTTCATAAACCGAAAACCACGCGACTTCTTTCACGTCGAGTGAATAGGGATGCAGAATCCGTTGCGCGGTCTGAATGATGCGGTCGACCGTGGTCTGCTTGATCGTGTCGCGATTCTCCGGCGTTACTTCGCCCAGATCGACGTAAAAGCGCACGAGATAACCGCCTTCACGCGGAATGATGAGCAGATTTCCCTTGCTTGCAGACTGAATCGCCGCTTTCAGGCGGATGTCCGGAAAGTCGGTGACGGCAAGTGCATCCATCACGCCCCACGCATGGTTGGCCGCATCGCCTTGCAGCGTCTGCCCGATGGCAGCACGCACGCGACTGCGGGCGCCATCGCAGCCCACGACATAGCGAGCACGCACGGTGACCGTTTCATTGAGCCGCGATGCATCCGTTCGACGTAATGTGACGCGTACGGGATACTCGCCCGCGTTATCGCGCTGCACGTCCTCGACCTTGAGATCATAATCCGGTTCGATCCGTTGCGCGGACCGGCGCATCACATCAAGCAGATACTCCTGCACGCGGGCCTGATTGACAATGACGTGCGGAAACTCCGACATACCTGATTCGGTATCCTGAACACGACCGGTACGCTTGATCGCGCCACGGTCATCTGCATCTGGTCTCCAAAAAACGGTCTCATTGACCCAATAGGCTTCGCGCAACAAGCGATCGCTGAGGCCGAATGCATTGAACATCTCGACGGTGCGGCATGCGACTCCGTCTGCCTGTCCCATCAGCAACGGGCCCGAGCGACGCTCGACGATGCGCGTCCTGATCGACGGAAACTGCGACAGCTGAGCCGCAAGCACGAGCCCGGCCGGTCCGCTTCCGACGATGAGCACATCGACCGCATCGGGCATTTCGACGCAAGGTGCGCCATCGGCGCCTGGCTCGATCGTCGGATCCCCGACGCGGAAACCGTTGACATGAAATTGCATGATGTCTTCCTCCAATCTGTCTCGATCACCTGATGACGAATATACTCCGTACACCAACTATATAAAAGCACTTCTTGTGATCATGAATGCCCTGATCTCAGGATGCGCTTTGCGAATCTCCGTCGATCGGGATCATTTGCCCGGAAATTGAACGCCCGGCGTCGGATGCCAGAAAAACAGCGAGCGCCGCAATGTCGGCCGGATCGACAAAATGCTTGATGGATTGATTGGCGAGCGCAGCCGCCTCTTCCTGCGCGAAGGTGCGGCCGCTGGCTGATGCGCGTCCCGCCAGCACCTGCTGAATACGTGGACCTTCCACGGCACCCGGCAGGATCGCATTGACTCGTATGCCGAATTCGCCGAGCTCACGCGACAAGGTCTTTGCGAATCCGATGAGGCCCCATTTGGTCGTCGCGTAGGGGCTGCGGTTCGGGTAACCGAAGCGGCCGGCGAGCGACGACATGATGAGAATCACGCCCGCGCTCGACTGTTTCAGGAAAGGGATGGCCCGTTGCGTCACCATGAACGTCCCGGTGAGGTTCAGACGAAGCACCGCTTCTCAGGCGTCCGGATCCATCTCCGCGACACTCGCGGTCGGTCCCGCAATGCCCGCGTTGTTCACGAGAACATCCAATCCGCCGAGAGCGGACGCGGCGTCCGCGACCATGCGCGAAGCCGCCGCGCGATCGGCGATGTCGCACACCGATGCCCTGACGCCCGGCAATTGCGTTTGCATCTCTTGAAGCGTCGCTTTGTCGATATCGCAGACAAAGACGCTCGCGCCCGCCGATACGAATGCTTCCGTAATGGCGCGTCCTATACCGCCCGCACCAGCGGTCACCAGCACGCGCATGCCTTTTGATGTGGTCATGAAATTCCCTGCTCTGACTTGGGTCACGTTCACCGCTCACTCGCAGGCGGCACGTATAAACTCTGGCACGAGCACGGCTTTCAGCCGCCCATCGGCCTGTTTGATACACAACGCGCGAGTCGCGCGACCCTCGCAGATCAGCGTATCGTTGCGCATAACGCGGTGGCTTTGAATAAAGACTTTGCCTCGCCACTCCTCAATGCCGGTATGCACCTCCAGACTTTCACCGTAGGTCGCCGAGGTGTGAAAACCAGCGTGCATCTCCAGCATCGGCGCGCCGACGCAATGAGGTAGCGCTCGCATCTCTCGCCACGGCGGCAGGCCGCACTGTATAAAATAATCGTGCGAAGCGGCGTCCATCCAGCGCGAGAAGTTCGGAAAAAAGACGATTCCGGCCGGGTCGCAATCGCCGAATTGCACATCGATACGATAGACAGTTTCTTTACCCACGGGTCTATGCTCCAGCTTCCAGTCCAACCATTGTGCGTGTATTGCACCCGCAACACTGTCAGTGCGGCGACATTTCGCATTGGCCGCCGGGTGAGCGGCGCTGGGAGCACGCGATGATCAGGCAAAAGCGCATGGTCGCCGTGTCGCTTACGGTCGACGAACTGCTCGCTCAGTCGCCGTGGTTCGTGAGGCTGGACGAATCCGCGAAGTCCCGCGTGCGCTCTGACGCGTCGGAGCGCGCCGTCGCTGCTGGTCAGGCTCTGGGGCACCACGGCGAAAGGCAGCATGTCTGGTTTGGCATGCTCGAGGGCCTCATCAAGTGGTCAATCACCGCGCGCGACGGCCAGACGGTGACGTTGGGCGGACAGTCGGTCGGCAGTTGGTTCGGCGAAGGCACGCTGATTCGGAACGCCCCGCGTGAGTCCGATCTCATCGCGTTGCGCAACAGCCGCGTCGCGCAGGTTCCACGTGCCACATTCAACTGGCTGCGCGATCAGCAGCCGTCGTTCAACGAATTTCTGTTGTTACAGGTCAACGAGCGTCTGCACTGGTTCATGGGCGCCGTCGCCGCGCACGGACTGCTCGACACCGACAGTCTTGTCGCACGGGCGCTCGTGGGCATGGTGCAACCATTGTCCAATCCGAGCGGCGTGGCGCATTTGCCGCTCTCCCAGGAAGAGCTCGCCAACCTGGCCGCCGTGTCGCGTCAAACGTGCAATAAGGCGATGACCCGCTTCAAGAACTCCGGCCTCGTGCGCACCGAGTACGGCGGCATCGTCGTGTTGGATTTGCCCGGGCTTCACGCCTTGGCACGATAGCTCCGCACATCTTTCTTCGCGAATCATTGCCGACGGCGTTCGCGTTTTGCCTGGTGTTTACGCTAATCCCAACTGTCGCGCAATAGACAGTCGTGGGAGCGGTCGCCCGAAATAATGCGTGTCATACAAGACTAGGAGACACGCATGATTCGCGCTCGTTCGCTGCCCGCCGCAGCCGTGTTCGTCGAGAGCTCGACGGACCAGATAGTCGAGGACGCCGTCTTCCGTAAAATCGGTTGGCGCGTCATGCCGCTCGTTTTGATCGCCTATATCTTTGCATTCCTCGACCGTATCAACATCGGCTACGCGCAACTGCAGATGAAGCACGACCTGGCCTTCTCCGATGCTGTCTATGGGCTCGGAGCCGGCATTTTCTTCGTCACCTATCTGCTGTTCGAGGTGCCCAGCAATCTGCTGCTCGAAAAGATCGGTGCGCGGCTGACTTTTTTGAGAATCATGGTGCTGTGGGGCTTCACGTCCGCCGCGACCGCGTTCGTCACGGCGCCGTGGCAGTTTTACGGAATCAGGCTGATGCTCGGCATATTCGAAGCAGGTTTCTTCCCCGGCATCATTCTGTATTTGACGTACTGGTACCCGAGCCAGCGCCGCGGACGTGTGACGGGTCTGTTTCTGTTCGGCATGCCGATCACGGGCGTCCTGGGTGGCCCGCTGTCGGGAATGGTCATGAGCGGCATGGAGGGCCTCGGCGGCATGCATGGGTGGCAATGGCTGTTCCTCGTCGAAGGCTTGCCGACCGTTCTGCTGGGGCTCCTGCTGTATCGTATGCTTCCGGACAAGCCGGGCCGCGCGCCCTGGCTGAACGATGCCGAGAAAGTGCTGGTGCAGTCGGTCCTGGATTCCGACCATCGAGGCGCCGCGAAGGCTGGACATCATGGCAGGCTCGCCGCGGCGCTGGCCGACCCAAAGACCTACGTGCTTGCCTTCGTGTACTTCTGCTGCGCTTGCGCCGTCTACACGCTCACGTTCTGGCTGCCGACCATGATCAAGGGCCTCGGCATCGCCCCGATCGCCACGATCGGCTGGTACACGGCAGTGCCCTATATCTTCGGTGCGCTTGGCGTTCTCGTCATCAGCCGCAGTTCGGACCGATTCAAGGAGCGTCGCTGGCATGTCGGGGGAACCTTGGTTCTCGGCGCAGTGGCCCTGGCTTCAACTTCCTTTCTTGGCACGGCGGTCGTCCCGGTGATGGTCCTGCTGTGCGTTGCCGCGTTCTTCATCTTTGGCGGCGGGTCGCTGTTCTGGTCAATTCCTCCCACCTATCTTGGCCGGGATGCAGCCGCAGCCGGCATCGCGGTGATCAGCTCGCTGGGTATCCTCGGCGGCTTCGTCAGCCCGACTCTGATCGGCTGGATCAAGGGCGCGACCGGCAGTATCCAGATGGGTCTCCTGGCCTTGACCGCACTTGTCATCGGGGGCGGCCTCACGATCCTGCTGGGCCTGCCAAAGAGCGCGGTCCGAGTGGGCGCTGCGGATGACGGGAGCTCGCACTGATCGAGCCGCCATAGTCAATCCTATCCTTTAGACCAATTTCTTCTCTGGAGAAGACCAGCATGAGCAAGCCCAAAGTCATTGTGACCGTCGCGCCGACCGGCGGCATGGCGAACAAGAAAATGAACCCGAACCTGCCGACACAGCCGCAGGAGATCGCTGACGACACCTACCGGTGCTACAACGCCGGTGCCAGTGTCGTTGCAGTGCATGCGCGACGTCCCGACGACGAGGCCACCTGCGATCCTGCAACCTATAGCCACATCAACCGGCTGATTCGCGACAAGTGTGACATCATCCTGAACAACTCCACCGGCGGCGGAATTAACGGCGACATGGTTCGCGAACTCGACAACGGCCTGTGGGAGATCCAGTGGGAGGAACGCCTTAAGGGAATGCGGGGTGACGGCGTCGAGATGTGCACGCTCGATGCACAGACCGTGATCGCAAGCTTCGGCGGCAAGGAGATCCTGGTGGCGACGCCGCCATCGCGAATCCGGCAGATTGCCCAGATGATGAAGGAGCGGGGCATCAAGCCCGAATGGGAGGTGTTCGGCCTTGCCGACATCGTCCAGGATGTACAGCGCGCCATCAACGAGGGCCTCGACGACGCACCGCACTTTATCAATATCGTCATCGGTGCCAATGCCTTCCAGGGCGCATTACCCTACACGCCTCGCCTGTTGCAGACCATGGTCGACCACCTGCCCCGCAACACCGTCTTCAATGTCAGCGCCATCGGCGCGGCGCAGTTGCCCGCCGCGATGAATTCGCTCTTGCTGGGTGGCCACGTGCGCGTCGGGCTCGAAGACAACCTGTACTACAAGCAGGGGGAGTTGGCCACCAACGTACAATTGGTCGAGCGGCTTGTTCGCCTGGTACGTGAGATGGGTTACGAGCCGGCCACCCCGACCGAGGCGCGCGAGATTATTGGACTGCGGCCGTTGCGCGAAACAATCAACGCTGTCTGCCTGGAGGGTTAGACAATGCCAAAGCGAGCCGTCAACATCGCTATCATCGGCACCGGCGTTATTGGCGCAGGCTGGGCGACGCATTTCCTGGCGCATGGTTTTGCGGTCACGGCGATGGATCCCGGCGAGGGGGCTGAGTCGCGCCTGCGCGACTGGATCGACAACTGTTGGCCTGTAGTCGAGAGACTCGGGCTGGCGAACGGCGCCTCGCGGGAAAAGCTGACCTTCACAACTGACGTGGACGCGGCGGTGCGCAATGCCGATTTCATTCAAGAAAGCGGCCCCGAGCGTCTGGATGTCAAACACTCGTTGATAGCAAGCATCGAATCGGCGGCAAGGGCAGACGCGATCATCGCTTCGTCGTCGTCGGGCCTGGCGATCAGCGAGATTCAGGCAGGCGCGAAGCATCCGGAACGAATCGTCCTTGGGCATCCATTCAATCCGTCTCACATCATTCCGTTGGTAGAGGTCGGTGGCGGCCGGCTTACATCGCCCGAGAACATAGCGAGGGCCATGGCGTTCTATTCCTCAACGGGCAAGAAGGTCATCCGGATCAACAAAGAAGTCAAAGGTCATATCGCCAACCGTCTGCAGGTTGCGATATGGCAAGAAGCCATTAGTCTTGTACAGCGCGGTGTCGCGTCTGTGGAGGACGTCGACGCGGCGATCTCCTACGGCCCAGGATTGCGCTGGGCACTGCTCGGCCCGTTTCTCAACCTTCACGCTTCTGGAGGCGCCGGTGGCATCAGGCATGTGCTGCAACATCTGGGTGCGGCCCAGCGCGAGTGGGCCAGGGATCTGGGCACGTATCCCGAGACGGACGACTACATCGAGTCGATCGCGAAAGGCGTCGATACGGAACTGCAGTCGTACAATTTTCCAGAAATGCTTCTCCAGCGCGATCAATTGCTGATTCAACTACTCGAGGCGAAGCGAAATCTTTCTCAGATTCCGTAGGCGAACGGTACCTGAAGCTGAGCAGAGTTTGGACGCAGGTCTCGGGCCGCAATGGCACACGTTGAAATTGCCATTCTTGCGACAGAAGAGATGTCGCTCGCCTCGGTTGGCGATGCGAGAAACGATGAGAGCCTCGTCCCTTGCTTTAAGGCGATGCTCGGTGCGATAAAACTAATTCACCGAAACCTGGACTTACCCGATTCCGCATTTTCGAGAGATGCAAGCCGATCCACTATCGTCAATCAGGCATCCCGTCAGATCCGCGACCAGTACGTGATGCTCGGCAAAGGAGATGCCTTGCCATTGGGCGATGAGCGCGGGTGCATTTTCCGCATAGCCTTTTGTGCCCGGCACGTTGACCTCGATCATGTCTTCACGCAGAGGCGACGTCATCGCGCACAGCGCCGCGCTGCACCGTCTGCCCCAGCGGCTCGCCGAACTGCAGGGCGGCAAGCTGCGCATAGAGCGGCGAGGTCTGAAGGAGATCGGCGTGACGGCCCTGCGCGACGATGCGGCCTTGTTCCAGAACGACAATGCGGTCGGCTTGTTGTACGGTAGCGAGGCGGTGCGCGATGACCAGCGTGGTGCGATTCTGCGCGGCATTGTCCAGCGCCAGTTGGACCAGTCGTTCACTGGCGGCATCGAGCGCACTGGTGGCCTCGTCGAGCAGCAGGATGGGTGGATTCTTCAGGATCGCGCGGGCAATCGCGATGCGCTGACGCTGTCCACCAGAAAGCCGCACTCCGCGCTCGCCGAGAAACGTGTCGTAGCGTTGCGGCAGTTCTTCGATAAAGCCAGCCGCGGCGGCCATTTCGGCGGCCTGCTGAACTTGAGCGAGTGTGGCTTCGGGCGCGCCGTAGCGGATGTTGTCGAGCACGCTGCCTGAAAAGATCACCGATTCCTGCAGTACCACCCCGATTTCCCGGCGCAACTCGGCAAGCGGCACATGCCGTGTCGGGACGCCGTTGATGAGGATGCTGCCGGCTTGCGGGTCGTAAAAGCGCAGCAGCAGTTGGAATAGGGTGGTCTTGCCGGCGCCGGACGGTCCGACCAACGCGACATGCTCGCCCGGGCGGACATCGAGCGAGAGGCCGGAGAGCGCGGCGATGCCGGGGCGGGACGGATACGAAAAGCTAACGTTGTCGAAGCGGATGCCGTCCCCGAGCGTCGGCAGCCGGATCGCGGCTTCGGCCTGCGCCACCGGCGAGCGCGCCGCCAGCAGTTGCAGCAGCCGCTCGGTGGCGCCGGCAGCCCGCTGCAGATCGCCCCACACCTCGGCGACCGCCCCCACAGCCCCGGCGGTGACCACTGCGTAAAGGATGAACTGGGACAATTGGCCAGCCGTCATCTGCCCGGCCAGCACCGCCTGCGCGCCTAGCCACAGGACGAAGACGATAGCCGCGAACACCAGCACGATGACCACGGCGGTTAGCCAGGCGCGCGCCCGAATGCGCTTGAGCGCCGTCTCGAATGCCGCATCGACCATGCCAGCAAACCGCCGCGCCTCGCGGGGCTCCTGCGTAAACGATTGCACGGTCGGCATGGCATTGAGCACCTCCCCCGCCAGCGCGCTCGCGTTCGCCACCTTGTCCTGGCTTGCACGCGAGAGCCTCCGCACGCGCCGCCCGAAAATGACGATGGGTGCAACCACCACGACCAGCGTGGCCATGATGTAGCCCGACAGCACAGGGCTCGTCACCGCCAGCATCGCCACGCCGCCGGCAAGCAGGAAGAAGTTGCGCAGCCCCATAGACAGGCTGGTGCCCACCACCGTCTGGATCAACGTCGTGTCCGCGGTAAGTCGCGACAGCACCTCGCCGCTCTGCGTGCTCTCGAAGAATTGCGGACTCATTCCCAGCACGTGCTTGTAGACAGCCGTCCGCAAGTCGGCCGTGACCCGCTCGCCGAGCCACGACACCAGATAGAAGCGCAGCGCCGTGGCCCCGGCCAGTACCAGCGAAACGGCGAATAGCGCCAGAAAATAGCGATCGATGTGCGCCCGGTCGCCGCCTGCGAAACCCCGGTCGATCAGATATTTGAACGTTACCGGCAACGCCAGGGTCGCACCCGCCGACGTCACCAGCGCCACGAAGGCAAGCGCCCAGCGTCGGGCATAAGGGCGCAGGAAGGGCAACAGGGCGAACAGGGGACTGATACGCGCAGTAGACGGGGCGACATCTGGCATGAGGATTCCTGAGCGGCTAGAGGGGGAGTGAATCAAATATTCTCGCAGGCTCCTCTGGAATCTACATCATGCTCCGTGTTTGACTGACGGAGCGCCGAGCGATTCATAAACAGGAACATCGTGATCTCCGATCTGCTATCGATCTGCCGGGTTCATCGTGTTTGCTCCAGAACAGGGTAGTCGATATAGCCTTGGGGGCCGTCGGAAAAGAACGTGTCGCGTTCCGGCGCATTGAGCGGCGCGTCGGCGGTTGCGCAGCGTATGGCGTCCGATGCGCATGGTTTCGTCGAGAGGGTTCATGTCGATTCCTCGAAAGGTTCAAGTTTGTCGAACCGGGATGACGCGACCCTGCGCGATCAGATCGCGGCCAATGCGGCGGATCTCGGCCTCGCCCTGCGCGAGCGCGTCCGTGCTCGTGTGCACTGAGTAGTTACCGAGAACCAGTGGATGGCGGTGCTTGATAGCGGAGCCGATGACGAACGACGTCGCGCCCTCGGCATGTAGCTCAATGGGTGCCCCGTCGGATTCCTCGAACACGGCGAGTTCCCCGGCCTCGATCGGCTCGGATGCGTTCAGGCGGCCCTTGTCGATCGCCAGCCACGCGACGTTGTGTCCGGCAGGCGGCACGTATCGCCACGTATCCCCAGCGTTCAGTTCGACATGGAAATAGTTGATGCCTTGGGGCGCACGGATATCGCTCGCCGCAGATCCATAGCGGCCGAGGATGACGCGAACCGGCCCATCCCGCTGGACCTGGGCCGGCGAGATGTATTGGCTTTCCGGCGGCGAATTCTCCAGCGAGGGCGGAAGGGCGACCCAGAGTTGAAAGAGGCGTACGGTTTCGCCTGGCAATATGTTTCCGTCGTGCCAGACACCATTGCCGGCCTTCATCCATTCGAGGCCACCGGCTGGAAGTTCGCCATTCTTGCCGGTCGTGTCGCTATAGGAGATCCCGCCACTCAGCACGGTTGTGAGCGTTGCGATGCCCGAGTGCGGGTGCATCCCGAACATCGGCTTGCCGGTCGGCACGACCACGGCGTGATCAAGGAACACAAAAGGCTTGATCAACTCCCCGATATCGGAGGGACTGGCCAGGCGAGTAATGCCGCCGTGCGCACGGCCACCAGTGCGAAAAGAGATCCGGCGCGGCGCCAGCATTGTTTCAGGAATCGGGTTGAGTACGGCTGTGTCGATGTTCATGGCTCCACCTCAAGAAAGCGCGATACACGTAAGGTAAGAGCCTGCACTCCATCTTGAAAGCCTATATTTTTAGATCGTATATATCGAGTGGAGCGATGGATATGCTCGACGGCGTTACACTGGACCAGCTTAGGACCTTCATCGCGGCGGTCGATGAAGGCAGCTTCTCAGCAGCCGGGCGAAAGCTCCGGCGCGCGCAATCGGTGGTCAGCCAGACCCTCGCGAATCTCGAGGCACAGCTCGGGGTGAAGCTGTTCGATCGCACTGCCCGTTACCCGCAGCTCACCGACGCAGGCAAGAGCTTGCTGCTCGACGCCCGTTCCGTGGCCGACACGATTGATGGCTTCAAGGCGCGAGCGCGCGCGATGCGAGAAGGTCTGGAACCCGAGCTCTCCGTCGCGATGGACGTGATGTACCCAATGGACAGCTTGACGAGCGCGGCGGCTCAGGCCAAGAAGGATTACCCGTACACGCCGCTGCGGCTCTATGTCGAGGCGCTGGGTGGCGTGATGAAGCTGGTGCTGGATCGGATTTGCACCATAGGCGTGATTGGCACTCTGCCAATCGTGACGGACGAACTGCAGGTCGAATCCTTGCGCGAGCTTGAACTCGTTACGGTCGTCAGCCCCTCTCATCCGTTCGCAAATTTCCGAGGCCTTATTTCCGCTGCCGCAATCAAGAAGCACGTGCAACTCGTACTCAGCGACCGAACCGCGTTGTCTCAGGGACGCGAATTCGGTGTACTGTCCGCCTCGACATGGAGGCTCGCGGATCTGGGGGCCAAGTATGCCTTTCTGAAGGCGGGCCTGGGCTGGGGGCATATGCCCCTGCACATGGTCAAGGCGGATCTCGAAAGTGGCACCTTGGTGACGATTCGCATTGAAGGTATGCCGCGCGATACGGTGATGCCGATGAAGGTTGTTTACCGCAAGGACGCGCCGCCAGGGCCGGCGGCGCGCGCCTTCATCGCACAGTTGGGGAAGTAGGCTACTTGCTGCGATTTTTGGGGTATTTTTGGGGTTATCGTCCGATTCGTAGCCGACACGCTGGCGCAAAACTCAAGCGTCACCGAACTCCGCCTGGGCCGGTGACGCACGCATCGAGATTGACCTACGACGCGAGCAGTGCCTGCACCTGTACCGGTGCTCCCGGCTTGCCTGAAACTTGCGGCGCAATCACGAGGTAGCGGTGCCTGTCGCCAGCAGTGCCCACGCCGGGCGTGACCAACTGGCGGATCTGGCCGAGCGCATTCACAATCGCAGAACCCGCTGGATTGGTCATGAAGTTCGCCAGCGCTTCTATGTTGCCGGTGCCGTCAGAGTTGTCTGCGAGGCCCAGCACATACGGTTGCTTTGGCTGCAGGCCAGTGACGGCCGCCTGAAGGACCTGCACGAGACCCTGGTCGAACAATGCGACAGTCGTGGGTGCGCTAGCGACGTCCGCCGACTTGCCCGAGCCCACGGGAACGAGGACCAGGTGCGTACTCTGCCCGGCGAGACCGAGCGGCTGCGTATTTTGCGTGCCGTCTCCTTCCGGGACCGCATTCGGTACATAGGTGACAGCCTGCGGCGCCTGGCCGATGGGTACGGTCGCGATTACCCTGTTCGTCAGCGTATCGATGGCGGTCATCGCGTCGGCATTTTCAAGGCCGACGTAGATACGGCTGCCGTCACCGGACGGCCATAGCCCATGCGGCAGGTTGCCGACGGAAATCGTCGAAACCTGCGAGAAGTCGTCGGTTCGGAACACCTTGACCTGGTTCAGGCCTCCGACGGTCACATAGGCGAACGTACCGTTAGCGTTATGCACGATGTTCACATGGTTCGTAATCGGGCCCGTGTCGAGTGTCCTGATCAGCCCGAATGGCGGCCGCGCGTCGAACACCTGGGTTTTGCCCACATCCTTGAGCGTAAACCATATCTGCTTGCCGTCCGGGGTCGCAGCGATGTCCGGGCAGAAGGGGCTTGCCTGCTTCACCGTGCCGACAATCTTGTGGTCAGCAACCGAGATGACCTTCGTTTCGGGGTTGAACGATGAACACACGTAGCCATACTTCCCGTCTGGCGAGAAGATCTGCATGCCTGGGCCGGCCGGCACGGTGATCCGGGATTTTTCTTCAAACGTTGTACCGTCAAGCACGGCCACATAGTTTTCGCCGCGCACAGTCACCCAAACCTCCTTGCCGTCAGGCGTAAAGAAAGCTTCGTGAGGCGAGCGCCCAACGTATGTGACGTGCTTGACGGCATTCGTCTGCGTATCGATGAAGGAGACCGAGTTCGAGCCGATGGACACCACAGCAATTGTGCGGTGATCGGGCGAATACCCCATGCCGTGCACGAGCAACTGGCCTTTGTACAACGGACTGAAGTTGCCTGGCGACGGGTCTCCCAGACGAATCACCCCGACCACCCTGTTGTCCGCCGGATCGATAACGGAGACGGTGTTCGAGAATTGCTCGGCGGCATAGACGCGGTCATGGTGGCTGACCGGAATATCTGGTTCGGATGACGAACCAGGGGCCTGTCCAGCCCATGCGAACTGGGCTGCGGCCAGTGCTGCAATGGTCAGCGCCAAAGTGAGAAGGGACGTGTGTTTCATTGCGGCTCCTTTTGCGTGTGGCTCAGCATGTTCATCTGCATGCTGTGGTGGGACATCGCGTGTGCGTCCCCCGCGGATGAGGAAGCAGGCTCTTGCTGGTCTGGTGCGGGTGTCGACGGCGGCAGGGGCTGACCAAGCGCGAGGTGCATCGCAACGATCTCCTGTTGTTGCTCGACGACGATTTCCTGCGCGATGCGACGCAATTGCTCGTTGCGTCCATAGCGCAATTCGGCCTGTGCCATGTCAATGGCGCCCTGGTGGTGAGGTACCATCATCGCGACGAAATCCCGGTCAACATCGCCCGTCGGCCTGATAGACATGTCGGCCATCATCTTCGTCATCGCGGCGTCATTCTCTTGAAGAAACGGCGCTTCGTCTGAGCTTGCGGCCTGCGGTGCAGCGGCGAACGACGGGGGTATTCCAACTCCAGACATGGCAAGCGCGACGGCTGCGCTCAATACCACTGGGACAGACAGACGGATCGAGACTGGCATAAGGGTGTCCCTCCTTTTTCGTGTTGGCACATGCTTCAATGGAGTGAACCCAACGGGCGCCGACTTATTCCGAACGTCGAGAACTAATTTTGTTGTTCAGCGCTGTGATTGTTGGAAGGCAGAAAAGGCCCTGTAGCGGAAATTGCCCGGCGCCGTCTGTGAAAAGCTCTCCGACTGCATGGTCAAGCGTCGCTTCCGCGGCGCCGCAGCACGTTTTTGCAGATTTTCCTAAAATGGCTAGCGAGAGCGGTGAGAATCTGCCGCGCTCAAGGAGGTCATCATGGAACTTCACATGCATTCGCACCATTTTGCGCGCCGCATGCCGGACTGGCGCGCAGCGGTGATCGGCGGCTGCGTCGCAGGCGCCGTGTTCCTCGTGCTCGAGATCCTCGCGATGTGGGCGATCGGGCAGAGCCCATGGGGGCCGCCACGGATGATCGCGGCGATCGTCCTTGGCCGCGATGCGCTGGCACAGCCTGCGACGTTCGCCGCCGGTGTCATGCTGGCGGCGCTGATCGTCCACTTCGTGCTAGCGATCGTTTTCGCCGTCATTCTCGCAGTGATCATGGCGCCGTTCAGCCTCGATTCAAGCGTCGGAATGGCGTCGCTCGCCGGCGGGCTGTTCGGCGTGGCAGTGTACCTGGTCAATTTCTACGGCATGACCGCGTTTTTCCCGTGGTTCGCGGAGGCCCGCGGGTGGGTGAGCTTCATCTGCCATATCGTGTTCGGGCTGGTCGCGGCCGATATGTATCTGCGCCTCGAGAGGAAGGAGGCAGAGGCGGGTGGAACGGGTGCGGCGACGGGCTGATGCCTTCCCGCTAGTTAGTCGGCTAGTTAAAACGGCCGCAGATCGTTAGCGTCAATTCGCGCGGCTGTGGCCGTCTTCTTGTGAACGAGCGTCTCGGGCTCATCGCCTGAACAGCCAGATCAGGATCGACAAAAGTCGTCCGGCGGCATGAGCGCCACGACGTTCTCAATTCCGTGCCGTGCCATCTTGGTGTAAGGGCAAAAGCGTTCGGTGTTGCGCACCAGTTCCTCGGCGACGGCACGCTCGACACCGGGCAAGCGGATGCGGGTATGCGCGGTCAAGATGAACAGGCCGTCCATCGGGTCGCGGCCGAAATCGACCGTGACTTCGACCGAAGCGCCGGGGATCGGAATACCCGCCCGTGCCGCAAGCAGACTCAGCGCGCCATGAAAGCAGGCGGCGTAGCCCGCCGCGAACAGTTGCTCCGGATTGGTGCCGCCGCCAGGCCCGCCCAGCGCCTTCGGCATTCGCAAGTCGACTGCGAGCTGGCCGTCATCGGAACGCGCGATGCCCGACGCGCGGCCGTGATCCGCGTCTCCGCCCGTCACGGTGACAGTAGTCGAGTACAGCGTTTGCTTATCTTGCCCGTGATACTTGTCGAGCAGCGTCAGCGGCGGTGGACGCAATGTGGTCATGGCGCGCCTCGTCGGTGACTCTCGCTTATCTCGCGACTTGTGTCTGAGCGAACCACGCGTCGAAATGCACCGTGCCGAGGCGCGGATTGGCGCCCGGGACGAGCGTGTCGTCCCGCAACTCGGCACCGAAGTAAAGGGCGGTTGCATCCTCGACGGCCTTGCGCGAATCGTGAGTCGCCGAGAGGAAGCGCTGCACCATGTCGGCGAGCCGCACCCGTTCCGGACCCGCGATCTCCACGACGCCGTTGCGCGGTGTGCCGACAGCGAAGTCGGCGACAGCGGCCGCCACGTCGTCCGATGCAATCGGCTGGAAGAATGCAGGCGACAGCCGTATGGTCTGGCCGTCACTACCCGATTGCACGATGCTGCCAAGAAACTCGAAGAACTGGGTCGAATGGACGATCGTGTACGGCACACCCGATTCGCGGATCAGCTTCTCCTGAGCGATCTTGCCGCGGAAATAGCCGCTTTGCGCAAGACGGTCCGTGCCGACGACGGAGAGCGCGACGTGATGCTGTACGCCCGCGGCAATCTCCGCAGCAAACAGATTCCGGCCGGACGTCTCGAAGAACTCGAGCACCGCGGCATCTTCGAACGAGGGTGAGTTGGCCAGATCGACTACGACATTCGCGCCCGTCAATGCCTCGTTCAGGCCTTCGCCAGTCATTGTGTTCACGCCCGATGCGGGCGACGCCGCAACGACGGTATGACCGCGCGCGCGCAGGTCCTTGACGACTTTACTGCCGATGAGTCCTGTGCCACCAATCACGACAATCTTCATGATCTTTCTCCATGAGCCTGTGCCCAGCGATCAAACTGCTGCCAATTTTTCGACTCCGGCTTTGCATCGCCTTGCGGATGGGTTTGCCGGTGCTTTGCCGGACTGGCTGCGATTCGCGTGCCGTCCGTACAGGAAGCATCGTAGGCGTGTATTGCGTCATGCGGTAGGGCCGCAGAGGGACGCACCGTGTTGCGTGAGGAGCATCAATCAACGCATCGTCGTTCAGGTGCCGTCACTCGACTGTCGATAACGTCGTCATCGTCGTCACGCACTGCAGGTCGAGCGCTCTTGTGTGCTCGGTCATATAGTCGATGAACACACGGATTCGGGCAGGAAGATGCTTGCGGCTGAGATAGCAGAGGTAATGGCCGCCGTCGTCGGCTGCATGCTGCCCGAGACAACTGATCAACTCCCCTTTGCCAAGCAGATCGCACACCTGATAAGCCGGCAACTGCGCGATGCCCAGCCCGTCGAGCACCGCCTGCAGGATCAGATCCGCGTCGTTGAACGTGTGCAGCGCGACGGGCTGGCGCCGCTGCGCAAGACCGTCGACCTTGAATTCCCATTCCCTGACGCGGCCCGACGCCGTCCGGACGTTGATGCAGCGATGACCCGCCAGTTCGTCGACATGGCGCGGCAAGCCGTGAATCCGTGCATAGGCGGGCGATGCGCAGACGAGCATCTGCATCGGAATCAGCTGCCGCGCCACGATCCCGCTGTCTTCCATGCGTCCATCGCGAAACGATACGTCGATGCGATCGGCTGCGAAGTCGGCGGGGCGATCGTTCAGCAGCAATTCCAGTGCGATCTCCGGATATTGCGTGTGAAAGCCTCGCAGCAGCGGCGCGACGATCTTGCGGCCGAAGCCGGGCGTCGAGCCGATGCGCAGATGGCCGCGAGCTGGCCCGTTGCGCAGCTCCCGCATGTCTTCCAGCGCCTGGGCGATGCGCTCTATGCCCGGCTGACAGTTCTCGTAGAAAAGTTCGCCTTCGCGCGTCAGCGACGTGCTTCGCGTCGTGCGCAGGAAGAGACGTGCGTCGAGCTGGGCCTCGAGTTTCTGCACGTTGCGGCTAACCGAGGATCGGCCGATGCCGAGGCGATCGCCCGCGCGGGCAAAGCTGCCTTCATTGGCGACGGCCAGAAAAGAAACGACGCCGGCGTAACTGGTCGCAAAGCTGCTTGCGAACGGATCGTCGGTGCCGGCGACGGGGCGGCGTGATGGGTAAGCTGGCATGGCAGCGCGAGTTGTGGAGTCCATACGCGACTAGACGTATCAGCGCTGCCGTTTGTGACATCGTCCGCCGTTTTTTTTGGAGCGAAAGCGTGGGCGTGCGCTCGGGCTTACTTCTCCGGCACGAGAACGGGCGCGCCCTTGTCCTTCAGCAGCAGCACGATGAACTTTGCCGGTTGGGTCTGGCTTGCGTTGCGTCCGACGGTATGAATATCGTTCGGGCCTTCATAGAAGGTCTGTCCGGGCGTCAGCGTGACTTCCTTGCCGCCCTTGACCTGCATCACGATCGATCCTTCCAGCACGTAGATGAACCCGTGCGCATGATGCCGATGGACAGGATCGACGGCACCCGGCGGGTACTCGACGGTGATCATCAAGGCTTCCTTGCCCGGATAGTCGTCGAGCGGCTTCGTCATCAACGGCGTGACGATTGCCGCGGGCGTCGCGGCGCGGGCCTCGCCCATCAATGTGCATACGACGACGGCTATGGCCAGTGCAGTGTATTTCAAGCGAAACATGGTGGTGTGTTCCCCAAATGACGCGGCCCGCACGCGCGGGCCGAAGACAAAGAAGGACAGCAGAACTCGCCGTTCAGGCCAGGTTTGCCTTGTCGAGACCCAATGCCTTGTCGGACGAACCCGGCACGGTCTTGAACGCGATATTCGCGCGGTTCCATCCGTTGATGGCCATCACTTCGAACGTCAGGTCCGACAGTTCCTTGTCGGAGAACTGGGTACGCACGCGCTCGTAGAGATCGTCGGGCACGCCGTGTTCGGGAAGCTTCGTCAGCACTTCCGTCCACGCGAGCGCGGCGCGTTCGCGCGGCGCGAAGAGCGTCGACTCGCGCCACGTCGCGAGATGATGGATGCGCAGTTCCCGCTCGCCGTGGATGCGCGCTTCCTTCACGTGCATGTCGAGGCAGAATCCGCAACCATTGATCTGCGATGCCCGGATCGACACTAGGTCACGGATCGATTCTTCGATTGCGCTGTCCTTCAGCAGATTGCTGAGTTCGAGGAACTTCTTGAACAGCTCCGGCGATTGCTGAACGTAGTTGATACGCTGCGTCATGATCTCTCCTTGCGACGATGAGTGAACACCCGCGCTTCGCGGGTGCCGTTAGCGGCAATGAGCCGCACGAAGTCATCGTAGGTGGACGCGGCGTGTCGCGGTAGGCATGCGAACGGGCTCACGGTGTTGCCCGCGCGGCACCAATCGACGACATGCGCCGCGCATGCGCGCCGGAGAGATATCAGCGTTCAACCGTTGGCGCATGCCGCCGCGATGCGCGCCAGCTTGTCGGGGTTGCGCTGCACGTGGATGCGAACGATGCGCTCGCCGTCCGTTTCGATCGACTGCGCCGATTCGAGCTTGCCTTCGATAAAGCGCAGCAGTGCCCACTGACCATTGAGCACCACGAGCTTGACGCTGAGTTCGCTGCCGTAACGCAGCGACGACGCGTAGAAAAGCTGCGCGATGCGCCGGCCGCCCACCATCGGCTTCGGGAAGCTCGGGACTTTTCCGCCGCCGTCGCCGATCAGCATCGCGTCTTCGGCCAGCAATACGTTGATCGCAGGGAAGTCGCCGCGCTCCAGCGCCTGCGCGAAGGTCCGCAGCAGGCGAAGATGCGTCTCGCGCGGCACCGCATAACGCGGGCGTTCGTCGCGTAGTTGCGCTTTTGCGCGGCTGACCAGTTGCCGGCACGCCGCCTCCGTTTTGCCGATGGCATCGGCGACTTCGCTGTAGTCCGCGTCGAAGACCTCGCGTAGCAGGAAGGCTGCCCGCGCTTCCGGCGTCAGCCGCTCGAGCAGTATCAGAAATGCCACGGAGACGTCGTCTGCACGCTCCGTGACCTCCTCCGGTGTAGCCGGTGAGTCGGTCATCTGCGGCTCGGGCAACCAGATGCCCGTGTAGTGTTCGCGCTGAATCTTCGCGGCGCGCAGACGGTCGATGGACATCCGTGTCGTGACCGCGACGAGCCACGCTTCCGCGTTATCGATGCTCTCGCGGGCCGCCGCATGCCAACGCAGCCAGACGTCCTGCACAATATCTTCGGCTTCGGCCACGGACCCCAGCATTCGATAGGCAATCTTCTGCAATCGGGGGCGGAGCCCGTTAAAGGCATGCGCGTTGTCGTCCATGAACAGACTTCCTCTTGCGTTTGGCACAAGCGCCGCCCCGAACAGCGTGCTGGCAGTGGCATATTGCCACGGATGGGACAACGCTTGAGACGCTCGGCATTGTCCTTTTGATCTACAGAAATCGGAGCCCTTGCAGTTCCACTGGTCAAGGCGATAGATGGGCATTCACGCTCAATGAGTGAGCTTCACGGTCGAAATTCCTGATCGAACGTATTGAAACACATGCTGAATAGTAGCCGCGTAGAGAGCGAAGGCGGCACTCGATGTGCAGAAGCACTGGCGCGGATCTATAACTGTATTGCGGCCCGAAGACAACGTGCTGCCTGCTCGCCGGCCCCGACGTCGGCAATTCAACCTTGGAGGTTTAGCGAATACAGCCTGATGAATCCATGCTTTGTCGGTTCGAATCTCGATTAGCTAAGTATTGGAGGTAATCATGGAGTTCGAATACCGCGGCTGGGTCATTGACGCAACCCCGGATTTCTCGCTTGGTCAGTTCTTTGCGCACGCGCGACTGATCCGCGCGTCACCTGACGATGACACGGACACTGAAATGCACATCGAGCGCAATCTTGCCTGGTTCGAAAATCAGGACGAGGCGATCCAGATTGCGCGGCAATGGGCGATTCAGTGGATCGACGCGCGCGAAGGTAACATCGCCAGCCCAGATACTGATTCATCTATACAGGCCAAGACCCTGGTCAAGTAAAAGTCCGGATACATCACCCTGGTGACTGGCCTTGTGGCTATTCTGCAACGCCTGCGGCCGCGATTAACCTAGGCCCGCCCCACGGTAGATGCGGCAATGCGACCTCTCGCATATATTCAGACGAGATACCTGATTGCTTCAGAGACGCGGATGTGTACGATGGAACCAACGTCAGCGCCCCTTGCGCGACGTGTGTGTTTCGGGCCGCAGCAATGTCTGCGGCTTTTTTTACATGCGGAAACTCTTCAGCGCTTACGCGAGCTATCCGGCGTCGCTAACTTCGACGGCACAAACAGCCTGCGCAGACTTACCGAAGGGAAAACGGCGGCCTCGGGTGTCGCCGACCATCGATATGGGCTTTTGCGTATTCAACCGCAAACCGGCATGCCGCGCTCTCGGATGCGAAGTATCCAAGAATGCCCAATGCTTCGCGTTTGCCGTTCCGGTGCGTGACTATCGCTGTTGCTGCGTAGCCAGGCATCGAAATTGAGGCTAGAGGCATGATCGTCGATGTCTTGTACTCCACGGAATCAGCGTGCATGGCATGTCGCTCCTTGTGGTAGCTCGGCGCGTCGACTGTGGCGCCTCGAGTTTTCCATCCTAGAACAATTGCGTCGCGATCGAAAGGTGCAGGGCCGAACTGGCCACAAGGGTCGGTTGACGCGGCCGTGATCAGGCCGCCCCAAGCCGCTGTCACGGGTACGCCCGGTCGAGAGAAGACGCCTCGAATCGGAAGCATCCAGTAACGAACTGTTTTCAGCGCGCGAGCGCATCGTCCACTACCCGTTGCCCAGCGCTATACCCCGCCATGAGTGCCTCGGCCTGCGTCGCGAACGGTTGCTCGGAGGGCGCCGCGAGGCGTAGTGGCGCAACCACGGGGCGAGTAGCGCCCACGGCGCCCACGGTTCTGATTTGTACGACAGCTATGAAACCCCGCGGGGGCAATAGCGTAACGCTCCCTGCAGTCTCCCACACCGGTTCAAGCTCCACGGTGACCTCAAAGCCCTTGTATCCGTAGATTCTTTTCATTGATGACCTTGCCTGCCTGCACCAACCGGCTCCGAAACTGTGAATACCCCTGACAGTAAAGTGTACATCTCCCTGACAGCATGGCGGCGAAGGGCATCGTCGAATACCTTCGGTCGCGAAAGTCCAGCCGGCGACTGACCAGAATGCGCTAGCTGTTGTTGCACATACAATTCGTACGTTTCGTTCTGGCAGCTGACGCGAAGTTTGGTGGAGAGCGGACGTTCCTGTGTCTACGCCACGCCCGCCCCGCGCCCTGCGTGCGCCAACGCCAGCGCCAACCTCGCCCCCACTTCGGCATTGTGTTTCACGAGCGCGATGTTTGTCGCCAGGCTGCGTCCACTTGTCAGTGCCTTGATGCGAGCCAGCAGGAAGGGTGTCACGGCCTTACCGGCGATTCCTTGCGCCGTGGCCTCGGCGAGCGCCTGCTGAGTCAGCGCGTCGATCTCGTCGAACCTCATCGCTGCCGCTTCCGGCACCGGCGTGCTCAACACCACGCCGCCCACGAGGCCCAGGTCCCACTTGGTGCGGATGAAGCGTGCCTGCGCTGCCGCGTCGTCCAGCCTGAAGTCCGCGCGAAAGCCGCTGTCGCGCGTGTAAAACGCAGCGAAATTGTCCTGCTCGCAACTGAGCACCGGCACGCCGTGCGTTTCCAGGTATTCCAACGTGAGCCCGATGTCCAGGATGGACTTCGCACCGGCACAGACCACCGCCACCGAGGTCTTCGCCAGTTCCTGCAGGTCGGCCGAAATGTCGAAGGTTTCCGGCGCGCCCCGGTGCACGCCGCCAATGCCGCCGGTAACGAAGACCTCGATGCCGGCCAGGGCGGCACATATCATCGTGCCGGCCACTGTCGTGGCGCCGAGCCCGCCGCCGGCCAGCACTGCCGGCAAGTCGCGGCGGCTGACCTTGTGTACCTGGTCCGAGCGGCCGAGCAGTTCCAGCTCGTCGTCCGAAAGGCCGATGCGGATGCGCCCGCCGATCAGTGCGATGGTCGCGGGCTCGGCGCCCAGGTCACGGATCAAGGCTTCCACTTCGCGCGCAGTGCGAACGTTCTCCGGATAGGGCATGCCGTGAGCGATGATGGTCGATTCCAGCGCCACGAGCGGGCGGCCAGCGGCCTGTGCCGCGGCCACAGGTGCGCTGCAGGTCAACCAGGAGTGTGCAAGGTCCGCAACCATGTCGATGTTTTCGGCGGTGTGATTCGCTTAAGTATGCAACACAAGGTGGGTCCACGGGTCGCTGTGCAAGCACGGGGCGCCGTTTGCCACCACGCCGGTTGCTCAAAAAGCGATCCGCCCGGTCTGCGCACGCTCGCTCCTGTCGACCCGGAGTAGGATAGTCGATGTCGGGTCGGGAGGTTCCATGCCACCGCTACGCGCAATCAATCTGCTCCAGTCGAAGGAAGGTGCCCGGCTCCATGGTCCGGAACTCGACCGATGGCGCCGCTGGGGACCTTATCTGAGCGAGCGGCAATGGGGCACTGTTCGCGAAGACTACAGCGAATACGGCACCGCATGGGACTATTTTCCGCACGATCATGCGCGCAGCCGCATGTACCGCTGGGGTGAGGACGGCATTGCCGGATTCGGCAACGACCCGCTCGACTGGTGCGTATCGCTCGCGCTCTGGAACGGGCACGATTCGATCATCAAGGAACGGCTCTTCGGGTTGACGAATGCGCAAGGCAATCACGGCGAGGACGTCAAGGAGCTTTACTTCTATCTCGACGGCACGCCGACGCATTCGTACATGAAGATGCTGTACAAGTATCCTCACGACGCGTACCCGTACCAGGATCTGATCGACGAAAATCTGCGGCGCGGCGCCGATCAGCCCGAATACGAAATCCTCGATACGGGCGTGTTCGACGATAACCGCTACTTCGACGTCTGCGTCGAGTATGCGAAGCACACACCCGACGATATCGTGATGCGCGTGACCGTCGAAAACCGCGCGGATCAGCGCGCGGCGCTTCATCTGTTGCCGCAATTCTGGGCGCGCAACAGATGGGCGTGGTCGGGCAAGCCCGGCAAGCCGTCGCTCACGCTGGAGTCGAATACAGAGGAGGGCGCGCGCGTCGTCGCGCGCAATCCCGCGCTCGGCACGATGATCGTGACGGCGTCGGCGCAACAGCCAATCGAGTGGATCTTCTGCGAAAACGAAACGAATGTGCGTCGCATTTTCGGCATCGATGGAGTAGGGCCGTTCAAGGACGGCTTCAATGACTACCTCGTCGACGGCGACGAGCAGGCAATCCGGCGCGACAAGGGCACCCGCGCCGCCGCGCATGCGTATCAGCAGTTCGCGCCTCATGAGCGCTCGGTGCTGTATCTGCGCTGGCGTCCCGAACCGGCTCCGGATGCCGTGCCGCTCGACATGAACGCGCTCTTCGCGCGCCGGCAAGCGGAGGCCGACGAGTTCTATGCGGCGCTTCAGCACGACATCCCCGACGCCGATGCGCGGCTCGTGCAGCGTCAGGCGCTCGCCGGCATGCTGTGGACGAAGCAGTACTACCAGTTCGATGTGACGCGCTGGCACGACGGCGACCCCGGCCAACCGAAGCCGCCGAAAGGACGCAGGCGCGGCCGCAACGCGGACTGGCGGCACATGTGCAATGGCGACATCGTGTCGATGCCCGACAAGTGGGAGTACCCATGGTACGCGTCGTGGGACCTCGCGTTTCATGCGGTCGCGTTCGCCATGATCGATCCCGACTTCGCGAAGAAGCAATTGCTGCTGCTCGTGAAAGAGCGCTACATGCATCCGAACGGGCAATTGCCCGCCTACGAGTGGGCGTTCGGCGATGCGAATCCGCCCGTTCATGCGTGGGCAACATGGCGTGTGTATGAACTCGACCGCGAGGTGACGGGCGTGGGCGATCACGCGTTTCTCGAAGTCATGTTCCACAAGCTGCTGCTCAATTTCTCGTGGTGGGTCAACCGCAAGGACGCGGATGACCGCAACATCTTTCAGGGCGGCTTTCTCGGGCTCGACAATGTCGGCATCTTCGACCGGTCTTCGCCGCTGCCGACCGGCGGCCGCATCGATCAGGCCGATGGCACGGCATGGATGGCCTCGTACGCGCTCGACCTGATGCAGATCGGCCTCGAACTGGCGATGACGAACAACGCGTACGTCGAAATCGCGGTGAAGTTCTTCGAGCACTTTCTGTATATCGCGGAAGCGGTCAGTTGCAGCGAAGGCTGCAGCACAGGGTTATGGGACGAACCCGACGAATTCTTCTACGACGTACTGCACCTTCCGGACGGAACCCGTGTGCCCATGCACATTCGTTCGATCGTCGGGCTGATTCCGCTCTTCGCCGTTCACGTGCTCGAGGAGCGGGTGTACGGCCATCTGCCGGGATTGCGCGAACGGCTGGCGTGGTTTCTCGATCATCGGCCGAATCTGGCAAAGCTGGTGTCGCGCTGGACCGAACCCGGCAAGGGCAAGACCACGCTGCTCTCGCTGTTGCGCGGACACCGGATGAAATCGCTGTTGCGCCGCGCGCTCGATGAAAACGAGTTTCTCTCGGAGCACGGTGTACGGGCGCTGTCCCGTGTGCATCGCGATGCACCGTACGTCTTTGACCATGACGGCGTGAGCTTGTGCATTGAATACCAGCCAGCCGAATCGGACTCGCGTGTTTTCGGCGGCAATTCGAACTGGCGCGGGCCGGTCTGGATACCGGTCAACTACCTGCTGATCGAATCGCTGTATGAGTTCTATCGCTACTACGGCGATGAGTTTCGCGTCGAATATCCGACGGGATCGGGCAACCGTTTTTCGCTGAGCGAGATTGCCGACGATCTCGCACGGCGCGTCACCACGCTCTTTCTCAAAGATGCACAAGGCGTGCGGCCCGTGATGGCGGCCTATCCGATGCTGCAAGCCGACCCGCGTTCGCGGGATCTCATACTATTCCACGAGTACTTTCACGGCGACAACGGACGCGGCGTCGGCGCTTCGCATCAGACCGGCTGGAGCGGGCTTGTCGCGCTGCTGCTCCAGCCGCGCATGATGAAGTTGTCCCATGTAGCGCCTGATGCTGCGTCGGTGGCCGCGCCAGTGGCCGAAGACACCGCACCGGCCATGGCTCGATAGCGTTTCGGTCGCTGGAAGGCTATTGACGCACAACGCACGATGAATTGTTCGACCCCGTGATTCAAGGAGCAATCGATGGCTACTGAATCTCCCGCAGGCGAACTCGGCCTTGCCGCGCCCGCGTTTTCGCTGCCCGCAACGGACGGGCGAACCTATACGCTTGACGACGTGCGCGGCACGAAAGGGCTCGTCGTGATCTTCATGTGCAACCATTGTCCATACGTGCAGGCTGCATTACCGCGGATCGTGCGCGAAGCGCGCGAGTTGGCGGCACTGGGTATCGGCACCGTGGGAATCAACTCGAACGACGCCACCGCCTATCCGGAGGATTCGTTCAAACGCATGGTGGCGCTCGCGGCCGAGCGGCAGTTGCCTTTCCCGTATCTGCATGACGAGACGCAGCAGGTTGCGCGGGCGTACGGCGCGGTGTGCACGCCGGAGTTCTACGGCTTCGACGCCAACTTGCTGTTGCGATACCGCGGCAGGCTGGATGCTTCACGCAAGGATCCGGTTCCCGACGCGCGCCGGGAACTGTTCGAGGCGATGCAGCAGATCGCGCAAACCGGCGTCGGCCCGGACATGCAGTATGCGGCGCTCGGATGCTCGATCAAGTGGAAGAGTGCGTGAGGCTGCGCGCTATCGGGCATCTCGCTTACAGCCAGCCTGACGCGTTAGAACCCGCGCGGGGTCACAAGATCGGCGGCGCGAAGATGCCCGCGTGGCTCGAACGGAATTTTCAGCCAGGCAAAGAGGCTCATGTCGTGATAGCCGGGCGAGGCGCGGTAGCCAACGCCCGCGCCGACGATCACATGTGGCGAAACGAGTCCGGCGATGGTCGTGGTGTCCTCGCCAAACGTCCCCGACGCGCGGCCGGTGTGGAGCTCGCGTGTCGCATAGCCAACACGGCCACCGGTCTTGAAGAGGAACCGGCCGCCCTCGTCCGACTGGGCGTAGAAGACGAGTCCCGCCTCACGGTTCGATTTGGGACTCCAGTAGCCCGCGTAGGGGCCGTCATACCGATTGGCATCGTAACGGTATGAACTGATGCGTATCTCCGGTCCGGCATTGAGCCAGCTCCAGCCTTTGGCGCGGAAGTCTCGCGTGAGCGAAAGACTCGCGGCGTAGAACGGGTTGACCGCCGTTCCGCTCGCGGTGACAGCGCCGCCGGATAGCGTTTCACCAACATAAAATGCGCTTCTGCCGATCGCCTGACGCGCAGCGATCTCGAGCGAGGACGATGCGGCCGGCCCCGGTCCCGAGGGCACCCCCTCGAAGGCACGAAGCGAATCGTAGATGCCGTCGCGGCTGGCGGTGACTCGTACGAACTCGTCCTCACGTTCGGCGATTTGCTGATACTGAATTTTGCCGAACAACTGCGTCGGGCCTTCACCGGGCGCCTGGACTGTTGCGCCCGCGATCAGCACCCCTTGTCCGAGTTCGCTCCTGACCGTGCCGCCCAGCAGCTTGCCCCAGGCGTGTTGCTGGCCGTTATCGAGGCGTAGTGCCGCGCCCTCGATACGCACGGACAACGACGGAGTCGGCAACAACGTGACCGACAGCTGCGGGATGGTCCAGATGGTCAGCTTGTCCTGCCCGGCCGTACCGGATTTCCGGTCGGCGGTAAACACCGATTGCAGCGCCGGTTCCTGTCCCTCGGAGGGATGTCCCGTCAGGGCTCGCGCCTGATCGTACAGGCCACGGTGTTCATCGTGCTCCGCGAGCGTCTGGCGGGCGAGCGGCGGAGTTCCCGGGGCGTTGTTGCCCACGAGCGTACTGAGCGTCCGGTAGTCGCGGTTTGCGGCGGAAGAAAACGCGAGGCCCTGTAAATATTCTTCGTTGTCGGGCGCTTCCTCATGGAGCTTCGCAAAGATCTGTTCGGCTTGCTGCGGGCGCTGGCTGTTGAGCAAAGCCCATCCTGCAAGCGCACGTGTCGCCGGATCGGTCGCGCCGCCCGTCTCGCCGACGAGCTTGAGCGCGGCGTCGACCTGCGCCGGGTCGCCCGAGTCCTTGGCGAGGGCAAGCGCGATGGCGCCGTGTAGACGCTTGCCTTCCGGCGTTGCCAGGTCGCGCGATTCGACTTCCGCTTCCGCGAGCCGTTGCTGATGCATGAGCGACAGCGTCAGCCCGAGCCGCGCCGACGCCGGATCTTTAGCGCTCTTCAAGGCTTCGCGAAACAGACGCTCTGCGGCCTTGTCGTCATGGGCGCGGTCTTCGAGCCAGCCCGACACTTCCAGCGCCGACGCGTCGAGCTGCACGGACGAATCTGCGCGCAGTGTTCGCGAGTAGGCCAGTGCGCCGGCGTAGTCGCCTGCCGTATTCTCCGAGTACATGCGCTGCAGCCGCAGGTCGGTGCGGACCTTGCGTAACGACGGTTTGTCAAACACGGGATCCGCGAGGATGCGATCCATCTCTGCCGCGGGCAGCGCTTTCGCGGCCTTCCAGGCCGTACCTGCAAGTTCGCCGGGATCCGCGCAGGCGCGAAGCAGTTCCAAATAGAGCGGATAGGCTTGCGTCGCATGGCCGGCGTCGGCGAGTGCTTGCGCGTGGTCCCATTTCGCCGGAAGGTTCGTACAGGCGGACGCCTCGGTTCGCGGCGCTTTTCCTGGATGCGCAGTGGCGACGGTCTTCGGTACGGGCGGCTGTCCGAGCTTGATGGGGCCCTGCGGAACGGGTGGCTGGGCCAACTTGACTGAGCCTTGCGCGGCCGGCGAATCGCCCCATACGTCCGGCCCCGACGCCGGCGTTGGGGATACTGGGCTCGCGTTCGGTGAAGGGGCAAGCTGTGCCGCCCATGCGAGGCCTTGCCATGAGAAGAAAATGCCGACAGCTGCAGCGACGAGCGTGCGATTCATGTTTATTGCTTCGGAGGCGTACCAGAAGAGGACGAATGGTTACCGGCGCCAAGCCGTTTCGCCACCTGTGCCTTCAACGTGACGTTCAGGAAGATAGGTAAAAGGACGAGCAGTGCGACAAACACGGACCAGAACACCCTGAGGTCGTCCAGCAGCAGCCGAAGCGTGGCGACGGGCGAGCGCCTCGCGACCGTAAGCGGTACAGCCGACTTTGCG
Organism: Paraburkholderia sp. IMGN_8; assembly: GCF_038050405.1. NCBI lineage: Bacteria > Pseudomonadati > Pseudomonadota > Betaproteobacteria > Burkholderiales > Burkholderiaceae > Paraburkholderia > Paraburkholderia sp. IMGN_8. The sequence goes on along the minus strand of NZ_CP150901.1, from coordinate 2,793,507 downwards.
GCCGTGTCGAAAAGCGTCGGCCCCCGGGTAAAGAGCGACCACGTGGCCGGCTGGCGCAACATTTCGACGGCACTGGCCACCGACGCATTGCCGTTGCCGAGCACGGCGATGAACCGTTGCACGCCGGAACTGCCCGGGAGGGACACCGCTTGCCCCGGTTGCAAAGTTGGATAGACAGGCAACTGGCGACGCAAGTGCGCGGAGAGCGCGGCGTCCCGACCGAAAAAGAGATCGGCGTTCGTGCCGTCACTGGAGAACGTGAACGTAAAGTCTGTGAGCGCGCCTGTTGCCCGGACACGGATCGCAGCGAAATTCAGGGCGGCGCGCACGAGCGCCGGGTCCTTCTGCCCCAGCGAAACGGCGCGATGCGTTTGCGGCGCGTGAATGGCCGTAGCTTCACCGAGCACGATCGCGCTGCGAGCCGGGAAAACCATGGCCGTATCGGCGAACGCCTGCGCAGCATGCACGCAATCGGCATCGTTGATGCCCGAGAGCACGACAACGACGGACTTGCCCTGGTTGGCGGAATAGAGGCCGAGAAACGGGCCCGTGATGGCGCGTGCCACCGACGCCGGCAATAGGTCCGCGAGCGCTTTGCGGGTGCCGACGAGCAGTATGTCGCCAGCGAGCGCGGCCTCCGGAGCAATCATCCACGAAGCCGGGTCGCTTTCCCGCGCGACGATCGCGCTTTCGCCCTGATAGGCTGCCGTCACATCGACCTGCCGCATGCGCGCTTCGATGCCTTCCACCGCGAGTGCCGCCGCCCGCAGTTGCTCCGGCGATGTCGAGTCGCCGCCCAGCTCGACGGTCACGGTGCGCGGCATCCAAGCCCTCCTGTCGAATGCGACCGGAAGCTGCGCCAATGTCGGTGCCGTGTCGGCACGCAGTCCGGCGAAGTCCAGCGACACTGAGGACCGCGCGTCGTCGATGGGCGCAAGATTGGCGAGCGCGGTCTCTGCGCTGATCGCCGCCGCGCGCGGCATGAGCGCCAGTTGGATGCTGTTGGTGCCGGGCACGAAGGCGTTCGGCGAGAGCGCAAGGGTCTGCTCGGCCTCGTTCGCGTCGACCTCTGCCACCGGTGCGCCATTCACCCAGACCAGGTATCTGGCCCCCGCCGGCAGCGCGGCGGCTGACGCAAGACGGAGATGCACCCCGCTCAGTGCTTCGCGAGGGGAGAGTTCGACGACGAGCGCATGAGCGGCAGCGGCTGCGCCGCCGGTTGGGCGGAGCGCGGAAAAGGGCCGTGTCACCGTCTGCGCGGTTGCGGACAGCGTGGCCAGGCTCAGCAGGCACGCGGCAAGAGTGCGAACGAGCCACTTAGCCATGAAAGCCTTTGCGACCGACGTGGCGCGCATGGGCATGGGCGCCTCTGAGCGAGGCGGCGAGCATGCCCAACAGGGACTTGACGAAGTTTGCCGATGCCTCTCGCCGCTTCCACTGGCGCATCCAACGGTCACTGTCGCCATAAGCGAGGATGACGGCGGCCCGCTCTTCTTCCGGCGACCGGGGTGCGTAGAGCGCGGCATATTCGTGATCCGCCGCATTGACGGGTGCAATGACGTGCGCCGCCAGCAAATGTTGCCGGAACCTGACTTCGAATCGATCCAGTACCGTGCCGTCTGGAACGCGGACCCGCAAACCCAGTTCATTGGCGTCGAGGAGCAGTACCTCCTGTTCGCCGAACTGGCCGACGACGGTGATCGGCTCGTCGATATCGATGCGCGGCCTCGCGCGGCGCTGCGCTTTCTCGAACAGCGCGCCGAGGGCGCCGAAGCTCAGAAACAGATTGAAGGTGATCCACAGCACAGCCGCGGTAAGGACGGGGCGCGCCGCGGGTTCGTGAACCATCCGGACGATGCCCCAAACGAGGCCGATCGCACAACAGACAAACATTCCGTAGAACGGCAGACGGAATTCGCTGATGAAGTCTGTCTCGTTCAACTCTCCCTTTGGCGTGACGCTGAACGTCGGAGCGTTGGGGCGCACGAGGGCCGATACGAGGGCAGGCAGCATGTAAAACGCCTGGAGCGTTTCATAGAGTTCGGAGGAAAAGATCCGCCGGAAGCGTCCGTTCAGCCGCTCAGCCGTTAAAAGCACGACGAAGAGATAGGGAAGCGTGTAGCCGACGAGGTTGTCCGTCCCGCCCGGGTACAACGGCAGCTTGAACACGATGCCGAGAATCGGCATCAGGAAAGTGACGAGGCGGGCGAACGGAAAAAACCAGAAAAGGCCGACCGAAAAATAGCAGAACCGCTGAGCAAGCGTCAGCCCCCGAATCAACCACGGATTCTGCTTCATGAGAATCTGCATCATGCCGACGCCCCAGCGGATGCGCTGAACGAGAAAGCCCGAAATCGTTTCAGGCTGCAGACCCGCGACCATCGGCCGGCCGAAATATACCGAACGCCAGCCTCGCTGATGCAGCTTGACGGAAGTCGAGGCGTCTTCGGTAATGGAGTCCGTCGAGAATCCGCCGACTTCCACGATGGCGGCGCGCCGGACGATTGCGCCGGAGCCGCAGAAAAACGACGTATTCCACGTGTCCAACCCCGGCTGAACGACACGGTAGAACAGGTCGTTCTCAGCCGGCATCTGGTTGAACAGACCGAGGTTTTTCTCGAGGGGGTCCGGGTTGGTAAAGAAATGCGGCGTCTGCACCAATGCAGCCTTCGAGTCATGCATGAAAAAACCGACGGTTGAACGCAGGAAGTCTCGCGTCGGCACGTGATCCGCATCCAGGATGGCGATCAGTTCGCCTGACGTGCCTTGCATCGCTGCGTTCAGATTGCCGCTCTTTGCGTGCGCGTTCGATTCGCGAGTCAGATAGATGGCGCCATGCCTTGCGCATAGCGCCTTCAACTGTGCGGCGCGTTCGGCGAGTGCCTGCCGCTGCTCGAGGTTTTTCGCGCTTTTTGATCGAGGAAAACCGTCGTCGAGCACGTAGACGCGGAAGCGGTTTTTCGGATAGTCGAGTTCGACTGCGCCATACACCGTTGGGGCAACGACCGAGATTGGCTCCGAGTAGGTCGGAATGAAGACGTCGACCATCGGAAGCGCGTCAGGATCGGAGGGCAGCGGCAGCGGCTGACGCTCTAGCGGCCGGACACTGACGAAATAACCGAGCAGAACGACTCCCATGCAATAGAGTTCGGCCAGCAGCAGTGCGGCGGCGGCGATCTTTGTGGGCAGGCCGCCATGGATCGGGAACGACTCGAAGCGCCACGCGACGTACCGGATGATGACGAAGCCGCTGAAAGCAAGCAGGAGTGGTCGTGTGGTGGGCGTCTGCACAGAGGCGAGCAACCCGAACAGCGCAATAAAAAGTAATGCATTGACTACGGGGTAAGGCAAGCCGACTGAAACGACAGCCAGTATGGCAAGCCCCACCAGCAACGTGAGTGCGGTAATCCCATGGATTTTCTGCTGCATGCCTGATACCCGTATTGTTGACACGGCGGTGTCGCTTGAGAGTATCCGCCGAATCGGAATTGTGCCATTCGAATTGGGTTCGCCGATAATCGGCAAGCTCGCTCAGAAACCACCGGACGCGACAAGTCCAAAGATGTGCGCGAAGCGGATGCTGCCGGTCCGCTTCGCGTCGATCGCACCTGTTCGGTTTGCTCGAAAGCGGTCGCCGCTGATTTTCCGTTATCGCGCAGGCATGAACGGGAGGTATGGCTCAAAGCCGGACCTCAAAGCCCATGTCGATCCCGGCGAAGGCCGGCGACATCGAGATGCTCTTACCGTAACGTAAAAGCGAAGCTTTGGATGACGTCCGGAATGCGGTCCTGCAAAAATTGACAATTCAGGCTAGGCTACCCTATCGGCCGCATTTGCGTCGTACCGAGCTGGCCAAGCCACAGGTTATTCCCGTCAGGAAAGCAATGACACAACAGCTAACAATCGATTTCGTATCCGATATCGCATGCCCATGGTGTGCGATCGGCCTGTCGTCGCTGCAGCTTGCGCTATCGCGCCTGGGCGAAGCGGTCGACGCTCAAATAGTCGTCCATCCCTTCGAATTGAATCCGCACATGGGGCCGGACGGCGAGGCCATTGTCGACTATCTCGGCAAAAAATACGGACGCACGCCGGCACAGATCACCGAAACGCAAGCCATGATCCGGGAGCGCGGGGCGAGCGTTGGTTTTGCCTTCGGCCCGCGTACGCGCGTCTATAACACCTTCGACGCGCACCGCCTGATGCATTGGGCCGGCATCAAAGGCACGCAGTTGCCGCTCAAACTGGCGTTGCTGCGGGCTTATCATTCCGAGGGTAAAGACCCAAGCGATCACGAAGTTCTGGTCGAAGCGGCCCAATCGGTCGGGCTCGACGCCGTGGAAGCACGTGAGGTACTGCGCGGCGGCGACTATGCCGATGAGGTTCGTGCGGAAGAACGGGAATACCAGGCGGCGGGTATCCAGTCAGTGCCGGCGATCATCTTTAACGGTCGCTATCTGGTGAGCGGCGGACAACCCGTGGAAACCTTCGAGCAAGTCATCCAGCAGATTCTGGCCGAAGCGTAGTGTGGGGTAGCCGCACCAACGCAGCGGCTCGGCAAGGTGGTGCTTCATGCATGGGTCGAAAAAGTCATTCAACCTTGTCCATAGCAGCCGTTCGCAAGAGCGTAGTGTCACAGGCGATGGTTGTCTGCCTGGGCCGAACAGCAGTCTGACCGGAACGTCCGCAGTCGACATCCCAGCCCCAGCAGTCGACAGCGGACATACTTTTTCTTTCAGTCAGGACGGCGAAAGCTTCCTGCTCGACGGCGAGCCTTTCCAGATCCGCAGCGGGGAGATGCATCCCGCCCGCATCCCCGCCGAATACTGGCAGCATCGCATCCTGATGGCCAAGGCCATGGGGATGAACTGCATCGCCCTCTACGTCATGTGGAATTACCACGAAACGAGTCCAGGCGTTTTCGATTTCCGCACAGGGAACCGCAACATCGAAGCATTCATTCGACTGTGCCAGCAGGAAGGGATGTGGGTGTTGCTGCGGCCGGGTCCCTATATCTGCGGCGAATGGGATCTGGGCGGCATTCCGTCGTACCTGTTGAGTTATCCGGACATCCAGCTCAGGACCGGCTCCGCTAACGATCCTCGCTACATGTCGGCGGTAGCTCGCTACATCAGGGCGCTGAGCCCGCGCATCGAACCACTGCTGGTGAGTAACGGTGGACCGATCCTGATGATTCAGATCGAGAATGAGTTCGGCTCGTACGCCAGCAACCCGGCTTACCTCGAAGAGATACGGCAGCTCTGGCTTCAGGAAGGGATACAGGGGCCGTTCTATACCGAAGACGGCATCAGGCAGCTTGAACGGAATCGCACGAACGTCACCGGCGGCGCGATTGCATTGAGCAATGGCGATGCAGCGCAAATCGCGGCCGTCCGGCGGGAATTTCCGGCCGTTCCGGCAATGGCCGGCGAAGTGTATCCAGGGTGGCTCACCCATTGGGGCGACGAGACGCTCAAAGGTACGGCCGTCGATATCTCCGGCACGCTAGACGCGCTCATGCAACTGAAGCTGTCGTTCAATCTCTATGTCATTCACGGCGGCACCAGCTTCGGCTTCTATGCCGGCGCGAACGTGGATGCCGATTCCGGCGAATATCAACCCGACATTACCAGCTACGACTACGCAGCACCCATCAGCGAGCAAGGCGTAGCGACGTCGAAGTACATGAAGTACCGGTCCGTTATCGCCCGCTATATATCGACGCCGTTGCCCGATATACCCAAACCTGTCCCGACGATCAGGCGCAGAGGAAGTCAGGCCTTGATGCCGGATCTTTACGCGTCCATTTGGGACAATCTGCCTGCCGCGCTCCCGGCTGCACAAACCGTCCACCCACAGCCGTTCGAGATGCTTGGGCAGGCGTTCGGTTTCGCGCTGTACCGCAAGAAGCTGCAGGGCTACCGCGGCGGTGTTCTGGATATCAAGGATGTTCACGATTACGCGACCGTTTTCGTCGGCGAGCAATATGCAGGCGGGGTGTCGAGAGCGCGCATGCCAGAGCACCGCGCGCAGCCGCTGAATGTGACGCACCACGCGCCGCTTGCGTTACCGTCGTCGTCGTCGCTGGACGGTGCCGTATCGCTGGAGATTCTCGTGGAGGGCATGGGGCGTGTTAATTACGACCACGCGATGATCGACCGCAAAGGTATTCTCGAACCGGTCACGCTGCAGGATGCGGGAGGCTCGAGCGACACGCTCACCGGCTGGGAAGTCTTCCTGTTGCCGATGGATACCGCGTTTATCGCTAGCCTGCGTGCCGTCTGTGCGAACCCACGCAAGGCCGGACTGTTCTTCAAAGCCACCTTGCCGTTGGATAAAGTCGGCGATACCTATATCGACATGAGTGGCTGGACCAAAGGCGTGGTCCGGGTCAACGGGCACAATCTCGGCCGTTACTGGAATATCGGCCCGCAAAAGCGTCTGTATTGTCCAGCACTCTGGCTGCGGCAGGGTGACAACGAGATCATCATCTTCGATCTCCATCAGATTGAAGCCAAACCGGTTGAACTGGCGCGCACGCTATCGTAAAGAAGCCGCCGGAAGCCAACGCCGGGAAATCCACGGCCACCTCGATTACCCTTCGCCACCGGCCGGCACCAGCTCCAAAGTGAGCACTTCGAAAGGCGAGAGATGGATGGTCTGCGGCCGGTCCGCGTCCAGCACCGATGGAACATGCGAGGCATGGCCGTGCCATAAGCTGCGCGTCTGGAATCGTCCCACCGCGCCGGCCGGCAACTCCAATTGCCGCCGCAATTCGAGCACGAAGCGCTTCGCCTGGCTGTCGGGATTGCGCAGCGTGATGATCGCCTTGACCGGCGACCATGCAGCCCAGCCGTACACCTCGAGCCCGTCCGGCGCACCGCCAATCCAGTGGTTGTCGCACAGCACGTCGGCGTTCGCCCGGGCCCACCTGGCAGACTCGGCGAGAACGTCCCAGTCGCCGTCGCTCAGCAGCGACGGCGTGATGTACAGCTCCTGCAGTTGTGCGCCGCTGCCGAAGTACGAATGCACTTCATGTGCGAAGTCCTGGCCTTGAGCAGTGTTCAACCGATCGTTGTACTGCGCGTAGATGATGCCGTGGAGCATCAATGAGTTGAGCGGAAACAGCGGACTCGTGACTACGACGTTGCGGTAGGTCTGTGCGTCGCGATAGGTAATCCAGCGTTCGCGGCTGCTGCCTACGCCGGCCAGGTCGTCATCCTTGCCGCCGCGCCAGATCGAGTCGGCGTAGCGAAGCCAGAACGGCGATGGATAGGTGCCGACGGTGAGGTTGATGAAGGTATCGGGCCTGGTCTCGCGGATGTCCTCGATCAGCTGGATCGCCGCGTCCCAGTCGCTGCTGAAGCGGCTGTCCGGGACCACCTTGTCGACATTGCCGGCGCCGTCGAATTTGAACTGATTGATACCGTGCTGCGTGAGCAGTTCCATCACGGCCTCATGGAAGCGCCGATAGAATTTCGGCCCGGACAGCGCGAAGCAACCATCGATGATCTCGTATCCGGCGGCGCGGCCCCGCGTCACGCGCGCCTGCCGCGTCGAGCCATAGCCGCCCCACGGTGACAGCCACACGCCGGGCGCCGCGCCGTACCGGGCGGCGGCGTCGCGCAGCGGCACGAATCCATGCGGAAAATCCTTGCCGAAATGCCAACTGCCGCTGTAGTCGTCCCAGCCGTCGTCGAACAGGAAGGAGTCGAGCTGAACGCCGCGCTTGTCGTGCAACTCGCGGCCGATGTCGTCGATGCGTTCGAGCGCTTGCTGCTGCGTGTACGGCGTGAGGTACCCGATGTCATACCAGCAGTTGTAGTGCAGGAACGGGCGGTACGGATGGGCTCGTTCGCGTTCTAGATAGGCCGCGAAATCGCGGCGTAGCTGGCCCTCGCGAACTACACCCGCCACCGCCGAGAAGACACTGGTCTTGCCCTTTTCCAGCGGCAAGGCCCGCGGCAGGATGAACCTGACGGTGTCGCCGCGTACCTGGTTTTCCGACAGCGGAAGCTCGAAACCGAGGTAGACATTGCCCGCGACCACAGGTGTTCCCTTGAACTCGCCGCTGGTTTGCGCACCGGACGCCTGCGTCTCCAACAGCGAAACGGTGGCAATGTGCTCGTCCTTGCTGATCGCGGTAATTGCCACCTGCAAGCGCAAGTACTGCGAGCTTTCGCGTTGCTCCACGCTCCACTCCACCCGCAGGCAACCCTGTTCGTCACCGAGGATGGCGTGCACGCGTCTGCCCGCAATCCGTTCGGCCAGTCGAGACGCATTGGGATTTGCGCTCAGCGTTTCTTCGCGCAGCGGCGCAAGCAGCTTCAGGTCGGCAATGCCCAGTGTGCGACCGTCGGCCAGCGATAGTGCAAATGGCGCAGTCACCGGCAGCGTGCGTACGTGCACGCGGTCAGTCAGGGCGAAACCGGCCAGATGCTGGTGCCTGACGGTCCAGTTCAAGGCGATCGCCGCGTTACCGAAGGAATGCCAGTCACCGTTCGTCTGGAACACGGGCATGCCCGGATGCGTGGACGCAGTTGCTTTGGCGTGCATGGACGAAGCCCAGGATAAGGCGGGTGCCTGATCCGTAGAGTACCTCGGGCGGATTCGGCAAGCGCATGAATTCTTACGGTTTGCAAGCTTTCATGTCCCGAAGCAGTACCCAGCCGCGCTCGAGCATCTACGAACCGGCCACTATTCTGACGGAAGCCGGATGCGTGCCGTGGCGGCACTGGGGTGCCACCTGCCTATTGTTCCGTCTGCTGGCGCTCGTATTCCTTGTATTTCATCTGGATATATTCCTGCCGACCCACTTCGTGCAGTTGTCGCGGATACTGTTCAGTTGCATCAAACCAGTTAGTAAGACGTTGCTCCAGACGCTTGTCAGGGGTGCTGGACAGCGCGCCAAGATAAGCGTCTATCGCCAGGTAGTAGCGCATAGTATTGCGTTCCACCAGGCCGCGAACCCCGCCTATGTATTCAGTCTGTTCGGAGGACGGACCGCCGGCGGAGGTAAAACCGACCTTGTCGCTGCCAATGGTCGCCAGATAGGTTTTCATGGCGATGCGCCCCGCCATGCCGTAGCTGTACGAGTAGGTCAGGTGCAGAAAGGTCCGGTTGCCACTTATGCCTACCGCTTCGAGCGCGATACGGTAGTCCTTTGTGCTCAGCGGACCGCTGTCGGCGTTGAGGTCCACCTGGAAGTATTCTGGGCTCGTGGCTGCTGCGCGGTAATGGAATTGCACGCGGTAGGTGTCCGCGAGTTTCTGTTCGACTTTTCTGCCTATATTCACGCTCACCATGTCGCCGTTGCTGCCGGTCGAGGCATGGCAATACTTGGTATTAAGGTGCAGTATCAGCACATCGCACCAGTTGGCAGGGCCGTGTGCGGGGTCGTTGAGCACGCCGCTGACTGTAGCGAATGGGTAGTCCACCACGGCGTAAATGTCGCCCTTGAGCGCGGACGGTGACTCTGCCGATTCAAGATACAGCGGACGCTGGAACTGGTTATGTTTGAGCTGTTGCGTCAAGCTCTGGTATTTGTCGCGCAAGCTCGAAGCATCGTCCGCCCCCAACGCGAGCAGGCCATGGCATAGCCAGCACACGACCAGGATGGCTAACATCAGTCCCAGTTTGCGTGGCCTGTTTTTGCCTATGCTTTTAGCAAGCGCGACCATTGACGTGCTCCCGCCTCAGGTTGTTGGCACCCGCCGTGCAGCATACCTCGTCGATCATTGCCGTATCCGTACCCCAGGAATAGCGCTATCTGGAATTTTCCCGTTGCTCCGCTATAAATCATGGTAGGCGAGGGTCACGCTTTTCGCACCGGCGCTTCACGCACCCGGCGCGGGCATAACACCCGCTACGGAGGCGCACTGTGTTTGACCGGACTCTTGCTCGCATCGTGTTCCACGCGGCCGTGATAGCTGTGTTTATCTCTTGCTATCCTTGCCTGCAGCCGACGGCGAACGCCGCGGGCGCGGCTCCGCTGCCTGCGAAGGAAAAGCGGGTTTCATCGGCCAACGCTTCAGCACCGGTCGACTTCCCGACCATCGTAGAGCGATACGGACCCGCCGTCGTGAATATCAGCGCGACTGCCCTGGAGCCGCAACCGTCGCTGACGGCTCCCGCGGCAATCGATTCTGACGATCCCCTTCTGGCGTTCGTCAAGCGCGTGGTGCCGCGATCGCAGGCAGCTCAAGACAGTCCACCACGTGCCATCACGGGTACCGGCTCCGGCTTCATTGTCAGCCCCGACGGCCTCATTCTGACTACCGCTCATGTGGTGGATCAAGCCGCCGAAGTGACGGTCAGACTGACCGATCGACGCGAATTCAAAGCGAAGGTCCTGGCGGTCGACACGCAGAGCGACGTCGCGGTCATTCAGGTCGATGCCACGAAGCTTCCGACCGTCAAACTTGGGGACTCGTCGCGGGTACGCGTCGGCGAGCAGGTGCTGACGATCGGATCGCCCGACAGCTTCGAGAATACCGTGACCGCCGGCATTGTCAGCGCCACCTCTCGGACGCTCCCGGACGGAAGCAGTTTTCCGTTTTTTCAAACCGATGTTTCCGCCAATCCGGACAATTCGGGTGGCCCACTGTTCAACCGTGCAGGCGAGGTGATCGGCATCGACGTGCAGATTTATGTGGACTCAGACCGGTACCCCAGCCTGACCTTCGCCATCCCGATCAACCTGACGGCCAAGGTGCGATCGCAGGTGCTAGCCCTGCACGCGACATCTCCGGGCGGCCTTGGCGTGGAGGTACAGGACGTCGGCCCCGGGTTGGCGGTGGCCTTCGGCCTGCCGCGACCGGCAGGTGCGCTGGTCAATTCCGTCACGCCCGGCACACCGGCCGCCTCGAGCGGCCTCAAGCCAGGTGACGTCATCATACAGATCGGCGACAAGACGATTGATCGCTCGGCCGAACTCGACCAGGCTGCTACTGATCTGCTGCCCGGGACGAAAACCACACTCAAGCTGATCCGCAATCGAAGACCGATGACGACGACGGTCATGATCGGCGCGTCCGCGGAAAGCCCCCAGACTCGACCAAGCGAAGGTGGCGCGACGGATCGCCTCGGCTTGATCATGCATCCGCTGAGTCGGGACGAGCTGCGCGCCCGCGGCCTTGCCGTAGGTCTCATGGTGGACGGGGTCGAGGGGCCGGCGGCAAGCGCTGGCATCCAGCCCGGCGATATCGTCCTTTCGCTTAATGGCACGCTGGTCGAAACGCAAGCGGACGTGGCGGCGCTGGAAGCAAAGGCAGGCAAGGAGATAGCGGTGCTCATACAGCGCAACAACGCACGCAGCTTTGTTTCGGTCAAACCTAGATGAGAAGCCCGGTGTGGGCAGCATGGGTGGTCAGCGGACGTCTTCAATAGACGCGCGACACGTTCCGTTGCCTGGTCCAGGCAGGTCATCGTCGGAAATGAAAAGTAGCTTCAGCCGCCAAAAATGGCTTTTATGTCGCGTCCCGTCTGCTCGGCTTCCTCAATCAGCCAGTCGAGAAATTGCCTGGTTGCAGGGGAGTCTGCCGCAGTTCGCTTCCAGCAAATGAAGTATGGGAACGGCATGGGTAGGGCGGCCTTGAACGGCGCGACAAGTTCGTGTCGCTTGATGCTATCAATGGCAAAAAAGCCCTGTCCCAACGAAATGCCTCTTCCCCGAATGGCCGCATCGATTGCCATGCCGGAAACGGAGTAAGTGAGTGGCGCCAACACCTCGGGCAGAGGCACGCCAACCGCATGCAGCCAGTGTCCCCAAGTTGGTGGTGACAAGTTTGCCCATCCCCACTCGACGTGAATCAGCGGGTAGCGCAAGATATCCGCCGGTTGCGAGATTGGTTTTTCCGCCTGCACCAGCGAGGGTGCAAACACGGGTGCAACCCTGTCCGTAAAGACGACGTGATAGGGCGTTCCGTCATTCGGAAGTGCCCCATACGTTAGCCGGACGTCGGCACTTCTCGCGCCGATACTGGTTTCGTGGTCGACGACCTCGACATGGACCTGCACGTGAGGGCAGATGGTGTGCCACGTGTCCAATCTGGAGGCAAGCCAATGGGTCGCGACTGACGGAAATGTCATCAGGGTGAGTCGGCGCCCTGTCTGCGCCTTGAGCGCCGCCTGGGCGCTATGAAAGCACTCGAACCCCCGGGAGATGTGCGAGTGGTACAGCTCGCAGAGAGGGGTCGGTCGCAGGCCCGTGTTTTCCCGCTCGAAAAGCGCGACCCCGAGAAAGTCTTCAAGGACGCGAATCTGCTGACTAATCGCACCGGGCGTCACGTGAAGCGCCTCTGCGGCGGCCACGACGCCCCCGTAACGAATGACGGCATCGAATATCTGCAAGGCTCGAAGAGGAGGAAGGCGGTTCATGTCGTTGACCTGGCAAATGCCATCGTGAAGCCAGTCTAGCAAAGACTGATCTCCGCCTCGACGAGCAACGGCGTCATGCAATGCTGCACGCTTACGGCTTCACATCGGTCTTGAACCATTTTTCCGACAACCGCGTCACGGTACCGTCTGCTAGTGCTTCCGTGATGGCTGCGTCAAATTTTGCTTTCAGATCCGTATCCTGTTTGCGAAACCCAAGACCTTCTCCCGGCCCCCAAACCGCGCCACCGATCGTTGGCCCGGCGATCCGGATTCGAGCGGTCTCTTTGTTGTCGGCGATTCCGGCGTAATAGGTTACGTCGTCGAAGGCCATGTCGACGCGTCCGTTGACCAGGTCGAGGTCACGTTCGGCCGAGGTCTTGTAGAGGCGTACGGAAGTGATGTCCTTGAAGTTGTCGGTGATGAACTTGGTGTACACCGTGCCGGATTGAATGCCGATCGATTTCCCTTTCAATTGGTCGCGCAGCGGGGCGATCATGGGTCCGTCGACTTTGGGGTCGCCAGTCAGCTTGAGGAAAGAGGTTTTTCCTGTCGGGTTCGCCAATCCATGCCCATCTACCGCCGCGAATGCGGCCGGCGTTGCAGCGTAGGGCCTGGAGAAGGCAATGACCTGCTGACGTTCTGGTGTGATTGCAAGGGCATCCATCACAACATCGAATTTGCCGGCCTGCAGACCGGTAATGAGGCCGTCAAAGTCCTGGGCGACTGTTTCGCATTGCAGGTTGACCCGCTTGCACAGATTGTCGATCAATTCCGGTTCGAATCCCGAGATTTTTCCGCTCGGTAAGGTCAGATTCCACGGAGCATAACTGCCTTCCAGGGCAACCTTCACGGTCTTCCATTCCTTTGCCTGAGCGCCGTTTCCTGCCAGTGCCAGCACGCCGAGAAAGGTGGCGAGAGAAGCCTTCAGGACTTTTGTGGAAATTGTATTCACATTACACCTCCATAGTGTCGGATCAAGGTTGTGCTTGGATCGGAAATAGTCGGATCGCCACACCCCGCGGCATTGCGGGCGCTACCGCCTTCAGCTGTGCAATGTGCCGGCGATGTTTTCCACGATGCTCAGCAAGTCGCCCTGTTCGACGAGCCGGTGGACTCCCATCATGTCCGGATAGAAAAAACGATCGTCTTCTGCAGTCGGGGCAATCTGTCGAATTCGCGCGTACACCGCCGCGGTTGCGGGTGATGCGTCGGCTGGATCGAAGAAGTCCAGCGCCTGGGCGGCGGTGAGCAGCTCGATCGCCAGCACGTGCTGCAACTTCTGCGAAGTTGCGTAGGCTTTTCGTGCCGCGTGATAGGCGAAGCTCACGGGGTCTTCCTGGTTGCCGCTTGTCGGCACGCTGTCGACGCTTGCTGGTTGAGCAAGGGTGCGCATCTCGCCCAGCAATCCGGCCGCCGTGTACTGAATGATCATGTAACCGCTGTTCAGCCCGGGATCCTTCGCGAGGAACGCGGGCAGTTCGCTGAAGTACGGGTTGACGAGACGGTCCGTCCTGCGCTCCGAGATCTTCGCGAGCGCGGTCATGGCGATGCAGAGGAGATCGCACGCGATGCCGACGAACGTACCGTCGAAGTTGGCACCGGATATCGCGGTACCATCCTCGCCGTCGGGATGGATGACAGGGTTGTCGCCGCACGACCCCACTTCATCGAGAATCGCGTCGTACGCGTCCCTGATCGCCCGCTTGGACGCCCCATGTACCTGAGCAATGCCGCGAAGGCTGTAGGCGTCCTGCAGTCGGTAATCGGCAAAGCGATCGCATAGCGCACTTCCGGCCAGCAGCCGCCGGATGTTGTCGGCCGTGTTCCTCTGATCGACATGTTTCTTGACGGAGTGATACCGGGCATCCAGTGAGCGCGTGGTTGCCTTGAGCGGCTGCAGGGACATCGATGCGGCAATGTCCGCAACCTTCGAAAGCTCGAGCGCGTTGTAAAGCGCCAGCATCCCGATCGCGGTTACTGACGTGGTGCCGTTGGTGAGCGCAAGCCCCTCCTTGCAGCGCAGGGAGTGCGGCTTCAGCCCCGCTCGCTCCAATGCTTCGGCGCCGCTCATGCGCTCACCGTGGCAGAAAGCTTCTCCTTCCCCGATCAGCACGAGCGCCATATGTGCCTCGGGCGCGAGATAACCGACCGATCCGTCGCCCGGCGCGAACGGCGTAATGTCGTTGTTCAGCAGCCCGGCGATTTGCTGGAGCAATTCGAGGCTTACGCCGGAATAACCCTTGCCCAGGCTGATCAGCATCATCAGGAGCGTAGCTCGGACAACTTCGCGAGGCAGCGGTTCGCCGACCGAGACGGCATGGGAGCGCACGATATTTCGCTGAAGCTGCTCGGCGTCGTTCGGGCTGATGACGCGTGTCGAATTTGCGCCAAAGCCAGACGTCACGCCATAGACAAGCCGGTTTTGGCTCAAAAAAAGATCGACCAGGCGGCGCGAATTCAACACGCGCTCGCGATAGACGGGGGAAAACTTTATCTGTGCGCCATGTCTGGCTACGGCAATGAATTGTTCGATCGAAATATCGGATTCTCCGAGCTGAACTTCGGATATCTTGCCTGGTCGAGATTCGATGTGCGCCAAACTCATTCTGAATTTCCTCTGTCGAATGCATGAAATGAAGTGGGTGGCAAAATCAGTTTTAAAGCGCGATGTTTGCCGGAGATCGTTGCAGGGTAGAGTAGCGTCGGCGGTGTTGGTGCACAAACGATTTGATTTGAATTCCGTGTTTAGTTTTACTAAAGTCGGATTTGTTGCGTCATGTTAAATTTGACTGTCTAAGGGATGATTTCTGTTTAATTCGAGAAAATGATTTTCTCGGATTTTTGGGGGTGCCAGAAAATCTCGATATTTCGATTTTTTGATCTATGTAAATGTTCTTTCTTGAATTCTTGTGTGGGCAGGGATATGCAGCCGCTTGCTTGACCAAAAGGACCGCGTCGTCAACGAAATGGCAGTCGTGAGAGTGGCTATTCCAGCGCGGCCCTAGGTGCCAGCCCTTTGCGCCGTTGCGACACAAAAGTTTCCCTAGGCTTAAGGACCGGCCGAAGACCTCATGGAAACAGGCGGAAATATGCTCTGGAAAAAATCGCCGGAGGCAAGCAACTCTCACCGTAGTAGGCACACGCAATCTTTGTTGACTGCTCGTTCGACGGTCCCGTCATCGGCCAAAGCGGGCGGTCGTCGCGACGCCGCATTGCCCACGAACGTCCGCTGCCGGGTAGTTCCGCCTCACGCAGTAGCCGGCCGATATCTGCCCTTCGGCAACGCTGGGTAGATCGTTGACACCCATTAGCGGGCCCGGTGTCAAGTGAGCGAACAATACCCTCGGCTACCTGAGCAGTCGGCACTGGGATACATTGGCAGCCAGTCGTGTCGCGACCATGACGGCGGATGTCGCCCGCAGCGGCGACAGCACGCGCGAGGCCTACACCCGACAAGTGAACAGCTATCTTGAAGCTCTAACGGTAATGGCTGTCGGCGAGAAGCATGAGACAAGGAGGGGATCAGTAAATATTCCGATCCCTGACAACCGTCATTTACGTGATCCTAGTGCGCCACGATGGCGTCGCTGATCTGCTAAATCTCGCAGCAAGTAGTCTTACATCCGCAACGGTCCCGCGCGATTCGACGCTTCGCGGCGGTACTGAATTGGCGAGACGCCGCGGGCAGACTTGAAGGCGCGGCTGAATGAGAACTCCGACCGATACCCGACACGCGATGCGATCTCAGTGAGTCGCAGACTGGTTTCCTGAAGCAACTGCGCGGCAACGCCCATTCGCCAGCGCGTCAGATAACTATGTGGTGGCTCCCCCACCGAGGCGCTGAAGTTACGGGCGAAAGCAGCCCGCGACAAACCGGCTTCCTGGGCGAGTTCTTCCAGTGTCCATGCACGTTCGGGTGCCTCATGCATGCGCGCGAGAGCCCGCGCCATGTGTGGCGACCGCACGGCCGAAAACCAGTCGTTGGCTGCGGGAAACGTAGCGTCTGCCCAATCGCGCATGAAGTAAATGAACAAAGACGAAAGCAGGTTGCGCACTACGATCTGGTTGCCGAAGTTAGGCGTCTCCACTTCGTTACGGAGCATGCGCAGGGTGTCGCTCAGCGGGGAACATCCCGGTTCTGTACCCGCGCGCAGCGACACGGCTTGCGGTAGCGCCCGCAAGGCGGGAAGTGCCAGTTGCAGATCCATGTTGAACTGACCACAGATCAGCGTGACGGCTTTGGGGTCACGATCGACGACGCCGTCGCGCCTGGCCAGGAACGCTTCCAACGGCATGGCTTTTCCTCGCGCCGAATGTACCACTTCGTGCGCGTCACCACGCGGAAACAGGACCAGTTCGCCAGCCCGCAATTCCATGCTTTCCGTGTCGGGTTGGCGCACGAAGGCGCGTCCTTCTGCCACGAAATGGAACACCACCGCGTCGCGAGGTTGTACGGCAAACCCCCACGGGCCTGCCACGCGTGTACGCACCAGCACCAGGCCGTTGGCGCGAACTGCTTTCAACCAACTGTTCAATGCGTCCATGACTGCATCTTGGGAAAATGAGACGAATTGCTATGTTATCGCGCCTCATGCGCATGGTTTATCTTCCGAAAGGTTGTTTCAATGATGGGGCGGACAAATCAGGAGCCAAGTCATGACAAGAGATCTCATCCAACACGCGATCGACACCATCTACGGTCAAGTCTTCAACCAGGGTCAAGCCGACCTGCTGCCAGGTCTCGTTTCCGGGCCATACATCCAACACAACCCGCTTTTCCCGAATGGGGTCGACGGAATCATGGGCTACATCAAGCAGGCGGGGCGCATACCTTGTGAGATCAAGCGCGTTGCCGTCGACGGCGATCTGGCTTTTGTACATGTGCGCTATCTGGACTGGGGCGGTCAGGAAACCGCAGGAGTCGACATCTTCCGCTTCGATGCCGACGGCAAGGTCGTCGAGCACTGGGACGTGCTGCAGCCAGTCCCAGCCTCTTCCAACAATGCCAACACAATGTTCTAGGAAGATCACATGCCTTCTTCATCACTCGGGCCGGTCAGTGACGCCGACCTCGTCGCAACGCTGCCTGGTTTCAAGAACGTTTACGCCGAAGTCAACGGTATCCGCCTGCACTATGTGGAAGGTGGCACCGGCGAACCGTTGATTCTGTTGCCGAGCTGGCCGCAGACCTGGTGGCAGTTCAGGCGAGTATTGCCGCGGCTCGCGGAACGCTATCGCGTGTTTGCCGTCGATTTTCGCGGCATGGGCGGCTCGGACAAACCCGCCGGCGGCTACGACAAGAAGACGATGGCGTCCGACATCCACGCCCTCGTATTCCAGCTTGGCCTACGTGCGGTGAATATCGTCGGCAACGATGTCGGCGCGATGGTGGCCTACAGTTTTGCCGCCAATTACCCAGAGGCGACGCGTAAGCTGGTGATGATGGACACGCCGCATCCCTTCGCGGTATTCGAGCAGATCCCACTGCTTCCGGCGCCGGGCACCTACGATCTGGAGAATCCGGCGCGTGCGGTACACCCGTGGTGGTTTGCTTTCAACCAGATTCCCGGGCTGTCAGAACGAGTGTTCGCGGGCCGCTATGGCATCGTGCAGGATTGGCTGTTCGACTACCTGGCAGCCGATAAGACAGTAATCACCGCGCACGACCGCGCCGTCTATACGGCAGCTTACGACAGCCCGGATGCGCTGCGCGCAGCCAACAGCTGGTTTTCCTCCTTTGCAACTGACATCGCTGATGCTGGCGGCTATGCGCCGCTGACTATCCCGGTGCTCGGGCTAGGCGGCATCAGCTACGACTTCCTCGCCGCTTTCCTTGGCACGGCTGCCCCTGACGCGACAGTGTTAAGGCTACCCAATACTGGGCACTGGATTCCAGATGAGCAACCGGAAGAAACAGTGCGGCATCTCAACAAATTCTTCGGATAACGGGTCCGAGAGGAACTGAGCGGATGGCAGCATACAAGGATGGTTTTTCCGTCGTAGGAAGTCGCAGGATTTATTCGTCTTCAATCCCAATCCATACAACAACGCATCGCTCATCGCTTCTGATAGGTGCCGATCAGTTCCGCGTGCATTAGTACGTGCCCCTGCATAGCCTTTTCAAGCGCCGCCTTACTCGGACCCTTCAAATCAGGCAGTACGGTGTCGAGCGCATATAGCTTGTGGAAATAGCGGTGGCGTCCGACGGGCGGACACGGGCCGCCGTAAGCGGCACGCTTGAAGTCATTGGTGCCTTCGAGCGTACCGCCCGGCAAAGCCTGCGCAGCAGCGCCATCGGGCAGGCGGGTTGCCGTCGGCGGGATGTTGTAGAGCACCCAATGTACCCAGGTCATTTTTGGCGCGGCCGGGTCCGGCGCGTCAGGGTCGTCGACTATCAGCACCAGGCTTTTTGTGTTCGCGGGCACGCCGGACCACGCGAGCGGCGGCGATACGTCGGCGCCCTGGCAGGTATGCTGCGCGGGAATCTCGCCGTTCTGCCGGAAGGCTTGTGAGGTTAGGGTCAGGGTCATGATGCGCTCCTCGGCGGCAACGGTGGATGACAGCCCCGGTGTGAAGATCAACAAGACGAGCGAGAGTGTCGAGAAGGAACGCGAGGTCCGTGCCCAGGCCACTCTTTCAAAGCGTTTGAGGCGGGTGTCGGGCACGTTGAAGCCTCTCATCTTCACGCTCCGTACTCTGCTCGTGACGGGGCCGGTGATTGGTGCGCGCCCTGCTCGAATCGCGACCGAAATCGAAGTGCGGCTCATATCGTGACATAAGTGCCACCCCAGCAAAGATGGCTGTGAACGATGATGATTGTCGCGCGCGGGTCGCGGAAGTGCGACAAGGAGGAAGGGTATCACCGCTGTGAAAACCACGGCCGCTGATCGCGAGCTGCGACATATCGCACGAAGCCCCGCTGGATTGCGGGGCATTTCATTTTGCAATGCCGCATCAATGTTTGTGTCGGTGCAGCCAACCCATATGGTGCGAGTCAAGCCACTGGGCCATTCCCTCTGCGGGGTGATCGCGCCTGTAACGTTGCGCCACCATGAACCCGGCGACCAGGAAGACCGCCAAGCCAACAACGAAGTAGATCATAGACTGGGTCATGGCAGCCTCCTTATTAGGTCGCGACCATGGTTATATTGTAGGTCAGCGGTTACCGAAGTGGCGTGCGGTCCGAGCGCACGATTTCACCGCGCGCATCAACACGCGAGCTCGAGCCGACGCGGCGCGATGGAGTGTGCCATTCACGAATGGTTACAAGACGAAGCGATGCCGAGCGCCGAGAGCACAGCCTTGGAGATCAGCCCATAGGGCGGGATTATCGAAGATGTCGCTACTCCGCGCGTCCGGCGACCAAGCGTCAAATTCGTCAAAAGCGTGTCAATCGGTACCAGAAAGCAATCGATGAAATACATTGCCGGCACATTTTCGAATCGACGTCAACGAAGTAGCACGTTGAAAGGACGGCAATTTTTGGACGAAAACTTTCCGTGCCTTACAGGTGGCTGAGATGGAGGGGGAACGCTCGCGGATAACCTCAAGGGAAACTCGCATATGCAAACGGTTGGAAGCCTGGTGTCGACTACGGCTTAAGGTAACGAAAGTACAGGCGGTTTTTCGTCCTTCCTGACGACTTCATCAGGAAGGGTGGCCGCCGAACTCGCCTGTCAGCGGACGTTCACTGATATCATTTTGCCGCTGCGAACGGCAGTACTGGCCGGGCTTCGTCTCGACGTGTTGTATGGTCGGAGCGCGGTCTCACTTGATGGAAAATCACAGCATCGCTCTTCGTGTATAAAGGAGGCAATCCTGGACAAGCGGAGTCTGTCGTGGCCGAAACCCCACCCCCAAGCACAAAGCCAGCTAAGGGAGGCTTGCGCACATCCGTCTGGCGTCGTGCCGGACCATGGGCCATTGGTGGCGGCATCGCACTTCTGCTCGGAATCTCGTTTCTCGTCTTGAACCCTTTGCGGGAAAACCGGGATGAACGGGCGCTGACCGACCTGGGATTTTTCAGGGGCGCCTGCAATGACAGTAACGGTCCAGCTATCACATCTGAGTCGGGATGCCTGGCATTGCGGGCAAAGCCGGCGTTAAGCGCGTCTCAGGTTGCCGCCGCGTTGCCATACCTAAGAAAGCTCCACCTAAGGCTTGAGCTGAGTCTGGCAGGCACCGAGGTCGATAACATCGAGTTGCTGAACGGACTGGATGGTCTGGAATCTCTGGACCTCTCGGGCACACGCATATGGAACATCGACGCGCTCAAGGGAGTGCATTCCCTGAAAAAGCTTGTGATCCACCGCACCGAAGTCGAGAACATCGATGCGCTAAAAGGCCTGACCGGTCTGCAATCGCTCAGTCTGTGGGACACCCGGGTCTCGAACCTCGATGCGCTGAAGGACTTGACTGACCTGAGGCAACTCGATCTCCGGGACACGCAGGTTCGGGATCTAGATGCGCTTGAAAAATTGCCTCACCTGGAAACACTCAAACTGGGTGGCGCCAGAAATGTCCGGAACATCGAGCCACTCAGCCAGTTGACCACCTTGAAAACGCTCGATCTCAACGAGACCCAGGTCGAGAGCATCGATGCGTTGAAGAAGTTGCACGATCTGCAAGCGCTCTATCTCGCGAACACTCCAGTCTGGAACATCGATTCGCTAACGGGAATGTCCTCCCTGAAAATACTCGTGCTCGACGGCTCCAAAGTCGAGAACGTCGATGCGACTCAGGGATTGCTCCAGTTGGAAACACTCGTTCTTGCGCGCACACAAGTTACGAATATCGATGCGTTGAAGAGCCTGACGGGCATGCGAAGGCTTAATCTTGCCGACACCAGGGTCGAGAATATCGATGTGCTGAGAAGCCTGACGGGCCTTCAAATGCTCAATCTCTTCCGTACAAGGGTTAGGAACGTCGATGCGCTGAAGGGCTTGACCGGTCTGCAAGAGCTTTACCTCGCAAATACCCCGGTTCAGGACATTGATGTACTGAAAGGCCTGACTGGTCTGCGAGAGCTCGTTCTCTATGGCACCAGAGCCACGAACATCGCGGAGATCAAAGCGGCCCTACCAAACACTCGAGTTGTTTGGTGACCATCCGTTTGCGCCGCTCTCGCACCTACGCGATCTCTCATTTAGCTCGATATTGACGGCGCCACATAGGCACCGCACGGAACGCGGTACGGTCATTTTGTCTCCAGGCTGTGCGCCAGAAGTATACGTTGCCAGGCGCTGATTCTGACGGCTCGTGCGCGGTGGAAAAACCGATTTCGGAATATGATGCAAACATTTATGTGCACCCGTAGCGTATTTTCTGTTTCCCGGGTGGTTATAGCGATGTCCCGCGGACATTATCAGGAACGGAAACGGGAACAAGCGTCGTATAGCGGTTTCCTTGCCGGCTATTACATGCCTTTCTGGTCAGCGGGTTGCCATACTAACTTTGATAATGTGCCGACCAGGTTTGGGCATCAATCCTCTCTTGCAGGCCGGCGAAGGGTGGCGGAAACGCGTCGTCCCATCTATTGAAAAACTTTCCAGCGGGAGCCAATCGTGATCAGCGTACCAGTCGAGGCCACAGCGCCGGGCGATACGGCTGTGTTTGTGGCGCGTCAGCCGATCATGGATCGGGCCGGTCGCGTTGTCGCGTACGAACTTCTGTTCAGGGATGGACCCACCGGGGTCGCCCGGATCGACGACGACCTGCGCTGTACGACAGCGGTGGTGGAGCGCGCAGTGGCCTCGATCGGTCTCGAGCGGCTTGTCGGGAGCAAGGCCGCCTTCCTTAACTGCCCACATGATTTTCTGTTCTCGGACTACCCCGATGTGCTGCCGGCGTCGCGTTTCGTTCTGGAGATCCTGGAGTCGGTCGAACCGAGTTCGGTCCTCTCGCGACGATGCAGCGAGTTGCGAGGCGCGGGCTTCCAGATAGCGCTGGACGACGTCAGGACCATGACTGACGATATCCGGCGGTTTCTTCCATCCGTCGACATCGTCAAGATCGACTGGCCGTTCGTGGAGCGCGCCGAGTTACCGGAGCTGGTCAGCCAGTTCAAACGGGCGGGAAAGGTCGTGCTCGCTGAGAAGGTTGAGTACGCAGAGGATGCGGAGCTTGCACGGCAACTGGGTTGTGATTTGCTGCAGGGCTATTATTTCGCGAAGCCGCAGATTCTTTCCGGTAAGCGCTCGATGCCCCCCGTGAGGGCCATCCTTCAAGTGTTCGACCTTGTCGGCAGCGATGCCCCCCTGGGTAGTATTGCCCGGGCGCTGAAAGAGACACCCATGCTGGTAGCCCAACTGTTGCGGCTCGCAAACAGCAGTGAACAGCCTAACGGCAAAACGGAGCCCATTTCATCGCTGAAGCAGGCCCTTTCGATAGCCGGCAGCCGCAGGCTGCTGCATTGGTGCGGACTTCTGCTTTACGCTAACCGGGACGGGCTTCCGGTCGAGGAGGATCCGCTCGCATTGCTCGCACAGCGACGGGCACATTTCATGGAACAGGCGATCGACGCGATGGCGGACGGACCGCCTTTGCTGGTGGCCACGGCGTATCTTACGGGCATGCTGTCGCTTCTACATGTTGCTTGTCACATGGAGCTTCGCGCCTTTGTCGATGAGTTACCCGTTTCTGATTCCATCCGCGAGGCCATCCTGAACGGCGGCGGCGTACTCGGCGAGTTGCTGTCGATTGCCGCGCTGCTTGAACGGGGCGATGCGGATGCGGCGACTTTGAGGCTTCAACGGCTGGTGGTCTCTCCCGAAAAGCTTCAGAAGATCATCGAGTGTTATTGACGTGATTCGCCAAGGGACCGAAGCAACAACGCTTTCTTGCATCGCGTGGCACTAGTAGGTCAGCTTCAGGCGAAGATGAACAAACAGGATTGAAAGTCATGAACGACAAGCGAGATGTAGCGCCGGACAGCACCGCCGCGCGAGTCGCCTTGTGGCGCGCTCTGCATGTCGAGGCCGACGCCCCGCCGCATGTGCTGGAAGACGACATCGGCCTCAAGCTGCTGGCGCCGGACAAGGGCTGGCGCGGCCGCGGGGACATGGACCCGCAGTTCACTCGGCCATTTCGCGCCTCAATCGTGGCGCGTGCCCGCTTCATTGAGGACCTGGTCGTGGAACAGGCTGGCCGCGGGCTTGGTCAGTATGTCATCCTCGGCGCTGGCCTTGACAGCTTCGCCCAGCGGAGGCCGGAGATCGCGTCCCGCCTCAGGGTGTTCGAGATTGACAAGCCAGGTCCTCAGGCATGGAAGCGTCAGCGCCTGATCGAGCTCGGCTTCGGCGTCCCGGACTGGCTGCGCTTCGTGCCGGTCGATTTCGAGGCGGGAGGGAACTGGCGGGACGGGCTCGTGACTGCCGGCTTCGATGACAGCAAGCCGGCAATCGTGGTCTCCACGGGCGTCAGCATGTATCTCACCAGGGATGCGAACGCGGCCACGCTGCGCCAGGTCGCGGCTCTCGCCCCAGGATCGACGCTCGCCATGACGTTCCTGCTCCCGCTGGAGCTGGCGGACCCCGAGGTACGTCCCGGGCTTGAGATGGCGGAGAAGGGCGCGCGAGCAAGCGGGACACCGTTCCTCAGCTTCTTCACCCCGCCGGAGATCCTGGCGCTCGCTCACGAAGCTGGCTTTAGAGAAACACGGCACGTCTCGGCGGCCGATCTCACCCAGCGCTACTTCGTGGGCAGGACAGATGATCTGCGTCCGCCAAACAATGCGGAGGAACTGCTGGTAGCAAATACATAGCTGACCGCACACTTTCCGACCGACATGACCGCACGACACACGCGAGAAAAAGCTATAGCTTCATGTTTTTGTACTTTTGGGTACTTTCGCTCGAGTACCCGCAGGCGCATTCTTCTTCAATGTGCTCTGGTTGTAATCAATAGCGGCACGGACGAGATTTTTTAGAGCGCGCTCATTAATCTTGTCACCCTCGAAAAAATCGATCGCTCGTCTCGCGTTGCCTTCGAGGCCCGCGTTGAAGAGCTTGTCAGGATCTGGAAGGCTCGCCCCGTGGGCAAAGGTAAGCTTCACCTTTCCTTTGTGGGCGTTGGCGACCGCGATCATTCCGTCGCGAGACCACACCGGGCTTCCCATCCACTTCCATTCCTCGATTATCTCCCGGTCGGCCTCGAGGATGTTCTTGCGGATGCCGGCGAACGTTTTGCCACGCCAGTCTGTGATTTCTGCGATCAGCTGGTCAATACGTTCCGATGGATTCATTGGATCTTTTTGCATTGAATTCCGGTCTCGTTTCATGCGACCACAATGTGGTGCGGGCAGGCACCGTTTCGGCAGGGCCTAGATTACTACCGGGATATGTGTGGGGCAAGCAGCAGGAACGTGGAGCGGCACAATGATCCTCGTCACAGGCGTCTCCGGCCATGTGGGGCGCCGTTTGATGCGGTTGAACGGGACGTATGCCTGATAGGGCTCAGGCATACGTCATTGCCGGTCGCGTCATGCGAGGCCGGTCAGAACGCGTGACGCATGCCCACCGTGACCGCCACTTGCGTATTCGTCGACGACGGCGAAAGCGTGTTGATCATGGCATGCGAGAGCACGGAGTCTGCAGGCGCACCATGCACGTTCTGATAGACACCTTCAAGATAGAAGTCGGTGCGCTTGCTGAGCGCGTAATCGGTCTGGAGCATCGCCGTATTCCATCCCGGCGACGAGCCGTTATATGCGCCATGCGTGTAGGTGTACTCGCCCGACACGCTCAACGCCGGCGTGATCGCGTACTTCGCGTTCACTTCGTAGTTGTCGAGACGGAGTGAGCCGCCAAGGGTTCCAGCGGAAGAGTCGTTGGCACCGAGGTAAGTGCCGGTGCCGAAGGAGAACACGCCCGACGTGTTGTCTATCTGGGTATGGCTCCAGACCAATCCGACGGTTGCCGGCCCGAAGGTGTAGTTACCGCCAAGCGACCAGATACGCTGGCGTTGTGCAAGGAAGTTCGCGCTGGTATCGCCCTGGATAACGGCGCCGCCCCCGCTGCCTGCGTTGTTGAATTGCAGGTATCCGGCGGCAAGATTGACAGGACCCTCCGAGTACGAAACGCCGAAACCGTATGAGCGGTTGTTCGCGAAGCTGCCTGCCTTGTTGCTGAAGGCATACATCGTTTCGAAAGTGACGCCGTGGAAAGTCGGGCTCGCGTACTTGACCGTATTGTTGACAACGACCGAGTCCGCAGCAAGGTTGTCGTTTTCGAACGGATGCGCGGCCATGTTGCCGCCCCACGTGTTGGACCCTGCCGTGAGCGGTCCGACGAGGTCGTTCATCACGTCGAACTGGCGGCCGAACGTCAAGGTGCCGTATGGATCGCTTTGCAATCCGACCCAAGCCTGAGAGCCGAAGCCATCGCCGGAGAACGCCTGGGTGCCGTTATTCAGAAGGAATCCTTGCTCCAGCTTGAAGACCGCGTGCAAACCACCGCCGAGATCCTCCGAACCCTTGAGGCCGAAGACCGTGTTCTGTGTCGAGCTGGTCACTTCCTGCCAGTTGCTATGTCCGAGCTGATTGTTCGTGTAAACCAGGCCCGTATCGATGAGACCGTAGAGTGTCACGCTGCTTTGCGCGTGCGCCGAAATAGTCAAGGCTCCGGAGAGCGCGACCGCGAGTAAAGACTTCTTCATACCTGTTGGCTCCGTGATTTAGCGGGGATTGAGGGAATCAATTGCTCTATCCATCAGCGCCATAAACGAGCATGTAATGTTTTTGCAATCCTTTGCCGAGCGAATTGCGAAAACTTCAGAACTCGTTTGCTGATTATTGCGTGCAACGCAATTCCAATGGCCCCAATGGGGAGTGCCGGTCTACAGCATGGTTTTCAAATCGGCTAACTGGACGCGTTACAGCCAGTGCGGACGAAAACGAACGCTCCGATGATATGGCATCGAAAATAAATAGCGCGTTAAAAAATAAATTAAGGCGGCGGGGTACGAATCAGCTTGCACTGCGAATCAAACCGCCGCACGCAGCCCGCCAGCCATTGATGGAGGAAAAGTGTTGAACTGTTTCTTACGCCGGCACCCGCCTGGATGTTGATCGCGAAGTTGCCGGGATCCCTGTACGCAATCGACGCGACTCCGGAGTACCCGAGTACTTACGCTGCAACGCTAGCCTGCAACCACCTCAAAAGCGGTTTCAATTTCTCGCGATATTCGTTGCGCGGCGGATGCACCAGGTAGTACCCGGCGCCGGTCTCCACCACGCGAGTAAACGGCGTCACCAGTGACCCGCTTGTCAGATTCTCTTGGACCAGGTTCAGGTCGCCCAACGCGACCCCCAGGCCACGTGCCGCGGCGCTGAATGCCAGATCCAGCGTGTCGAAAACCTGCTCCCGATACGTATGCGCGGCAAGATTGCCTTCCTGCTGCAGCCACAGCATCCAGCCGCGCCGATCTGCCGGCGCGTCGTGAGTCGGTGAACTTCCTCGATTACATCACCACCGGCCCGCAGTTCTACACCGTGAAAGCGCGCGCTGGCGAGTTCGCCTCGATGGACGCGCTGTGCGGCAAGATGGTCGGCACGAGCCGCCGCACGTCGTTCCCGAACGATATCGCGAGCTGGAGCGGCGAGCACTGCGTGAAGGCCGGTAAGCCGGCGATCAAGGTCGTGGGCACGGACGGCTCGTCGGATGCGCGTATGCAATTGCGGCAGAACCGGATCGATGCGGCGGTGCAGGGCAGTGAAACGCAGTCATGCAGTAACGCTATGGCAGACCAATATTGGCTTGTTTCATATGTGAACAGGCCCTGGCTCTTTGGCGGGCGGCTGCTACACAGCAATCACACAGTTGCGTCCACAACGTTTCGCGTGGTAGAGCCGTTCGTCGGCGACACGCAGGATCGCATCGATCGTGTTGCCGTCCCTGCCGAATTGAGATATGCCGATACTGACCGTGACGGAGATACTGCGTCCGATCTCTCTGGCGAACAGAGTACTCGCGGTCGCCTGACGGACGCGCTCCCCAATCGCCAGTGCAGCGTCCAGGCCAGCTTTCGGCAGCAAGACCATGAACTCCTCCCCTCCGACCCGAGCAACGCCGTCGTATGGCCGGATCGCATCGAGGCAGGCCTGCACGAAGCCTTGCAGGACCGTGTCTCCGACCTGATGTCCATAGCAGTCGTTGATCCACTTGAAATTGTCCAGATCAAGCGACAGCAGCGAAAACGGCGCACCGTCCCGCTTCGCCCGGGCGATTTCTGCACCGACGCGCTCAATGAATTTGCGTCGATTGGCCGCACCGGTAAGCGGATCGGTCGAAGCCAGATGTTCCAGCGTCTGGTTGGTCCGCTGCAGTTCCTGTAGCGCGCTTTCGGTGCGCGCCATCGCCTCGGCGAGACGCCTCGTGAGTTCTTCCTGGCTGTAGATCGTGGCGAATGAACGTGTCGTGAGAAAAGCCTGCACCACACCGTAGCTCAGCAGGAAGAAGCCGCCTGCAAATATCGCGTGCGCGAGCCACCACATGTGATTCCACGGCTTTCCGAGAAGGAAAGCCAACGACGAGAGGGCGAACGATGACACCGAGATGGCGTAGATCAGCATCAGCGGAGAGCGGATCCGGCGCAACAGTAGGCAGGTAACGTTCAGCGTCGAAAAGACGAGCGCCGCGCTCTCCATCACCCGGACGGTGAAGATGCCGGCAAGGTCCGAATTCGCCAGAAGCGCAACCAGCACGTCCACGACGAGAAAGGTCATGACCCATGCCAGCCAGTACCGGGTGTCCACGCGCCTGTTGACGGGGTCTGCCGGCTTACTGTACGACAGCAGCCCGACCAGCAGCAAAACCGACATGGCCAGCCTCGATGCCGGTCCATAGAGCAGAAAGAGCCAGATGTTGTGATGGGCGAGCCCGGTGAAAGCGCCATGCAGCGCGTAAATCAACACGAACCCGAAGAAGCCCAGCGTCATCCAGCGCAGCAGCGGCTCACCCGAAGAACGGTAACACCGCCACGTCACATAGGTGACAAAGAGGCCCTCCAGGGTCGCCGCGGCAATTGCAATTTCGTGGAATGCGTGATTTTCAAAGCGGAGAGCGGCATCCTGAAAGAAGAACAGATATCCGATGAGATAGGCGGGAACAAGGGCGAAACCCACAAGTAGCAGACGCGCATAGATCTGCGTGGCGAGCCGGACGACCGGGTGCGGTTCGTTTACCTGGGTACGTTCACTCGCGCTCATGGCCCGTTTCCCCCATGTTGTCCGTTCGTTCTTTCGCTGACGGTATACCGGCGTGGCTGCGATGGGCGCTTGCATGCCCGGCGCACTGTTTGCTCCACCACACGACCGCCTGCCACGGCCCCGGCCTGATGCCGCCGAGTGTATCGGGGCGCCTTTTCGACTCGACCGTGGTCGCCTCAGTTCTACCAAAAAAAAAAGGCATCGATACCTATCATGTTTGATAGCTGCCTGCTGTGTCACGGATCTGTAAAGTTGCCCATGTGGCAGCGCACAACGCAGCCGTGAAGGACGAACAATGAAATGCGTAATCCGCTTTTCGACAGCGCTGTTATCTGCCTTCGTCGCCAGCGTGTGCCCGTTCGCGGCTACGGCGGCAGGCGTTGCATCGGCACCAGCCGCAGACGCGATCCAACCACCTCATTCCGCCGTCGTTGCATCCGTGAACGGCAGGTACATTACGCAGTCGGACCTCGACAACGCCGTCGCCGAGTCCAGAGAACGCGACACGGTCGTGTTACGCCGTACGCTTAAACACCGACTCATCGCACTGGAATTGTTGCGGCAGGCTGCCGGGAAACGGCACTACGCCACTACCGGCCTGATCGCGCAGCACACGCCGCAAGCGGTCCAAACCATCGCGGCAATTCGGCTGTACGTGCGTGACGCGGTACGTCCCGAGCCGGTGACGGATGCCGACGTCAGGGCGCGCTACTGGCGGATCGTCAGTAGCCTGCCTGCGATGACACAAGGACCAGCCATTCCTGCACCGGCTGCCGGTCCTGCTGCGACGGATATGCCGCATCCGATCACCGCATCGGTGACTGGATTTTTCGCGGACGGCGTGCCTGTGACATCGGTCACGGTCGGCGGCGGAAACGGACTGTTCGCGCTTGATGCGATAACGTCGGTGCAGATTCCCAGCTTCGGCGCATTGCAGGACAGCATCCGGCAGCAACTGGAAACGGAGCGATTGAATGAAGCAATTCGCGCCGTCGTCGAAAATCTCATGGAGCAGGCCCGCATCAATGAATGAGGGTTCTCCGCCGCATAGCCCAGTCAGGGCACATCAGGAAACGCGCACCGGCAACACCTACGCAATGGCTGCCGCCGCATCGTACGCCATGGCGGTAAACATCGATTCGCGCGACGATGAAACGGCGATATCTTGTGACCGGGCTGCCGCGTTCTCAGGCGCGGTGGCCGCCCTCGGATTCTGCCGGTCCTCTCAACCAGCAGAATTCCTTAAGCCAAGGCTTCACCGCCTTGGCTTTTTTGTGGGTGGATTCAGGAGCCAGCGCAATACACGACTCAATTCATGGCTTCGTGCTCGTGTCCTGGTTCCGGAACGCCGCCTCTCCGGCATCCGACACCTCGACCCACTTCTTGTCGGGCGCTGCGTCCGCGACGTAGCTGTCGTGCCAGTTCCACCACTTGTAGGTCGGGGTCTGCGGGTAGCCCTCGGGCGAGTCCTCCCAGACCTCCTGCCGGCCCAGCGGCGTGATGTCGAGGTAGTTCCAGGTGCCCCCCATCTGCTCGTCGCCGCGGTTGTTGATGAAGTAGGTGCGGAACACGCGGTCGCCGTCGCGGTAGAACACGTTCGTGCCGTGCCACTCGTCTACGCCGAAATCGGCGTCGAAGCTGTCCGTGAGCGTGAACCACGGTATCTCCCAGCCCATCCGCGCCTTCAGCCGCGCGATGTCCGCCTGAGGCGCACGCGAAACGAAGACGAGGGTGGTGTCACGGGCGTTCAGGTGGGCGACGTGGGCGACCTGGTCGGCCACCATGGAGCAGCCCCGGCAGGCGTGGTCGGGCCAGCCGAACACGCCCGGCTCAAAGAAGGCGCGGTAGACGATCAACTGACGCCGACCGTCGAACAGGTCGAGCAGGCTGGCCTTACCCGCAGGCCCCTCGAACACATACGCCGTCTCCACGGCCATCCACGGCATTCGCCGGCGCTCGGCGGCCAGGGCGTCACGGGCGCGAGTCTGGGCCTTTTCCTTCACGAGCAGCTGCTCGCGGGCCGCCTCCCACGCCTGCGGCGACACGACCGGTGGTGTTTGCATGGCAGGCTGCCCGCCTTTCCGTCCATTCTCGGTTGATGTAGTCATGGCTTTTGCAATCTCCTGGTTTGGGTGAATTCCCGCGCCGTGTGGCTGAAGCGCGATTCCATTCGCTGCTCATCGCTCGTTGTTGGGTGTGAGATAGCTTGGCACCGGAAATCGAACGCTGGGAGTAACAAGTGTGGCGGTATTCCGATGGAGTCGCTGACTACAGCCGCGGCGCGTGGGCTCGAAGCGGATGATCCCCACGGCGCCCTGAACCGCGCGGCGTTGCGCGACGATGCTCCTGCGCTCGCGCTTCGAGGTTTCGCGATGGGTCCAGCACGGCCGCTTTCCGGAACGCGCTCAAATTAGCGCGAGGTCCGCGTTGGGTCGTGGACGTGAGTTCGGCTGAGGGCGCGCGAATTTTCGTTTGGGGGCGATTTCTGCCGATGGCACACAGGCACAAACCGGCCAGGAAGGGACCGTCGTAGACGCTGCCGAGTACGACCGTTGGTAGGCTTATTGCGGTCGTTCGCGATGCTGCTGGCCATGACGCGAACGGGTAAGAGGGCTTTTTCATCGTCCGCTAATCCATCAAATAGCGCCACCGCACCATGCGTTCGTGCAGGTTGAGCATTTCGCCGTCCGCGACAAATCTGCCATCGCCTTGATGATGAATCAGGCGCCGCTCTGATCGGCTCTCGTCGATCACGATCGAAAGCCCATCGTCATCACGTTAGGCGTGCCGTCACCTGCGCGCGTCGTTAACATGACGATAGGGCACGATTCGAGCAGCCGGTAGGCCTTTTCGCTCGCCATTTCCCTGAACATTGGATTTCTCCGGCAAAGCAGCGCCCATTTCTGGGCGCCGCTCGGTTTTGAAGTTACTCGGCAAAATCCGTTGCTTCGGATGAGCCTTTCCACGCATCAAGGTCGCGTTGGACCGCCGCGGCTTTTTGCGCCGCCAGTTCGTTGGCAATCTTGCCGGCGAACAGGTGCAACGGTGGTTCGGCAACA
This sequence comes from Paraburkholderia sp. IMGN_8, assembly GCF_038050405.1. Classification (NCBI taxonomy): domain Bacteria; kingdom Pseudomonadati; phylum Pseudomonadota; class Betaproteobacteria; order Burkholderiales; family Burkholderiaceae; genus Paraburkholderia; species Paraburkholderia sp. IMGN_8. The sequence continues at coordinate 2,761,866 of NZ_CP150901.1, read as the reverse complement.
TTCACGGCCTGCATGATTAACATGGCCAGCTTGTCCGGATCACCGGCCTGATGACCGTGCAGCGTGCCCAGGTGCAGATCGAGCGACGCCTTGGCTTCGGTGTATTCATCAATCTGGCGTTTGGCCACCGCCAGCGCGCCGCTCGACAAAAACTCCGTGCGCACCGGCCCGGGGTACACCACCGTCGCCTTGATGCCGAACTCGGCCACCTCGGCTGCGAGCGATTCGGTCAGGCCGGCGAGCGCGAACTTGCTCGCCACATAGCTGCCCCAGCCGGCGTAGCCACCCTGGTAACCGACGATCGAGGCGATGTTGATGACATGCCCGCCACGCTGCTCGCGCAGATGAGGGAGCGCGTGTCGCAGTACAGTCAGCGGCGCGAACAGGTTGACTTCGAAGTTTTGCCGAAGTTCCTCGTCCGAGAGGGCTTCGACGGTTCCCTGTTGGGCGTATCCGGCGTTATTGACGATCACATCGATCTTGCCGAAGGTTCTGATGGTTTGCGCGATGGCCGAGCGCACGCTCTGGTCATTGGTCAGATCCACCTGCAACGGAAGAAACTGCCCGGAGGCCGGGCCGATTGCTTCGGTCAGCGACACCACGGTTCGCGAGGTCGCTGCGACGCGATCGCCACGCGCGATGAGTTGCCGCACGAGTCGTTGGCCGACGCCTTTCGATGCACCGGTGACGAACCAGATTTTCGCAGAATTGTTCATGATAATTTCCTTGATAAATAAGTACTGCAAATTTAAATGAGAGCAACGGCTCAAAAGAATGCGGCCAAGGCCTCACTTGAGTGCCACGCTCATGCCGCCATCTGCCATCACAACCGCGCCGACAATATAGCTAGCTTTCCCGGACGCCAGAAAGGCGATCACTTCAGCAATTTCCCGCGGGTCGGCCGCCCGTTTGATGGGCGCATTCTTGCCGTGTTCGGCAAGGAAGGCCGGGCCATCCTCGTGGATGTGGTTCGTGATGTTCGTTACCGCATCGCCGGACCCCACCGCATTGACACGAATGCCATGATCGATCGCCTCGAGCGACATGGCGCGCGTCAACTGGGCGAGCGCACCTTTGGACGCCGCATAGGCGGCGATAAGCGGAAACGCCTGATAGCACGCGTATGAACCCACGTTGACGATTGCACCGGTCTTCGCCGGCATCATCGCGCGCATTGCCTCGCGCGAGAACAGGAACGCACCGGTGGAATTGACCGCCTGAATGCCGTTCCATTCGTCGAGCGTCATCTCGACGACCGGCTTGTTAATGATGATCGCGGCGTTGTTGACCAGAATGTCCAGCTTGCCGAAGCGTTCCATCGCGGTGGATACGGCGCGCACCGCGCTTTCCTCATGCGCGACGTCCGCGATGAGCGGGACGATCCCCGGACGGGTCAATGCTTCGACGTTGGCGCCGCGCCCGACAGCAATCACGCTGGCGCCTTGCGCGTGTAGTAGCTCGGTGGTAGCAAGTCCGATGCCGCTTGCCGCACCGGTGACGATGGCGACCTTGCCGGCGAACGGCTGGTCGGCGGATGCATGTGAAGTCATGGTGAATTTTCCCTGGAGATGAGGATCGTTAGAAAGGGCTCGCCGTCGGGCGCACGACGATTTCGCTGACATCGACATCTGCCGGCTGCTCGATCGCATAGGCGATCGAGCACGCAATGGCGTCCGACGTCAGCGCGATGCGGCGGAAGTCGCGCATTGCTGCCCGCGCGGTGTCGTCGGAGATCGAGTCGGCCAACTCCGACTCCACGACGCCTGGGCAGATCACGGTCACGCGCACCTTGTCGGTTTCCTGCCGCAGGCCGTCCGAGATGGCGCGTACGGCGAACTTGGTAGCGCAGTACACGGCGGCCGTCGGCGAGACGGACAGGCCGCCGATCGAGGAAATATTGATGACCTGGCCAAACCCCTGGCACTCCATGGTCGGCAGGACCGCAGCGATTCCGTGCAGCACGCCACGGATGTTCACATCGATCATGCGATCCCATTCGTCCACTTTTATCGCGCTCAAGGGCGACAACGGCATCACGCCGGCGTTGTTGACGATCACGTCGATGCGGCCGAAGGTGTCCAGTGCGAACTGGGCGAAAGCGCTAACGCTGGTGGCGGAAGTGACGTCGAGTGCCTGATAACGAACCGAGCCACCGCTTGCCTGGATTTCTTCGGCCAGCGCCGCGAGTCGTTCCGTGCGCCGCGCGCCGATCACGAGCTGGTGCCCCTGGGCGGCAAGCAGCCGGACCGTCGCTTCGCCGATACCGCTGCTTGCCCCGGTGATGAGGATGACTTTGGGTTGGTTGGATTGCGTCGTCATGTTGCGTTCTCCGTTCCGATAATCTGTGCAGGTTTGTCTGAGGGAGAGGCTACGAAGTCTGCGCACGAAGCGGCAGGGCAATCGCGGCGGGGTCTCCCGGGCGCTTCGGCTGCACTGTCCAGCCGATGACCCATCTTATGAGCCGGGCACCTGCGCGCGAATACACGCGACAATCGCGGTATTGCCTATTCCTATTGAAGTGGATGCTGCCCGTCGATCGTATCCAGTAGAATTCCTCCACCAGATCCGGTGAAAGAGGAGTCCTCGTGACGGCTGCCCACAACGCTGTTTCCGCAAGAATGGTGAGCCTGCTTCAGCGTCTGGCGCCGAATGAGGGATACACCCAGTCCGCGCTGGAGGGTGTGCGGTTCATGCGTTCCAACCGGCCGCTGGGGCGTACGCCCGTGCTGTACGAGCCCAGCATCGTGATCGTGTGTCAGGGACGCAAGTTGGGTTTTCTGGGCGAAGAGGTGTACGTTTACGACGCCCAGCATTATCTGATCCTGTCCGTGCCCCTGCCGTTCTCGACTGAAACCGAAGCGAGCGAGGCCGAGCCGATGCTGGCCGTGACGTTGCGCCTCGACCTGATCGAACTGACCGACCTGATTCTGGTGATCGATCGTTCCGGACGCCATCAGCAAGGCGCACCGCTAGGGATCGTATCGACGCCGCTCGAGGGAGACCTGGCCGAAGCGACCTTGCGCTTGCTGCAAGCCGTGAGCTCGCCCCTGGATGCCGAGGTGCTGGGGCCTGCAATCGTGCGGGAAATCTGCTACCGGGTATTGATCGGGGAACGAGGCGGAGCGATGAGGGCTGCGCTCGCGCATCAGGGCCGTTTCGGCAGGGTGGCGAAAGCGCTGCGTCGAATTCATACCGACTATGCGCAGTCATTAGATGTTAGTAGTCTCGCGGAAGAGGCGGGGATGAGCGTTCCCGCGTTTCATGTCAACTTCAGAACCGTCACACTGACCTCGCCGATTCAATACATCAAGTCGACGCGTCTGCATCAGGCGCGCTTGCTGATGATTCGCGACGGTTTGACGGCCGCCTCCGCGTCGGCGCGCGTCGGTTATGAAAGTCCCTCGCAGTTCAGTCGCGAGTTCAAGCGTTTTTTTGGACGCTCACCGGCCGATGAGGCTCGAGATATGCGGGCATCGTTCGCGCTATCTCCAGCTGCAAAGATCGACGATTTCGCCGCGTCTCATTGACTGATGACTTCGTACGCTGCCCTCGTTGACGGCGCTGGTGCGGATGTCATGGCGGGTGGGTCGCCGGTCCCTTCGGCTGCTCAAAGCGCTGTGGCGCGACTTTTGACCGGGGGGACCCGGTCCGCTTTGGGCAGGACTTGTGTCATTGGTGAAGCCTTCGCAAATGACAGGGTTGGGTCGAACTCGGTCGTTCATCGAACTGCCGTGTTCGGCCAACTACGGCCGTTGGCCCGCGCTTTCATACAGACATTCGAACGTCGGCTTTGCCCAGACAACGGACCTTCGTGCCGGGATACGTAACCGGCCTACCTCGCATGACGCTGGGTAGATCGGTCAACTCTTGTTTGGATTGTTTGTTGGCATGCCCTTGCGCTATGGAGTCCAATGCAACACCGCAACCAGTCAGAGCCAAATGCGACTGTTACTGGACTTTGCTTGCCGCTGCGATAATTGCGGCGGCAACCGCCTTCGGATGACTCAACATTGCGACGTGACTCGAATCGACATGTATCGTCGTTGCGCCGATCTGCTTTGCCGTTGCTTCCTCTGCTCGCGGATCGATCATACGATCCTGGTTGGCGACCACGAACCAGGACGGCTTTGTGTGCCACGCAGCGATGCTCACCTTGTCGTCCAGAGCACCCGCGAACCACGGTCCTTGCGTCGCTGCGAGGGTGCGTGCTTGCGCCGATGGCAAATCCTGGGCGAAATCATTAACCACCGCGTGGGTGGACAATGTCAGGAAGTTTGCGGAGTCTTTCCTCAGTTCGCCTGCCCAGGCCGGTGCCGGCTTGCCTTTCATCATGTCGTTGATCGATGCGCCGCTATCCGGAACGAGAGCGGCTACGTACACGAGTGCCTTGACTTTGTTGTCGTTGCCGGCTTGGGTGATCACAAAGCCGCCCCACGAATGGCCTACGAGCACAACCGGACCGGTTTGCTGGTCTATTACGCGCTTGGTCGCCGCCGTATCATCCGCAAGCGAGCTGAGCGGGTTCTGAACCGACACCACGTGAAGACCACGCGCTTCGAGCAGCGGGATCACCTTATCCCAGCTCGATCCGTCGGCGAAAGCGCCGTGCACAAGGACGACGTTCGTTCCTTTCAGATCCTGCGGCGGGGCAGCATTGGCCGCGTTCAACGAAAACACGCTGCCGAGCAACAACGCCGATGCGAGATATCTCTTCAACAGGCGGTTCATGACGGAATTTTCCTCAAAGGTGAGAGTGAGCCGTTAGCATTGCAGGCAGCCCGCGCGGAACGGGACGAGGTCAAATGACCGACGCCACCGCTGTTGGTCGCAAAGCCACCCGGGTTCTTGTCTTTAATGCGCCACACGTGGGCGCTTAGTAGCCGGCAACCTCGATCACTGCGTCCGCAAAGACCTTGGGCGCTTCCTGCGGCAGATTGTGGCCGATTCCGCCTTTGATGGTCCGGTGCGCGTATTTGCCCGTGAACTTCTTTGCGTAGGCCGACGGATCGGGATGCGGCGCGCCGTTGGCATCGCCTTCGAGCGTGATGGTCGGCACCGCGATAGTCGGCGCCGCCGCCAGGCGCTGTTCGAGCGCGTCGTATTGCGGTTCGCCCTGCGCGAGTCCCAGACGCCAGCGATAGTTGTGAATCACCACGGCGACATGATCCGGATTCGCGAACGATTGCGCGGAGCGGTCGTAGGTCGCATCGTCGAAGTCCCACTTCGGTGACGCGAGACGCCAGATGAGCTTGTTAAAGTCGTTGCGGTTCGCTTCGTACCCCGCTTGACCACGCTCCGTGGCGAAATAGAACTGATACCACCATGCAAGCTCCGCCTTCGGTGGAAGCGGCGCGCGGTTGGCGGCCTGGCTGCCGATCAGATAGCCGCTCACCGAAACCATCGCCTTGCAGCGTTCCGGCCACAGCGCGGCGATGATGTTGACCGTGCGCGCGCCCCAGTCGAAGCCGCCGAACACGGCCTTCTCGATCTTCAGCGCGTCCATCAGCGCGATGATGTCGACCGCGACGACGGCTTGCTGCCCGTTGCGCGGGGTGTCGGCGGACAGGAAGCGCGTCGGGCCGTAGCCACGCAGATACGGCACGATCACGCGATAGCCGGCGGCTGCGAGCAGTGGCGCGACTTCGGCGAAGCTGTAGATGTCGTAGGGCCATCCGTGCAGCAGGATCACGACCGGGCCGTCGCTCGGTCCCGCTTCCGCATAGCCGATGCTGAGCGCTCCGGCGTTGACCCGGCGAATGGTGTCGAATGATGCGACGCGCGCAGAGGCACTGACCTTGGCGTGGCTCGTGTTTCCGGCCGATTGCGCGTTGGCGAGTCCGCTGAGTCCGAGTTCGAGCAGGCCGACGCCTGCAATAGTCGTCTGCAGCAGGCGGCGACGGCGAGGATTCATCTCGTCTGGCATGGCCGTATCTCCTTTGAGATTGTGTCGATTAGTATTCGATGGGGCGCAGCGCGTGGAACGGTTGACCCATGGGACGCACGCGGATGCTTCGGCGATCGGGTGAAAGTCGGCGCGAATTGGCCTCCCAGATCACGCCGACCGCCGCTCATTCGTCAGGCGGAAGTTTCACCGCCCGCATCGCCGCATTCAGACCACCCTGATGACCACATCGATGTTCCCGCGTGTCGCCTTCGAGTACGGGCAGGTCTCGTGCGCAGTGCGCGCCAGCGCCTCGGCGACTTCGCGCTCCACACCTGGCAGGCTGACGTTCAGCCGAGCCTGCAGAAAGTAAGCGCCATCGGTGGTGCGCAGATCGACCTCGGCGTCGACGGCCGTATCGGGGGGCAGCGCGACCTTCATCTTCGCGGCCGCCAATCCCATCGCGCCGATGAAACAGGCGGACCAGCCGGCCGCGAACATCTGCTCGGGATTCGTCCCGCTGCCCGTCGATCCCGGTGCCGAGAGCCTGACGTCGAGGCGTCCGTCGGAACTGCGCGATGCGCCGTCGCGTCCGCCCGTGGTGTGGGTCTTGCCCGTGTACAACACTTTGTCGATTCGATTCATGATGAACTCCTTGCCGCGGCGGCATCAGTGACGCGAGTAGGTGGAAAAAGGATCGCGGGCCGCGAGCCGGGTACCCGACTGCGATGTCGTATCGGACATGCCGCCGAACGCCCGCGTGCCGAGATCGGCGCCGTCCTGATCGATGACGATGGTCTGGCTATTCGGACCGCGTTGCGATGCGGGCGCGCCTGCGATCGGGTCGTAGTGCGGGGCCGGACCGTAGCCGCTGCTGGCGAAGGCGGAGCCCGTAGCCGCTGCACTGGCTGCGATGAGGAGGGCGGCGATGAGATGCTTGTTCATGATGGATCCTCGGATAAGTGTGTAAATGAGCCGGTTCAGCTTCCGCGATAGAGCGTGCTGAGACTGGCGAGCTGGCCGTCCTGCTGCGCCTGCACCAATTCGTGGCGCACGTCGGCACGCGTCTTCGGCGACGCGCCGATGCGGCTCGTACCGGATTGCTCCGTCTGCGCGACAGTGGAGGTCGTGGCGCTCTCGGCGGCCTGAGCTGCGCCCGAAGCGGCGAATGCGGCAAAAGCCAAAGCGATGATCGAAGTTTTCATGCTGTTCTCCTTGAAACGATGAAGGTTTGGGAAACGCCCGGGACGCATCGGCTTCGTGGCAGCCCGTCGCAATCCGTCGTTGATGCATTTGAGCGCGCCGACGTATCTGGCGTGTGTCGTGAACCGGGCGTTTTGCAAGCCTGTGTATCGGCGGCTTCGTGGATACATTGCGATACGAAAAGCCCGCGAACGGCGCACTATTTCTGCCAATACCAGGCGCTTCATGTCAGGAGCGTGCTGAAATGTGGACTCCTGAAGCCGGTTGCTGCCGCGCATTCGTGCGACAGCAACCGGCGGGACCTCATAGTTGTCGGCGCAACGGTCTGAACGCCGCGCGGAGCTCCTCGGCGAAGAGCTGCGGTTGTTCCCATGCTGCGAAGTGGCCGCCCTTGTTCACCTCATGGAAATAGGTGAGTTTGGGATAACTGCGCTCGGTCCAGCTCCGCGGCGCCCGATAGATCTCGCCGGGAAAGACCGTCACTGCAACCGGGACCGAAATCTCGGCGGTCTTCTGTTCTACCGCGTTGAAGTTGTTGTTGTTGTTCTCCCAGTAGAGCCGCGCCGACGAGGTCGAAGTGTTCGTGACCCAGTACAGCGTGATGTCGTCGAGCATCTCATCCTTGGTGAGTGAGCGCTCGGGGTCGCCGCCGCTATAGGTCCAGGCCGCGAACTTGTCGTACATCCAGGCCGCCTGGCCCGCGGGCGAATCAGCCAGGCCGTAGCCCTCGGTTTGCGGGCGAGTGACCATCATGGCGGCATAGCCGCCGCCCTTTTTGTACAAGTTGGTGAGTGATTCGTACGCTGCCTTTTCCACCCCGGACAGCCTGGCCGGCACCGGTTCGCCATTGTTGAGTGCCTTCGCGACCTCCGGTGGCACCGTCGCAGGCATATTGACGTGAATGCCCAGCAGCCCCGCCGGAGCCTGACGCCCCATCGCATCCGCGACCACCGAACCCCAATCGCCGCCTTGAGACACATAGTGCTTGTAGCCCAGACGCTTCATCAGCACGTCCCACGCCCGCCCGATGCGATCGGGACCCCAGCCGGTGCCCGTCGGTTTGCCTGAGAAGCCATAGCCGGGCATCGAGGGGATGACGACATCGAAGGCGTCTTCCGCACGGCCGCCATAAGCCGTGGGATCGGTGAGCGGACCGATAGTCTTCACCAGTTCCAGAGGCGAGCCAGGCCAGCCGTGGGTGATGATCAGCGGCAGGGCGTTCGGGTGACGGGATTTCACGTGGATGAACTGAATATCGACGCCGTCGATCGTGGTCACGAACATCGGCAGGGCGTTCAGCCTGGCCTCCGCCTTACGCCAGTCGTAGTCCGTCCCCCAGTGCTGTACCAGCGCCTGGATCTTGGCCTCCTGCACGCCTTGGGATTGATCGGCGACCGTCTCCTTGTCAGGCCACCGCGTCGCAGCGATGCGGCGGCGCAGGTCGACGAGTGTTTCGTCCGGAACGTGGATGTGGAAGGGACGGATCGAGTCGTCTTGAGTCGCTGCGTGTGGTATCGCGGAAGGCTGATCCGAAGCCGGAACGGGCTGGGCGTAACTGACAGCAGCGGCCAGAGAAAGGGCGAGGGCAGCCGCGGCTGCAGTGGCGAACGAGCTGCGCCGGCTTTGCGCCGTCGAAACTATTGACATGGGGATACTCCTTGAAAAATAGTGCGCGACTTTGCGGCGCCCACGGTTACGTGCACCGTCTGCGTCAGCGTGTCGATACCGCTTTATTCGCGCGTTCGTTTCTATGCGTCCTAGGCGGTTCTTTCGTTATCAGCGGTGTAGCGGCGTGCGGGCGTGTTGGTCGACAGTTCCGGCAACATCGCCTGGCGCGCGGCTTCGAAGGCGTCCCACTTCGCGCCGTCGTGCAGGGACGGAATCGTGACGAGCTCGCCCCGATCGAAGCCGCTGAGCGCCGCGTCAACCATGTCGCCTGCGGACATGACGATGGCCGGATTGAGGTTCTCGAGCGGCAAGCCGCCGGTCTGCCAGAAATCGGTGGCCGTGGCGCCGGGCAGCACCGCCTGTACCTTTACGCCCTTGATGGCGAGCTCGTGATGCAGCGACTGGCTGAACGCCAGCACGAAGGCCTTGGTGCCGCCATACACGCCGTTCAGGATCTCCGGCGCGATGCCGACGATCGACGAGATGTTGATGATCGCGCCCTTGCCACGGGAGACGAAGCCCGGCACCGCGGCGTACGTGAGGCGGGTGAGTGCGGTCACGTTCAGATCGATCATCCGCGTCATGGCGTCGACATCGCTGTCGAGCAACGGTGTATGCGTGCCGACACCCGCGTTGTTCACGAGCAGCGCGATGCTCGCGTCTTCCGTCAGCTTCGCTTCCACCGTGGCGAGTGAAGCCGGGGCATTGAGATCGGCGTCGAGGATCTCGACGGACCGGCGCGTTCCGTTCGTGATGCGTTCGGCGAGACTCACGAGCCGGTCGCGGCTGCGCGCAACCAGGATCAGATCGTAGCCGCGTTTTGCGAGCCGCTCGGCATAGACCGCGCCGATGCCCGTGGATGCGCCCGTAATGAGCGCCGTACCCTGATGTGCTTGCGTCATGATGTACTCCGGTTGGAAGTTCGTTGGTGATTGCGTAAGGCAATTGTGGTCCGGATTGACGCCGACGCAAATGACGTATATGGTCGTGATTCAGGACATCTCTTCGCAGCGGATGTTTGACTTGATGAACAGCGGAGGGCCGACGTGCACCGGATCGGATATTTGCTGAGCGATGGCTTCCAGGTGATGGCGCTCGCTTCACAGTCGGTTTTCGAATACGCGAACGTTGTGGCGGGCGAAGCCTTCTACAGCGTCCAGACCTTTTCGGTGGCGGGCGGCGACGTGCGCTCCTCGCTCGGCATGTCTGTCGGCACGCGGCCGCTTGGCGGTCGCGCCGCGATCGACACGTGGATCGCGGCAGGCGTCGACACGCCGCTTACCTCGCCGCCGTCCGCCGAAGTGCTCGCGTTCCTGCGCAAGGCGGCTATGCGCGCGCGACGCATCGCCGGCATCTGCACAGGCGGTTTTGTACTGGCTGAAGCGGGGCTGCTCGCGAACCGGCGCGCGACCACACATTGGGCCTATGCCCGCGAGATGATGAGCCGGTTTCCGGACATCCGTGTCGAGGAAGATCGCATCTACATTGTCGATGGGCCAATCTGGACATCGGCGGGCATGACCGCCGGCCTCGACCTCGCGCTCGGGATGGTCGAGAAGGACCTCGGCGCCGATGTGGCGCGTTCGGTCGCGCACAAGCTCGTGATGCATCAGCGGCGCTCGGGTGGCCAGTCGCAGCATTCGGAAATGCTCGATCTCGCGCCAAAGTCCGACCGCATCCAGAATGCGCTGAACTATGCGCGCAAGAACCTGGGCCGGCCGCTCACCGTCGAGGAGCTCGCGAGTACGGCGCATCTGAGCCCGCGGCAGTTCAGCCGGGTGTTCGCCCTGGAGACGGGACAGTCGCCCGCGAAGGCGATCGAAGGGCTGCGGCTCGAAGCCGCGCGGCTGATGATCGAGAAGAGCCGGCACACGCTGGAAGTGATCGCGAAAGAGACGGGGTTTCGCGATCGTCGGCATATGCGCGAAGCGTTCATGCGCGGGTTTGGCCTACCGCCGCAGGAGGTGCGGCGTGAGGCTCGCGCCGGTGATCGGATCGGTGTTTAGGTGGGTGTGGGAAAGCGCCCCCCACCCCTCCTCATTGAATTTCGGCATGCGCAGATAGCAGGCGGAGAAACCCTGCCGACAAGCTCGGCGGGTGCACCGCCCTTCTGTTGCGCCATCATGCCGCCTGCTCCAGTTTGATCACGCCGGCGGCGCATCGTCGATTACTACGTTGTCCATCATCGCCAGAATGGGCAGAAAGCGATTGGCGACCTTAACATGCGCCTGAGTTCTACTTGCTGGACGTAGCTATCTGCTGCCGTCCAAAAGTGTCTGGCGACAGACACTCGAATGTCGGCTTGGCACCAGGAGGCTGCCATCTAAGAGGCGCGCGGTCGACCGTCCGGAATGGGGCGACTCCGGACCGGCGATGATCGTCCGAGGGCGTTGAAGTTTGTTCAATGCCTGCCGTTGTACGCACGACCGTGAGCCCGTCGTGACGCGTGCGGGCAGGCAACGAACAACCTGATGAAGTAAGCCGCGGAGTGCCCCGCTGTAGTCGGAGTCTTGCACGGCTACTGTCATCGCAACGTCTAATGATGAAGACGAAAGGACCAGGCGCCACGCGTCGCTGGCCACGGTGCGAAGACGCACATGATCAGCTACGCGGAGACGGGCGGCGCGGCTGTGCAAGACAACCCCGACGCAGCGAAGCGACCCTGCAGCCAGCCTGCGAGGGCGCGTGCGATCAGCCATAATGGACATGGCACGCTTCGGTCGGTTGACCTATCCTTCCCAAAGGAGCGCCATCGACCCGGACGCTTTGAATGCCGTTTGCAACGGGACGGTGCCTGCCGAACTGGAGGTCGCCATGTCCACCCAGGTCGATCGCAGCGAGCTCGAAAGCAAGGTCCAGGCGATGTACTGCGACGTCGCCGAGAATCCGCACGGCGAATTCCACTTCGAAATGGGCCGTGCGCTGGCCGAGCGGCTCGGCTACCCGACGGCCGACCTGGACCTCGTCCCCGCCGAGGCCATCGATTCGTTCGCCGGCGTCGGCTACTTCTTTTATCTGCTCGACGAGATGGAGGACGCGCGCGTGCTCGATCTCGGCAGTGGCTCGGGCATGGACACCTTCGTCGCCAGTCTGTTGACCGGACCGACGGGTATGGTGATCGGACTGGATATGACCGATGCCCAGCGCGCCAAGGCCGAAGCGCTTCGCCGACGCCACGGCGTGCGCAACATCACTTATGTCAAGGGCTACATCGACGCCGCGCCGTTTGAAGATGGCTGCTTCGACGTAGTGATCAGCAATGGCGTGATCAACCTTGCCGTGGACAAGCCCCATGTGTTCCGCGAGGTGGCGCGGCTGCGGCGCCCGGGAGGCCGGCATGCGATTGCCGACATCGTGACCGATGTCGATCTGCCCGAAAGCATTTCATGCAACACGACCCTGTGGGCAGCCTGCATCGGTGGTGCGTGGCAAGTCGACCGCTACAGGCAGGCGATCGAGGCAGCCGGCCTGCACGTCGTCGCGCAACACGTCAACGACCAGTATCGCTTCCTGTCTGACAACGCCCAGCGGGCAATAGAGAAATTCGGCGTCAGGAGCGTCTCACTACGTGCGGACAAACCGTGATCGGCTCCGTCTTCGATTTCACAATGTCTCCGCGGGGGCGCAAATGTCGCCAGATGACGCGTCGGCGACGACAGGAAAACATCACCCTCTTTTCCGCAACCCGGCACGCCAATAGTCATCTTGTACCCGGGACTTTGCCATGGCCTGCCGGGCGGCTCTTCACGTGATCGATGAAGGCGCGCAGCTTCGGCATGATCTGCCGGCGGCTTGGATAGTAGAGAAACACTCCCGGTATCACCGGCGCGAACGGTTCCAGCACGTGCACCAGTTTTCCCGCTCTCAACCCTTCAGCGGCCATCGGCTCAGGTAGCTGGGCAAGGCCTATACCTTCGACTGCCGCGCCAAGCATGGTGGGAAAATCGTTGGCGATGAGGGGGCCGGATACGGCGATCTCGATCGCGTGGCCGTTGTCGTTGAACGACCATAGCGCGAGCGCGCCGCTGGATCGCCGCCATCGCAAGCATGCGTGTTGGCGCAGATCGTCCGTGTGCCTGGGCCGGCTGCGCCCTGCGAAGTAGGCCGGGCTGCCGACGACGATGAGACGAAACGGGGGCGTCAACGGTACGGCGACCATGTCGGCGTCGACGAACTGACCCAGCCGGATACCGGCGTCGAACCCTTCCGCTGCAAGATCGATCAGCTCCTCGCTTGCGGCGATCTCCACTTCGACCTCTGGATAAGCCCGGCAGAAGGATGCAATCAGTGGTTCCAGCAGGATTGGCACCACCGCGCGCGGCACGGAAAGCCGCAACAATCCGGCGGGCCGCTGGCCAAGTCCGCGCGCAACCTCACTAGCGGCGACAAGCTCCTCGAAGGCAGGCTTTGCGTGCGAAAGAAACCGTTCGCCGGCTTCGGTCAAGCCGACACTACGTGTGGTGCGTATGAAGAGCGCTGCGCCAATGCGCGCTTCAAGTACGCGCACTGTCTGGCTGACGGCCGACGGTGTCACCCCGAGTTCCGCGGCTGCCCGGCGAAAACTGCGATGCTGGGCAACGCTCAGGAACACCTCCACGCCATCGAGCGCGCCCTGCCTGACTGTGAAGTTCTGCTTCATAGCCCGTCAACATTGTGATGAATAGTCGCTCGCGAGAGGCCATGGTACACCTACGCCTGCAGATGAGGAGTCACGCCGATGTCGACTCGCAAGCCCTGAGCAATCCGCTAAGACCGTGGAGGAACCTTGCAATGACTGATGCACTTGATGGCGTGCGCGATCACTATCGCGCGACCGGCCTGACCGAGCGGCTGAAGATCGCGCTCACGGTCCTTGGGCCGGAGGATCAGCGGCTCACACCGCAGCAACTGGGCGCCCTCGACCAGTTTCACACCCGTGGGCTTGCTGCCACTGCCGAGCTTGCCAGATTGGCCGGGATCACCGCCGACATGTCGGTGCTGGACGTCGGTTCGGGCGTAGGCGGGCCGGCCCGTTTTCTGGCTGCAACCTATGGCTGCCGGGTGACGGGTATCGACCTCAGCGAACCGTTCGTGGATGCCGCACGCTATCTCACCCAGCGCACAGGGCAGAGCGAACAGGTGTCGTTTCATACCGCCAGCGCGCTGGAACTTCCCTTCGACGGCAGCCGTTTCGACGCCGTATTGCTGCAGCACGTGGCGATGAACATCGCCGACCGCGCACGGCTTTACCGGGAGATCGAACGCGTGCTGAAGCCATGCGGCAGGTTTGCGACGTTCGACGTCGTCGCAAACGGCAGCGAACCGTACTACCCCGTTCCCTGGGCGCGAACGCCGACAACAAGCTTTCTCCTGACGGCCGATGCAACGCGCGAGGCGATCGAACAAGCAGGTTTCCGCACGCTGGCATGGCAAAACGACACCGAGGCCGCCAAGGCCTGGATTACCCAACTGCGTGCGTCGGGGCCCCCGCCCTCGCCAAATCTCGGCGTGGTGATGGGGCCGGATTTCGCACAGCTTACCAACAACCTGGGGCGAAATTTCCTGGAAGGCCGACTCGGCATTCTCACTGCGGTGTTCGAGGCCGCGCCCACGAAGACCCGGATTCACATGGAGAACCGCTGATGGCCGCCGCCCCTATTCCTGCTGGTATCGTCCCGCCGCGTCCCGCCTGGCGCAGCCTGCTTTGGATCGTCCCGCTGACGGTCCTGTGGATTGTGTCGATCTACTGGCAGCCGATTATCCCGGCTAGCGGCGTTCCGACCACGGCCCACCAGCTGACAGCCCATGGGCTTATCGCGGTCGGTTTGTGGCTCGGCCTCGAAAGCACGGACCTGACTCCGGGCCAACGCCGCACGACCTGGCTGGCGGTCATGATCCCAGACACGCTTTGGTTCGCTGTCGCCTGGAGCGCAGCGATCAATGGCGTCTTCCGCACGGGCGCCTCACCCTTGCCGTTGTTGCCGTTGGCGATCTTCCTGCCGGTGATGATCGGCGCGCCGCTGTTGCTGTTGTCGAAGCGGGTGGGGCAGGTGCTCGATGCAATGCCGGCGACCTGGCTTGTCGCTCTTCAGCTTTACCGGGTATTCGGCAGCTGGGCTCTCGCTGCCTGGCTGCATGGGGTGGTGCCCGGCGTGTTCGCGTTGCCGGCGGGAATTGGCGATGTGTTGACCGGCCTGTTCGCCGTGCCGGCGGCAATCGCCGTGGCGAGCGGTACAGCTCAAGGGCGGAAGGCGGCGATCGCCTGGAACCTTTTCGGCCTCGCCGACTTCGCCGTCGCGATTACCTTGGGGTTGATCACCTCGCCCGGCCGGTTCCAGTTGATCGTTCCGAGCGTGTCGAGCATTGGCGCCGGCGCTTATCCGGATGTGCTGACCCCTGCTTTCGTGGTGCCAAGCTCGATCCTGCTGCACGCGCTGTCGCTGCGCCAGCTGATCCGACGACGCGCCGCATGATCTCCTTCCTATCCTTCAATGCGCCAGACAACACCGGAGCGCAACCATCTTGCATGAGACCAGAGTAAGTGCTCTGCATGGGACCGGAGTAACGCGCTATGGGACCAGAGTAAGCGCTAAAGCGCCAACTCTGGTCGACACGCGAACTCCGGTCGACAGCTAAAGCGCCAACTCTGGTCGACAGGAGGCAACATGTCACCGGAACTTCTCTTCCAATTGCATCTCGTTCTCGGGTATGTCGCGTGGCTGCTTTGATTCCGCGTATACGTCTGGCCCAGGCTCAAGTCGATGGACCCATTCGAAGCGCAACGCGCCATCGCCACCTTGCATAGCTTCCGTTTCTTCGGGCTGGTCTTCATCCTGCCGGGCATCGTCAGTCCCGATCTGCCTGCCAGCTTCGCCGTGTTCGCCGCATACGGTGACTTCGCAACGGGAGTTCTGGCGATGCTGGCGCTACTCACAGCACGAATACGCCCACTCTTTTGGTTGTTCGTCGTAGCCTTCAATCTTGTGGGAGCGACCGACCTCATCCTCGACTACTACCACGCTACCCAGGCCGGTCTTCCTGCGCGTGCGGGAGAGCTGGGCGCTACGTACGCGATTCCGATCATCTACGTGCCTGTGCTGATGATTACGCATGTTGCCGCCTTCTATCTGCTGCTGCGCCCTTAGCTCAAGGCGGCCCGGAGCTATTGATCTTTCAGAATGGCTTTGACAGATGCGGGCCAGGGAATATTCCGTTGGGTCCAGCCTGTACGCCTTCCCGAGGTTGATATGCGCTTCGGCGTAGTCGCTGTTTCGCGAGATGGCATTCTGAAAGTCGCGGATGGCCTTCCGACGGACCCCCTGAGCCCCGTCCCTGCCTTCGCTGCGCAATTCTACGAAACGCGGGGGTCTACTTTTATCGGCCGCCCTCAGCATACGCAGCACTCATCGACGTGGATGCAAGTCCGGAAATCCAGACAGTCCATTGCGCGATTTTCTGGAAATGCAGACGCGCACGCGCCTCGCCGTTCAACGACGCCTTTGTAATCAATCCACCGGCGAACGGTCGAACCTGGCATCAACTTTGCAACAATTCATGCCCGCAGGACCCGGTCGCCGGCAGGACGCAAGTGATCCGTTTGATTGCGGCGAAACGTAAGGTTTTATGGAGCATTTCGACGGCACGAGTGATTGCGACATGCAATACGTACTTCTACGGTACTTCTGAGGATCTCTCTGCTAGCGTCATCAACGGTGAGGTCATTTGTCGTCAAGCTCGTAAGTAGACCTGGCTGGGTAGTAGGGCTTCACTAGCCAAAGGTTGTTTGCCACGCTTTATTCCCACAACCATTAGAACGTTTGGAGACGAAAATGAAGTTGCAGAGAATGTTAGGTATTACCGTGCTGAGTGCGTCACTTCTGACCGCTTGCGGAGGCAGCGTCAATTCTTCAGGAGTGCCGCATGTCGTCGCAGACATCGCGATACCCGGCGCAGGTCCAGGCGTTAACTTTTCGTTTGACCTGGGCGATATCAGCGGGGGGCGCTTCTTCTTTACGGACCGCAATAACGCGGCAGTGGATGTGATCGACATCGCGAGCCAGAAACTCGTTGCCCAGATCAAGGGGAGCGGGGCGTTGGCCTTTGCAGGTGCAGGTGCGAGGCCAGCGCTGTCCGGACCTGATGGAATCAACGCCGTGGGAAACCTTCTGTACGTTGGCGATGTGAATTCGGTGAAGATTGCCGATCCGGCGACAAACACAATCGTCAAGAGCATCACCGTGAGCACGGGTGGCGTCCGGGCAGACGAAGGATGTCTGGACTCGGTCCACAATGTTTACATGATCTCGAGTCCGGAGGAAGCAACGCCATTCGCGACGTTCATCGACACACAGACGCAGACGATTTTGGCTAAGGTCACCTTCTCGGACGCAGGAGGAGCGCCTTCGGCAGGTCTTGAACAGTGCCGATATGACGCCGCAAGCGATACATTCTTCGTCAACAACGACGGAAGCACTGCCAATCCGCATGGTGAACTCATCAAGGTTCCCGCGGCCTCGATCCGAGCGATTCCGCGCGGCGCAACGGTCAATTACACCGACCTCGCTGGCGCTGCCGCGTATCCTCTCGGCAATTGCGATCCCACCGGGCTTGCGCTCGGACCGGGTACCGACGCCGCGGTAGGCTGCCGCGAGGCGACGGCGGGAGCACCGCTCCTCGTACAGATCCTGAATCGCTCGTCAGGTGCTTTGGTGGCGTCTCTCAATGCTGGCGGAGGAGATGAAATCCAATATGATGCAAAGTCCAATCGCTACTATAACGCTAGCTATCGCTGGACGGCGACGGGTAACTCGGTCGGCTCCGCAGGCTGCTCGGCTGCGGCTCCCTGTACGCCGGTCCTGACCGTTATCGATGCGACAGCGCGCACGGTGGTCGCTCGAGTGGCAACGGGAAACAACACCCATTCGGTGGCGGTTGACCCTGTGTCCGGTCTCATCTTCATGCCGTACTCCGCGGCCGGCACTCCGGCAGGATGCGCGACCTGCGTCGCCAACAACTTTACAAACGGCGGAGTGCTGGCCTTCCAGATGTAATCCAATCATTGCCGTTGTACCACTGGCGTTGCCTTATACGCGCCAGTGGTTCTCCCACGTCTACATCGGGCGAACATCTCAACGTGACGGCGCCCGCGCGTTTGTTCACCACCTCAACCCGCTGAAAGCCCCCCATCCAGACAGCCATTCGGTGAGCACGGAACTCGATGGGCTGCTGATGACCGCAATGGTCGAGAACGTGCCGGCGGCCGCGGCGGCACGAATGACCGTTGGACCTCGAAAGCTGCCGTTGACGCGGTGCCGGCTCCAACGGCGGCTGGGGGGCGACCTGAGCCGGTCGTCATCCGGCTCCGTCTGGGAGCAGACCATCGGGTTGCACGTCCTGCATCGTGCGAGTGAGTCTGCAATGCCGCGCATCAATCAAAATATGTTTGCATGGTGGTGTCAATACGCGTACCTCGCTTGATGAGCAGCCTGACGGGGGTTTTCTCGCAGATTTCGGCGAGGCGGGCGCGCTGGCTCTCATCGAAGGCGGCATCGACGGACACGATACGCCGGACATATCGGCTACGGTCCCGGTCGACGTGCAATTCCACATCGACGACGATGCGGCCGCGGGCCTCCCAGCGCCGTCCACGGACCAACGTCACTTTGTACTGCGTCACACCTTAAAAGGTGGCGCCGGATAGCCGGCGTGACCCAGCATGGTGAAGCGCGTTTGCGGCAGGCTATCCGGCGTGCACGGGTGCAAGTGCCTCATGCGCACCCGCCGTGCGCTGCGGCGCCTTGTGAACCATCGTGTACGCATAGTCCACGCCCATGCCGTACGCGCCGGAATGCTCCCTGACGATGGCCATTACCGCATCGTATGTCTCCTTGCGAGCCCAGTCGCGTTGCCACTCCAGCAACACCTGTTGCCACGTCATCGGTACGACGCCCGCCTGGATCATGCGCTGCATCGCAAAGTCGTGCCCGTCTTTCGACGTGCCGCCTGACGCGTCGGCCACCATATAGATTTCGTAACCGCCTTCGTCCATGGCGCACAACGCGAAAGTGTTGTTGCAGACTTCAGTCCACAGGCCCGAGACTACAACCTTCTTGCGTCCATTGCCGGCCAGCGCGTCACGCACCTTCTGGTCATCCCACGAATTCATCGACGTACGTTCGAGCACCTTCTGCCCCGGAAACACATCCAGCAGTTCCGGGTACGTGAAGCCGGAGAAGCTCTCAGACTCCACCGTCGTGATGGTGGTGGGAATGTTGAAGACCTTTGCCGCCTTGGCGAGGCCTACCACGTTGTTCTTCAGCACCTGGCGGTCGATCGACTGGACGCCGAACGCCATCTGCGGCTGCTGATCGATAAAAATCAACTGACAGTTTTCAGGTGTCAGCACTTCAAGTTTTGGGTTGCTCATGATTTGACTCATCCAATCAATCGATAGGTCGGACATCTTCAAATGGTCGGACATCCGATCATGAACGGCATCTAGAAAGAAGTGCCGGGGGTAAGGACCTCATCGGTGAGAAACCGTGCATGTTGCACAGCGCAAGTCGTGTCGCGAGGATCAACGTGCGCGAATGCTATTGGCACCATGGCGGGTGTACGGAGAAGACTAGAAATCCAGCGGTGAAAAATCAAGCGGTTCTCGCTGCCAACGCATGGCGGCATCGAGCTACCTCGCGAATTTGTAGCTTCCTGCATACAAACACGCATGCGTGGACAGCCCAGATTGCTGGCGGGACTGGTTCAAATGAACTACTTTTCATTCATGCTGAGGCGGCGTATTGCAGAACTCTGGGCCGTGGCTTCCTGCCAACCGCCTTGTCCCGATTTTTGAGATCCTTCCAAGCCGCAACGTCAAGGAGGCAAGCCGATGAAGCTCTATCTTTTTTCACTGCTCGCCGGTGTGCTGGTGGGCGTGATCTATAGCCTGCTTCACGTGCGCTCGCCAGCGCCGCCACTCGTCGCGCTGGTGGGGTTACTCGGCATTCTCGCTGGCGAGCAGATCGTCCCGGTCGCGAGGCAGATGCTCTCGGGCAACGCCTTCCACACTGCCTGGCAGGAGTCGAAGTGCACCCAGCACATGTTCGGCTCATTGCCGGGACGTCATACAGGCAACACGACGATTGGCGCCACCACGACCTCACCGGAGAAGCGCTCATGAACCAGCACGCCGACACAGTGGAACTGATTCTTCATCACGGCCGCTGTACGACGCTCGACCGAAGCAAGCCCGAGGCCAGCGCGGTGGCGATCCGGGATGGTGTCTTCACGGCGGTAGGCAATGACGCCGACATCCTGCCGCTCGCGGGCGATACCACACAGGTGATCGATCTGAAGGGGCAGCCCGTGCTGCCGGGTCTCATCGACAATCATCTGCATATCATTCGCGGCGGCCTCAATTTCAACATGGAGCTACGCTGGGAAGGCGTGCGCTCGCTCGCCACGGCCATGGCGATGCTCAAGCACCAGGTGGCGATCACCCCGCCGCCGCAGTGGGTGCGCGTGGTGGGTGGGTTCACGGAGCATCAGTTCGACGAAAAGCGCCTTCCCACGATCGACGAGATCAACGCTATTGCACCGGACACGCCGGTGTTCATCCTGCATCTGTATGATCGCGCGATCCTCAATGCTGCGGCGCTGCGCGTGGTGGGCTACACGAAGGACACACCCGAGCCACCGGGAGGCGAAATTGTGCGTGACCGGGCTGGCAACCCGACAGGCCTGCTGCTCGCCAAACCGAACGCCGCCATTTTGTACGCAACGCTTGCCAAAGGCCCGAAGCTGCCATTCGAGTACCAGCTCAATTCCACGCGCCATTTCATGCGGGAACTGAACCGCCTGGGCGTGACTGGCGCGATCGACGCCGGCGGCGGCTACCAGAACTATCCCGAAGACTACGCGGTAGTCCAGAAGCTGTCCGACGACGGCCAGCTCACGATCCGGCTTGCCTACAACCTGTTTACGCAGAAGCCGAAGGGGGAAAAAGAAGACTTCCTGAACTGGACGAAGACATCGACCTACAAACAGGGTAACGATTACTTCAGGCACAACGGCGCGGGCGAGATGCTGGTGTTCTCGGCCGCCGACTTCGAGGACTTCCGCCAGCCGCGCCCGGACATGCCCGCCGAAATGGAAGGCGAACTGGAAGAGATCGTGCGCGTTCTCGCGCAGAACCGCTGGCCGTGGCGACTGCACGCCACCTACGACGAAACGATCAGCCGCGCCCTGGACGTGTTCGAGCGCGTGGACCGCGATATTCCTCTCAAAGGCCTGAACTGGTTCTTCGATCACGCGGAAACCATCACGGACCGCTCGATCGATCGCATCGCCGCCTTGGGCGGCGGCATTGCCGTCCAGCATCGGATGGCGTACCAGGGTGAATACTTCGTCGAACGTTACGGCGCGCAGGCGGCCGAAGCAACGCCACCGATTGCACGCATGATCGAAAAGGGCGTCAGGGTGTCGGCGGGCACCGACGCGACGCGTGTCGCCTCGTACAACCCGTGGGTGTCGCTTGCCTGGCTCGTAACGGGACGGACCGTTGCGGGCATGAGGCTCTACCCGCAACGTAACTGCCTTGACCGTGAGACTGCCCTGCGTATGTGGACCGAGAACGTCACGTGGTTCTCGAACGAAGAAGGCAGAAAAGGCCGAATCGAAGCCGGGCAGTTCGCGGACCTGATCGTGCCCGATCGCGACTACATGTCGTGCCCCGAAGCCGACATCCCCGACACGACGTCGCTGCTGACTCTGGTAGGCGGCAAGATCGTGTTTGCCGCCGGACCTTTTGCGGAGTTTGATTCACCGATACCGCCTGCCATGCCCGACTGGTCGCCGGTGCGTACGTACGGTGGCTACGCCGGCTGGGCCGCGCCGCAAGGCGGCAATGGCGCGCCGCTGCAGCGCGTCGCTGCGCAGCTTTGCGGTTGCGCGAACGCATGTAGCGTGCACGGCCACGCGCACGCGCGTGCGTGGTCAAGCAAGATACCGGTATCGGATCTGAAAGACTTCTGGGGTGCGCTCGGATGCGCTTGCTGGGCGGTATGAGATGGGGCGCGACGAAGAGGCAACGGCGCGGCGCTCCCGCTCGACGTCCGTCGAATGGACACGCTCGTCAAAGAGCGTCCTTGCGGTGAGATGGATCGCATTGCTCGGGCTTTGCTCGGCCTATCTGCAGGGCGGCCTTGTGAAGGCCCTGGATTTCAGCGGGGCGGTGGCGGAGATGGCTCATGCCGGACTTGCGCCTGCCGCACCGTTGGCCGCCGCGACCATCGTGCTGGAGTTGGCCGCGCCGATCGCGATCCTCACAGGCCGTTTTCGCTGGCTCGGAGCGCTCGCGCTGGCTGCGTTCACGCTGATGGCGACGTTCCTCGTCAACCGGTTCTGGGAAATGGCGCCGCCCAACCGCACGCCGACAGCTAATGCGTTCTTCGAACACCTCGGTCTCGTGGGCGGATTTCTGCTGGTCGCCTGGCACGACTTCGCCGATAAGCGTGTCCGTCGGCCGGATGCCCGGCAAGACTGATGATCATTCTCAGCGGATTGCGCTCAATGCGAATTTGATCCATCTTTCTCGAGGCTTGCGGAGAAGCTGTTCGCATGCAATGCTCGCGGCGATTGCAAAACGAATGCAGATCATGAAGGATCGCGCGATGAGGCGGAATTTACCGACGTTGCTGAGCTTCAATGGCGGCTATGTCGACACGGCTGGCTTTCTCGCGCTGCACGGCTTGTTTACGGCGCACGTTACCGGAAACTTCGTCACGTTGGGGGCAACGGTCGTTTTCGGCACGACGGGCGCTGTCGCGAAGCTGCTGGCGTTGCCGGTGTTTTGCCTGGCGGTCATGCTGGCGGGCGCTATGAGCTATCGGCTGTCGGAGGCCGGCGCGCCGGTACTGCGCGTGATGCTCGGCGTTCAGGTGCTGTTGCTCGCGCTCGGCGCGGCGCTTGCGATCCGTCTTGGTCCGCTCACCGACGGAGACGACTGGAGGGCAGTTGCTACTGGCCTTACGCTTGTCGCCGCAATGTCGATCCAGAATGCGCTCCATCGGCTCCATCTGTCGGATGCGCCGCCATCGACGCTCATGACGGGGACCGTCACCCAGTTCATGCTGCAGCTGGCCGACCGCTTCTGGAAGGTTCAGCCTGCGGCGTCCGGCGGACCGTCGCCGCTCGCGCGGATGGCGGAAAGTGTCGCGAGCTTCGCAGCAGGATGCGGTGCAGCGGCAGGCATGCTCCGGCTTGCCGGTCACTGGAGTTTTGCCGTGCCACCGGTGCTCATCGCCGTCGGGCTGTTCCTTGCCGGAAAGGAGCAAGGCTAGCGTGCAAGCGGTACCACGTTGAGGACTTTGGTTTCACGTCCTGGGTGTACGGCCGCGCCAGGGAAGAATTTGAAGACGGAGAAAATCGATGAAGAAATGCGTCGCGATCGCCACGACGGCCGCAGGTCTTGTGTCCGGCACTGTTTGCGCTCAAAGCAGCGTGATCCTCTACGGGCTCGTCGATAACGGCATCACCTATCAAAGCAGTAGCACGTCGCTCGGCTCGACGACCGGCGGTCGCTCGGCGGTGAAGATGTCGACGGGCGTCTGGCTAGGAAGCCGGTTCGGTCTGAAGGGTGCTGAGGACCTGGGCGGTGGCTTGAAGGCCGTCTTTCAGCTCGAAGCGGGCGTGAACACCAATAACGGTACCTCACAATTCAGCGGCGGCATGTTCACGCGTCAGTCGTGGGTGGGGCTGTCCGACCCGCAATACGGCGTGCTGACGGCAGGCCGCCAGTACACGGCGTACTACACGCTGCTGTCGCCGTACACGCCGAACAACTGGCTGACCGGCTACTTCGGCGCACACCCTGGCGACATCGACGCGCTCGACGTCGACTACCGCGCTAACAATTCGCTCGTCTACATGTCGCCGGATTTTTACGGCTTCACGGTTGGAGGCTCGTACGCGTTTGGTGGCGTGCCGGGCAGCCTGAACGACGGCTCGACCTGGAGCGCGGGCGTCCGGTATGTCCACGGTCCCTATGGCGTCGCTGCCGGCTTCCAGCGTGTGAATAACTCGACGCCGGGCGGCGGTGCCTGGGGTGCGGAATCCACGCTGTCGAACGGCGGCGCCCAGACAGCCGTGTCGGCGATCAACAACGGGTATAAGACGGCGCAAGCGCAGCAGCGCGCGGCTGTGACGGCGGGCTACCTCACATCCGAGTGGGACGTCACAGCATCGTACTCGAACGTGCAGTACATCCCGGGCGCCGGCTCGACATTCCGCAACGAGGCGACATTCAACACGGCAGGCGCCGTGCTTCGATGGAAGCCTGCGGGCCGGTGGGCCCTCGCGGGTGGCTACAGCTACACACGCGCAACCCGGTCGAACGGCATCACGAGCGCAGCGCAGTACCACCAGTTTACGCTGTCACAGTTCTACAACCTGTCGAAGCGCACGGGCCTCTACGCAGTCGAGGCTTACCAGCGCGCAAACGGCATGACGCTCAATGGCGGGGAGATCATCGACGCAACGGCATCGATCGGCAACGGTTTCAACAACTCGCCGTCGTCATCGCGTAGCCAGTTTGGTGCGGGCATCGGCCTGATCCATAACTTCTGATCATCGAGTGAGGCCGAGCCTTCGGCGATCAACGTTTATTGGCCTCCACTCTACGCCATGAGTTCGGCTCATTGGCGCGTGCACGTCAGTCAACACGTGGCAGAAAATGCCTGCCGTTGCGCTTGCTGCAGAGCGAGCCATGGTGGTCGCAGGATCTCGCGGGAGAACGATTAGTTAACGGAGTGCCGGCACCGGGCCGCGATCACGCGGCGGGGTAATCGGCCGCTATTCGCTGGCAAACGGCCTTTCATTGCACTGCGGTCGCCGTCGCTTGCGGGTCGACTACGGAAGTTCGATGCAGGCCCGAGTTAGCCGGTTACGGTTCGATTCTGAACTTCCGGGTTCGGCAAGCAGCGGAAGTTGGCCGTAGGACCGTTCTCCGGCCACGAGTGGTCTTTCGACCGAAGGCGAGGATAGTCACTCAAATGTCGCTACGGCTCGAATAGCGGACTTTCAGGTCAGGGGGCAACCGCGCTCGTTTCCCGATAAGCGGTTGGAGTGATACCGCACTCTGCCTCGATATTATCGAGTGCCTTTTGCGCCGCCAGTACGGCCTTGTAGACGGCGAGGCAGCGTATGTATAGCTGCTCGCCCGCGTGCGTCACATCCACGCGTCGGGTCGTTCTCCTGAGAAGTTGCGCCCCAAGTTCCTGTTCCAGGTCGGCGACGACACGACTCAACGTCGACTTGCTTACGCGAATTTCCTTCGCGGCTTCGCTGAAGCTTCCGTGCCTGACTACGCACGCGAAGTACACAAACCGGTTTGCCTCGATCATGGACGAGTGACTGCCTGTCTGTCGTGTCACGGTATATCGCCTGTCGATCCGGAGTTAGCGCTTTAGCGCTTACTCCGGTCCCATGCAACGCTGTCGATCCGGAGTTAGCGCTTTAGCGCTTACTCCGGTCCCATGCAACGCTGTCGATCCGGAGTTAGCGCTTTAGCGCTTACTCCGGTCCCATGCAACGCTGTCGATCCGGAGTTAGCGCTTTAGCGCTTACTCCGGTCCCATGCAACGCTGTCGATCCGGAGTTAGCGCTTTAGCGCTTACTCCGGTCCCATGCAACGCGGTCGATCCGGAGCTAGCGCTTTAGCGCTTACTCCGGTCCCATGCAACGCGGTCGATCCGGAGCTAGCGCTTTAGCGCTTACTCCGGTCCCATGCAACGCTGTCGATCCGGAGCTAGCGCTTTAGCGCTTACGCCGGTCCCATGCAACGCTGTCGATCAAGACGACCAGCGCGAGCCGCATTGTGCCGATGATGCGAAGCGGGCTCGCGGCCGGCGGTATTGGCATGGCGCGTTCCCTCAGGCTTCTCCGGCTCAGGCCAGCGCCGGATAGTCGATATAGCCCTGGCCGTCGCCGCCGAAGAAGGCATTGGGGTTCGCCTCGTTCATCGCTGCACCGGTCTTCAGGCGCACGACGAAATCCGGGTTGGCCAGCACCATCTGGCCATAGGCTTCCAGATCGGCGAGCCCCGAGGCAACATCGGCTCCAATCTCGTCACGGGGGCGGCCCGGCCGGTTCAGGATCAGCGTGCCCGTCCAGCGCTTGCGAATGTCGGCCAGCAGCGGTTCGTTGCCCCGGTGCGCAACGTGCAGGTATGCCAGACCGAGCTTATCCAGCGCACCCATCAGATAGCGGTAGAGCGCTGGTCCTTCGGCGCCTTCGTCGATGCCCCACATCGTCATGCCGGGGGAGAGGCGAATGGCCGTCCTGTCAGCTCCGATTTCCTCGGCAATCGCAGTGGCCACCTCGATGGCGAAGCGGGCGCGGTTTTCGATCGGGCCGCCGTATTCGTCGGGGCGCGTATTGGCGTTTGGTGCGAAGAACTGCTGGATCAGGTAGGCATTAGCACCGTGGATCTCGACGCCATCGGCGCCGGCCTCGATTGCGCGGCGTGCCGCGAAGCGGAAGTCGGCCACCGTCTGGCGCACCTCCTCGGTCGTTAGCGCACGCGGTGCGGGAATGTCCTGCATCCCCTTGGCCGTGAACATCGGCACACCGGGCGCGATGGCCGAAGGCGCGACGCCCGGGCGTCGATGCGGCGTGTTGTCCGGGTGCGACATGCGCCCAGCGTGCATGAGCTGGATGAAGAGGTGGCCACCGCGGTCACGCACGGCAGAGGCGACCTTCTTCCAGCCGGCGACATGCGCGTCGGAATAGATGCCCGGGGTGGCGAGATAACCCTGCCCATCGTCCGAGGGTTGAGTTCCTTCAGTCACGATCAGGCCGACGCTCGCGCGCTGCGCGTAGTACTCGGCGGCCAACTCTCCCGGCTTACCGTCGGCCTTCGCGCGGCTGCGGGTCATCGGCGCCATGACCAGGCGGTTTTTCAGTTCCAGCCTGCCGAGGCGAACGGGCGCCAGCAAGCGTTCAAGTGCGGTTGTAGTCACGATCAACTTCCCTTTCAAAGATGTGAGAGCTACTGTACAAACTAGGGGATTGTTGAGAAAGTGGCTAAATCCGATAACTTTATCTACATGGATAGATAATCGACATGGACCAGCTCCTTGCCATTCGCGTGTTCGCCCGCGTTGTCGAAGCGGGCGCATTCACGCGTGCCGCCGGCTCGCTCGATATGCCGCTCGCCACGGTGAGCAAACTCGTGCGTTCGCTGGAGCAGCATCTCGGCGTCAAGCTGCTCCAGCGAACGACGCGACGCGTCACGGTCACGCCCGACGGTGCCGCGTACTACGAGCGCACCTCGCGCGTGCTGAAGGAGCTCGAAGACATCGACACGGGTTTCGCCAGCGCACATCAGCGTCCGCGCGGACGGCTGCGCATCGACATCGGCTCGGTGAGCGCAAGCGGCGTGTTAATCCCCGCACTGCCTGACTTCATTGCGCGATATCCCGACATACGGGTCGATCTCGGCGTGAGCGACCGGCAGGTCGATCTCATCGGCGAGAATGTGGATTGCGTCGTCCGCGGCGGCAACGCTGACGCGCTCTCGCTAGTCGCACGTCCGCTTGGCCGTGCAGCGTGGGTGACATGCGCGACGCCCGATTATCTGAAACAGCACGGCAGGCCGACGCACCCCGACCAGCTGAAAAGCGGCCATCGCATCGTGAGCTACGTTTCGGCACGGACCGGACGCGTCATGCCGATGCGTTTTCAGAAGGGCAGCGAGCGAATCGAAATCGGCGGCTTGGAAGGCATGGGTGTCAACCACGGCAACGCACATGTGGCGGCCGGGCTGGCCGGCCTCGGTGTGATTCAAACCTTCTCTTTTGCCGCGAAGGACGCGATCGCGCGTGGCGAGCTTCTGCCTGTTCTGTCGGCGTGGCAACCGGATCCATACCCCTTCTTCCTCGTGTATCCACCGGACAGGCACATGAGCCAGCGGTTGCGCGTCTTCATCGAATGGGCGACGGAGCGGTTTGCACACAAATTCGATCGGGCAACGTAGCCGCCGTCCCACCCTGGGCGCTTCGCCCCGGCTGCGGATTGTCTCGCTTCCGAAGCTTACAGCCGCCGACAAGCGAGCAGCCGCGCAACCCTTATCGCTCCTTCCAGTTCGATCTGCGCTCAGATATTCAGTATTAAGGTGAACCCTTAATTCCTCTGACAAATTGTCGTTAACCCGTTCGAGACCCTCCCAGCCGGAACGGGAAAACGATTGGCAATCAGGTTCCAGCGGCTCGAAGCTTGCCGCATCGAGCCCCTTTGCGCCGCTCAGGCTGCGCATCCGTTGCCGAAGCGTCGGCCGCCTCGCAGTGTGCGTATTGCAACGTGCCGCGATTCGCTTTCGCCTCCGCACGTGCCTTGGCCCGATCGCTGAAATCCCATTGGGGCGTCGCATTAGCGTCTGAAACACTGTGGATATAGGAGTTACGAACAAATGTGGAACGCAAACCTGAAAATCGGGGCTCGCCTCAGTTCGGCGTTCGGCCTCGTCGTGGCGCTGTTGATAGGAACGGCGGTCGTCGGCATCGAGCACCTCGACTCCAGCAACGCAAAGATGGACAGCATCGTCAGTGAGCGCTACTCGCTGATCGCCTTGAGTAACCAGATCAAGAACAACGGCTACAAGGCCAATGGCATTCTGAGCAACCTGTTGCTGGCCAGCTCCGAGGAGCAGGCGAAGAAATACATGGACGATTATGCCGTCATCAGAAAAACCAATGCCGACGCGTACGCGAGGCTCGAAAATCTGCTGAAGAGCGACGACAGCAAGGCGCTCTTCAAGGAGCAGTTCCAGGCGCGCACCGCTTACGGCAGCAGTGTCCGCAAGTTCTTCGACCTCGTGAAGGAGAACCGGCAGCAGGAAGCTCGCGAGCTCTATCTCGGCGGCCTTGCGCGTCAGCAGGACGAGTATTACGTATTGGTCGACAAGATGGTCGACTACCAGGCGGCCCAGATGCAAAGGGACGTCGTGCGAGTGGCCGACGAAGGGAACAACGCCAAGATCCAGATGGTTCTGCTATCCATCGGCGCGATATTGGCTGCGGTGGCAACAGCCTTCTTCATCACGCGAGGCATCACACGGCCGATCAACCGTGCAGTGAGCCTCGCCGAAGCAGTGGCACAAGGCGACCTGACTCATCGTCTTGAGTTCGAATCGAAAGACGAGGTCGGCAGGCTGCTGGACGCACTGAGGCACATGATCGGGAACCTGCATGGCATCGTAGTCCGGGTACGCAAGGGAACCGAAACGATCACCCATGCGTCACGCGAAGTCGCAAGCGGAAACATGGATCTGTCCAGCCGTACGGAGCAGCAGGCAAGCGCCCTCGAGCAAACGGCGGCCGCCATGGAGCAACTCACGTCCACAGTCAGACAGAACGCGGACAACGCGCTCGAGGCAAACCGGGTTGCATCGAACGCGTCCGTCATTGCGGCAAAGGGCGGGGAGGCCGTCAACCGCGTGGTGGACACGATGAGCGCGATCAACGACTCGTCGCGCAAGATCGTCGACATCATCGGCGTAATCGAGGGCATTGCGTTCCAGACCAACATCCTCGCGCTGAACGCAGCTGTGGAGGCCGCGCGCGCCGGCGAACACGGCCGGGGCTTCGCCGTGGTGGCGGCGGAAGTACGCAGCCTCGCCCAGCGCAGTGCGGTGGCTGCGAAAGAAATCAAGGCGCTCATCGACGACTCGGTCGGCCACGTCGACAACGGCAGCAAGATCGTCGAGGAAGCCGGGCAGATCATTCGCGAAGTCGTGAGCAGCATCTCGCAGGTAACGGCAATCGTCGGGGAGATGAGTTCGTCCAGTCGGGAACAGAGCGACGGCATCGAGCAGATCAGCCGTGCAGTCACACAGATGGACCAGGTTACACAGGAAAATGCGGCACTGGTCGAAGAAAGCGCCGCTGCAGCGCAGGCCTTGCGCGAGCAGGCTGCCCAGCTCACCGAAATGGTCGCTGAGTTCACCCTGGACGAGGCGGTGTCTCGCGATCTGCGTCTGCAATCGCCCGCGGTACGCGCGAGCGACCCGCGTCACATGGTCGACGGCCGCTACTGCTCGGCAGGTGAAAGCGGCTGTCCCTGAAGCACATAGGCATAAAGGACGGAGACACGAGCCGGTTCGGCAAAGCGGCTCGATGAAAGAAGCAATGGAACGCGACTGAAGGTGTGCGCAACTCGCGTTCCGGGCCAACTCGCCGCCTGCTCGACGGCGCCCGTCCTGCTGCATCAGCCTGGGCACTACCTGGACGAGGGGCTATCGGGGAGTGGGCGGCGAGATCCGACTAACGGTTTCTCTCGATACGCCTAAACAACATGTCCAACGATTATTCCGCGCATGTCGCCGTCCCGCAGCATTCTTCCGGCATCTCCACGCAGCAGACTCCGGCCGATGTGCCGACAGTCTCCTCGTTGCAGATCACCCGCTTCGTCGAGGCGCATCGGCGCGACGGCTACCGGATCGCGTGTCTCGATCCGCTTGCGCTCGCACCGCGCGTCGCGATGCCCGAACTCTCGCCGCAATTCTACGGGCTCGATGTGGCCCAGATGCGCCCAACCGATCAGGCGGGATTTCCCTTCGCGTCCACCGTGGCTGAGCTGGAGCAGCAACTCAAACGCGTCTACTGTGGCGCGCTCGGACTCGACTGCAGCGGTATGCGCAGCGAGTCGCGCCGGCGATGGCTCTTCAACCGCATGGAGTCCGAGCTCGTATGTCCCGCGCCGACGCCGCAACAGCGCGACGCGGTACTGGGCCGCCTGCTGGCAGCGGAAATGTGGGAACGCCTTGTGGTTTCTCGCCACGAACATGCAAAGCGCTTTTCTCTGGAAGGATGCGACAGCCTCGTACCGCTGCTGGACGCGTTGATCGACAGCGCGGCCATCGACGGTGTGCAGCAGATCTTTCTGGGCATGCCTCACCGCGGACGTCTCAACGCGCTCGTCAATGTGATGGACTTCCCCGCTGCGAAGATGTTGGCCTGCCTGGACCACGAATCCGACATTGCCGCCGTGCAGACCGATCTGCCCTACCACCTGGGCGGCACGGCGCGCAAGCAGACCCAGCATGGCGAAGTCGCGCTGTGGCTGGCACATAACCCGTCGCATCTGCAGAGCGTGTACCCCGTCGTCAGCGGCATGGCACGCGCATGGCAGGATGAACACCCGGATGCGGCTTGCGTGCCGATCGTCGTTCACGGCGACGCCGCATTTGCCGGTCAGGGCATCGTCATGGAGACGCTGAACCTGACTCGCAAGAGCGGCTACACGCTGGGCGGCACCATTCATGTCATCGTCAACAATCAGATTGGCTTCACGACGCCCAATCTCATGGATGTGTGCGAGAACACGTATTGCACAGACATCGCGCGCATGATCGACGCGCCCGTCATTCACGTCAATGCCGACCACCCGGACGATGTCATTCGCGCCGCTCGGATCGCGTTCGACTACCGGATGAAACACGAAGCCGACGTTGTCATCGACCTGATCGGTTACCGGCGCCTCGGACACTCGGAGCACGACATTCCGGCCCTCACGCAGCCGCGGGTGCAGACAGCCGTCGCGGTCCACCCCACGGTAACGGAGCTCTATCACGCAGCAATCGGCGCCGCTGAGCCACTCGCTGATTTGCGTGCCAACGCGCTGCGGACCTTGCAGGCGCAACCGGTCGATGCGAATGCTCCTGTTCGCGCGCCAGGTACGCCTGAGAACGCTGCAACGACACCGTTCCATCCGATATCGGCAGAGCGAATCCGATCGTTGACGGCAGCGGCGACCCGCGTGCCGGACGGCTTCCGTCTGCATGAATTCGTCGGCAACCTCATCGCAAGGTGGCAGGCGACGGCGACCAGCCCACGTCATGCCGCGGACTGGTGCTTTGCCGAAAACATCGCTTACGCGTCGCTGCTGGAAGAGGGGCACAGCATTCGTCTTTCGGGCATGGACGTGGGGCGCGGCACGTTCATGCACCGGCATGCGGTCTTGCACGCACAGGAGGTTCACCCTGCCGTCGGCGGCGTTCATATCCCGCTCAGACATATCGCCGCGCATCAGGGCGTGTTCGATATCGTCAATTCACCCCTTACGGAAGAAGCCGCACTTGGCTTCGAATATGGGTACAGCGTTCAGACGAAGAAGCGGCTGACGATCTGGGAGGCGCAGTTCGGCGATTTCGTGAACGGGGCACAAGTCATCATCGACCAGTACATTGCGTCTGGCGAATACAAGTGGGGCTATCAGTCTGCGTTGACTGTCCTGTTGCCGCATGGTCACGAAGGCGTTGGCCCGGAACATTCGAACGGTTACCTGGGACGCTTCCTTCAACTGTGCGCCGACGACAACCTGCGCGTCGTCGTTCCGTCCACGTCGGCGCAATGGTTCCACCTGTTGCGCGAGCAGGCGATGGCGGCTCGACCCAAGCCGCTCGTCGTCATGTCGCCGAAGTCGCAGCTTTACGGCAACCCCGCCTCGCATTCGCCGCTGGAGGCGTTCATCGACGGTTCGTTCGAGCCAGTCCAGTCAGATCCGGGCATCGCAGATCGGCGTGCCGTTACCCGGGTCGTTCTCTGTAGCGGCAAGCTCTTTTACGACCTGCAGCGGACACGCGACGAATCGCGAGATGCATCGGTAGCACTGGTTCGCGTCGAACAGCTGTATCCGTTTCCGCATGACGCGCTGGCGGCTGTGCTTGGCACGTTCGAGAACCTGGCCGAAGTGGTGTGGGCACAGGAGGAGGACAAGAACCAGGGCGCGTGGCGCTTCGTGCGCGAGGCGCTCGAACAGGTGCTGCCGCCGGGCTGCCGCTTGCGCGATGTATGCCGGGCCTCCACCGCATCGGGTGCGCATTCGTCGATCAGAGCGCATCGGCATGAACAATGCCGTCTGGTGGCGGCGGCGTTGTCTTGCAAGGCTTGCTGAAAGCAGTCACGAAGAGTTTGGCTCTGGAACGCCGGCACTACTTCCTCGCCGGCGCTCCGGTCCCGTTAACACTTCCATCACTTCTTGCTTGTTGTTAGTCAAAAACACAGTCGTATGCCGACCCGCTATTTTAAGTGGGAGACTGTGTCCGGCGATTCAAGGGGCCGCTCCACCAGGCTTCCAGCCTGACGTGGGCGCCGAAGTGGCGTAGCAGGCAGAAAGCCTTGCACCGTGACGGATACGACGCCGCGCGTCAAGCTGCGCTGCAGACCACCGCGGTCAGCAACAACGGAATCACCGTGCGCACGGCAGCGTTGCTGCCTGCCTCGCGCAAGCGCGATTCGACCGCCTCGCTGGGAGCGGACAGAACCGCGCCGTACAGCGGGCCCATGAGCGCCTGGCCGGGGCCTTTCCTGAACAATCCGTCGTCCTGCTCGTACCCGATAACGGCGTAGACACGAAAGCCGAAGGCGGTTATGTCGCTGCCGTGCGCTGGCCGAAACGCGTTGACCGAATTCGCCTCGACGTGCATCGGATGCGGGTCGATGTACTGGCTGTTGATGAGCTGCCCAATGAACGCGTGCGGACGCGCCCTGCAGTCGAATTGCGCATCAAGCGCGTACGCGTGCACCACGACGGGGCAGAAGCCTGCGCCTGACACGAGCAGCACAGCGAGTGCTTTTAGAAGACGGGTTGCCATGCCGATTCCTTTCAGACGCGATTGAAGTGAGGAACGCATATCGGAACGACGCTGAAGCACAGCGCCGGCTACTCTCCCGCGCGGGCGTTGCCGATCACCTTACCGCGGAAAATCGAGTACTGGTAGAGGTTGTAGCCGATCATCACCGGGAACACGAGGCCGATCCCGATATCAGGCGGGGCGCTCCGATAGCGCGTGATCGGGGAAGCGAGGCCGCTCGGGATAATGCACGTACAGCACTTTCGCCATCGTTTCTCTCCTTGAGCATAGTTCGTCCAGAGAACGGGAACGCGTATGGCAAAGCTTAGGTCTGCTGCTGTTCACGGACTTGCGCGATCGCACGGAAATTGTGCAATTGCATGCTGATGCGCGCATCGCTTGAAGGGCACGCGATGCGGACCAGGGAAGCGATTTCGACGGGCCTTCGGCGGCGAAGAATCATCGTGCGAAACGGAACGTTGCCGTTCATATCAGCAAACAGCAAAGCCGCACAAGTGTCACGCTACGTACTGGAGCAGCTCGATGCGCGAACCTGAATCCGTCGCGTATCCCACAGGGCATTCATCTCCATCACTTCACGTTTCGGAGACGTACATGGGCAAGAAAGTCGCGGAAATTATTGTGGAAGTCCTCGAACAAGCTGGCGTAAAGCGCTGCTACGGCATCGTGGGCGACACGCTAAATCTGTTTGCTGAGAATCTGGAGCGCAGCTCCATTGAGTGGGTCAGCGTTCGCCACGAAGAAGCGGGTGCCTTTGCGGCGGGCACGGAGGCGTTGTACACGAATAATCTCGCGGCGTGTGCGGGTAGCTGCGGTCCCGGCAGCTTGCACTTCATCAACGGATTGTATGAAGCCAATCGTAATCGCGCCCCTGTCGTCCTGATCGCAAGTCAGGTGGCGATGAGTGAGATGGGTTTTGAGTTCATCCAGGAGGTGGACTTCAAGTCCGTTTTCAAGGAATGCTCGGTCTTCTGCGAAATGATCCTGACGCCCGAACAGGCCAGGAAAAAAGTGGTGATGGCTTGCCAGACCGCATTGGCCAGGCGAGGTGTCGCCGTGCTGATCGTGCCGGTCGACGTATCCCACGGCGAAGTGCATGAAGACTTCCCTTACCGCGTTCACCACAGTCGCCCAACGATCCGCCCTGGCGATGTAGAGATCGAAGCGATTGCGCAGATCCTCAACTCCGGCGAAAAAATTGCTATTTATGCAGGTTCGGGTTGCGAAGGCGCGCTCGACGAAATTGTGGCGGTTGCCGATCGGCTTAAGGCACCCGTCGCTCACACGTCTCGCGCAAAATGTTTCCTCGAGCCGAACAACCCCTACAACATCGGTATGACGGGCATCCTCGGCAACGAGGCCGGCTATAACGCCGTGCTCGAATGCGACACCCTGTTGCTGCTGGGCGCCGACTTCGCGTGGCGTCAGTTCTATCCCGACCAGGCCAGGATTGTTCAGATCGACATCGACCCGACCCATCTGGGGCGGCGCCATCACGTCACCCTTGGTGCGGTTGGCGACATTCAGTCCACGCTGCAGGCGTTGCTGCCGCACCTGGAAGGCAACGCCGACGCCTCGTTCCAGGAAAAATACGTCAAGCGCTATGCCGAGGCCGTAGCGTCGACGAAAAAGCATCTCGTGCCAGGGCACAACGACACCATCCCCGGCTCGTACCTGACCTCGGTGATCAACCAATACGCCACCGATGATGCGCTCTTTTCCGCGGACGATGGCACGCCGGTGGTGTGGGCGCTGCGCTTGCTCGAGGCCAACGGCAAACGCCAGATCTTCGGCAGCCTTCTGCACGGCACGATGGCGACCGCCCTCCCGAGCGCATTAGGATTACAAAAGGCATGTCCCGACCGTCAGGTGATAGCCATGTGCGGAGACGGTGGGCTCTCCATGCTCTTCGGCGAGCTGCTCACCACGATCCAGGAAAACGTGCCGATCAAGATTGTCGTATTCGACAACAGCAAGCTGGGCTTTGTGGAAATCGAACAGAAGTCTGAGGGCATGCTCGACACATTCACGCACCTGAAAAACCCGGACTTCGGCAAAGTGGCCGCAGCAATTGGCCTGTGGGGGAAAACGGTTCGAACCGCCTCCGAGCTTCCAACGGCCGTGCAAGAGTGGCTGTCCCAACCCGGCCCCGCGCTTCTCAATGTCGTCGTCAACCCGCTGGAACTGGTCAAACCGCCGTTCTTTGAAGCAAAGCCTGTGATCGGCATGGCGCTGTACTCCGTTCGCGCCGTACTTAACGGCCGCGGGGCGGATGTGCTGGAAATGGTGCGTGAAAACTTCCTATGATGCCTGGCTTGATCAGAAAGGGGCCGCTTCCGCGCGGTCCTTCGTCGCCCGCAGCAGGCTACGTAAGACATTGGAGCAATCACATGCGCTGCTTCAGAAAAGGATGTGCTGTGGGGATGACCGCAGTAGCCGTCGCGACCGTGATCCTGACGGCGGGCTGTGCCAGTGCGCCATCGGTCAGCGTGGTCGGCGCGTACTTTCCTGACTGGCTGTTCTGCCTTGTCGCGGGCGTGGTGCTTGCAATCGCCGTCTATCTGATTCTCGGGCGCACGCAGTACAGTGACCGCGTAGGTCCGGCGGCGGTGGTCTATCCCGCGCTCGTGACCTTCTTTGCACTCATTGTCTGGTTGATCTTCTTCCAACATTAAACCTCCTGACAGGTGGCTGAATTGACGACGCCCGCCAGCAAGACACCGAAGAAGAAATGGCCGGCCATCGTGCTGGTGTTGGTGACCGCGGCGCTGCTGATCTTCGTGATCTGGCGGCTGGACCGCGCGCCGCGCACCGACGATGCCTATGCGTACGCGGACACAATCGACGTCGTGCCGGAAGTCAACGGGCGCATCGTCGACCTTGCGGTGCACGACAATCAGGTTGTGAAGCAGGGCGATCTGCTGTTCCAGATCGATCCGCGCCCTTATGAGGATGCGCTGGCGCGAGGAAAGGCCTCCCTCGTCGCCCTCGACAAACAAATCGAGCTGACTCAGCGCAGCGTCAATGCACAGCAGTACAACGCCGAATCCGTGCGCGCGGCTGTCGAGCGCGCGCGAGCAGCCTCGAACCAGGCGACGGATACGCTGCACCGCACCGCGCCGCTATTGCCGCAGGGCTACGTGTCCGCGGAAGACGTCGACCGCGCCCGGACCGCGCAGCGGGCCGCTCAGGCCGAACTCAACGCGGCCCAGCTGCAGGCGCAGCAAGCCGCGGCGGCCGTGAGCGGCGTGGATGCGCTCGTCGCGCAGCGTGCGGTCATCCAGGCCGAGATCGCTATTGCGGAACTGAACCTTGAGTTTGCGACGGTGCGAGCGCCATTCGACGGCCGGGTCGTGTCGCTGAAAACGTCGACGGGACAATACGCTTCCGCGCTCAAGCCGGTGTTTATGCTCATCGATACCCGCCATTGGTATGTGGTGGCGAATTACCGCGAAACCGAACTGAAGGGCGTTCGGCCCGGCACGTCTGCCACCGTTTATCTGATGAGCGACACCAGCCAGCGCTTTCGCGGCACGGTCGACTCGGTGAGCTATGGCGTGGCGCCCGACGAAGGCGGCCTGGCGCTCCCTGGCGGATTGCCGCGCATCCAACGCACGCTGAACTGGGTACATGTCTCGCAGCGCTTTCCGGTCAAGATCCACGTCGAGAATCCGAACCCCGAGCTGTTCCGCGTCGGCACGTCCGCCGTTGCCGTGCTGCATCCTGGGCGCGATAACGATGCCGAACGCCACTGAGGAATCCATATGAGCGTCGCCGACTACCTGCCGGATACCCTATGCGAAGCAGGTTCATTCCTGCGAGCCGAGCTTGCGCCGTATCCGGGGCGGGCCAACGTGATGCTGCGCTGCATGCTGACGAGTGCGATCGTCATCGTCGCTTCGATGGCGCTCGAAGTGCCGTCGCTGGCGCTCTCGCTGCTGGTCGTGTTCTACGTCACACAATCGAATGTGGTGCTCACGCGGCTGGTGGGCATCATGTTCATCCTCGGATCGACATTGGCGATCGGCGGCTCGATCCTGCTGCTGAAGTTCACGTTCGACTACCCGCTGATCCGCATCGTCGTGGCCAGTGTGCTGTTCTTCGCCAGCGTCTACCTGATGCGCATCCTGAAGATCGGCGTCGTGTTCTTCATCGTCGCGATCGTCATCATCTACGTGCAGAGCTTCGTCGACCAGACCGATCAGGCGGACGTCCTGATCCGTGCCGTGCTGTGGATCTGGGTCGCCGTGAACTATCCGATCGCGGTGACGCTCGTGGTCAACACCTTGCTGCTGCCGGCGGAACCCCAGATTCAGCTGAAGGAGGAAATCCACCGGCAGTTAGCTGTGGTCGACGCTGGTCTGACCCATTTGATCGGCGGGGCGCGCGCACCCGAGCCGGTCACACCGATGGCGGTCCAGCAAGGCGCTCTGACGCTGCAAAAGCTGCTCCGGTTTGCGACGATGCGCGATGCCCGATATCGCGAGAACCAGGCGTCGCTGCTCGCCTGTATTGCGACCGTGTCGCGCCTTTATCGCGGTACAGGCGAACTGGTGGCTGGTCATCCGGCCGCGGCGCAGCTGCCGGTACTGCGCGAGCTGCGCGCGAACTGCCGCGCGCTGGATGAGGCGATCGCCGCGGACCAGCCGTACCGATTCGTGAGCACCACGACTGCGGAGCAACGCTACGCCGCGGACATGGCTCACGCAACTGGGGAACTGTACCGGGCGCTGCACGCATTCGGCCACCTCGGCGCGCACGGAGCCGTTGCCGGCAAGCCGGCTGAGGAAGCGCCGATGGTCGTGCCGAACGCGTTCACCAACCCCGCTTACGCGCGCTTTTCGCTCAAGACACTGCTCGCGGTGATGCTCTGCTATGTGTTCTACAACGCGGTCGACTGGCAGGGGATTCATACGATCATGCTGACCTGCGTGATCGTCGCGTTGCCGAGTCTCGGCGCGTCGACGCAGCGGGCGGTGCTGCGCGTCGGCGGAGCGCTGGCCGGCAGTGTGCTCGCGCTGTGCATGGTGGTATTCGTGATTCCCCATCTGGAAAGCATTGTCGATCTCCTGCTGATGACGCTGCCCGTCGTCGCGCTCGCCGCGTGGATTGCGGCAGGATCCGAGCGTATCGGCTACGCCGGCATTCAAGTGCTGTTCACGTTCTCGCTCGCGCTGCTCGAACAGTTCGGGCCGACCACGAATCTCACCGAAATCCGCGACCGGATGGTCGGGATTCTGCTGGGTGTCGGCGTATCGACGCTGGTCCAGATGGCGTTCTGGCGGGAAGGCGAGGGCGATATGCTGCGGCAGAAGCTCGCGTCCATGCTGCGTCCCGTCAGCGCGCTGCTCCGCGCGCCGCTCGCCGGCGCGGCATCCGCGGAGCAGTTGCCGTACGCGCAGCAGCAGTTGCAGACCTGGGCGGTACTGGCCGACTGCGAGGCGATGCTCGCCCGCGTTGCGCTCGAACCGGGCTGGCAGGAAGGGGAGCAGACGCAATTGACGTTGCGCGCGCAAGCGGTGCTCGCCCAGGGACGGGAAATCATGATTGCCGGAAATGCGCTTCACAATGCGCTTGACGCAGGTGATACCCGGGTTAGCAAAGAAACGTTCGACGCGGTGCGGGCCGTTCAGGAACAGGCAGCCGCGGATCTCAACCGCTATACGGACGACCTGGCAACCAATCCGCCCGTCGCACGCGCCCCGCGACGTATCGAGATCCCCGTGCTGGCTGGCGAACCGCCCGAGGGGGCGATTCTTGCCAGTGTGCGCGATCTGGTGCGCGAAGTGTCGGCACTGCCGGACTGGCACATTCCCGCGCCGCTTGCCGGGACCCTGCGGGAGTCTCCTGAACATGGCTAGGCGACCGAGCTTCTGCGCATCTTCGTTTCGCCGTGGCGGCGCGCTCGTCGCGTGGCTCGTCTGCGCGCTGTCGGGCTGTGCGCTGATCCATGAAAACGGCAAACCCGATGCGCAGATCCAGCCCGAGCAGATCCGTCTCGCCGACGACATCCATCTGGCGCGCGACGGCTGGCCGTCCGCACGCTGGTGGACGGCTTACGGCGACCCGCAGCTCGACGCCCTGATCGATCGCGCGCTCGCCGATTCGCCGACCATGCTGATCGCGCGCTCCCGGGTGGCGCAAGCGAAATCGGACGTCGAACTCGTGAAGGCCGGGTCCAGTCTGCAGGTGGTGGCGCTCGGTCTGGCCGATCGCGAGCACGTGTCGGCGAACGGGTTCATCGGCCCGTTCGCGAAGAACGAACCAGCGCTCGGCCTCACCGGCCCGTGGTACACCGAGGGGACCGTCGGGCTCGGCGCCAGTCTCGATGTCGATATCTGGGGCAAGCAGCGCGCGCAGGTGGCGGCAGCGCTCGGCGTGCACAATGCGCGCCTTGCCGAAGCTTCGGCGGTCGAACTCGAGATCTCGACCGACGTTGCGCAACTGTACTACGGCATTCAGACCACCTATCAGTTGATCGATTTGCTGGAGCAGTCGATGCGAGTGGCGGCATTCGCGGTGGAAACGCGCACGGCTCGCGCTGACCGCGGGCTGGAGGCGCGGACAGGTGTGGAAGAAGCCCGTGCGCAGCAATTGGCCGTGCAACGTCAGATCGTCGCGTCACAAGGGCAGGTGAAGCAGTTTCGCGAGTCGTTGCGGGCGCTGACCGGTGCTTCACCGGACAACCTGCCCGATATCGAGCCCGTGCCTCTGCCGCAGCTGCGTACCGGCTTGCCGTCGACACTGTCCTACGAATTGCTGGCGCGGCGTCCCGACCTGCAGGCGATGCGGTGGTATGTGGAATCGTCGTTCGACCGGATCGATGTCGCCAAAGCCGCCTTCTATCCGACCTTCGACATCAAGGCGTTTTTCGGCTTCAATGCGCTGCACATGGCGGATCTGTTCACCCATGCAAGCCAGCAGATCAATCTCATTCCCGGCCTGTACCTGCCGATTTTCGACGGCGGCCGCCTGAACGCAAATCTCAGCGGCGCGCGCGTGGCGAGCAATACGCTTATCGAACAGTACAACCAGGCGGTGCTCGATGCGGTGCGCGATGTCGCGCAGACCGGCAGCCGGCTGCAGGACCTGGACGCTGAAGCACAGTTGCAGACGCAGAAGGTGCATGCCGTTTCGTTCGCGAAGGACAGCGCCGAAGCGCACTACCAGCGCGGACTCGCCAGCCGCCTCGTCGCGATGGAGGCGCGCGAACCGGTGATTACCGAGCAGGTCGCACTCGTCAAACTCGACGGGCAGCGCCTCAGTCAGGAAATCGCGCTGGTGAAGGCGCTCGGCGGCGGCTACCGCGCCGAGCCGCCGGCTGACCCTACACCTCGCTAAAGCGTACACCGGCGGCTCTTCGATCCAAAGCGGTCATATACCTCACGCGCGCGACCGGCCTCGCGATTCGCAGCATGCGCTGGAATTTCGAGCGCCTGCATAGACCGGGCCAGTCCTGCTATCGCGCATGGAGTCGTTTCCGACAGCTTTGCACGTCGTACCATCGCGCATTATTGCCCACCATTCTCGAAAGGCAGCGTCCAGACGGTCACGGTGTTCGTGTTGTCGTCGACCGCCGCAAAGCGCACGAACTCTCGACGCGGCTGCGTGAACGCCAGTCCGAATGCACCGTCTGGAGCCGGGTCGATGGGAAGCTGCGCGACGAAGCGGCCTTGCGGCGTGAATTCGACGATTTCGCTCGGCTGGTTCGGATCGCTGTTGATCGCGTCGCCGTTCGCGACGAACAGATGGCCGTTCGGTCCGAGGGTTAGCGCTATCGGGCCGTGTAGATGAGCGTTGTCCGCATAGATCAACACGCCTTTGCCACCGTCGTGCTGCGAGTGGCCCGCACCGAATACCGCGAAGATCGCGTTATCGACGGTGGACGCGACATAGAGTACGTCACGCTGCGGATCGTAGGCGAGTCCGGTCGGGCCGACGACCAGTGCCGCCGGATCGCTGCGAAACGGGTAACCAGAGGCGATCTGCGTGGCGCGGTTGAGATGGACGCCGTTGTCGTCGACGCTCACATCGAGGCGCACGACCGTCCCGTTTAGCACGTTCGATACGAACACCTTCGCATGGTCGCCCTGATCGAATATCGTCAGATCCCAGGGGCCGTCGATCTTCGCCGTTGCAGGCGTCCATTGTGCGACGATGCCGCCGGTTCGATTCAGCACCAGCAGCACGCCCGGTTTGATCGTGTTGGAGGTGCCATCCGTGGTCGGTACGCTGCCGACCAGCACAAAGCCGCCCCTGAGCACACCGAGCGCGGTGCTCAGGCCGAGACCGGGGGCGCCCTGGAAGAACGTGGCCGGCTTGTCGTTCGGCACGATCTTGACGATTGTCGTACCGGTACCTTGAAGGTTCTGCGCGTTGTTGAAATTCGACACGAGCAGGTCGCCGGCAGCGATCGTGCCGAAACGGGGGAATCCGTCGGGCACGAAGGCGGCGCCGTACGGATTGAGGTCACCGTTGGCAGGTACAGTCGATGAGGTGACGAACGCCGGCGGGAGCAGCGGTGTGAGCTCGCCGGCAAGGGCGGAGCCCGCTGGGGAAAGGGCGACACTGGCGCCGTACAGCATGGCCAGCAGCAGGTGTTTCAGCGTGCGGCCTTTTGAACGGGCAACGCGCTGACAGGGTTGTCGGTCGATTGTCGGATTGAAGCCGTGTATGACGGGGTTCATGACTGGGCTCTCCAAGAAGGCCGCGGGGCGGGCGCGTTGTTGTCGCTGCACGCAATGCGTGCCGGCCGCCGCTAGCGAACTTCGCCCGTGCCCGCGCGACGGGCACCAGCACCGCTGTCCTGCGACTCGAACGCGCGTCGCGCAGCGTCGGCAACAGTGGGGCGAATCCTGCAAACCAGGCAAACACACACCCCTTGCCGACGGGTGCGTGGCAAGCGAGGCGTGCGTCATTTCATGAACTGCGGAACCGGATCGTCCGATAGCAAACGCGAATGGGGACGAAGCGTGAGCAGTAAACGGCTGGCAGGAACAAATATTCCAGCCATCCCAGATCCCACGATGGATTCGCCCGGCCCGACAGGCCAAACGACCCACCAAAGTCGTTTTCGCTTCGCGCCGTGAGGGCATTCACTCCTCGCATTGCACATCCTGCTTTCGCACGACGATAATCACCGGGTATGTCCCCTGGTCGAGTTCCACGCGCGCGACCACGGCCATCGTCGCGCTGTCGATGTCGTCGTACACGCTGACTTTTTCATGCCGGAGGTTTGTGATGCCGGTACAGGCAGACGCGCGACCCTCGTCGGAGACTCGGCATTGGATCGGGTGGTCTGCAAGGTAGCGATATTTGTCTCTGTCGGAGCTCGCAAGGTATTCACGAAAGCTCGGTGCCGATCCACCGACGCCGGTGACATAACCAATGGCGCACTGCTGTCTGGATGTATCGCTGCCCCCGGATGTTTCGGCTTTCGCGGCCGTGCTTGTGGCAGCGATGACCGCGGCGAGTGTCGATGCGAGGAGGTATCTCATGGCGCAAATCACGGTTGTCGGATCGAAGTGCTGGATTGTAATGGCATCTTGCCCAAGGGGTCTGAAAGCGAAGAACGGCCGCTATTGTTCAGGTTTGTAGGACGCCTGCCCGCATGCGCCTGTGGCGCCTGCTTATGCCCGTGGTCGAAGGCAGGCATCCTGCGAACCTAAGCCGGCCGGTAAGGCCGTGTCGTCCTTCATCCACAGGGTGACCAGAATCTCCGAGGTGTTGCCGGTGATATCCGGCACAAAACGTTCCA
The DNA here is from genome assembly GCF_038050405.1 of Paraburkholderia sp. IMGN_8. NCBI lineage: Bacteria > Pseudomonadati > Pseudomonadota > Betaproteobacteria > Burkholderiales > Burkholderiaceae > Paraburkholderia > Paraburkholderia sp. IMGN_8. Next base: position 2,718,732 of record NZ_CP150901.1, on the reverse strand, counting down.
ACGATGGTGGCTAGCGAGGACCTGTTTCCCTGCAGAGCGTTTGGTCTCGTCTTCAATTGCGCGCCGCGGAACAAAATGATCCGCAAAGAGGAGATGACATGAATGGAAAATTGATCAAGGTAGCCATAGCTGTATCTGCTGTTTTGTCCTGCTTGTCGCCTATCGGCGAGGCCGCACAGACTTTGACCCAGCACGTTGAAACAAGCGCGGATGGGAGCATGCAGAGTCGACTCGACGCACTTGCCCAGCGCGCGGAACCTGGCGTGTTGGGTGTTTCGGTTGTTGATTTGCAGAGTGGTGCCCATTGGGAGGTGAACGCGGATCGCGCGTATCCGATGATGAGCGTCTTTAAGGCGCCTCTTGGCGCGGCTGTTCTCCATCAGATCGAGCGTGGGCGGCTTTCGTTGGATCAGTCAGTAACGTTGACACGTACCGACCTGCGCAACGGCGCGAGTGCCATCCGCGACAGCTTCAAGGGTGACCGAATGTCTTTTACCGTGAGGCAGTTGCTGGTGGATGCAGTGAGCCATAGCGATAATACGGCCGCTGACGCGTTGGTCAGGCTCATAGGTGGCCCGCAGGTAGCGACGGATTTTCTGACCGGGCACGGCATCACAGGCATGCACATCGACATCGACGAGGGGACGGTGTCGAGTATCTTCAATAACCTCGGCACTGCCGGCAGGCCGCCGGCGCATGAGACTGCCGCCGAGCGTGACCGGAGGTTGAAAGACGGCTACGCGGCTTATCTGGCCGATCCGCGCAACCGAACAACGCCGCAGGCCGCGGTCAGTTTTCTTCGCTCACTCTGGCACGGCCGGTTGCTTTCTGCCGAGTCAACGCAATACTTGCTTGGGCTGCTATATGCACAAACGATCCCTCGCCGTTTGAGAAATGGAATTCCCGATGGCATCCGATTGGCCGACAATTGCGGGACATCGGAAAGCGTCGCTGGAATGACTGCTGCATATAACGATATCGGCATCGTAACGGGACCAGATGGGCACACGATTGTCGTTGCGGCATTCCTCATGGCGTCGCACCGTTCGCAGCCCGACATGGACGCGATTTACGCCGATCTTGGCCGGGATGTTGCGAACCTTGTGCAGCAGCGAAGCGGGTCTGGTCGGATTGCCTCCAGGTTCTAAGGAGGGAATAAGCCTGGGTGCGCCGTCACAACTCGCCGGATTTGCGGCTTTGCGGCCGATGTGACCGGAGCACACATGAAAGCCCTCCTGGTGAGGGCTTTCTGCGTTATGGCATCCCGATCCTGGCTAACGTAATGGCACGCTCGGGGCATGCTGTCACGCACAAGCCGCAAGCCCGGCATGCATCGGCGTTTGGCGTGTATGCGACCTTCATGCCGTGTACACGCAGCTTGAATTTCTGCAGCGCTCCCAACAGCTGATAGTCAGCCGTGTCGATGCGGCGGATTTCGAAAACGTGCTCGGGACAAACTACCGCGCAATCGCCCTTGCCTTCACACCGCTTCAAATTGACGACAGGAGCGATCACGCCTGCGGTTTTCTTGCAAGCGGATGTCGATGCGTTGCTCATGCTCGATCCTCTTGGGGCTTGCCGTTAGCGGGCGATATGTTTTTCTGAAAATATTCGCGCTCCTCCGGCGTCATCCGTTCCCACCGACGCCAATGCCGGCGGCCGTGCCAACCGCCATGACCTCGAAATCCGCCAAAGAGAATTCGGCTCAGGATCAACAGGCCCATCGCGTGCGGATAGTCGATCGAACGGCCGCCGATGAATAGCGCCGGGATAACCCAATTCCATAGCGCCATCACCATCCATCCCAGCACGGCAATGCCCACCAGAACCAACAGTGCTTTGCCGAAGCATCTCAGTCTGAAACTCATCTACCTGCTCCTTTAGATATCCAGTTCGTCATACACGGCTTGCAAGCGAACGCGCAGATGCAGTACCGCGTAACGCTTGCGTGCCAACAGCGTGTTCACGCCGACACCGCTCTCGGAGGCCAGCTCCTTGAAGCTGCGCCCTTCGAGTTCGTGAGCGACGAAGACGTCGCGCTGATTCATTGGCAATTCGTTGAGCGCGTCTTGCAGGGCTTCGAGCAGCACGGACCTTGCATAGACGGCTTCCGGGCCGGCGTCGGTTGCCGGCAGCGCGAGATCCAGTCGGTACTCGGCCTCGTCGGGGGCGTCGACCATCTCGGTCAGCGGTTGCTCTCGCTTCTTGCGAAAGCGGTCGATGATGCGGTTTCGCGCCACGCGAAACAGCCACGCACTCACTTGTTCAATCGGCGCGGGGAGCCGATAGGCTTGCACGAACTCGTGAAATACATCCTGCAAGATGTCTTCAGCTTCACTCGGATCGTGCACACGACGCCGGATGAAATTGCCGAGCTTCGTACGCTCACGCAAAACAGTTGCAGTGATGTCGCTATCTCGTTCGATCATCGAGTCCGGGGTGCGCGGCGGTTCCATACATCTGTAGACGATTCACGATCGGAAATATTGTCGGCGACGGAAAAAAGCGGCGTTACTGGCCGCTGGCGGGCGTCCAGTGTATGTGACGTTGCAGGATCTTTGGATTGCCACCAGCGCTGTGGCGGCAACCGGTCCGATTCCCGATATCTTCTCCAGCTTGCGGCACAGATCGCTCTGGCGGTTCCAGGCCTTGATTTCGGCGACCCGCCGGTCAAGCACCGCTACGTATCGTCATGGCGTCAAGACGATTTTGTCTTGAGACGAATCGCTATTGAACATGAAGCCGGGCGGGTCTCCGTTAATGACGCGGAGCGCATATTCGACGGCAGCGAGGACCGAGCCGGCGGCGGCTTCGAGTCCGCCGGCCACGATTGCTTCCCGCTTTGATTCGTGTCCGTCCAACACACCTCTCACGCTTTCTAGCAGATTGATGGCCACATTTTTGTCGATGGCCGAATGGTAAGCATTCAACCGAGGGGAAAGGCCGAACAGCCTGTCGAGTTCGACGAACGCTTTATCGTTCGCTACCTTTGAAACATCGATCGTGGGTTTCATCTGTGTTCCTTATGTCGTTGCCAGGTGGACGTCACCGCTTCGATAGCCGGCTGGCGCGAGCCGTCGAAGCGATCGTCAGTGGAAGAGTAGGGCGCGTGAGCCCGGCGTTAAATCGACCGGACGTCATGGTCGAAGTCATGGGTAGAACGCCATGGGGTACGTCTTGTCGGCGAGCCAGTCACGGCAGCGAGCTAATTTGACATCGACGACATGATGGCCATCGCCAAGTCTTCGTTCCTTGCTATTAAAAATCGCATGAGATTAAATCGTTTGCGATTGACGCGGCCAGATTTCTCCGTCAATATGCGACGCATGCGAATAAATCGCATGAGATGAAAACATAGCATCCCATATCCAACAAGGAATTCATGATGACCAAGATCGAAACTGTCCTGTTCACAGGCAAGGCACATACGACGGCAAGCGGCGGTGACAGCGCTTCGCGCAGTCATGACGGCCGCCTCGACATCAAGCTCTCGCCCGGCATCGCCAGCAACGGCGCGGCTGCGGAGCACCTGTTCGCGGCCGTCCAGCCGCATCCGACCGCGGAGCAACTGTTCGCGGGCGCATGGTCGGCCTGTTTCAGCGCCGCGATCGGCCTCGCGGCCAAGGAGAGAAGGGTGGTGCTTCCGCCCGATCTGGCCCTCGATGTCGAGGTCGATCTGGGCATGACCGGTGGCGCCTACTTCCTCCAGGCCCGGATCGACGTCAGCGTGCCGGGCGTGGCGCGCGAAGTCGCCGAGGCGATCGTGCATGCCGCGGACGAAATGTGCCCGTACTCAAAAGCCACGCGAGGCAACATCGACGTCGTCATCAAGCTGATTTAACCCGAAACGGTAACTGACCTGGCATTCGGGGGCGCGATCCGGCAAGGCGCGCGCGGAACGTATCTCGCGCCGCGACTCGATGGATGCACGGTTTCCGGAAGCCGTCGTTGCCCTAAGAAATGTGCGAACGGGAGAAAAGGGCCGGCATCAGGCTGTTACGTGACGCACCACGTGGCGACAACATCCCGTGGTGTCGCATCGCATCGCATCACATCATGCCGCCCATGCTTCCGGTACCCGCCCCGATTCCGCCAGTTGCGCCACTTCCGCCCGTGCCGGAGGCTGGCGATGTTGCGATCGGATGCGCGGCTCCCGTCGTCGTCATGAGCGTGATGGCGGCAAGGTCCGGCTGCCCATTAGCATCGATTGCGCCTTTGGCGCGGAGTGCTTCGAGATCGCTGTCCACGCCTGGTTGACCGACTGCGAACGAAGCGGTCAGAAAATTGGGCGTGGTCAGCGTCAATCCATATTTTTGCTGAAGATTTTGTACAACAGCGCTTTGCGCGGTCAGCACATCGTTCTGATTCGCCAGCACTTGCTGAAATCGCGTGTTTGTTGCGAAGGCAGTGACGAGTATGCTTTCGGTCGTGCCCAACTGGGCGGCCAGATACGACAGCAAAAGATCCGTTTCTGGCGTGACGTTGTATGTGCCGCCGGCGAATGCGGTCGAAAGCAGCACGGTTGCACCTGAGGTCGAGGTGATCAGGCAAGGCGTCACCGCGCCAAGCGTCGCGTGGTAGTTCCCGTTCGAATCGGCAGCCACCGACATCGAGCCTTGCACGCAATTGATCGTGATCGTCGCGTTCGCTAGCGCCTTGCCGGTTGCCGTCGTACCGGCAAACGCGATCGTCGTGGACATGTTGCTCGCGCTACCACTGCCGCCACCTCCGCCACAGGCGGCGAGCAACGCAAAGAAGGTCGCCAGCAGCACGCCGCCACTGGATCGAATGATGTAATTCGGCCGAGTGTTCATGGAAAGGTGCCCCTGATTCCGATACGACGTGTAAACGGCCAGTTGCAGAGGAATATTCCATTTCTCGAGCGCGCTGTTGCGGCAGGGTCCAGCTCGAGCGGCCCTTACGCGGGGCAAGCAGGCCTGCGCGTCGGAAAGTCGAATGAGACCGTGATTGGGTTCGCGCGCCTATGTCAGGCGCGTTATCGGCGCGCGTTCTGCGCCTTCCCTATGCACCGCCATTCCGCCTTCGGCCATCGCGTCGGTGAGCGATGAGCGCAACAGATCGACAGGCCGCATAAGCCGGCCGGGGAGGGAACCATGAACGAACCATACGTCGACTCCCGTGCGGAAGTCAGTGGCTTCGATGATCCTGAGCGCCGCGCGATGCGCAGTGCGTTCCAGTATGTCCGCCGTGACGAGCCCGATACCGAGGCCACGCGCGACAAGAGACAATTGCAGCTCGGAGCCAAACGCTTCGACGGCGACATTGAACGGTAGTCCCGCCGCCTCCAGCGCACGTCTCAACGCTGAGCGCATCCCGCAGCCGTCCTGATTGAGTACCCATTCGTAACGCGCCAGATCCGCCAGCGTCAAAGGCGCATCAGGCAGATCGAGGGAGCGCGCCGCGACGATCACGGTCGGCAGGAACGCGAGGGGTGTAGCGTGCAACGTCTCGGGTGGTGCGAACCCGGACGGCATCAGCACGATCGACGCGTCGAGCGCCGCCTGCTCGACGCTTTGCAGGAGACCTGGCGACCAACCCGCCGTGACTCGCAGCGTCAGGCGCGGAAAAACACTGCGCAGGAGGTCGACTGGCTTTTCCAGCGCAACGTCGGCCAGAAAAGGCGGCATGCCGATTCTCAGCTCGCCGGCCGGCTCGCTGTCGGGGGACGCCACCGACAATAAATCGTCAACCGCACGCAACACAGTGCGCGCGAGCGCGTAGACCTCATTGCCCGCAGCGGTAGGCTTGAGCGGCTTGCCCTGGCGATCGAGCAATTCGACACCCAGCGTGGTTTCAAGGTTTTGCACGCGCCGGGTCAGGCCAGGCTGCGTGAGGTGGAGTCGTTCTGCGGCGCGCACCATCGAGCCGCTTTCGACGACCGCAACGAACGCCTGTAGATCACGCGTATTCAAATTTATCTCGCATAATCATTATCAACATATTTCAATTGTCGCATATTGGGCGCGTCATTAGGATGGCTTCTCCGATACCGTCGTGAGAGCCCGTTCGATGAATCCATCCGCCGAAGGTCCCGCCAGCGCCATCACGGCGCGCGAGGCCGAGACCCCGCACAGACTCACCGCGCTGATGACTGTCTTCTTCGCGACGGCAGTCGGCGTGATTGTGATGAATCTGTTTGCCGCGCAACCGCTGACCGGGGCGATCAGCCGCAGTCTGTATCTCGCCCCTGAATTCGCGGGCCTCGTAGCTATGCTTCCGCAACTCGGCTACGCGGCCGGCCTGATGCTGCTGGTGCCATTGTGCGATCTACTGGAGAACCGCCGGTTGATCGTGCGCACACTGGTGTGCTGCGCTGGTTTTCTCGCGATCGCGATGCTCACCGATTCACGGGAAGTGTTTCTGGTCGCTGTGTTTCTGGCCGGTGCGGCATCCAGCGTGATCCAGATGCTGGTGCCGATGGCGGCTTCGATGGCACCGGAGAGTCACCGCGGACGTGCAGTCGGCAACGTGATGAGCGGTCTGATGCTCGGCATCCTGTTGTCGCGTCCGGCTGCGAGCGTCATTGCCGGGTCGGTCGGCTGGCGTGCTTTTTACGGCGTTGCGGCGCTGATAGACGCGCTACTCGCCGCTGTCCTCTACATGAAGCTGCCCGCGCGTCAGCCGTCCGTCACGACGCGCTATCCGGCGCTGCTGGGCTCGCTGTGGTCCCTGCTGCGCACCGAGCGCGTGTTGCAACGGAACGCCGCATCGGCTGCGTTGGTGATGGGCGCGTTCAGCGCGTTCTGGACCGCGATCGGCCTGCGGCTCGTGCAGGCCCCGTTCAGCTTCGGTATGAATGGCATCGCGCTGTTCGCGCTTGCCGGCGCGGCGGGTGCGATCGTGACGCCGCTCGCCGGTCGCGCAGGCGATCGTGGGGCCGGTCGCACGGCGCTGTTCGCCGGCCACCTGACGATGCTCGTCGCGCTTGTGGCAATCGGCGTGGCGGGTGCTGGCTGGGGAGGCTTTTCGGCGAGCGCCCATCCGGTCCTTGCGGTTGCGATGCTCGTCGCGGGAGCAGGCGCACTCGACGCCGGCGTCGTCACCGACCAGACACTCGGCCGGCGTGCGATCAACCTGATGAATCCTGCCGCGCGCGGAAGGCTGAACGGCCTGTTCGTCGGGGTGTTTTTCGTCGGCGGCGCGTTGGGTGCGGTGCTTTCGGGCGTTGCGTGGGCGTTGGCAGGCTGGAGCGGTGTCTGTGCAGTGGGATTCGCGTTCACCGGCCTCGCTGTTGTTCTCAGGCTGATGAAGCTGGCTGACGGTTCCGACGTCTGACCTGCACGCCCCGATGTGTCGCGAAACGTCCGCCACTCTTCGTTCAAATACGCGGCGTGTCGGTCGGGTCCGCACTGGTGCCGGACACGCCCCGGCTTTGTCGGCTCACCTCCAGTTCGTGCCGCAACGCGGGGATGACGTAATCGATCATCAAAACCGGCCGATGCAGGCGTCGCTGCAACGTAATTGGCCGTCGCTTTTACACATGCCTGCGTCAACTGACATATCCACAATGGCAGCGATGGCCAAGTGTCCCGCATGGACGGCCAAACGCGTACTGCCTCGTCAGGTGGCGGTGCGTTCAACCTGAATCGAGGACTCCAAGATGCACGAGCATGCACCCGCGCAGGCCGCGTTTGAAAGCCTGTCATTGACGATTCCGGCCATCGACTTCACGGACCGCGCGGCCACGGCGCTAGTCGTGGTCGACGTTCAGTACAGCGATGCTGCGCCCGATCGTGGCTGGGTCAAGGCATGCGAAACGATCGAGCCCGGCTCGATGCGTTACTACCTCGAAAGGCTCGAGCGCACGACCATCCCCGCCATTCGCACATTGCTCGATGTGTTCCGCTCTACAGGAAGACCGGTCATTCACCTGGCAATTGGTTCGGCGTACCGGGATATGCGCGATTGCCCGGTCAGGTTTCGCGAATGGTCGCGCATGCTGGAAAGGTCTTGCGGCATCGAGGACTTATGGTGGACGGGAAATCCGGATTACGCGTTCCGTGAGGAGGTCGCCCCCCTGGATGGAGAAACGGTGATTCGCAAGACAACGCAAGGCGCGTTTAACGGTAGCGAGATTCAGAACGTGCTGGATCGTATGGGGATCAAAAACCTGGTATTCGCCGGGGTTGTGACGAGTTGCTGCGTCGAGACGACAGCACGGGATGCTGCTGACCGGGGCTTCGGCTGCATGCTGGTTTCGGACGCATGTGCCGACTGCGATCCGGTCATGCATGACGCTGCGCTGTCGAACTTCGGGCTTTACTTCGGCAAGATTGTGCCCACTGCGGATGACCTCGTCAGGACGTTGTCCGGGAAGGGCGCATTGAGTTGATCGCCGTGTCCGCAGATGCGTCGCCAACGGCGATCAAAAGGACGTCGGGCTACCGTCGGCGCGAGTGTCCGCGTGATTGAATTCCGGGTTGCGTGTCGACGGCGGTGAGGAGATGCTGGCGGCCCTCGTCAAGAATTTCATCGGCGAGCGCCGGGTCAATGTCTGCAACAGCACGCGAAAGCAGCAGCGTACCGACCATCTGGCTGAACAAAGTGATCGCCTTCCTGCGGCTGCCTTCACCGATCCCCTCCGTCTCTTCGATGACCTTGGCGAATCGCTCGAGGTTCACCGCGAGACCTTCTGCGTAAGAGTCGCGCGCCACATCACCAAGCCGGCGGGCGTCGCCTACAAAACCCGACCACGGGCAACCCGCATCGATATTCCCGCGATGCTCGGGGGACAGGTACCACTGAATGTTTTGCCTGACCGGGTCGGCACCAGCCGACCTGGCGTTTTCGATTATGGAGACAAAAGCTTCTCCACCATCTTCCATGGCCTTTTCCATCACGGCGGCGACCAGCGCGTCTTTTGATTTGAAGTGGTTGTAGAAACCGCCCTGCGTAAAGCCCGCCGCCTTCATCAGCTCGGCGAGCCCGACTGCGTCGACGCCGCGCTCGCGAAACAGCTTCTCGGCGGCTGCCACGATTGCGCGCCGGTTTTCAACCGCCTGCTGCCTGGAAACACCCATTCCCCCTCTCTTCGGCCGACAACGACCCAATAAGACCCATCGAAAAATACAATGTCGATCACCATTGACATTGGTAGGGCATGTGCCCACAATCTGCTGCACTGACAATGTCATTCACCATTGTCTTAAGTATAGCCTTCTTTACCTGAACGTTCAGGCAGCAGGGGGCACAACGGCCATCTGACGCCTGAGCGCGTCGTCACCTGAATCTCCAAAGAGGACCTCAACATGACGAAGACAACTCCTGAACAGAACAAGGCGCTCGTGCTGGAAGCATTCGAGACCCTGTTCAACAAGCGCGACTACGCTGCAGCCGAGCGCTTCTGGTCCGACCGCTACATTCAGCATAGCGCCCATATTGCGCCGGGACGCGACGGCCTGTTCGGGCTGGTTCGCGCGCTGCCTGACACCGCGCGCTACGAGAACCAGCTGATCGTGGCCGAGGGCGACTATGTCATTGCGCATGGGCGCTTCAGTGGGATCGGGAGGCCCGCAGCGTGGATTGCAGCCGACGTCGTCCGCTTTGAAGACGGCAAGCTTGCCGAGCACTGGGACGTCCTTCAGGACGAAGCGACCAGGGCCGAATCCGCGAGCGGCCTGCCGATGTTCGGCGACCGGTTCCCTGCCTGAGCACGCAAACCCCAACTACGGCAACATCAACAGGAAAACGATCATGAAACTCACCGGAAACACGATCTTCATCACGGGCGGCGGTTCGGGCATTGGCCGCGGTCTAGCCGAGGCACTCCACAAGCGCGGCAACAAGGTCATCATCAGCGGCCGACGGCGCAGCCATCTCGACGAGGTGGTGGCGGCGAATCCCGGTATGGCTGCCATCGAGCTCGACATTGCCGACCCGGCCAGCATTAGCAGGGTGGCGGCGCAGCTGATCGCGGACTATCCCGATCTCAACGTGCTGATCAACAACGCAGGAATCATGCAGCCTGATCAGGCGGGCGGCCACATCGACGACGCGCTGATGGTGTCCACCATCACGACCAACCTCATGGGGCCGATCCGTATGACGTCTGCACTGATCGATCACCTCAAGACCAGGAACGACGCCGTCGTCGCCTATACCAGCTCGGTGCTGGCTTTCGTTCCGCTGGCCATGACGGCAGTGTATTCGTCGACCAAGGCGGCGCTGCATTCGTACATTCTGTCGCAACGCTTCATGCTGTGGGACACGAAGGTTCGCGTACTCGAGATCGCACCGCCCTGGGTGCGCACGGACCTCATGAACAGCCGCGAGGCCGAACAGGCGATGCCGCTTGACGCCTTCATCGACGAAACGATCGCTGTCCTCGGAACGGATGTGGATGAGGTTCTGGTTGAAGGTGCGAAGCAGTTCCGCGAGAACCCGGGACCCGGTGAGCACGCTTTCGTCAATGGCTTGAATGCACAGATGCTGGAAGTGCTGGGTGGGTGAATTGCTGTGTGCCCGATAGGGGCGGGCGAACTACTTCAAGGCAGGTCTCGACACGAAACCCCCTCTCGCCGCCCCTCGTGTCGAGATGTTGAAGTAACCGGGATCAACGATCGCGGTTTGAAATTTGGCCGCGAGGCGCGGATGCGGTGCCGCGGTCATCTGCTGTGGTGCCTGACAAACGGCTTGATAAGACCCGCCGGCAGATGTCGAGCAACGCTGTGAAAAGAAAGATGGCCGGCACGCCTAACGCGGCATCGTGCAGACGGCGTGTGGTCAAGCCGCCCACCACCGCACCGAGCGCGAAACTGAGGCTGATCGCACCCAGCACGGCCGCGTCGTGTAACGCGGCGGGGTCGCGTTTCGGTATCGTCGATTCGAAAAATAGCTGGACGCTCCGCCGCAAATTGCCGGTGGTCATCACAACGTATAGGTCACCGTTCCGGATTGCATAAAGAACATCGTTTGCAGGCACGTTTCATATGTGAACAGACCCTAGGCTAGTGCCGATTTTGCGGACGCTGAGATTGAATGACGGCTGTTGCGGGCGGCGACTGACGGCACCCGGATTTTGCACCGCTTCTCAGGTTTACTACGGCGGTACAGTTACTACACTTGGTATGGGTCGCGGAGGTCAGGTGCGTGGCCTTCTCGATTACTTCCACGCACTACACGCTGTCGGAAAGAGCCGTTACACGCTGCACACATTGTTCGTGCGGCATGCTCGTTTCGCTGGTCAAACAGGAGGATGCAATCATGCAAACTGTTATAAGGAGATTTTCCGGAAAGGGGGCAAAGGAGTTGTTCGATCTGCTGGAGAAGCGCACGGCTGACGTCGAAGAACTGATGCGTTCGGTCAAAGGCTTTGTCAGCTATACCCTCGCACGCAGCGGCGATGGCGGATTCTCGGTGACTGTTTGCCAGGACAAGACAGGCACTGACGAAAGCGTGCAGAAGGCGAAGGACTGGATCGCGAAAAACGCCGGAAGCACGGGCGTGGGCGCGCCGGAGATATCGGAGGGATCAGTCCTCATTCACCTGAAGTAACTTTGCCTTGCGACTTGCCAAACGTTGCACGGCTGCTTCGGAGAGAACTGACCGGCCGGAGCGGGTCGCGTACCGCCGAAAGCCGACGTTCCAGAGCCCGCTTTCGAGCATGCGTTTATCGCCTGCCGTGTCACGAAACTATGCAGTGACGGTCCTCGATGCGGCGGCCCGTAGAAGCGGGGCCGCCGGCCGAAAATTGACAACTAGCGCGCATTGGCAAGGCAAGGTGCGTAGAACAGGTGACCGCGCGCCACTTCCCGCAACGTCCGCGACAGCACGACGCTCCAGAGTCCGCCCAGCAGAATTGCGAACAGCACGCCGGCCACGGCGAACGCCTCGAACCCGGTCACCCGATACAGGCTCAGCGTTGCCGTAGTGTAGACGCCGAGCGGGAACGTGAAGCCCCACCAGCCGAGGTTGAACGGCAAGCCTTCGCGGCGGTAGCGCAATGTGAAGAGAAGCGCGACCGCAAACCACCACAGGCCCGCACCCCACAGGATCAGCGAGCCGATCAGGCCGAAGTCGCGTGCGATAGCGGCAACGCTCGCGAGTGTAGTGCCGGCGAATGCGCCGGGCGCAGCCTGGCCGAGCGTAAGCAGTCCCAACGCGCCAGTGCCGATCGGGCCGAGAGTTAGCCAGCCGGATGGGCCCAGATCACGATGCGGTAGCTTATGTATGACCAGCCGGAAGAAGACGACGGTCAGCACCGAGAAGGCGAGCGGCACCGAAATCGCCCACAGCAGATAGCCTGCGCCGACGACGAGCTGCGCGGTTCGTTCGACCAGGTGCGGGGCAAGCGTCGCGGCGCTTGACGCCGCCACTTCGGGCGCCACAATCGGCAGCAGCAGCACGGCTGTAACGCGCTCGAAGGCATGGCTTTGCTCGGTGAACATCAGGTACGGCACGCCCACCGCGACAACGACGGCCAGCAGTGCGTCACAGCACCACAACGCATACGCAAGCGAGTAGGCACTTGCGCCGAAATGCGGTCCCGCGAACAGCACGATGCCGTTGATGATCGGCGCGAGACCCATAGGCAAGGTGCCCAGGAACATCGATTGAAGCGGGTGATGCAGCAGGGGTTTGATCGTTTCTGGATAGAAGATCCAGCGCGCGGCGAACATCGCCGTGAACACCGCATAGAGCACGATATCCACGCACCACAACGAAACGGCGAGTGCGTGCTGGCCCGGAATGCTCTGGGGCAACGCGGCGAGCACGAGCGACACGATGCCGTTGCCCATCGTCATCGCGAACCAGTTCGGCGTGAACTGGCGAATCTTGTCGGAGAAGTGCTGCAAGGATGTTGCCTCGCGTGCACCAAACTGGCTGGACATGGTCGTCTCCACAGGGAATCGGGATGAACTGATTGTGCGGATTTGCTATCCATATTGAAAATACATCCTTAATATGGAGTCGATGCCTATTTGATATACATAAGACCATGAACTTCACCCATCTCGCAGCGTTTTTTTCTGTCGTGGAGACCGGCAGCGTCACCGCCGCGTCGGAGCGGCTTCACGTTAGCCAGCCGGCGCTCACGCGCGAGATCCGCGAACTGGAGGAACGGGTCGGCGTGCCGTTGTTCGACCGGCTCCCGCGCGGCATGCAGCCTACCGAGGCAGGCCGTCTGCTTGCCGATTACGCCGCGCAGATTTTCTCGCTGGCGGACGCAGCCGAAACCGCGATCGGCGAGTTCGCGGGTTTGACGCGCGGGCACCTTGGGCTCGCCTCAAGCCGCACGATTGGCGTTTATCTGCTGCCTCCCGTTCTGGACGAGTTCCGGCGGTTATATCCAGGCATCACGATCGACCTCGCGGTGTCGAACACCGAACACGTCGAGGAGACGGTGCTGGCGCATGAGCGGCAGCTTGGGCTGGTCGAAGGACCGTACGACGCATCGGTGTTCGACGCGGCCGTCATTGGTCGTGACGAACTGATTGCGGTCGCCGGCGCCAGCCACCCGCTGACGCGTAAGCGCCGCGTCAGCGCAGCAGAGGTCGGCATTGCCGAACTCGTGATGCGCGAACCCGGGTCCGGCACACGCATGGTGATCGAGGACGCGTATGCCCGGCACGGCTATGAGCTGTCGCCGAAGCTGTCGGTGGCCAGCCCGGAGGCGATCAAACGGATGCTGCGCCTTGGCAATGCGGTCGCGTGGGTGTCGCGCCAAACGGTCGCCGACGAACTCGCCGCAGGCGTTCTGGTGCAGTTGCGGGTGCACGACCTGAAGATCGAGCGGGACCTGAACATGATCTGGCGCAAGGCGCGTGCGTTGAGCCCGAGCGCGAGCGCCTTTCGCACGCTCGCCGATCAGATGTTCGAACACGTGATCGTCTAGCGGGCGAGGGGCGTCATCGTGGCGCCTCGCTTCGACGTAACGGTTACTTGGCGTCCGTCGGCAGGCTGCTAGCCGGATCGCGCCGGGGCCGCTTCCAGCGAACCGGGCACCGACCCCGTTGACGTACGGGCGCGTACGCTGCGGGTAAGCCCATCGTAGGCAAAGCCGGCTGCGAGCAAACCGAATCCCAGGCACCTGACGGGCAAACAGTCCAGCAACCAGCCGGCAATGAGGAACGACCACGAAGCTGCCGTCCACAACCAGGCTCGATAGCGGCGCGTTCGCCTCGCCGCGAGCAGGCTGATGCACACGGCAAGCGTCGAGGACAGCGCTGCAAGCGACGCCCAGATCGGATGAATGTTCGTTGCGACGAACCAGCCTGCGTTAAAGAGGCCAGCGTAGGTGGTCCAGCAAAGCGCGCATTTCGGTGCGAAGATCTGCAACCCGACGGCGGCGAATCGTGCGGCTGTCTCGATACCAGGCCGCATGCGGATTGGCGGCATGCAAGCGTCGAGTCCCTGGGCAGGAACACAGTCGCAGCCGCGCGTTCCCAGGTGCGATGCTTGTGCGTCAGCTGGCCTGGTTGTCGACACCGGAGGGGCCCGTTTCATTCTTCTTCCCGTTGATAAGGCCAAGATAGTGGGCAAGCTGGTCGACCTGATCGAGAGGAATCGGTGCGCCAAAGCCGTTGCGCATCTTCATGATCTCGGTCTTCCACTCGGGAGCGGTCAGCGGTGGCTGGCGCAGCACCATTCCGGTCGAATGACACATCACGCAATTGGCGTTCGCGATCGCTGCGCCTTCGCCGGGTGGAAAGAGCGTGCTGCCTGCCGGCAAAGAAACGTCGAGCGGGGCGAAATGCACCGGAGGCACCACGGCGGCCTGCCGCTGCGCCTGTCCGGCGATCGATTCAGGCAGGTAGTGACTGCCGGTCAGCGCGGCAATGGCACCGACGGCGACAGGAACGGCCCAGACCGCCGCGATACGAGCCAGCTTCAAGTTCATGGTTTTCGCCTCGTGTCAGACTACGTTGATATCGACGGATTCAATGACGTTGCGCATGAAGCCCGCGCCGTTCCAGTTCGGTGTATCCGGCTGCGCCTGTCCGGTCGAGTCGATCGCGCGGACCATCAGTGTCCGGCTGCCCGTTTGCGGGAAGCTGACCGTCGTCTGCCACTGCCGGAAACTGTAGCGGCCGTAATCGCGGCCCATCGCGGCATCGGTCCAGTTGCGGCCGCCGTCGGACGAAAACTGCACCTTCGCGAGCGCGTTGAGACCGCCGAACGCAATGCCGCGTACGAGCATTGGCTGACCGCGCTGTACCGTGCCCGCAGAGCGCAGATTGGTGAAGAACGACCGGGGCAGCATGGTATTGATGGGCACCTGCTTGAAGTCCTTGTCGCCGGGATGCACGTTGGCAAAATGGTTATCGGGGACGAGGTAGGCCTTGGCGGTCCAGAAGTTATCGTCGGGCTTGTCCAGCACCTCGATATCGTGCAGCATCTTGATCCAATAGGTTGCATACCAGCCGGGCACGACAAGCCGCAACGGATAGCCGTTGAGCAGCGGCAGCGGCTCTCCGTTCATCGCATAGGCGACCATTACTTCGCCGTCGAGCGCGTGGTCGATCGCGAGCGACTTCATGAATTTCGGCGTCTGCGGAATTACGCCGGTTTCGAGGCCGTTCAAGCGTACCTGTACCGCGTTTGCGCCGACACCGGCATGTGTCAGCAAATCCTTCAGCCGCACGCCCGTCCATCGAGCGTTGCCCATCGCACCGTTCGCCCATTGACCGCCTGGCACGCGGGGACTAAAAAAGCCGCGGGAATTCCCCGAGCATTGATTGACTGCGGCAATTTCGAAGCGCGGGAATTTTTTCACAAGATCGTTCAGCGTCAGGCTGACAGTCCTGTTCACGTGACCCCGGATGTCCAGCCTGAACGCGGCCGGATCCACGGACGTTGGAATGTTCGCAAGGTGCCACCGCACATAGAAGCGGTCGTTTGGCGTAAAGACGCCCTGGTCGAACACCTCGAACGGCGTTTCAATTAACGGCGGCCGCGTTCTTTGCAGTATGACGTTGGACTTCTGCGGAAACGCGGACGTGAGCGGGCGCTCACCATTTTCGAAGGGCAGCATGATGTTGTTGCCTTGTGCCGCCCCCCCCGTTATGGGATTCGTCAATGCCGCGAGCCCTAGCGCACCGAGGCCACCGAGCAGCCTGCGGCGCTGCTGGAAGATGTCGCGTTCATCGTTCTTCATGGTCATCCTTCTGTCAGGTGTTGAACATCGGCGCAGGCGGGCGCTGCAGATCCGGATCCTGTGTGCTGCGGTGATGTGCGGTGTCCGTGTCGAACGTGTCAGCAGTAGCGCCGTCCCGGTTCATCGCGCCGGCAGCGAGGCGGGACGAATTGAGCGTCACCGAAAGTGAGCTGGCGATCATCAACGCGGCTGCCATTACTGGCGACACGACTCCGGATAACGCGAGCGGCACGGCAAGCAAGTTGTAGATGGCTGCGGCAATGAGGTTCTGGCGCATCACGCGCGCAGTGCGCCGTGCGATCGCCAGCGCGGCATTGAGCTTCTCGATGCCGCCGTCGACCAGTACGATCGACGCCGCGGCAACCGAAGACGCCGTCGCGTTGGCGACGGCGATGCCGAGATCGGCCGCCGCGAGCGCGGGCGCGTCGTTGAGACCGTCGCCGATGAACGCGACCTTCGTTCCCGCTGCCTGCGCAGCGACGATGCGACGGGCCTTCTCTTCCGGCGACTGGCCCGCATACACGGCGCCGGAGTCAATGCCGACAGCCTCGGCGACGCGCAAGCCGACGGCCGGCTCGTCGCCGGTCAGCATCGCGAGCGCCGCGCCTGTCGTGCGCAACGTGGCCAGCGCGCGGCGTGCACCGGCACGCGGCGCGTCCGCGAAATGCAGCGTGCCGCGCCACTGCCCATCGCGCGCGACATGAACCGTCGTATGCGTGGCTGCCGTGTCCGGAACCGGTACGCCGAGCCCGCCGAGAAAGGACGCGCTGCCGGCAAGAATGCGAGAGCCGTCCGCGCCGATCCATTCGACTCCCGCGCCGGGCGTCGCACGGGACGTTCCCGTTGCGCCGTCGACGGCTGCACGGCATGACGGCGGTACCAATGATTCGATGGCCCTCGCGAGCGGATGCTCGCTGCCGCGCTCGGCGATCGCCGCGTCGACGAACAGGTCGACTGTGCTCACGCTGTCGGCACATTGCGACTGGACGAGCCGGGGCGAGCCTTCGGTCAGCGTTCCGGTCTTGTCGAAACAGAAGAGGTCGATGCGACCGGCCTTCTCGATCGCCTCGACATCCCGGAACAGCACGCCCGCGCGCGCCGCTCGCCCCGCCCCAGCGGTAAGCGCGAGCGGCACGGCCATGCCGAGCGCACAGGGGCAGGTAATGACGAGCACCGCCACGGCGCGTTCGAGTGCAGCGGCGATGGCCATACCCTCGGCTGCGTTCCACAGTAAGGCGAGCGTCGCGAGCCCGCAGATGGCTGGCACGAGGTAGCGGGTGAACCGTTCGGCGAGTGCCTGGGTCGCCGTCTTGCGCGCGAGCATCTGCCGCACGCTATGCGCGATCAGATCCACGCGACGCTCGCCCCAGGCGCGCTCGACCAACACCACCAGTTCGCCGTCTCCATTGAGCGCACCGGCTTCGACCACGTCGCCGGGTTCGACGGTGATGAACGCCGTTTCGCCGGTCAGCAGCGAGCGATCCAGCGACGACACGCCTTGCGTGATGACGCCGTCGAGCGGAACGCGCTCGCCAGGGCACACCCGAACCGCGCTGCCGCGTTCCACCCGCTTGGCAAGGACTTGCGTTTCGGCGCCGGACGCATCGATCACATGCGCGGTTTCAGGCGGTAATTCGAGCAGGCTGCGTACGGCGTCGGCCGATTGGCTTCGCACGGTCGTTTCGAGCAGCCTGCCGGCCAACAGGAAGACCACGATCATTGCGGCGGAATCGAAATAGACGGTCGACTCGCCCCGTATCAACTGCCATACCGAAAGCACGAAGGACCCGCTGGCCCCGGCCGCGACGAGGACGTCCATGCCCGGCGCTCGAGCGCGCAGCGTGCGCCACGCCGCGCGAAAAAACGGCAGCGCACTGTAGCCGATCACCGGCATGGTGGCGAGCCCCGCAAACAGCGCCAGCCCAAATTGGGCAGCCGGCGAAAGACTGCCCTCGGGCGCAACGTACAGCGTCCATTGCGCCGGCATTACCCACATCGAAAAGAACACGGCAACCACGAGCCGGATCATCAGGTCACGGCGGATTCTGGCGAAATGCGCGCGCCGGTCGTGCCCCGCGCCTTCGGGGACGCACGCGTATCCGAGTTTGGCGACGCGCTGCAGCACGCGCTCAAGCGACGTCGAGAGCGGGTCCCATTGCAGCGAGGCGGACTCGGCCGCGAAACTGACGCTGGCGGCGAGCACGCCAGGCTGGCGCCGCAGCATGCTTTCCAATGCGTTCGCGCAACTGGTGCACCACATGCCGCGCACATCCAGCAGCGCACTATCTGGAAGGTTGGATTGCATTTTGCGTTTCGTCCGGCTCTACGGCTGCTTCGAGAGTTCGTCGCCGCCTGCCCACGGCGTCGTTCGCGTGCCCAGAGCGGTGCGCTCGCCCTTCACAAGGTCGGCTGTCAGTGCAGCCGACTTGTTGCCGAAGCTCGCGCGAACGTGCGTGGCCACCGCCGCGATTTCCGCGTCGGAAAGGGTCGTGCCAAAGGCGGGCATCGTGCCGTTGAAGGTTGCGCCGGCAACGCCGATCTTGCCGTTGATGCCCAGCAGCAGGATGCGCGCGACGGTCTTCGCGTCGCCGTTCACCCAGGCGGAGCCGGCCAGTGGCGGAAACACGCCGGGCAGGCCGGCGCCGCTCGCCTGATGGCATGAGGCACAGCGGCTCGCGAAGATCTGCGCGCCGTCGGCTGCGGCGGGTGCTGCGGCGCTCGTCACAGCGTCGCGGCTGGCATCTTTGGCGCTGGCCGGCGCAAGGTCCGGATTGAGCAGGAAGTAGCTGACCCCCCAGACTGCTAGCGATGCGCCGACGAGCCCGAGAAGCCAGGGCACCGGATTCGCCTGTTCGATGGGTTCCGCATGCTCCCGTGTGTGGATCGTGTCTTGCTGCGTGTCGTGTTTCATTTCGTCACTCCGGATTCAGTGGCGGGAACGGGATACGTGTGATTGAGTGCAGTCAGGTAAGCGACGAGATCGAGCGCCTCCTGCGTGGCGACGACCTGGCCGCCGGCCGGCGCGAATTGCGGCGGCAGCGTCACGACCTTGTCGCCCGGTCCAGGATGCGCGACCACCTTGAAGAGGAACGGGTACGACGGCATTACGCTTCCAGGCGTCACACTGCGTGGCTGGTACAGGTGAGCGAGATGCCAGTCGACGCTGGGTTGCCGTGCGCCGATGTTGAACAGATCCGGGCCGGTGCGCGACACGCCCAGCAACTGCGGGTAGTCGTACGCATAGTCGGCCGATACCGACGGTCGGCCCCAGCCGCGCAATGCGTCCGGACCCAGGGTCGCCGCTCGCGGCTGTTGCGAGTGGCAATACACGCAACCCATGTTGACGTATGTGGCGCGGCCGCGCAGTTGTGCGATGGTGTACGGCTTGAGCTGTTCGGGCGGCGATTCGTCCTGCAGCTCGCGATACGGCAATGCGACCAGCACGAGCGTGGCGATCGCCAGCATGATCAGCGCGCCGATGACAATGGTGAGAACCCGGTTCATGGTCAGACTCCTGCGGACGGCGCGCCGCCGATAAGCGCCTGGCCGGAACGGATCGTCCCGCGGTCGAGCAGCATCGCGAAGAAGTGCCATGCGAATACGAGGTGCCCGGCGGTCATCAACACGCCACCGAACGTTCTCGCTCTCAGGTAAGGCGTGAGCACGTTGACGGAATCCATGAAGGGCCGCGTGGCATCAAGCATGGCGATGCCCTGCAGAACACCGCCGATGCTCAGAAAAACGAAGTAGATCGCGAAGCCGGTCACAGCCAGCCAGAAATGCAGGGCAATCAACTTCGGATAGGGCCACTCCCGCTCCAGTATGCGTGGCATCACGAAATAGATCGAACCGAACATGATCATCGAGTAAAAGCCATACAGGCCGAGATGCGCATGCGCGACCTTGTACTGTGTGAAGTGCACGAGGCGATTGAAGAACGGCACGGCTTCGAGCGAGCCTTGCAGCGAAACGAGCGTGTACAGCGCTGCGCCCAGCACGACGAAGCGCAGCGTGGGCGAATATCGCAGCGTCGCGAAGCGCCCGGCCACCGTCATGTGCTGATTGACGCCGACCGCGAGGACGGGGATCAGCATCATCACGCTCTGCACGACCGAGACGCTTTGCAGCCATGCTGGCACGGGGCCGCCGAGCAGATGGTGAACGCCGGCCTGGCTATAGAACATCGCCAGCGCCCAGAAGCCGACCAGCGAGAGGTTGTATGAATAGATGGGACGGCCGAGCACCTTCGCGATGAAGTAATAGGCTGACGCAAGACCGAGCGGCGTAAGCCACAAGCCAAGCACGTTGTGTGCGAACCACCAGTTGACGATGGCCTGCTCCACGCCGAAATGCACATACGGCACTTTCGAGACGACATACAGGACCGGAAACCAGAGCAGGGCTGCGGCGATGTACCAGACCGACACGTACAGGTGGTCCACATTGCGGCGGGATAGCGTCAAAAATAGCGGCACGGCTGACAGTGCGCCGCCTAGCGCCAGCAGAATGCCGATCTGCCACGGAATCTCGAGCCACTGCAAGCCGTCTGTCCAGCCCGCGAGAATCGCCACGACACCGGCCGCGACGCCGGTATTCCACAGAGCGGCGCCCGCGACGGCGTAGCGCTCGCCGACCAGACGGGTCTTCAGCAGCCGCGGCAGCATCCATAACGCGATGCCCAGGCCTGCCATCGATGCCCAGCCATAGATCACCATATTCAAGTGCGCGGTTCTGATGCGGCCGAACGTCAGCCAGGCCGATTGCGCCAGAAAGTCGGGCGACGTCAGCTTTTGCGAGGCGACCAGGCCGGCGAGCGAGCCGAGTACCAGCCACAGGATCGACGACGTGAGAAACGCGAACGCGGCGGCGCGGCTCGACCTGTCCTGCGCTTCGCGGGCCAGCAAATCAGGCCGCGTGTGCGCGGCCCGTTGCGCGTCGCCGCGCGTCGCCGAAGCATTGGCATTGCTTTCGGCCCTTTGCAGTGCGCTGCGTTGCGTCGCCGAAATCCCGGGTTCTTCGACCATGCCGAGTTCACCCGTTTCGAATATCACCTGTGCCGCCTCTGGGCCGGCCCGCATCAAACCTCGTGTCTGTGCCCAGATGAACATGAAGAGCCCGAGCACGGAAATGAGAAACGACAGTGCAAGCAATGCGCCGACTGTGAGCGTCATGGCTGAAAAGCCCTCAATTGATCGAAGGAAAATGGGTAGCGACGGCGGTCACGCTTGTGTGACCCCGGGAGATCTCAGGTGACTTGTTCCGTCCGCGAAAATCGCGGTGTACACACTGTTGCCGGTCCCGGCACGTCGGTTGAAAAGCAGTATGGCGCTCGCGTTCGCATATGTAATATGCATTTTTGCGATGTAAGGCATGCTTTATTGATATGCCTGAGCCGAGCAGCGGCTGCGTGTTTCCACCGGGCATTTCGAATGCGCCGTGGACATGTGAAGTCGCGTTGCTCGCCAATTTCGTGTGCAGCAGTGTCTTCGCGCCGGATACCGCCACGCCTTGAAGAGCGGGCGCTTCGCCGGTTGCCTGAGCGCACCCCAGCCGCCCGGGGGTTCTCTATAGATGCGTATGACTTTTTTCCTGGCCATGTCTCTTTCCTCACAGTCACGATGGGGACGACTGGGAGTAATCATGGTCGTTCAGGACTCGCGAAGATTGAGTAATCGCCCGCGAGTTCAGGATTCGCACGCTGTTGGCGAGTCCGCGCGCGTTTCGGGCGATCGCGGCTTGCAGCGGCGGACGCGAACCGCAAAGCAGATAGCAAACCTGTAATCGAGGAGTCAGATCTGGGAAAGAAGCGGCCGAGTCATTGCCGTACGGTTACAACGCTGATGCGTCAATTAGAGTCGAAATGGAAGAGGCTTCGAATTCTTAGCAGCAGTTGCCCGGTTGGACCAATGTCAGGCGAGGCGAGAACCGCAACCTTACGATGAAGCGCTTCCATTCCGCGACGTACCGATTTGTCGAAAGCCGACGCCAATTCTGCGTGTTTCGACAACAATGGCTCGATCGCCTTGCGCGGGAGCCGGTAGATCTTGCAATGCGTGAGTGCGACAGCAGTCGCCGCATGAGGCGCCGCGATGAGCATGCCGATCTCGCCGACGTATTCGCCAGCACCAATGCGACCGATCGTCTCGGCCGAGGCTCCTGACTGTTGCCTCAGTTCGACGATGCCCCAGGCGACGACATAGAGCGAGGCGTCGATCGCCCCTTCCGAGAAGAGCGCATCCCCGGGTTCCAGTCGAAGCAATTCGAGCAGCGCAGCAAGACCGTCGAGTTGTTGCTCGTCGAGGCACTCGAACAGGATGACGTCGCGAACCAGACGGCGAGTGGTCAGCGCCTCTTCCGTGAGGTTGAGCTTTGAAGCTTCTTCCTGGCGGCTCTGGTCGAGAAACCCGGCGTAGTGGAGTTGGCGGCGCATGCTTCGCAGCAGGAGATCCCTGGTCGATCCGAGATGACTGGTGTCCCCGACGAAAAATGAAATCTTGAAGGCGTTCCGCCTCGCACCGAGCTGAGTCAGAACGGCACTCGGCGCCGGCGTTCGCAGGATGTCCGGGCAGAGCAGCGTCGCTTGAAGCATGGTCTCGATGACGCGATCCGGAACGGCGCTTTCCGGACAGGATAGTTCGACTGATGCCGCCCTGCGCGGACTCGGGATGCTTCTGTTGACGATCTCGGCCTTGGCGATCAGGCTGTTCGGAATGATCGCCATGTCGTCCCCATCCGTGTGGATCCGGATCGACCGCCAGTTGACCTGCACGACGATTCCCTCGATCTTGTCCGCGATCTGAATTCGATCACCCACGCTGAACGGTGCCTCGATGCCGACTGCGATGCCGGAAAACACGTCGGCTAGTGTGTTTTGTAGCGCAAGACCGAGCACGATCGCCACGACGCCTGAGGTGGCGACCACGCCTGTGACCGGCAGCGCGAAGACCGAGTTCAGAACGATCGCGGCCGTCGCGATATAGATAGCGGCGGCAGCGAGGTCCGAGAAAAGCCTGGCTCCGCGCGAGCGGCTATCCCGATGATGCGCGAACCAGAGGGCGGCGACAACAATCCGCGAACCCAGCAGCCACCATGCACCGCCTATTGCACGCAACCACAATGCACCACTGTCGGCCGGAGCGTGCAAGGGCGGAAACACCGGGAAGAAAATGCCCTGTTCGTGAAAGTAGAAGCTGATGGCGAGAAAACAGCTCAGGTCGAACGTGATCCGGACTTTGTCCGAGAATCGCCGAAGCCCGAGCACTCCCACGATGGTGATCGCGACCAGCATGGCGGCGGATAGAAGTGTCAGATTCACGTCGTTCTCTTTAGGAGCTATTCAGGCGCGACGCCGAGCATCCCGGTCGCTAGTGAGACGAGCAAGGCGATGCATGCGCCGATCTCCGCGCAACACAAAGAGCTGAAAGGGCAGGATATTGACCAGCCTTGAGAAAACGAAGATCGCTCGTCGATGCCAATGCACGGCACCGAGTGCGCCATCGCCGCGCCGGGTAAAGCGTCCGGCGAAGCGCGCGACAATGTTAGATCTCGTCCCGCCGAAGGGATAAAAGGCCGAGCAGTATTTCATCGCGATGCGCAGCAAGGTCCTGCACAGATCGGGATTTCGTCTGTTCGTGAACACCCTGGATAATGGTCGCGCGGACTTCGGGGGTCAACTCGGGCGTGCCAAGCACGTGCCACCACGCGGTCAAAGGGCCAGTGAACTGTTCGAAGAAATGTTCGATGCCGCCGTCGCCTCCGCCCAGATGGAAGAGCAGACTAGGCCCCATGCCCCCCCAGCGCAGGCCTGGACCCCAGGAAACGGCGGTATCCGCGTCGGCTACGCTGACCACGCCTTCCGAAATCAGGTACACCATCTCACGATAGAGCGCGGCTTGCAGTCGATTGGCGACGTGCCCCGGCACCTCCTTGTGCAGCCGGACCGTGCGCTTGCCCAGACTGCTGTAGAAAGCCGCGACGCGTTCAATCGTCTCTTCCGATGTCCTGGCGCCGCCGACAATTTCAACAAGCGGTATCAGATGCGGCGGATTGAACGGATGCCCGATCACGCACCGCTCGGGGTGGTGTCTGCAAGCCGACTGGATCTCGCTCATGGTCAGGCCCGACGAACTCGATGCGATGATCGTGCTGGGTGCGAGGATGTTGTCGAGATGCCTGTAGAGGTCTTTCTTGAAGTCGATCCGCTCGGGCCCATTCTCCTGAACAAAATCGCTGCCAGCCACCGCTTCGTCAAGATCGGCGGTGAACTGCAGTCTGGAACGTGAGGCCTTTGGCGCCAGTCCCAATCCTTCCAGGGCGGGCCATGCCGCTTTGATGAATGCCTCGAGCTTCGGCTTGGCATCCGGCGCAATGTCCGTGGCGATGACATCCAGGCCTCTGGCCAGAAACAGGGCGGCCCAACTTGCGCCAATGACGCCGGTGCCGATAATGGCAATGCGGTTGATATCTTTGCCCATGGCTAACAATCCTTCGAGTGGAGTGGAGTCAGACGAACGCGCTAAAGCCGCTGATCGCCTTGCCGACGATCAGGGAGTTTATTTCGCGCGTGCCTTCGTATGAATAGAGCGCTTCCGAGTCGGCAACGAAGCGGGCGACGTTGTAGTCGAGCACGATCCCGTTACCGCCGAATATTTCCCGCGCCCAGGCAACGGTTTCGCGCATACGGGTCGTGCAGAATGCCTTGGCCAGTGAAGCATGCTGGTCCAGCAGCTTGCCCTGGTCCTGCAATTGGGCCAGCCGTACGACCATGCATTGGGACGCGGTGATATTGCCGAGCATCTTGGCGAGGAGGTCCTGCACCATCTGGAACGATGCGATCGGTTTGCCGAACTGCTCGCGGGTCTGCGCGTAGCGCAGCGCATGTTCGTAAGCGCCCATGCTGCAGCCGACGGATTCCCATGCAACGTATTGACGGGTCAGCCGCAGCACCCGCGCCGTGTCCCGGAAGGACAGATCGCCCTGGAGGCGGTTTTCTTCAGGTACCCGGCAATTGTCGAGCGTGATGACGCCGTTCTGCACGACTCGCAGCGCGATCTTGTTCTCGATTTTTTCGACGGAAAAGCCCGGGGTGGTTTTGTTCTCGACGATGAAACCTTTGACCTGATTGTCATCGACATCGCGCGCCCAGATAATCGACAGGTCGCACCAGGTCGAATTGCCGATCCACCGCTTCTGACCGTTGAGAACCCACGTATCGCCTTCTCGCCTGGCGGTTGTCAGCAGGCCCCCGCCGGCGCCCGATCCCACCAGCGGTTCGGTCAATCCGAAGCAGCCGACTTTCTCCAATCGCGCCATGGGCGGCAACCATTTCTGCTTCTGCTCTTCCGAACCGCCGAGATAGATCGATCCCATCGCCAGCCCGCTATGGACCCCATAGAAGGTCGCAATGGACGAGTCGACGCGCGCCAGTTCCATGGCGATGAATCCATCGAGAAGCGTGCTGCCGCCAGGGCAGCCGTAGCCTTCGAACCCGACGCCGACGATATTGAGATCCCGGATCCCGGGAATGAGCTCGAACGGGAACGCGTCCTCGGCCCAAAATTTGTTAATCACGGGAGCGACCTGGCTCTCCATGAAGGCACGCACCTGCTTTAGCAGGGCCTTCTCGGCATCGCTAAGGATCTCGTGAATCAGATAGAAGTCGCTGTCGGGGGCCGGAAGCGGGTGGTTTGGCTTCGCGCTGGCAGTCATGATGATTTCCTCAAGGGCGTTGATCAGGATGCGTTCGAGGGGGCGCGCAGATAGTCGTGAACGACTTCTGCTCCCGCGATCGTCAGATCGGTCAGGATATGGATTGCGGATAGAACCTCGAGCACAGGCAGCTTTGCGACGGGCGCGAAACAATGGGGATGCAGTTCCAGAGAGGCAGGCCCGGTCCAGGCTCCTTTCACCGTGATGTCGGTCACGTAATACTTGACCAGTTCGCAGATCCGGGCCGACCCGTCGACGTGAGGCAGGATTTTCAGCAGGAAGCCGGGTGCCGCGAGCGTCTTCTTGACGGCGGCGAGATCGAGCGGCTCGTACTTGTAGGCCATGGTTGCGGTCGCAACGCGCACGCCGTTGTAGTCGAGGGTTCCCACCAGCGCGTCGTTGCGGACTTCAAGCTTCGGTTGCGCGAGCACTTTCGGAAAGCCGAGCAGCTCACGGCCGGAAGCAATGCCGGCTTCGTTGTCGAGGTACATGGCGTGGGTGAAGCCGCCGGACTCGCCGTTGAACGTCACCGGAATGACTTGACCAGTCTCGGTATAGGAACCTAGCCCACTAGAATCGGGCATGCTGATGAACTCGTATTTGACAATCGGCTCGGCCGGAAGCAGCGGCGCGGGAACGAAGCTGGCAAGCGCTTTTGGATCAGTGCGATAGGTAATGATGATGAATTCGCGATCGACGAACCGGAAAGGCGGCTTGGGATAGGCTGGGCTGCTGATCGGCATCGCGTAAGCGCGGGTGCGGATTTCGTCTTCAGTCATGGAAAGCTCCGGGTGTGTAGTGGGGCTGTAGCTCGTCAGTGGCTTGCCGCCAGAGGCGTTCGTTCAAATCGTTAAACGCGATCAGATTCAGACCGAGTCTTCGAAGCTCGCGACTACGCCCGCGTCGTGAAGGCGTGCGATTTCGCTCTCGTTGAAGCCCATCTCTTTCAGGATCTCCGCGCCGTGTTCGCCAAGTTGCGGCGCGGCGCGCGGCTTGACCTTCTGCTCTCCCATGATCTGGATCGGATTGCTTACCGTTCGCATGGCGGGCTTGCCCGGCACGTCGAGCGGCACGACTATCCCATTGGCCGTCAACTGGGGGTCGTGAATGATCTCCTCGGCAATCTGCACGACGCCGAAAATCACTCGTGCGGCGGTGAGCGCCTGTTTCCAGAAGGCAAGCGGCTGACTGGCGAACAACGGGTCGAGAATCTCGACCAGTGCGGCCGCGTTGTCGGTGCGCCGGTCGTCGGTAAAGCGCGGATCGTCCAGAAGCTCGGGCATGCCAATAGCGCGGGTGAAGACAGGCCAGTCCTTGCGTTGGGCCGCGACCAGCAGGATCCAGCGTCCGTCGGCTGTCTGGTAAGGGTTGAGCAGCGCGTTGGGTGGATTTTTTCGATCGTGCTGGGCGAAGAACTGACCGCCATTGAGACCGCCCTCGACCCACGCCGCTGCCGCCCAGATGCCATTGGCGATCAGCGAAGTCGACACATGGCTGCCTTTGCCGGTCGTGGCGCGCACATAAAGCGCCGTGACGATCGCGGCATAGAGTGTCGTTGCCGTGGCGTGGTCGCCGATCCCGGGAATGGGAAGCGTCGGCGGGCTGCCGGCATCGTGGGTGACCTCCATGAGGCCGGAGCGTGCCCAATAGGCCGTGACATCGAAACCCGGGGTGTCGGCCTCGGGCCCCTCGGAACCATAGCCGGTAATGTCTGCGTAGATCAGTTTTGGGTTGAGCGGCGAGAGGGCCTCGTAGGTCACGCCCAAAGAGGCCTTCACGCGTGGCGGGAAGTTGACGACCACGACGTCTGCCCATTGAACAAGGCGCACCAGTACTTCTCTGGCTTCACTGGACTTGAGGTCGATGGCGATGCTGCGTTTGTTGCGGTTCGTCAACTGCCAGGCGTAGTTTGTATTGGCCACCGGGTTCGGCGGCATCGTCGAGAAGAAGCGATAGACATCGCCCGTACCCGGAGGCTCGATCTTGATGACGTCTGCGCCGAAGTCCGCCAGAATCGTCGTGGCTGCGGGGCCCGCAATATAGCTAGCGAGATCGAGTACCTTGAGACCTGAAAAAATGTGTTGTCCGTCAATCATGAAAGTGTTCTCGATTCGAGTTTAGGTATTGACTCTATGCAAGTGGAAGCTCGTCTGGATCGCGAGCCGGGACAGCGAAGAACCGTCACGTCTCAACGACCCTGGAACTTCGGCGGGCGCTTCTCGAGAAAGGCGGTGGTCCCTTCTTTCATGTCCTCGGTCGCGGCGCATAGCGCGAAAAGTTTCCCTTCCAGGGCGAGTCCTTCTGGCAAAGCCGCGTTGAGTCCAAGGTTGACGGCATTCATCGCATAAGCGACGGCCAGCGGCGCGTTAGCGGCAATCTGCGCCAGAATCGCTTCGGCGCGAGCGATCAGACTGCCGGCCTCCACGACTTCGTTCACGAGGCCGATCCGATAGGCTTCCTCTGCTGACACCATCTCGCCGGTGAGGATGAGTTGCAGCGCAACACCTTTGCCGACGAGGCGAGGGAGTCGTTGCGTTCCGCCAAAGCCAGGGATGAGTCCCAGCCTGATCTCAGGTTGCCCGAACTTCGCGCCCGGACTGGCTAGCCGGATCGTGCAGGCGAGCGCGGTTTCACATCCGCCGCCAAGTGCCAGGCCGTTCACTGCAGCAATGACTGGCTTGCCGAGATGTTCGACAAGATTGAGAAACGCTTGACCCGCACGTGTCTGGCGTTCCGCCTCAATTGGCGTTGCCTTGGCCAACTCGCTGATATCGGCACCGGCGATGAATGCCCGATTGCCTGCACCGGTTATGATGACGCCGCGAATCTGCGGGTCGTCTTGCGCATCTTCGAACGCCGCGCGTAGTTCTGCGATCGCCTTCTGGTTCAGCGCATTCATCACCTCGGGACGGTTCAGCGTCACATAGGCCGTCGCATTTCTCTTTTCATAGAGAAGGGTGTCGAAGGAGGGAACAGATAAATTGTGCGACATCAGATTGATCCTTCCGCGTTCACGGACGTCCGGCGCCCGCGCGGCGCGTGAAAGCGCGAATGATGATCGGCGCGCAACCGACGCTGCGCGGAAAGAGGTTGGGTTGCGTCGTGCATGACGATCTTGCCGGGTGAATGCGTTATCGATGTCGCAAATGTAGCGGCTTCGCCCCAAGCGTCGTTTAGTGAAGGCACGCGCGATTTCCAATACGCACGACGGGCCGCGGCAGGCGGGCACAAACGGGTGCATCGCGAGGCCGACGTGCGACCATGAAAGCGCGATTGCCGAATAACGCCGCTCTCCGGCCTGTTTCCCGCCTTCCCCGCGTTCCCCTATACATACATATGATTCTCGCGGTAGCGGTTTTTCCATAAGATGGGAACACCTGAGCGGCGGGCAAGACAACATCGTGCCGTCGCAACCGCATGTATGGCAGAGGATAAGTCGCTTGCATACCCATCCGATAGTTTCCATCATCGACGACGACGAATCCGTCCGCATCGCCACATCGAGCCTCGTTCGTTCACTAGGTTGGGACGTCCGGCTCTATGGCTCCGCCGAGGATTTCCTCGCCTCCGGCCAGATCGGCGATGTCGCGTGCATCATCTCCGACGTGCAGATGCCTGGCATGACCGGACTCGAGATGCAGCGGCGTCTGCTCGACGGAGGGATTACGCTGCCGATCATCTTCATCTCCGCTTTTGCATCGGAAACGGTGCGCCGCCAGGCGCTGGACAGCGGAGCGATGTGCGTGCTGAGCAAACCTGTCGATGGCGCGGCCGTGTCGCGTTGCCTCGAAAGGCTCCAGGCCAAAGGCGGCGAGCTTCATTGAAGCTCGCTCGCAGCGGACCTTAATTGTTGGATATTGAAAGATTCGGATAAAATACGTACCGGATTAAATGGTCGGCATCCTGCATGTCTGACTTTGATGTGCCGTTCTTGCGGCACGAGACAGGGTTCCGGTACTCGTCAACGAACGTTTGCCTCGAATGCCTATGCCAACATCGCGCCGTCTGGTCTCCCTCCTTCCCGCGCGGCGCGCTGAATCGTCGACATGATATTCCGCTCACGCACCGACGAACCGATGCAGCATGACGCGCGCGTGCCGTGCATTCTCGCGGCCGCCATCGCGCTGGTCGTATTCCTGCTCGACGCGCTCATGCCGCACGATAACGCGATTGCAGTGTTGTATGTGGTCGTGGTTTTGCTCGTCGCATCGACAGGGTCGCGGCCTGCTGCGATCCTCACCGCATGGAGCTGCGTGGCGCTCACGTTGATCGCGTTTGTGATGTCGCATCACGGGCACTACCCGAGCGGCGCGATTGAGCGATGTGTCGTCAGCCTGCTCGCCATCGCCACGACGTCGGTGCTGGCGTTGCGCAATCAGAAGAACACCGCGACGCTGCAAGAGCAACTGCAGTTGCTCGATCTGACGCATGACGCAATCGTCGTGTACGACATGAACGATCTGATCACGTTCTGGAATCACGGCGCGGAAGAACTCTACGGATGGACCGCACACCAGGCGATCGGCCAGCCGATTCATGAGTTGACGCAAACCCACTCGTCAGTCTCACTCGACGAGATTCGCAGTGAGCTGTTGCGTTCGGGGCGCTGGCAAGGCGAAATACAGCGCGTGCGCAATGACGGCGCCACCGTCATCATTTCGAGCCGCTTGGCGTTGTGGCGCGATGCGAAGGGCAAGCCGCGCGCCGTGCTCGCGACCAACAACGACATCACCGTTCGCAAGCAGATGGAAGTGGAATTGCAGCGGCAGCAGGACGAATTGCGCGCGACCATCGATGCAATTCCTGGCATGGTCTGGAGTTCGTCGAGCGACGGGCGCCTGACCTTCATCAACCGGCGCTGGAACGAACTGGGCGTAACGCTTGCCGAAAATGGTGGCGATATCTTGCGCTCGATCGTTCATCCCGACGACCACCCCGCGGCGCAGCACGCCTGGCACGAAGCCATTGCAACGGGCGCGCCCTTCGATAACGTCTTGCGCATCCGGCGCAGCGATGGGGTGTACCGCTGGATGCATATCGGCGCGGAACCGCTGCGCGATAACGCCGGTAACATTTTGCGTTGGTACGGCGTAAACACCGATATCGAAGAACTCAAGCAGGCGAAGCAGGCGCTCGAGCGCAGCGAAGCATTCCTGTCCGACGCGCAGCGCCTGAGCCGCACCGGCAGCATTGCGACGAAACTGCCCGACGGCGATATGTGGTGGTCCGATGAAACGTACCGGATCTTCGACTATTCGCAGGACGTCACGCCCACTATCGATCTGATCCTCGCGCGTACGCATCCCGACGACATCGCGCTCGTCAGGCAGGCGTATGAACGCAGCGTCGCGGGGGAGCCGGTTATCGACGTCGAACATCGCCTTGCAATGCCGGATGGCAGTGTCAAATACGTGCACTATGTTGCGCGTCTGGTGGCGCCGCAGTCGGCGGATACCGAGTACGTTGGTGCGTTGATGGACGTGACGGAGAGACAGGTCGCGCA
This sequence comes from Paraburkholderia sp. IMGN_8, assembly GCF_038050405.1. Classification (NCBI taxonomy): domain Bacteria; kingdom Pseudomonadati; phylum Pseudomonadota; class Betaproteobacteria; order Burkholderiales; family Burkholderiaceae; genus Paraburkholderia; species Paraburkholderia sp. IMGN_8. The sequence goes on along the minus strand of NZ_CP150901.1, from coordinate 2,687,404 downwards.
GGAAGCGCTCGACCGCTCGGCGGCGGAACTCGCGCACGTGACGCGCGTGACGATGCTCGGCGAACTGGCCGCGTCGATCGCGCACGAAGTCACGCAGCCGCTTGCCGCCATCGTCACCTGCGGCGACGCCGCGCTGCGCTGGCAGAATCGGCCGCAACCGGATCTGACGGAAGTCGGGCAGTCGATTAACCAGATGATTCGCGATGCCAAGCGCGCCAGCGACGTGATTCGCCAGATACGGTCGATGGCGCAAAAGCGCGATCCGAGTCAGGCTATACTCGATCTGAACGCTGTAGTGAAAGAATCGATCGAACTGGTGCGACGCGAACTGGATGGGCACCGTGTCGAAGTGGATGCCGATTACGCGTGTCCGTCGCCGCAGGTGTGTGCCGACCGGGTGCAGTTGCAGCAGGTCGTCATCAACCTCGTGATGAACGGCATGCAGGCGATGTCGGGCATCACGGGACGGCCGCGGAAATTGCGGATCCGCACGCACCGCTTCGATGCGCGGCACGCCCAGGTGATCATAGAAGACTCCGGCACGGGCATCAGCGAAGAGAACGCCGGGCGGCTTTTCAACGCATTCTTTACGACGAAGGCGGAAGGCATGGGAATGGGACTGTCGATCTGCCGCTCGATTGTCGAGGCGCACGGTGGCCGGATCTGGGCGGAATCGCAAGAGGGAAGGGGTGCAGTGCTGCAGTTCATTCTGCCGCTCGATGAGGGAACCTGCCATGAGCAGTGAAACGGGCAACGCCGCGAGTAACTCGATTGTCTATGTCGTCGACGACGATGAGTCGATGCGTGAAGCGGTCAGCAGGTTGCTGCGCTCGGTGGGCTTGCGGGTCGAAGTGTTCGCATCCGCACATGAATTTCTTGCGTTCCAGATGCCGGATGTGCCGAGCTGTCTGATTCTGGATGTGCGGCTCAAAGGGCAGAGCGGCCTCGCGGTGCAGGAACAGATTTCGGCGGGCGAACTGCGTGTGCCGATTATTTTCATGACCGCGCATGGCGATATTGCCATGTCGGTCAAGGCGATGAAGGCCGGCGCGATGGACTTTCTCGCGAAGCCATTTCGCGACCAGGACATGCTGGACGCCGTGGCAAGTGCCCTCGGCAAGGACGAAGAACGGCGCGAAGCGGACCGCTCGGTCGCGGATCTGCGCCGCCGCTACGAGTCGCTCACGCCGCGCGAGCGCGAAGTGATGGCCTTGGTCGCGAGCGGCTTGATGAACAAGCAGATCGCCGCCGAAATGAACCTGAGTGAAATCACGGTGAAGATTCACCGCGGTAATGGGATGAAGAAGATGGAGTCGCGCTCGCTTGCCGATTTCGTGCTGAAGGCGGAAGCACTCGGCGTCAAATCGTCACAAGGCACCACTACGCCGCCGCGCGTTCAGCGCGGCTGAACCGCGCGGGCATCCTTGCCTCCCGAACGGCGAAAATCGGATCGCCGTTCGTTTCTCCCTCGAATTCCTCTCAATGTGACGCCCCCGTGCGCAAACAGGCGCCGCCGCGCGGCTATTGCATCCGCGCATTTCCCGCCCGCATTAAACCTTCATATAGGTTGACCCACCCATTCGACGCCGTAGGCAACCGTATGTACGGCTAGGCGCGCGAGCTCCGTTTGATTAACTTTGAGTCATCGCGGTGCCGGTGTTTCGACCGCAGGCAGATCACTCTATCGGACGGACATATCATGACCAGCTCGCTGCTCTCGTATCCTGAACCCTGTGCCGACATCGCGCCGCAGCGCATCGCCAGCTCAATCGACACCGAAGATCAATGGCGCAGCCTGCGTGCGCATCATGCGCAGTCGCACCGGCAGCAGGGCAATGTGCTGGTGTCGCGCTGGACGCGCAACATCACTACGCCGTTCGAAGTTGTCAATCACGGCAACGAGTCCGATCACTGCATCGGCCTGTCTCTGAAATGCGTGTCGCTGACCTTCCATCATGCGGGCCGCAGGCTCATGCAAGGGCGGGTGACTGCGGGTGCGGTTCAGGTCACGGCGCCCGCCGTGCCCGTCAGCGCTGTTTTCGAGTCGCCTGCCGACGTGCTGCATCTATTCGCGTCGCAGCAAGTTCTCGCGGAGTGCTACGAAGATCTGTTCCAGCGTCCGCATGCGGGCGACATCGTGCTTGGCGACCCGAAGCTGATCCGCGATCCCGCACTGGATCGGCTTGGTCAGGCGCTAGTCGTGTCACGGACCGACGACGCCGCGTTGGACAAGGTCTTCACTGAAAGTGTCGGTCTCGCCATCGTGTCGCGCATCGTCGCGCGTCAATTCACTGCGTCGAACACGCGGAACCGCGAAGGAGCCGCGTTGCCGCAGTGGCGCATGAATCGCGTGATCGAGTACATCGACGCGCACCTGTCCGAAGCGATCGGCCTCGCCGACATTGCCGCGAGCGCCGGCTTCACCCGCATGCATTTCGCCGCGCAATTCCGGCGCGCGACGGGCTTGCGTCCGCATGAATACCTGCTGCGCCGCCGGATCGAACACGCACAGCATCTGTTGCTGAACTCGAAGCACAACGTCTTCGATGTCGCGTTGAGCTGCGGCTTTCGCTCGCAAGCGCATTTCACGACTGTGTTCAAACGCTTTGTCGGCGAGACGCCTTACTGCTGGAGGATGAAAGCGAATGGCGCTCAATAAGCAGGTTCAATTATTTCTCGCGATTAGCGGGGCGTTTCTGAAGCACACCGGCGATTCATTGTCCATCGACGATAGCCGCGAAGCCGACGAAATCCCCATGACGGCCTACGCGCACGGTGAAGCGGTCTGTGAATGCCGCGATCCGCTGCAATAGACCTCGCGCAAAACCATTCGATCAGGTAACGCTTCAACAGGAGTCGCGACATGCTGGCAAACGCAAACATCATCGATCCGTGGATGCAAACCATTGGCCTGTTGTCCGTGCCTGCAGGCGAGTCGAAAGGCTGCGGCAGTGGGCTGATTGAAGGCAACAGGGCGCGTCACGTGGACGGCACGGCGCTTCACGGCGTCAGGGTGAGCCTGGTGGACCGGCCGACGCCTTCGACGGCGACCATCTCCTGGCGCGACTCGACCCGTTGCTGCTATGGTGACCAGGTCTGGTGCTCGTCGCGGGCTCGCACCGAGGGCGTCTGCGCGATAAGCGGGCGCCCGATTCGTCCCGGCGACGCGGTGTTCAAGCCGCGTCCCTGCCGGCCTCAGCCGTGCAATGCCGGCGCAATGATCCTGACGTCCGCGCTCGACGACGCAACAGAAACCTGATTTCGCTTCTTTCTCGCGCGGCTTGCGCTGGCTGGCGTCGTCGTCCGCACGAGCGTTGCCTCGGCATCCGGTCGAGAATAAAAAAGCGCCGCTCATCCGGGCGGCGCCGATCGAACCTCAAAACTCACACACAGCAGCACGCTTCGGCAAGATGCGTTTCAATCCGCGCCATCAACGCCGACTCGCCGCACCATTACGTCCAGTACTTGAAATCCGTAATCGTTCGCTGATAGCCGGGCGTATGACGTGGTGCGCGCGCATTGGCGTCCGCGCGGTGGCTGCTCTCCTGCCACGAATGAATCGACGATTGCGCATGCGCGGATTCCGAAGCGGAAGTGTGCAGCGGTTCCGGCAGGTCGGTGACTTGTGCAGGCTCCCGGTTATCTGCGGCGATGCGTTCGAGCGGCAGCTGAACGTCCGTTCCGACAGTCATGAACGCCCGCATCAGGCCGGGTCCCGGCAGCGTGCACGATGCACCGATCGTCAGGCAAACGGCTACGGCGACGTAGCCGGTTCGGAACCACGGAAATCTGATCGCGTTCATCGTGCGTTCTCCGTAGTGCGCTCTGGAACACATGCAAGGCGCGCAAGGATGTGATTGGACATGAGATAGAGTATTGCCGTGCGAACCGGTCCTTTCTTTCTCACTAGCACGCCGCCTTGTCTAATCGCACCCGCATGTCAAAGCTACGGTCGACTGCCTGGATTAACGAGCTTTGACTATATTTACGCTCAAGTCGCGAGGTGAGCATCGGCAGCCTTGAATGTCCGCAAACCGCCGAGAACCTGGCGGTCGGGCGAAAACCTTCATTGAAACTGCGCCTCCGACGTTCTAATGTCTAGTGGCACCGTGATCCAACGCTGCACGATGGTTCTCGCAGTGCGTGGCGCGTCGCATTCGAACAATGGACAAGGAGACACGGATGAAAGACATCCCGATCGCAGCCCGGATTAAAGCGGCAATGCTCAGTGCGGCGATAGTGGCCGTAGCGCTCGCCCCCGCAGCGCGTGCCGACGATCACGACGGCGGCCGCTCAGCCGTGCATAGGCTGCCGCCGTTCGTCGTGGCAAGCAGCCTCAGGACAACCACGTATGACGGCGTCAGCGATGACCTGCTGACCGCCGGCCTCGGCAAAACCGGACTCGCGGGGCCTGCACCCGCTATTGCGAACCCGGCGAGCCCGACGGCAGCCGAGTTGCGGCGGCTTGCGATCTGGTCGAATTACCGCGCGCTCGTCGACATGACGGCAAAGGGCGGCTACGGTCGATTCTGGGGACCCAATGTCGATCTGTACGGCAACGACACCCTCGGCGAAGGAAAAATTGCCGGCACCGAATACCTCGCATATGCCGACGACGGCAGTGGCCGGCACAACGTGAGTCTCCTCGTTCAGGTGCCAACGAGCTTCGACCCGGCGAACCCGTGCATTGTCACGGCTACGTCGTCGGGCTCGCGCGGGGTCTACGGCGCCATTTCGGCGGCTGGTGAGTGGGGGCTCAAGCGCGGCTGCGCCGTCGCCTATACCGACAAGGGCACTGGCAACGGGGCGCACGAGATGAGGACCGGTCTCGTCACGCTGATTGACGGCGTTCTCGCCGACGCCGCCACGGCCGGGCCCAACAGTCTCTTCACCGCCAACGTACCCGCGGGCACGTTGGCCACGTACAACCAGAACTTCCCCAACCGCTATGCGTTCAAGCACGCACATTCGCAGCAGAATCCGGAACAGGAATGGGGCGAGGACACGCTCGAGGCTGTGAAATTCGCCTATTGGGCCTTGAACCGGCAGTTCGCAACGCTCGCCGATTCGTCGCATCACGGCGTGCGCTACCGCCCGGGCAGCATCACCACGATCGCGGCGTCCGTGAGCAACGGCGGTGGCGCGTCGCTCGCGGCCGCCGAGCAGGACACGAGAGGGTGGATCACGGCGGTGGTCGTCGGCGAACCACAGGTCAACGTCCGGATACGCGGGAACGCGCAAGTGATCGAGGGCGGTCAGCGTATCGCCGCAGCCGGCAAACCGCTGGCGGACTACATGACGCTCGCCAACCTGCTCCAGCCGTGTGCCGCGCTCGCGGAGGCCGCCGCCGGCGCTCCGTATCTGACGGCGCTGCCCACTGCGACGACGACGGCTATCCGCCAGGCTCGCTGCACGTCGCTCGCAGCGGCAGGCTACGTGCGCGGCAGCGACACGCAAACGCAGGCGAACGACGCGCTCGCGCTGCTGCACGACGCTGGCTATGAAGCCGATTCCGACCTCCTGCACGCACCCATGTGGGACTCGCAGGCCGTGCCGGCCGTGGCCGTGACGTACGCCAATGCGTACACGAGGTCGAGTGTGATCGACAACCTGTGTGGTTTCAGCTTCGGCACAACGAACCCGGCAACGGGCGGCGCGGGCTTTACACCGGCCGTCTCGCCGATGTTGACGGTCTTCGGGCTGGGTAACGGTGTGCCGCCGACCAACGGCATCAGTCTCGTCTACAACGTCACGCCGCAAGGTGGCGCCGACCATCGGCTCGCGACTCCCGACGCAAGCTTCACGGGTGCGGCATGCGCGCGCGCGTTATGGACGAATCGGGACCCGCGCATGCTGGCGAGTGTCGAAGCGATCCGCGTGAATGCGAACCTGCATGGAAAGCCCGCGATCATCGTGCAGGGCCGCAGCGATGCACTCGTGCCGGTGAATCATGCCTCGCGCGCGTATCTTGCGGCGAACAGCATGAGGGAAGGCTCGCGCAGCCAGTTGTCGTTCTACGAAGTGACGAACGGACAGCACTTCGACGCGTTCCTCGGGGTGCCGGGCTTCGACACACGCTTCGTCCCGGTCCACTACTACAACATCCAGGCGCTCAACCAGATGTGGAGCCACCTGAAGAACGGCACGCCGCTGCCGCCGTCGCAGGTGATCCGCACGGTGCCGCGTGGCGGCACCCCGGGCGCCGCGCCAGCGTTAAGCGTGGCGAACCTGCCGGCTATCGTGGCGAATCCAGGTAGTAATGCGATCGGCGTGAGCCACGGGGTGGTGAACGTGCCGCACTAAAGACGCGTTAACTGCTGTTGCTCGCGCATCGCAGTCAATCGCCCGCTGATGCGGGCATCCCGGTAGGTGCGCTGAGATGCAGCGTCCTGCCGAGCGAGATGCATGGCGCTTCGATGTATCGATATGAAAACGATGCGCTCGCACAGAGCAGAACGAGATACGCAAGACCGACAAGCCAAAATGCCGGCACGCCGGCGAATGCGAACGAGCGGACTGCGGGAATGGAAAAGAGCAGCGTGAGGAACAGCCCTTGGGCAAGGTAGATGCTATAGCTCACTTGTCCCAGCATCCGCGCGGCCCGACTCGTCAGTAAGCCGAAAAGTGTAGAGCCGGAGCAGATCAGATAGAAGAAAAGTGCATAGAACGCGACCGATATCGGGGAGAGCGCTTCGAACGCATGCGGCGCGGCAAACATGACGGCAAGCAGAAACAACGCGGCAGGCGACGTAACACGGTCGCCGAGATGAAGCCGGTGGCCCGTATGATGAAGTGACGCGGCGCTCATGCCGACAAGGTATAGAGAGGCGAACATGGGCACCGTTTTGTGGCTCGTCAGTGCCGTGACGAGCAGGCAGGCGGCCAGGCTGAGCAACGGGAAGAGCACGCGGGTCTTCTTTCCGGATAGCAGAGCCAGCACGGGCAGGCTCGCGTAGAAGAACCACTCCCAGCGCAATGTCCACGTGACGCCGGCCAGGATCAGGTCAGCCCTCGGGTGGCCGTTCACCGTATGCGGCACGTCGACGATGCCCAACCCGAGCCAGCACAGCACCTGGTACGCGACGCTGCTTGCCGACTCGTGCAGTGTGAAACCGGTGCGCGCAAAGACGACAAACAGCATGATGCCGACGACGAACAAATACATCGGAGCAATGCGAAACAGACGGCTTATATACAACTTCAACCAATCGGTCTTGGTGCCGGTCTTAAGGACCTTTTCCCAAAAGATGAATCCCGTGATCATAAAAAAGAGCGGAAACGACTCGAAATAGCCGATCACGCCTTCCCATTCACCTGTCTCGATAGCTCTATGGGTGCGCAGCAAGTGACTGACGGCGACATTGATCGCAAGAAAGGCGCGCAACCCATTTATCTCGGCGTTGCGTGCCAGCGGCGAACTTGCTGGCGCGGCGTTCGGCCGTGCTTGCCATAGCTGGAATATCCCGAACGTGGTCGTCAGCAAGGTGATGCTTATCAAGGCAGGGGAGTAACCGATCATGACGGCCTCTTGTCTCTTGTCTCTGGTCCATTGTTTCTATTCCCGCAATGTGTCTTATCCCCGCGCCTGCATTGTGTAGGGCCATGCTACAGCGGGTAGCGTGGAGAAGCGGTTCTGGGCGGAGAAAGGCGAGTCTGTGGCGTCAATGGTCAGGGTGGCAGCGCACAGACTGACACTGATGCGGCGTAGACCGTATTGAATCTGTGACCGTTGCGACAGTAAAACGGAATCGTCGAATCGCGGATGCGCCTCCAGGCATATCTCCACCGGTTTCCGGCAGAGCGGGAAAAATAATCACAGTCCTCCGAAGCCCCGGCTAGGGTTGCCAAACGTTTGCGCCATGGCGTTTGATTCCCGCCATTACATCTGATGATTGCGCGCGTTAAAGATTTGCGTATCGCTTGTCGTTATCCAGTCAAATAAGTCAGGACCATCGGACATGTTTATGCGTCAGCAAGGCGCGGGCTGAACGAGAAAATAGTTCTTCGGGGGAATAAATCGTGAATCACCAACGATCGCCATGGTCGCGAACAGCGGCTCCGGGCGAAGTCATCTATGCTGAAGGCTTCGCAGGCGATGCCGTCATCTACGTCATCGCGGACGGCAAAGTCGAAATCTCCACTCATTGCGACGAAAAGAAAATCATTCTCGCTACGCTCGGAAAGGGCGAGTTTTTTGGCGAAGCGGCCTTATTGCCGTCCGAACCGCGAGCGCACACCGCGAAAGCACTTAGCTTCTGTCAATTCACCGTCATCGCAGCAAACGTAGTGGAAGAGGAGCTTGAGCGCGTATCGCCGCTGCTTCGCCATATCGTGCGCACCATGATTCGACGGGTGAAGAAGAAGGACGATGTCCTTGCCACCTATACGCATGCTGATTTCCTGCCAGGTGTTCTTTCGTATGCTCATGTGCTGGCTCTGATGGCGGGTGCCGAGAACGCGGACAAGCTGGATGGACGCACACGCCGTGCTCAAGGGGAGGAGTTCTCGGTGCCCCTGCCCGAAGTCATCAAGAAGTGCCATGCGATTGCCGGCCATTCACGTCCACATGTGATGGCCATGCTCAAGCGGATGGAGAAACTCAACCTCGTCACGCTCGAACCGGGCCGGTCCGATCGCCTGACCAACACGTCGGCGCGATATTCAGCGCAGGACGGAGCAACGAGCCGGCAGGTTGTTACGTTCGATCCTGTACGGATCACGGAGAGGGCCCAGCAGGTGGCGGATCCCGATTTCGACATCTCGCTTGGCAGTGAGCTGGAACTGATCGAGCTGGCCGATCTTGAAGCCCTGATCGGCGTCGAGAAGAAGCTGATTCTCAACAAGCTGTCCCACGGGGAAATCGCCGAGGATATCTTCGCGTTTCGCAAGACCAAGGTATTGAATTATGTCGAGGAAAAGGGCGTCACGTATTTTTCCCGACGAAATTCTCGTGGCCCAGGCGACCTGAAATCGCTGGACGATCTGGAGTTTGTCGACCAGCGAACCTTGTTCGAAGCCGTGAGCGCTTTCGACACCTATGATCTCGCGAAATTGCTCTCCGCGTTGGAGGGCCAGCCCATTGCCGAGCGCCTGCTGTCGGTGATGACCGAGGCGAGGAAGAAAGAGGTGTCGTGGGTCATGCGGCGCGACATCAAGATCGATCCGCTCGAGATTGCCGAGATCGAGGAGCGCTTCCTCGATACCGTGCGAGCGATCAAATCCCCGGCGGCCAATGCAGCGTCGCTTTCCAATCTGGGTGCCTGACAACTGGTGCACGAATAGCAGGCTGTTTTCACTTCGGGTCCCGATGGCTGGGACGGCCGTTCGAGAGGATGTATGGATCTTTTGACGCTATTTGGCGCATTGTTCGGCGTGGCGGCCATCGTTATCGGATTCTCGCTCGAGGGTGGGCACTTCACTTCGCTTTTTCAACTGGAGGCCTTCGTCATCGTATTGGGCGGCACCCTCGGCGCCGTGATGATCCAGAACACCTGGGCCAGGTTTTATGACGGCGTCAAGCAACTGCGCCTGGCTTTTGTGAAAGCGCGGCAGGTCGACCGGGAAAGCTTGTCTGTGCTGCTGGAGTGGGGCGATCAGGCGAAGCTGAACGGCATGCTGGTGTTCGAGTCGATAGAGGCGGGCGGAATCAATCCGTTTGCCAGAAGAGGATTGGAGCTTCTGGCAAATGGTGTATCGACTGCCGTGCTCGAAGACGCCTTGCAAAGAGAACTGGATGCGTATGAGCGCAATCACATGGCGGCTGCGCGGATATGGCAGCAGGCGGGTGGTTACGCGCCGACGTTCGGCATTCTGGGGGCCGTGCTCGGCCTGATTCAGGTAACGGGCCATATGCTCGAGCCCGCGCAACTCGGGCAAGGCATCGCCGTCGCTTTCGTGGCAACGCTTTACGGCCTCGCGTTGGCGAACCTGGTCTTTCTGCCGCTATACGGAAAGATAAGGGCGCAGGTAGACAGCGAGTTGCGCTTCAGGCGTTTATACCTCGATGGCTTGCTGGCGATATCACGCAAGGAGTCGCCCCACACGATCGAAACCCGGTTGGCGGGCGACGTCCGCGAAAGATCGGCTGAGTTGCTGGGCTAATCGACCTCGAACCCGGCCTCGATCAGTTGGCGATATGTTGCCGGCCCATTCAAACGCAATCTGGAAATAGACGTTTCGTGTATGAACACCTCCTCGGGTAACAAGCGCCTTGTGTCAGACAACGCCGGCTATCGGAAAGGCGACGATGCCGAGGAGCAGTCCGGGCGCTGGCTGATTTCCTACGCGGACCTCATCACCACGCTGATGGTGTTGTTCCTTGCGCTTTATGTGCTGCAGTTGGCGAAAAATAGAGAGCTTGAAATAAAGATGCTCGAGCATCACGAGGTGAAGGCAGTGAAGGAGGTGACGGGCACCGGCAGCGCTGACGCGCCTATCGTTGCGCCGGGCGCGCCGGATGCCGCAAGGAGGCAGCTTCTATCGTTGTTAGCGCCGCTTCAGGACAAACGGCAGATTACGATTTCGAATGTCGTACAAGGCGTTGAAATCGCAATCAACGCGAAAATCCTGTTCAACTCGGGCGACGCGCGTTTGTTGCCGGAATCTTTCGGCGTGTTGAGCCAGGTCGCTGTGGTGCTGCGCGACCATTCAAAAAACAACATCCTCGTAGAGGGGCACACTGACAGTGTGCCGATATCGACGACGAAATACGAATCCAACTGGGAGCTGTCGTCGGCACGCGCAGGGGCGGTAGTTCGATTCTTCGCCGACAAAGGAATCGAAGCCCACAGGATGGCCGCGATCGGTAGGGCTGACAATTTCCCCCTGATTATCGGCGACGCCGCGGCGGCGCGAGCCGCGAATCGCCGCGTGACCATCCTCGTGGAATATTGAGTCGCAAGACGCGTGAGCGCGCCGCGAATGTCGCGATGGATTGTGCGCCGCCGCACACACCCCGCCGGCCACCCATAGAAGAATAGCGTTGAACGGCGAGCGACGAGAAAAGAGACCATCGGGGGCGCCGTTCATCATAACGACCAAGCGGGGAACCGTTCCCGCTGATAGGGATGACGGGGCCACCGATCATCGCGAATACGTCTCTCAGGTTCTGGTCGCCCTCGGCCGGGACTTCTTAAGCCGGCTTCGCGCCGGCTTTTTTTGACCGGCGTCGAACATACGTTTTACACAACCGCTTTGCTATACCTGGCGAACGGAAGGGTGGGTGCGTGTGCTTCGCGACACCAGAGCATCCGCCGTTAGCTCACCACTTCTTCCGCCTCTCGCGCGAACTCCGTCCCGGCGTCCTGCTCAGCCACTTCAAGCAAAGCGACGATCTGATCCAGCACACCGAGCTTGTTCCAATTGGGTTCGATTATTTCAGCATTTCCACGGTTCGCTTGACCGTGCGTCTCAGTTTTGCCGATTTTTCGATGCGCGGAGCATGCCGGCTTTCTCGTAAGCGCGCTGAAAGCACGAGTTTCTCGCGCGGCGCAACACCTCGCAAACAGGATTACACTTCAGCCGCATAGCAGGCCGCGGGCACAGCGGCCACAGGAGACAACATGGACCTCTTCATGTCGATGGAAGCGTTCGTGCGGGCCGCGGAAGCGCAGAGCTTTGCCGGCGCCGCGCGCCAGCTGGGCGTTGCCAAATCGGTGGTGACCTCGCGCGTCAAGCAACTTGAAGACCATTTCGGCGTGCCGCTCTTTCATCGTTCGACGCGGGCCGTGCGCCTTTCGGAACTGGGCGAGACTTATTACCGCGAGTGCGCCGAACTGGTCAACAAAGTCCACGATCTGTCCGGACGCTCGCGGGGCGACCCGCAAGCGCTGGCCGGCACGCTCAACGTCCACGTGCTGCCGGGCTTCGCACTCGGACACTTTTCGCAGACGCTGATCGAATTCCGCGCCGCGTACCCACGCGTGGAGTTCGTCGTGACTGTGAACGACCGGGTCATCGATCCGGTTCAGGAAGGCTTCGATCTGGCGTTGCAAATTTATCCGCCGGCCTCCAATCTGCTGGTCGAGCGGCGTCTGTTCCCGGTGCGCGGCGTGCTGTGCGCCGCGCCCGGCTATCTGAAGGAAGAGCCGCTGATCGAAACACCGCTCGACCTTCTTCGGCACGATTTCGCCCGCTATTCGTACTATCCGTGGGGCGACAAGTGGCCGCTGATGCGCGGCAACGAATGCTTCGAAATCGCGCTGAATCCGGTGCTGAAAACCAATAGCGTGCACCTCTTGCTGGAGTTCGCGCGAGCCGGCGCGGGCGTCGTTTATTTGCCGACCATGGTCGCGGCTGCCGATCTGCTGGAGCATCGCCTCGAACGGGTGCTGCCGGAGTACGCTGCGCCGCCGCTGTGGCTGTCGGCGGTATATCCCGCGTCGCACCGCTCGACCACCAAGGTCAAGGCTTTCGTCGACTTCCTGCGTGCGCGCTATCTGCGCGAACCGCAGTGGGACAAGGCGCTCGGCATTGCGCCGCCGGACGACGAGACCAAAAGCGTCGGCGAGGAACTGGCCGAGGACTGAGGTTCGCCGCGCGCCTGTCCGGATTCGCCACCAGGTAGTTTCCCTGGCGGGATTTTGATGCACCCATGGTTCGCGTTTCCCGACCCTCGGAACATTGCTGTTGCGCCTGCCGCCACTTAATCTTCGAATCAGGCAACGCATTCGTAAATCAACTGGAGGCAGACATGCAACAGACCTGGTTCGGCAGCCTGGACAATTATCGGAAAGGCTCCATCGAAATCATCAAGGGCAAACCGGAGCATTACGCGATGTCGAATGTGTTCGACGTAGCGAGCCGCGCTGAGCCCTACGAGAAAGTCGTCGTCGGCAAGAATCTCAAGTATGTGATCGAGACGCTGCGCGCGGAAGGTTCCTCGCCGTGGTTTGCTGCGTCGCACGACGAATTCGCGGTCGTGCTCGACGGCGAGATCGACGTCTATTTCATCAAGCCGTCGGACGGGCCGCTCGTCGACGCACAGACCGAAGGCAGCGTGCGGCTCGACGGCCAGCCGTCCGGCCAGTCGATGGGCTATGTGCGGCTGCGCCGCGGCCACCAGGCGCTGCTGCCCGCGGGCGCCGCCTACCGTTTCGAAGCGGTGACGAAGGGCGTGCTGCTCGTGCAGACGATCCTCGGACGCTATTCGGTCGAGAAGTGGGCCGACATCTGCATCCACTGATTCCCGCTACACGATCGATCCTCTCCTGGAGCCCGTCATGGACAAAACCAGCACCCTGCAAAACGTCACCGCGAGCGAGGCCGATGCGGTTACCGGCTATCGCGTGTTCCGCCTCGGCGACTTCGAGTTCAGCCGCGATGCGTATTTCGCCACCGTCAGATGGCCTGCCAAAGGTCAGATCCGCTCGCACCAGATGCACGCCGACGACTTCCTGCGCGCGATGATGCGCGATGTCGCGTGGGGCTTCTTCTACGGCTGGGTCAATTTCGACGAAGTGATCGGCACGCGCAATCACTACGGCAAGGTCGACATGTACGCCGGCGCGTATAACGCGAACTTCAAGGAAGCGGGCGTCGATCATATGCAGCAGTTCGACACGCCGCTCATCATGGCGACCTTCAAGGCGATTCTGAGGGACTGGGTCAACGAAGGCTTCGATCCGTTCGCTGCGCCTGAAGAAACCGGCTCCGCGTTCGGCGCGAAGCATGGCGACAACATCGCTGCGATCGAGCGCACGCGGATCGCCACCAGGCGCATGCCGGGACTCGAAGGCGATTCGCCGTTGCGCGACGACTTGCCGGTCAATCGGCAGTTCGCCGACGTCGGTCAGGACGAACCGGAGATTCATGCGGAGCCCGGTTTTGAAGGCGCGTTGCACGCATTCAGCCTCTTCAAGTACCTGTCGCGCTCGGACGTGACGTGGAATCCGTCGGTGACTTCGGTTTGTCAGCAAAGCTTGTTCTGCCCGACCACCGAGGAATTCGTGCTGCCGGTGTTTCATGGTAACGACCGCGTCGAGTGGTTTCTGCAACTGTCCGACCAGATCATCTGGGATGTCGCCGACAAGGATAGCGGCGAGCCGCGCGCACGCATCACCATGAACGCGGGCGATATCGCCGCGATGCCGGCGGACATCCGTCACAAGGGCTACTCGCAGAAGCGTTCAATGCTGCTCGTGTGGGAGAACGCCACGCCCGATCTGCCCAAGCGCTACGAAAGCGGCGAACTGCCGCCGTATCCGATCCAGATGTAACTCGCCGGCATTCCCTCCGATCGTCGATCGAACGGCGCCAGACCGCTGGCGCCGCGGGGGATGTCACGTCCAGGTTTTACTTGCGCGGGATTGATATGCAAACGCAACTCTTCATCGGCGGCCGCTTCGTGCCGGCCGCAAACGGCGAAACGCTCGCCTCCCTCAATCCGCACGACAACTCGGTGATCGCCGAAGTCGCGATGGCCGGACCGGCCGACGTCGATCGCGCCGTGGCAGCGGCAAAAGCGGCGTTTCCGAAGTGGAGCAATCTCGCCGCGATGGAGCGGGGGCGCTTGCTGCTCAAACTCGCCGACGCGATCGAAGCGAACGCCGATGCGCTCGCGCGGCTCGAATCGCTCGACACCGGCCACCCGATCCGTGACACGCGCAATCTCGATGTGCCGCGCACCGCGGCCACGTTCCGTTATTTCGGCGGCATGGCCGACAAGTTCGAAGGCTCGGTGATTCCGGTCGAACAAGGCTTTCTGAACTACATGACGCGCGAGCCGGTCGGTATCGTCGGGCAAGTGGTGCCGTGGAATTTCCCCCTGATGTTCACGAGCTGGAAGATGGCGCCCGCGCTCGCCGCAGGCAACTGCGTGATCATGAAGCCCGCTGAACTCACGCCGCTGTCGAGTCTCGCGATTGCCGAGCTGATGGCCGAAGTCGGCTTCCCGGACGGCGTCGTCAATATCCTGCCGGGTTTGGGCCACGTGGCCGGGCAGTACATCGCCGAGCATCCGGAGATCAGCAAGGTTGCCTTCACCGGTTCGACGGCTGTGGGCCGCAAGATCGTGCAGGCATCGAGCGGCAATCTGAAGAAGGTGCAGCTCGAGCTCGGCGGCAAAGGCGCGAACATCGTATTCGGCGACGCCAATATCGACGCCGTTGTGCAAGGCTCCGCATTCGCGATCTTCCACAATCAGGGGCAGGCGTGCATCGCCGGCTCGCGGATGATCGTGCATGAATCGATCGCTGATGAAGTACTGGAGAAGTTCGTCGCGCTCAGCCGCACGATCAGGATCGGCGATCCGCTCGATCCGTCGACCGAAATGGGACCGCTGACGTCGCGTCAGCATCGCGACCGTGTGCTGTCGTTCGTCGACGTCGCGCGCGAACAGGGCGGCTGTGTGCTCGCGGGCGGCAAGGCGCCCGACGACGCAGCGCTAGCGAACGGTTGCTACGTCGAACCGACCATCGTCGAAGCGAAGCCCGAGCATCGGGTCTCGCAAGAGGAAGTGTTCGGCCCGTTCATGACGGTCACGAAATTCCGTACCGACGAAGAGGCGCTGGCAATTGCCAACGGCACCGAATACGGTC
Organism: Paraburkholderia sp. IMGN_8; assembly: GCF_038050405.1. Classification (NCBI taxonomy): domain Bacteria; kingdom Pseudomonadati; phylum Pseudomonadota; class Betaproteobacteria; order Burkholderiales; family Burkholderiaceae; genus Paraburkholderia; species Paraburkholderia sp. IMGN_8. Next base: position 2,671,868 of record NZ_CP150901.1, on the reverse strand, counting down.
TCGGCGCGGGCCTCTGGACGCGTGATCTGCAACGCGCGCATCTGGTGGCTCGCGAGATTCGCGCGGGTATGGTGTGGATCAATTGCTACAAGCGCGTGAGCCCCGCGTCGCCGTTCGGCGGCGTCGGCGCGAGCGGCTACGGCCGCGAGATGGGTTTCGAAGCGATGCGCGAATACACGCAGCCCAAGTCGGTCTGGGTCAACGTGGACGCGCAGATTCCGCCTTACTACCCACGCTGAACCGCCATGGAACCGTTCATCTACAACGGCCTGCCGTCACGCGTGATCTTCGGTGCGGGCAGTCTCGACCAGCTCGATCGCGAGATCGGTTTGCTGGGTGCGAAGCGGGCGATCGTGCTGTCCACGCCGCAACAGCGTGCGCAGGCCGAAGCACTGGCCGCAAGCCTCGGCTCGCGGGCGGCGGGCGTCTATGCGCAAGCCGTGATGCACGTGCCTATCGAAACGGCGCGTGCGGCACGCGACTTTGCCGCACAGGTCGGCGCCGATTGCGCAATTGCGATAGGCGGCGGTTCGACGACGGGTCTCGGCAAGGCGATCGCGCTCGAAACCTCGCTGCCGATCATCGCGATTCCGACCACCTACGCAGGCTCCGAGATGACGCCGATTTACGGCCTCACCGAGGGCGGCGTGAAAAAGACCGGCCGCGATCCGCGCGTGCTGCCGAAGACGGTGATTTACGACCCGGCGTTGACGACGTCGCTGCCGTCTGGGTTGTCGCTGACGAGCGGCATCAACGCGATCGCGCATGCAGCGGAAGGGCTCTACGCGCAGGACGCGAATCCGATCATCGCGCTGATGGCGGAAGAGGGCATCCGCGCGCTCGGGCAGGGGCTGCCTCGCGTGATGCAGCAACCCGGCGATCTCGCGGCACGTGGCGACTGCTTATATGGCGCATGGCTATGCGGCGTGGTACTCGGCAGCGTCGGCATGGCGTTGCATCACAAGCTGTGCCATACGCTCGGCGGCACGTTCAACCTGCCGCACGCGGAGACGCACACGATCGTATTGCCGCACGTGCTGGCCTATAACCGCGAGGCCGCACCGGATGCGATGCAACGTATCGCTCGCGCGCTTCACGCCGACGATGCCGCGCAGGCCGTGTTCGACCTCGCACGCGATCACGGCGCGCCCACCGCGCTGAAAGACATCGGCCTCACCGCAACCGATCTCGACGTCGCGCTCGATTTCGCGTTGAAGAACCCTTACTGGAATCCGCGGCCGGTCGAACGGATTCCGTTGCGCGCGTTGCTCGAAGCCGCCTTCGACGGGAGACGGCCTGACTAGCGCGCTCGATCCCACTCATACAAAAAATTCAGGAGACAACCATGGACGCACATTCCTTCGATGCGAAGCGTCGCCGCTTCGTCACACTCGCGGCGGGCGGCGCGCTCGCCGCGACGACCTCGGCGTTCTCGCCGCTCGTCTTCGCTGCCGGCCCGCGCACGCTGAAAATCGGCTACGTCTCGCCGCAAACCGGACCGCTCGCGCCGTTCGGCGAAGCGGACCGCTTCACGATCCAGCAAATGCAGACCGCGCTGAAAAACGGCATCGTGATCGGCGGCAAAACGTATCCGGTGTCGATTGTCGTCAAGGACAGCCAGTCGAATCCGAATCGCGCCGGCGAAGTGGCGAACGATCTGATCCTCAAGGACAAGGTCGACATCATGCTCGTGTCGGGCACGCCAGAGACCGCGAATCCGGTCAGCGACGCGTGCGAGCTGAACGAGATGCCGTGCGTGTCGACGGTGGTGCCGTGGCAGCCGTGGTTTTTCGGCAGAAAGGGCGATCCGAAGAAGGGTTTCCGCTTTACCTATCACTTCTTCTGGGGCCTGGAGGACGTGATCGCCGTTTTCACCGGCATGTGGCAATCGGTGCAGACGAATCGCAGCGTCGGTGGCCTGTTCCCGAACGACGGCGACGGCAACGCATGGGGCGACGCGAAGCTCGGCTTTCCGCCGGTGCTCGCGCAAAAGGGCTTCACGCTGAAGGACCCGGGGCGTTTCCAGAGCATGACGCAGGACTTTTCCGCACAGATTTCGTCGTTCAAGCAGGCGAATGCGCAGATCGTCACGGGCGTCGTGATCCCGCCCGATGCGAAGAACTTTCTCGTCCAGGCGCGTCAGCAAGGCCTGAAACCCAAGGTGATTTCGATCGGCAAGGCGCTGCTGTTTCCGACCTCGATCGAAGCGCTCGGCGATCTCGGCGAGGGTCTTTCCACCGAGGTGTGGTGGTCGCCGTCGCATCCGTTCAAGTCGTCGTTGACCGGCCAAAGCGCGCGGCAACTCGCCGACGACTACGAGCGCGTGACGTCGAAACAATGGACCCAGCCGATCGGCTTCGCGCACGCACTGTTCGAAATCGCGGTCGATTCGTTAAAGCGCGCGAAGGATATCGATTCGAATGAATCGATCCGCGACGCGGTGGCGTCGACCAGGCTCGACACGCTGGTCGGCCATGTCGCGTGGGGCAGCGGGCCGGTGAAGAATGTTGCGAAGACGCCGCTTGTGGGCGGGCAATGGGTGAAAGGCCAGAAGCACCGCTTCGATCTCGCGATCGTCAATAACCAGCTCGCGCCGAGCGTGCCGCTATCCGGCCCGCTCAAGCTGATCGCGTGAATTCACAGTCATAGCGGAGAGCGGCGATGAACCCAGTTCTCAGACTAACCGGCGTATCGAAGCGCTACGGCGCGCTACAGGTGACCGACGACATCAGCTTCGCAGTCGAACGCGGGGAGACGTACGGCATCCTCGGTCCGAACGGCGCCGGCAAGACCACATTGTTCAACCTCGTCAGCGGCGACGTGCGGCCCGACCGGGGCAGCGTCGAATTCGACGGCGCGGACGTGAACCACTTGCCGCCGCATCGCCGTTGCGCGGCGGGAATCGGCCGCTCGTATCAGGTGCCGAGGCCGTTCGGCGGCATGACGGTCTTCGAAAACCTGCTGGTCGGTGCGACCTTCGGCGGTGAACTGGCCGAACACGCCGCCTACGACGTCTGCATCGACGTGCTCGACCGCACCGGCCTCAAAGCCCGCGCCAACCAGTTGGCCGGCACGCTGGGGCTGCTCGACCGCAAACGCCTCGAACTGGCCCGCGCGCTCGCCACGCAACCGCAACTGCTGCTGCTCGATGAGATCGCCGGCGGCCTTACCGAACCCGAAACGCACGAACTCGTCGACGAGATTCGCCGCGTCAAGGAGCGTGGCGTGACGATCGTGTGGATCGAACATGTCGTGCATGCGCTGCTTGCGGTGGCCGACCGGCTGCTCGTCATCAACTTCGGCAAACGGTTGGCCGAGGGTCTGCCCGCCGCCGTGATGGACGATCCCGAAGTGCGGCGGGTGTACCTCGGACTGGAGGCATGACCATGTCGGCATTACTGGAAACACGCGCGCTTAGCGCGTTTTACGGCGACTTCCAGGCGCTGTTCGGAATCGACGTGACGGTCGCGTCCGGCGAGGTGATCGCATTGATCGGTTCGAACGGCGCGGGCAAATCGACCTTTCTGAAATCGGTGGCGGGTCTGCTGCGCACGCGCACCGCCGAGCAGATCCTGTATCGCGGCGAGCCGATTGGCGGCGCGGCTGCGGCGAACATCGTCGGCAAGGGCATTGCGCTGGTGCCGGAAGGACGGCGTCTGTTCGCGAGCCTCACCGTCGAAGAAAACCTGTTGCTCGGCGCATATAGCAAACGGCCGGGACGCTGGAATCTGCAGAGCGTCTACGCGCTGTTTCCGGCGTTGCAGGAGCGCCGTCACCATGCGGCTACCGCGTTGTCGGGCGGCCAGCAGCAGATGGTCGCGATCGGCCGGGCGCTGATGAGCAATCCCGATCTGCTGATGTGCGACGAACTTTCGCTCGGCCTCGCGCCGGTGATCGTGCGCGAGATTTACGCGGCATTGCCCGCGATCGTCGCGGACGGCATGAGCGCCATCGTCGTCGAGCAGGACGTGCAGCTGGCGCGCCGCGTATCGTCGCGCTTCTATTGCTTCCAGGAAGGACGCGTATCGCTGGCGGGTGTATCGGCCGAAGTGTCGGACGAGGCGATCACGCAAGCGTATTTTGGAGCGGTCGTATGACTACGTTCATCAATATCGTCGTGCAGGGCGTATTGCTCGGCGCGCTGTACGGACTCTTCGCGATGGGGCAGTCGCTGGTGTTCGGCGTGATGCGGCTCACCAACACCGCGCACGGCGACTTCATCGTGCTGCTGGTGTTCGTGCTGTTCGCGCTAACGAACTACGCGCATCTGCCGCTCGCCGTCGCGCTGGTGCTGCTGCTCGTGATCGCGTTCGGCGCGGGTTATGCGGTGCAGTACACGATCCTCAACCGGGTCAGTAGCCGCGATCCACTGCCTTCGCTGATCGTCACGTTCGGCTTGTCGATCGTGATCCAGAATGTGTTGCAACAGGTGTTCTCCGCCGATCCGCGTTCGGTTGCAACCGGCAGCTTCGAGTCGAAGAGCATCACGCTCGCGGGCGGCATCACGCTGGGCTATCTGCCGCTTGTCACCCTGGTCGTCACCGCCGCTTTGGCTTTCGCCATGCAGTGGCTGTTCGGCCGCACGCCGCTCGGCCGCGCGTTTCGCGCGACCTCCGACGATCGTGAGATCGTGCAACTGATGGGCGTCTCGTACCGCCGCACCTACGCGCTGGCGATGGGCATCGCGTTTGTGCTGATCGCGGTGGCCGCCGCGCTCTATTCGATGCGCACCGCGGTCTCGCCGACCGATGGCCCGGCGTTGCTGCTGTACGCGTTCGAAGCGGTGATCATCGGCGGAATGGGGTCTTTCTGGGGTACCTTCGTCGGCGGCATGGCACTTGGCGTTGCGCAGCAGGTGGGCTTTTATTTCGATCCTGGCTGGGGCATCTGGCTCGGCCACGTGGTGTTTCTCGGCGTGCTGGTGGCCCGGCCGCAGGGCTTGCTGCCCAAAACCGCATAGAGGCTCGACATGATCATGCATTTGAACTCGCCCGCAACGGGCTTCGAAGTGCGGCGCGCGACCCGCGCGAGCCGGGTAGCGGCGATCGTGCTGCTGATCGTCGCGCTGGCGGTGGCGAGCGCGCCATGGTGGGCCGGACGCGATGCGATGCGCGATTTCGTGCAGCTCGCGTCGTATCTGGTGTTCGCGCTGATGTGGAACCTGCTGGCGGGTTACGGCGGCATGGTGTCGATCGGGCAGCAGGCGTTCTTCGGCATCGGCGGCTACGGGATGCTGATCCTCGCGAACTATTGCGGACTCTCGCCGTTCGTTGCCGTACCGATCGCAGCTGTGATCGCGACGGTCGTGGCGATTCCCGTGTCGCTCGTGGCGTTCCGGCTGGAAGGCGGCTACTTCGCGATCGGCACATGGGTGATCGCGGAAGTGTTCCGGCTGACAGTGGCGAACGTGTCGGTGCTCGGCGGCGGTTCCGGCACCAGCCTCACCGCGCTGCAGGCCGTGCCGCGTGCGCTGCGCGAATCGCTGACGCTATGGCTTGCGCTCGCCATCGTCGCGGCGGCGATCGGACTGCTGTATCTGTTCCTGCGCTCGAAAGCCGGTCTCGCCTTGACCGCGATGCGCGACAACGCGGTGGCGGCCAGTAGCCAGGGCGTCGATGTGAAACGCGCGCGGCTAATCGTCTATCTGGTGTCCGCGTGCGGCACGGCGTTGGCGGGCGGCCTGTACTTCGTCGGCAACCTGCGCATTTCGCCCGACGCCGCGTTCTCGGTGAACTGGACCGCATTTGGTATTTTTATCGTGATGATCGGCGGTCTCGGCACGCTCGAAGGACCGATCGTCGGCGCGCTGATTTTCTTCGTGCTCAATCAGTTTCTGTCCGACTTCGGCACCTGGTATCTGATCGGGCTCGGCACGCTGGCGATCGTCGTGACGATGTTCTTTCCGCAAGGGCTGTGGGGCTTCGTGTCGCGCCGCTACGGCCTGCAATTGTTCCCCGTGGGCCGGCGCGTGGTGTTTCCCGACGCCGGTCCGTCCCAGCAACCTTCGCCAGGCGGAGCGACCGATTCGCTCGACGCGCCGTCGGCGGCACACCGCGCATGAGGTCGATGATGAACGACGAAGCCATCCATCCGCTTACCCAGAATGTGCTCAAGACGTTTGCCGGCTGCACCGATCCGCGCCTGAAGCAGATCATGATCGCGCTGGTCAGGCACCTGCATGCGTTTGCCAACGAGGTCGAACTGACCGGCGACGAATGGCGCCGCGGTATCGAGTTTCTCACCGCCACCGGCGACAAGTGCAGCGGCATCCGCCAGGAATTCATTCTGCTGTCGGACACCCTCGGCCTGTCGATCATGGTCGATGCGATCAATCACGTTCGCGAGGGCGACACCACCGAGAGCAGCCTGCTCGGCCCGTTCTATCGCGAGGGCGCAAAAGACGAAGCCTTCGGCGCCAACATCGCGCGCACGGAAGGCGAGCCGGCGCTGATTCACGGCCGTCTGGTCGACGACCGCGGCGCGCCGGTGGCCGGTGCGCTCATCGAAGTATGGGAAACGGCGAACAACGGCATGTACGAAGGCCAGGACCCCGATCAGCCAGAGAGCAATCTGCGCGGCAAATTCCGCTCGGGGCCGAACGGCGAATACGCGTTTAGAACCATCAAACCGACCAGCTATCCGATTCCGACCGACGGTCCGGTCGGAAAGATGCTGATGGCGACCGGACGTCATCCGATGCGGCCCGCTCACGTCCATTTCATGATCGAGGCACCCGGGTACGAAACGCTGACGACTGCGCTGTATTCCGCCGGTGACCCGTACGTTGAATCCGACGCGGTGTTCGGCGCGAAGCCGTCGCTCGTGATCGACTACGTGCCGAACGATAACGCGGCAGCCGCCAAAGAGTGGGACTTGCCGAGCCCGTTCTTCGAGGTCCAGCGCGACTTCGTACTGTCTCAACGGCGTGTATGAGGAGGCAAGGCGATGAACGTGGCGAGTCCCGAATCTCGGGCGGGCTTCCTGTGCGCGCTCGACGACATTCCTGATGGCGGCGCGCTTGAAATTGCCGCCGAGCAAACCGGCGCGCCAGGCGTTGTCGTGTTGCGCCGCGGCGACGAGGTCTGGGCCTATCGCAACATGTGCCCGCACTTTTCGATTCCGCTGAACTACGAGCCGAACACCTTCTGGGCCTACGACGCCGAATTGCTGATGTGCGCGCATCACAGCGCGATGTTCCGCTTCGAAGACGGCCTGTGCATCGACGGCCCGTGTGAGGGCGCGGCGCTCACGCCGGTCGCCATTCGCATCGAGCAAGGGCAAATATTCAATAACGACTGGAGGAGATAGGCATGAAGAGAACGAAGCCAAAGCGCCTGGCGATAGCGGGCTGCACGTTTGCATTCATCGCGCCGGGCATCGCAAGCGCGCAAAGCAGCGTGACGCTGCAGGGCGTGATCGATGCGGGTGTCACGTATGTGAACAACCAGCATGGCGGCGCCGCGACACTGTTCGACAGCGGCGTGCTGTCGCCGGATCTGCTGACCTTCAAAGGCAGCGAAGACCTGGGCGGCGGCAACAAGGCGATCTTCGAACTGACGTCGCAATTCGATCTGGGCAACGGCGCGACGATTCCAGGTGCGGGCCAGATTTTCAACCGCACGGCCCTGGTCGGACTTGCCAACGACCGCTTCGGCTCGCTCACATTCGGCAACCAGTACGACTTCATGTTCGAGACGCTGACGCTCGGGCTCTATGATGGCGCGTTCCTGTTCGGCGGTATCTACGATTTTCGTCAGGGGCCGTTTACCGCACTCGGCGTGCCGAACAATCCGACCGGATCGTTCGATTTCGACCGGATGGCGGGCGCGACCCGCGTGGCGAATTCGGTCAAGTACCGCAGCCCGGATATCTCGGGTTTCACGTTCGGCGCGCTCTATGGATTCGGCGGCGTGCCCGGTTCGTTCTCCTCCGACTCGACGATGAGCTTCGGCGCGAACTATGCGAACGGTCCATTCGGAGTCGGTGCGGCATATGTCGAAGTGAAGTACCCGCAACTCGGCAACGGTCACGACGGCATTCGCAATTTTGGCTTTGGCGCGCACTACAACTTCGGTAGTGTGCTGGGGATGTTGTTGTACACGAACACCAAAAATACCGCGAGCGGTGCGAAGATCGATGTGTACAAGGGTGGCGCGTCGTGGACGATCTCCGGGCCGTGGACGCTCGGCCTCGACTATGCGTACATGAAAGGTAACGACGTGCTCCTGAACAACAAGGCGCAACAGATCACGACGGCGCTGCAGTACAGCTTTTCGAAGCGCACAACCGCGTATGTCGAAGCGATCTATCAGCGCGCGAGCGGTGATGCGGCCGTGACGCGGGCGTGGATCAACGGCCTGCTGCAACCGGACGGCGCGGCGAGCAACCGGTCGCAGACGCTCGCGCGGATTGGTTTGCGCACGAGTTTCTGAGGTTTTGTTGAACGAGGCCGCGCAGCAGAGAGCAGATGGGCGGGCGCGTTAAGCGCCTGACCTGCTCACTTTGGTAAACGGCTGAGGGGGCAGACGTGAAAACGACAGTCTGCTTCCCGGCAACCGCTCGGGACCGGCCGGGTTCAGCGATTCAGGTTTTAAATACCGTTGGCGTCTGCGCAGCGTCGGCCTGGTAGAACCCGGGGAAACGTTCGAACTGCCGTTTCGCGTCGGCCGGGTCGACACCCTCTTTCAGCACCGCGCTCGAAAATCCAGTTCTTTCCATCTGTACGAGCTGGTCTATCAAAACGTCGCCAGTCGCGCGTAAATCGCCCTTGAATCCGAGCCTGCGGCGCAGGAGATAGGCCTGGCTGTACGCGCGTCCGTCGGTGAAGTGGGGGAAGTGCAGGTCGATGCGGCCATTCTGTTCAATCTGGTCGGCAAGCGTCATCGGGTCAGCGTCGTTGCCGAGCTGAAGCGCGGGCGTGACGCCGTCGGCGAGATGTTCTGCCGCCGTCAAGATTCGCAGGCGAGTACCGTTTGTCACAGGGAAACCTCCGCCTTCCGGCGAGCGTCGTTGGCTGCTGCTTTGAACGGTTCCAGTCCGACGCGCTTCAAAGTTTGAATAAACGTCTCCCGTGTTCCGGCTGTGTTCCGGATATCGCGGTAGGTTGAGAGAATCGCCTCGATAACGTCAGGCACCTCAGACGCGGAGAATGACGGGCCGATGACCTTTCCGGGTTGCGCCGCGCCGCTCGAGCTTTTGCCGTCCGAACCGCCGAGCGTCACCTGGTACCATTCCTGTCCGTCCTTGTCGACGCCGAGAATGCCGATGTGACCGCTGTGATGATGGCCGCATGAGTTGATGCAGCCGCTGATGTGCAGGTCGACCTCGCCAATGTCGTCGAGTTCATCCAGGTCCTGGTATCGTTCGGTAATCGCCTCTGCAATGGGAATCGAACGTGCGTTGGCGAGCGCGCAAAAATCGCCGCCGGGACACGCAATCATATCGGTGAGCAGATGGACGTTCGCGCTGGCGAGGTCTGCGTCGCAAGCCGCTTTCCAGAGCAGGAACAGATCGTCGACATGCACCCAGGGCAGCACGATGTTTTGCGTGTGCGTCACGCGCGCTTCTCCTGCGGAAAATCGCTCGGCCAGGTCGGCGACAACATCGAGCTGAGCGGCGGACGCGTCGCCAGGTGCCTGAAGCAGGCGTTTGAACGACAGCGTGACAACGCGCATCGCCGGATGCTTGTGGTGCGCCACGTTGCGTTGCAGCCAACGGCCGAAACGCGGATGGGCCTCCGCTTGCGCCCGCAGATCTGAACTGACACGCTCGTCGCTCTGGCGTATCCGGCTGTTCAGACCGGGTGGCACGAACGACGCGCTGACGCGGTCCAATTCGGCTTGAGGGAGGGTGTGCGGACCACCGTCGCGTTCGACGATCTGGCGGAACTCCTCCTCTACCTCGTCGATATATCCTTGACCCTCGGCCTTGACCAGAATCTTGATGCGCGCCTTGTATTTGTTGTCGCGCCGGCCGTAGCGGTTATATACCCGCACCACCGCCTCGATGTAGTTCATGATTTGATGCCACGGCAAAAAGTCGCGCAGCACCACGCCGATCATTGGCGTGCGGCCCATCCCTCCACCGACTGTCACCCGAAAGCCCAGTTCGCCTGCGTCATTTTTCAGGAGCCGCAAACCGACATCGTGCCAATCCGTCGCGGCCCGGTCTTCGGCCGCGCCAGTGATGGCAATCTTGAACTTGCGCGGAAGAAACGCGAACTCGGGATGCAGCGTCGTCCATTGACGCATGATTTCAGCAAAGGGCCGCGGGTCGGCGATTTCGTCCGGGGCGACGCCGGCGCGCTCGTCGCAGGAAATGTTGCGGATGCAATTGCCGCTGGTCTGAATGCCATGCATGTCGACGCTTGCGAGCAGGTCCATCACGTCCGCTGCTTTTGACAGGGGAATCCAGTTGAACTGGACGTTGGTGCGAGTGGTGAAATGCGCGTAGTGCGTAGGCAAGTGGGTGGTCCCGAGCTTTCTTTGTGCCTCGCAGGCAAGCCGGTATATGTCGGCCTCGGGCTCGTCGTATTCCCGCGCAATCCGCGCGAGCATGCGCAATTGCGCGCTCGACAGCTCGCCGTATGGGACAGCCACGCGCAGCATCGGCGCGTGCCGTTGCACATACCATCCGTTTTGAAGACGGAGTGGGCGAAAGTCGTCTTCGCTGAGCTTTCCGGACTGCCAACGCTCGAGCTGGTCGCGAAACTGCGCAGCGCGGCTGCGCACGAATGATTTGTCAAACTCGGTGTACTGGTACATGGTCCGGTGCGTCTGCGGCCACACTTTCGATGAAACTCAACGTCGTGAAGCCAAGCCTGGTCAGGGGGCAAAGATAGACGCAGGGGCGGTCGCCGAAAAGTAGCAGATGCCGACTAAAACGCGCTAGCAGATGGCGAGCGAGGTCGCGGCTGTTGCCGGCGGTAGCAGGAGGGGAGACTGCTGCGTCAGAATTGTTCGCAACTGCTACTGTTTTGCGCGGCCTGCCCGGCTCAAACTATGGCTTGAGATGAAGCAATCCAGCCTTGAGGGGGTGATGCCATGAACCTGTTGAAAATGACGCGAATCGTGCTGTGGAGTTTCTTTGGCGTTCGCCGGGGCGCTTCGCATCAATCCGACATCGCGGCCGTCAAGCTGCCCTTGTTGCCGCTAGTCGCAGTCGTGCTCGCCGGCGGGTTCGGCGCGACGCTGTTTGCCCTCGCGAAGCTTGCGGTCAACGTGGCGCATTGATGGGGTTGTTCATTCGCCGGCACGTTCAAGCAGCGAGCACAGCGTTTTGACAGCGTTCTCCATTCTGTCGCTCCACGGATGGCCGAAATTCAAACGGACGTGGTCGCGGAACGCGTGCCTCGCGGAGAAAACCGGCCCCGGTGCGATGCTGATACCGTTCTCTATCGCGAGGCGGTGTAATTTCATCGCGTCGACACGCGATGGAAGTCGAACCCACAGAAAATAGCCTCCGGACGGTCGCGTCCAATGCGCATCGTCTGGCATCCAGCGGCGTAGCGCGGTATCCATCGCGGCGAGCTGGCTGCGAAACGCGCCGCGCAGTTTCCGTAGATGCTTGTCGTACCCGCCGTGCTGAAGATAGTCCGCTATCCCCGCCTGGGCCGGAATGCTGGCCGATAAAGTGGTCATCAACTTCAGGCGCTGCACCTTGTCGGCGAAACGGCCTGCCGCCACCCACCCGATGCGGTATCCGGGTGCGAGCGTCTTTGAAAACGAACTGCAGTGCATCACGAGCCCTTTTTTGTCAAAGGCCATGGCAGGCAGAGGGTACGTCGGTGCATGGTGCAGTTCGCCGTACACATCGTCCTCGATGAGCGGCACATCATGCTGTGCAAGCAGTTCGACCAGCGCTTTCTTCTTTTCCTGCGACATCGCCGCGCCGGTCGGATTCTGAAAGTTGGTCATGAACCAGCACGCCCGAATGGGGTGCTTGTCGAAGGCATCCGCCAGCGCTTGCAAATCGACGCCTGAAACAGGGTCGACCGGAATCTCCACCGCCCGGAGATCGAGGCGCTCAATGGCTTGCAGCGCCGCGTAAAACCCTGGTGACTCGACTGCCACGACGTCTCCCGGACGCGTCACCGCCATCAAACACAGGTTGAGTGCTTCCGGCGCGCCATTGGTGACGACAATCTCCTCCATCGGCTGGGCAATGCCCATCCCCATGTACCGCAGCGAAATCTGGCGGCGCAGTGGCTCGTTTCCCGGGGGAAGGTCGACCACCGTACTCCACGGACTGATCAAACGGCTTGCATGCCCGAGCGATTTGGCGAGGCGCTGAAGTGGAAAAAGCTGTGGTGAGGGAAACGCCGAGCCCAAGGGAACGATGTCCGGGTGCTTCGCCGCCTCGAGCACCGAAAAGACCAGGTCGCTGATTTCGACCTTGGCCGACTCCAGAACTGGAGGCGGACGTGGCGTCTGCCGCTGTTCAAGCGCTGCGCCCGGCGCCACGTAGTAGCCGGAGCGCTCGCGTGCCCGGATCAAGCCCCACTCTTCAAGAAGATAGTAGGCGCGAAACACGGTCGACTGGCTGACGCCGTGCTGCGTCGTGAGTTGTCTCAGCGAGGGCATGCGAGAGCCGACGGGACGGCTACCCGAGCGGATTTCGTCGGCCATGGTGGTGGCCAGCAATTCGAAGCGTTTCATTTTGTCATTTCTGCAGTTCGGCAAACAGCCAATCCTGGAAGCTATGCAGCTTCGGCAATTCCGCCCGCGATTTCAACAGGTTCAGCGTGTATCCATGCACGTTTAATCCTTCAAAGCCGAATGGCGCGACCAGCCGGCCAGTTTCCAGTTCGCGTTGCGCAAGAAGCAGGCTCTCGAGGCAAACCCCGAGGCCGTCGACCGCCGCGCTGATCGCCATGAACGAGCGATCGAAGCGCGGCCCGCGGCTGATGTCGAGCCGCGTCTTGCGATGCTGACGCATCCAGTCACGCCAGCCGACCAGACAACCTTCGCTGTGAATCAACGGATGGTGCTGCAAGTCGGCCACGCTGCGCAGCGGGTGCTCGCTCGCCATCAGCGCCGGCGCGCACAGCGGCACGATCGTCTCGGGCGGCAATTCGAGCACCATCGTGCCGGCCGGCTGCAATTTGCGCAGCCCATAGCGGATGTCGATATCGACCGCCTCCGAGATCAGGTTCACCGCCTCTGTCGACGCGTTCAAACGTACATCGATATCCGGATGCGCCGCGCTGAACCGTGCAATGCGCGGCATCAGCCATTGGGTCGCAAAGCTCGGCGTGGAATGGATCGTGAGGATGTCGCTCTTCGCGACCCGGCCGATCTCGCGGGTCGCCGCGTCGATTCGCGCGAACGCCGACGTGATTTCCTCAGCGTATTGCCGCCCGGAGTCCGTCAGGATCACCGTGCGATGCAGCCGATGAAACAGGCGGATGGCCAATTGCTCTTCGAGCAGCTTGATTTGATGGCTGATGGCGGAGGGTGTCACGAACAGTTCCTCTGCTGCGAGCGCGAACGACGAGAGCCGCGCGGCGGCTTCGAATGCCTGTATCGACTTGAGAGTGACGCGATTGTGCATGGCAGCATCAAGGTGAATTGAATTCATCCATTGACCATCTTAATTCGTTTGAGCACTTGCGGGCGGGAGATTACGCTTGAATCACTGGCAGCGGCATCGACGCGGCCCATGCCACAAAGCGACCCATGCGCAACTATGTTGCATGGGACCGGAGTAACGCGCTAAAGCGCGAACTCCGATCGACAGGAGACAAAAAGTGAACACCAGCGAAACCGCGCCGTACACGAAGCTCGCGGAGCATGCCTACCAGATCCGCCGTAACGCGCTGCGCATGGGCGAAGTGCAAGGGCAGGGCTATATCGGCCAGGCGCTCGATATCGCCGACGTGCTGGCCGTCGCTTACTTCCGTGCCATGCGCTATCGCGCCGACGACCCCGAGTGGGAAGGTCGCGACCGCTTCCTGTTATCCAACGGCCATTACGCGATCGCGCTGTACGCCGCGCTGATCGAGGCCGGCATCATCGCCGACGAAGAACTGGAGACCTATGGCAGCGACGACAGCCGCCTGCCGATGTCGGGCATGGCGAGCTACACGCCCGGCATGGAGATGTCCGGCGGCTCGCTCGGGCAAGGACTGACGATTGCGGTCGGCCGTTGTCTTGGCCTGAAACGCACGGGTTCGGACGCGTTTGTCTACACGCTGTTCTCCGATGGCGAACTCGACGAAGGTGCCGTATGGGAAGGGCTCATGTCTGCCGCCCATTGGCAGTTGGACAACCTGATCGCGATGGTCGACGTCAACAACCAGCAGGCCGACGGGCCGTCGTCGAAGATCATGGCGTTCGAACCGCTCGTCGAGAAGCTCGAAGCGTTCGGCTGGTTCGTGCAGCGCATTGATGGCAACGATCTCGCGGCGGTAGTCGCCGCGTTCGATGCAGCACGCGCGCATCCTGAAGCGCAACCCCGGATGATCGTCTGCGATACGCGGATGGGCTGTGGCGTGCCGTTTCTCGAAGCACGTGAGAAGAACCACTTTATTCGCGTCGATGCGCACGAGTGGCAACTCGCGTTGCAGGCGCTGGAAGCCGGGAGAAACGTATGAGCGCCGCCGCACCGAAACCGCGCCTGAAGACTTCGGCGATGATCGCGTCGATCGCGGGCGAAGGGCAGATCACCCGCTCGGCCCCATTCGGTCACGCGCTGGTCGAACTGGCGCGCAACCGGCCCGAAGTGGTCGGCATGACCGCCGATCTCGGCAAGTACACCGACCTGCATCTGTTCGCGAAGGAATATCCCGAGCGCTATTACCAGATGGGCATGGCCGAGCAACTGCTGATGGGCGCCGCCGCCGGCATGGCGCATGAAGGCGCGCAGCCGTTCGTGACGACGTATGCAGTGTTTGCGGCGCGCCGTGCCTATGACTTCATCCATCAGGCGATTGCCGAGGACGACCTAGACGTCAAGATCGTCTGTGCATTGCCCGGGCTCACGACTGGCTACGGTCCGAGCCACCAGGCGGCCGAGGATCTCGCGCTGTTCCGCGCGATGCCGAACCTGACGGTGATCGACCCGTGCGACGCGCTCGAAATCGAGCAGATGGTGCCGGCGATCGCGGATCATCGCGGGCCGGTCTACGCGCGGTTGTTGCGCGGCAACGTGCCGGTCGTGCTCGACGAATACGACTATCAGTTCGAACTCGGCAAGGCCAAACTGCTGCGCGACGGCGCTGAGGTGCTGATCGTCTCGTCGGGGATCATGACGATGCGCGCGCTGGAAACGGCCAGGGCGCTGGCCGCCGATCGCGTCGACGTGGGCGTGCTGCATGTGCCGACTATCAAACCGCTCGACACCGTTACGCTGCTGCGCGAAGCGCGCCGTCCGGGGCGCCTCGTCGTGGTGGCGGAGAACCATACGGTGATCGGCGGGCTGGGCGAGGCGGTCGCCACGGTGCTGCTGACCAACGGCGTCACGCCGCCGTTCCGTCAGATCGGCCTGCCCGACGCGTTTCTCGATGCAGGTGCGCTGCCGACCTTGCACGACCGTTACGGCATTTCCACCCAGGCCATGTGCGACACGATCAAAGGCTGGCTGCGATAGCGGCCGCTGACACATAGTCACCGATAGCCAACACCGGACAACGTAGCAAACCATAAGCACCCTATTCAGGAGATCCGCATCATGTCAGCATCACGTCTTCTCGACGGCAAGGTCGCCGTCATTTCCGGCGGCGCGTCGCCGCGCGGTATCGGTATGGCGACCGCCCGCAAGTTCGCCGCACATGGCGCGCGCGTCGCCATCTTCGATCTCGACGAAACCGCGGCAGTAGAAGCCGCTGCGTCGATCGGGCCCGAGCATCGCGGCTACGCATGCAACGTCACGGATCGTGGCGCATGTCAGGCCGCCGTCGAACGCACCGTCGCCGATTTCGGTTCGATCGACGTGCTGATCAACAATGCCGGCATCACCCAGGCCGCCAAACTGCTCGATATCGACCCGCAGAGCTGGGACCGTATCCTCGACGTCAACCTGCGCGGCGTGCTGTACCTGTCGCAAGCGATCGTCCCGCAGATGAAAAAGCAGAAGAGCGGCTCGATCGGCTGCATGTCGTCGGTGTCGGCGCAGCGCGGCGGCGGCATTCTCGGCGGCCCGCATTACTCGGCGGCGAAGGCCGGCGTGCTGGGTCTGGCGAAAGCGATGGCGCGCGAACTCGGCAACGACGGCATTCGCGTGAACTGCGTGACGCCCGGCCTGATCCAGACCGACATCAACGCCGGCAAGATCAGCGACGACAAGCGCGGCGAAATCCTCGCCGGCATTCCGCTCAATCGCCTGGGGGTGCCCGACGATGTGGCCGGCGCATTCCTGTTCCTCGCGTCGGACCTGTCGTCGTATATCACCGGCGCGGTGATCGACGTGAACGGCGGCATGCTGATTCACGGCTGACGCCCTACGGCAGGACGGGCCGTCTGGCGGGAGGCCGACGGCGGCGATGGAGACCCAGTAGTAGAGAACAGGACGCCATGGCGCGCGACACGTGCAGCCGCCATGGTTCAGATTCGAAAACCATAACGACGCGCGATCCAGGATTGGAGGAAGACACCATGACTACCCGTTCGAACGCCCCGAAGGGCATCAGCCGCCGCACCTTTCTGAAGGCCGGCGCGACCTTGTCCGCCGCCGCGCCGTTGTGGAGCGTCTCGCGGCGCGCCGTGGCGGCCCCCGAGTTCTCGTACAAGCTTGCTACTGGCCAGGACCCGACCCATCCGGTCAACATCCGCGCCCAGGAGGCGATCAATCAGATCCGCGAAGCGACCAACGGCCGCCTCGACATCAAGCTGTTTCCGCAGAACCAGCTCGGCTCCGATACCGATCTGCTGTCGCAGGTACGCAATGGCGGCGTCGAGTTCTTCAACCAGGCGTCGTCGATTCTGGCGACGCTGACGCCCGCCGCCGGCATCGTCAACACCGGCTTCGCGTTCAAGGACTACGACGCGGTGTGGAAGGCAATGGATGGCGATCTGGGCAACTACATCCGCGCGCAGATCGGCAAGTCGGGCATCGTTTCGGTGAGCCGCGTTTGGGACAACGGCTTCCGGCAGATCAGTTCATCGACGCGTGCGCTGCGCACGCCGGCCGATCTGAAGGGGTTCAAGATTCGCGTCCCGCAAGCGCCGATGCTGACGTCGCTGTTCAAGGCGCTCGAAGCGGGACCGGCGCCGATCAATTTCAACGAACTGTATTCGGCGCTGCAAACCGGCGTGGTCGAAGGCCAGGAGAATCCGCTGCCGATCATCGCCACCGCCAAGCTCTACGAGGTGCAGAAGTACATCAGCCTCACATCGCACGTGTGGGACGGCTACTGGATTCTCGGCAACCGCGCAGCGTGGGAGCGCTTGCCGGCCGACATCCGCACGATCGTCACGCGCGAATTCGAAAAGGCCGCGTTACTGCAACGCGCCGACATCGCGAAGTTGAGCAACTCGTTGCGCGACGATCTGAAAACGAAGGGCATTACCTTCATCGACGTCGACCGGGAGGCGTTCCGCGCCGCACTTGCCAGGACGAGCTTCTACCACGACTGGAAGGCGAAGTACGGCGACGAGGCTTGGGGTCTGCTGGAGAAGTCCGTCGGGAAACTGGGGTAAGGCGATGATCACGATCTCCTATTCGCACGAGGCGCAGCATCGGTTCGCCTGCGCGCTCGATTCGGCGCTCGGCCATCTGGTGGAGATTCCCGCGGCCTTGCTGGTGCTCGCGGAAATCGTCGTGCTGCTGGCCGGCGTGACGAGCCGTTACCTGCTGCACGCGCCGCTCGTCTGGTCCGATGAACTCGCGTCGATGCTGTTCCTGTGGCTCGCGATGCTCGGCGCGGTAATCGCGTTGCGGCGCGGCGAGCATATGCGGATGACGGCGCTGGTCGGCATGGCGCCGCCGGGCGTCCGTGCCTTTCTCGATGTGGTCGCGATCGCCGCGCCGATCGCGTTCCTCGCGATGGTGATCGGTCCGGCGATCAGCTTCGCGCAGGACGAGTCGTTCATCACCACGCCGGCGCTCGAACTGTCGAATTCGTGGCGCGCCGCCGCGTTGCCGGTCGGTTCGGCGCTGATGTTGCTGGTCGCCGTGGTGCGGCTTGCTCTCATGGGCAACTGGCGTCTGACGCTGGCTGCGCTCGCGACGGTCGGCGCGCTGGTTGGCGGCTTCATCGCGCTCGGCCCGCTGTTGCGCGATCTCGGCAATATCAACCTGCTGATCTTTTTTGTCGGACTGGTGGCGCTCGGTGTGCTGAGCGGCGTGCCGATCGCCTTCTCGTTCGGGCTCGCCACCTTCGGCTACCTCGCGCTGACGACCAACACGCCGATGCCGGTGGTGGTCGGACGGATGGACGAGGGCATGTCGCATCTGATCCTGTTGTCGGTACCGCTCTTCGTGTTTCTCGGCCAGTTGATCGAGATGACCGGCATGGCCGCGGCGATGATCGCATTCCTCGCGAGTCTGCTGGGCCACGTGCGCGGCGGGCTGTCGTATGTGTTGGTCGGAGCGATGTATCTGGTGTCCGGCATCTCGGGCTCGAAAGCGGCGGACATGGCGGCGGTCGCGCCGGTGCTGTTTCCGGAGATGAAGGCGCGCGGCGCGAAACCTGGCGATCTGGTCGCGCTACTGGCCGCAACCGGCGCGCAGACCGAAACGATTCCGCCGAGCCTCGTGCTGATTACGCTCGGCTCGGTGACGGGCGTGTCGATCTCCGCGCTCTTCACCGGCGGCATGCTGCCGGGCATCGTGCTGGCGATCACGCTGTGCGCGGTGGTGCAGTGGCGTTACCGGCGTGAGGACCTGTCGGGGGTGAAACGCGCGAGTCGTGGCGAGATTCTTCGCAAGCTGGTGATCGCGTTTCCCGCACTCGCGCTGCCGTTCGTGATCCGTGCGGCGGTGGTCGAAGGCATCGCGACGGCGACGGAAGTCTCCACGATCGGCATCGCGTATGCGGTGCTGGCGGGGCTCCTGATCTATCGCCGTTTCGAATGGGCGCGCGTGAAGCCGATGTTGATCGATACCGCGACCCTGTCCGGCGCGATCCTGCTGATCATTGGCGCGGCGACCGGTATGGCGTGGGCACTGACGCAATCGGGCTTCTCCGGCCAACTCGCGCAAACTTTGGGCGGGTTGCCTGGCGGCGCGGCGATGTTCATGGCGGCGTCGATCTGCGTGTTCGTGATCCTCGGCAGCGTGCTCGAGGGCATCCCGGCGATCGTGCTGTTCGGCCCACTGATGTTTCCGATCGCGCGGCAGATGGGTATTCACGATGTGCATTACGCGATGGTCGTGATCCTGTCGATGGGCGTGGGCCTGTTCGCGCCGCCGTTCGGTGTCGGCTACTACTCGGCGTGCGCGGTCAGCCGCATTCATCCGGACGAAGGCATGAAGCCGATTCTCGGCTACATCGCTGCGCTGATGGTCGGGTTGATCGTGGTCGCCGCGGTGCCGTGGATTTCGACCGGCTTCCTGCATTGAGCTTTTGACGCGCTTGGCCGTTGCGGCATGGGCGCGGATTTCTTCCGCCTGATTCCTTCTGGTTCGTTTTGATTGCAGCCGCCTCGCATCGCGGGACGGCGTTGAGGAGCCTTTTGTCATGTCCACTACCGAAGCTCAGCCTGCTGCACCGATTGCTTCGCTTGCTTCGATTCCGCCATCGCCGCAAGCCGCGGCAGCACAGACGCAATATCGACAGCAAGCGCCCCAGTTGCCGCTAGCCGACGCGATCCGCTTTCTTTCCATCGATGCGATTCTGCGCGCCGGCGAAGGTCATCAGGGCGTGCCGCTCGGCATGGCCGAAATCGCGACCGCGCTGTTCACCCGGCATCTGAAATTCAACCCTTCCGATCCAACCTGGCCCGACCGCGACCGCTTCGTGCTGTCCAATGGTCACGGGTCGCTGCTACTGTATTCGCTGCTGTATCTGACCGGGTATGCGGCCATCGGGTTGGATCAGCTCAAGACCTTCCGCGAACTCGGCTCGCACTGCGCGGGGCATCCCGAATACGAACCGGCGCACGGTATCGAAGTCACCACCGGTCCGCTTGGGCAGGGTATCGCGAACGCGTTCGGGATGGCGATCGCCGAAGCCTACCTCGCGGCAAAATTCGGCAGCGAACTCGTCGATCACTACACGTACGCGTTCGTCGGCGACGGCTGTCTTCAGGAGGGTATCGGTCAGGAGATGATTTCGCTGGCCGGGCATCTGCGCCTGGGCAAGCTGATCCTATGCTGGGACGATAACCAGATTACCGACGACGGCAGCACCTCGCTATCGATCAGCGAGGACGTCTGCGCACGGTTCCGCGTGGGCGGCTGGCATGTTGTCGAAGTCGATGGTCACGATCTCGAAGCGGTCTCGGCGGCGCTGACGATCGCGCGCACGGACCCGCGGCCGTCGATGATCGCGTGCCGGACCATCATCGGCCGCGGCATTGCGCGCCTGGCAGGGCAGCGGGGCGGCCATAGCGGCAAGCTGTTCCAGGCGGATGCCGACGCGGCACGCGAACAGCTCGGCTGGCCCCATGCGCCATTTGAGGTGCCCGAAGAGATATTGAGTGCGTGGCGCGCGGCCGGACGGCGCAACGATCAGGAACATAGCGCATGGAAAGCGCGCGTAGCCGCGTTGCCGGACGCGCAGCGCGCCGAGTTCGAGCGTGTTCAATCCGGCCAGTTGCCGGATGGCTGGCGAGATGTGCTTGACGCCTACCGCCAACGCGTTGCGGAGCGCGACGAGCCGCAGCCCGGCATCACGGTGTCGGGCGAGATCAGCGATCTGCTCGTGCCGATGCTGCCGGAGCGCATGGTCGGTTGCGCCGATCTCGAAGCGCCCACCGGACACAAGCGCCAATTGCACGCCTTCACCGCCGAGGAGCGCAGCGGCGCCTATGTTCATTGCGGCGTGCGCGAACATCTGATGGGTGCAATGGCCAACGGCATGGCCGCGCACGGCGGCGTCATCGCGACCAGCGTCACCTATCTGGCGTTCTCCGACTACCAGCGGCCCGCGATGCGGATGGCTGCGCTGATGGGCCTGCCGGTGCACTTCGTGTTCAGCCACGACTCGATCGGCGTCGGCAAGAACGGCCCGACGCATCAACCCGTCGAGATACTCGCTTCGTTGCGCGCGATGCCGAACATGCGCGTGCTGCGTCCCGCCGATGCGGTGGAGGCGGCCGAGTGCTGGGCACTCGCGCTCGAACATCGGCGTGGCCCGAGCACGCTGGTGTTCGCGCGCCAGGCGCTGCCGCTGGTGCGCCGCACGCGGAGTGCCGAGCTGCTGTCGCGACGCGGCGCCTACGTGCTCGCCGAGGCGCACGGCGGGCCGCGCCTGGTGACCTTGCTCGCGACCGGCTCGGAAGTGGCGCTGGCCTTGCAGGCGCGTAGCCAATTGCAGGACGACGGCATAGCAACCGCTGTGGTGTCGATGCCGTGCTGGGAAATCTTCGATGAACAGGACGACGCCTATCGCGCGGCGGTCTTGGGTTCAGGCACCGTGCGCGTCGGTATCGAGGCTGCGCTGCGTTTCGGCTGGGACCGCTATCTGGGCGAACGGGGCGGCTTTGTAGGGATGACCGGCTTCGGTGCTTCTGCGTCTGCCGAGGCGCTGTACGAACACTTCGGCATGACGGCGAAGCATGTTGTCGCCGAAGCGAAGCGGCATCTGTAAATCATCTGCGCATTGACACGGTTTCCGCTAGCGTTGCAATTGGCTATCCAACCACGTTGGTGCAATATTCAGCGTGTCTTTTGAACGTTTGATGAAAGGGTGGATGACATGACAGACGACGAACGCGCGATTCGCAACCTCGTAGACACCTGGCTTGGCGCGAGCCAAAACGGCGATTACGCCACCGTGCTGAGCCTGATGTCCGACGACGTAGTGTTCATGGTTCCAGGGCAGGAGCCGTTTGGCAAAGCAGCGTTTGCCGCCGCCATCAATTCGCAGCCGCAAGTCGAGATTGACGCGCATAGCGAGATTCAGGAGCTCAACGTACTCGGCGACTGGGCATTCCTGCGTAACCGCCTCGACATCACAATCAAGCCGTCGGGCGCCGACGCTGGAGCGGCGGTGCGCCGCGCGGGGTATACGCTGACGATTCTGCGCAAGGAAGCCGACGGACGCTGGCTGCTGGTGCGCGACGCCAACCTGATGATGGCGCAGACCTGAAGCGCGCATGCGTAGCAGTTGCCGTGCCTGCGGCATGCCCGTAGGACGCCTATTGCGACTATCGCGTCTCACGCGTCTCATGTGTCCATTGCCCGACCTGATGCTCATCGCAGACGATTGCCGTGAGTAACATGGGAATCACCTGATGCACAATGGCGTCGCTGCCGGCCTGGCGCACGCGTGTTTCCACTGTCTCGACCGGCCCCGACACCACGGCACCATAAAGGGGCACTGCAATCGTATCGCCGCTTCCTTTCTTGAAGATGGTGTCGTCCCGCTCGTAACCGAGGACGGCATAGACGTGAAAGCCGTACACCGTCAGGTCGCTGCCGCGGGTCGGCCGAAACGCGTTGACCGAATTCTGCTCGACCCGCATCGGCTTCGAATCGATATATTGCCTATCCTCCAGCGACGTAATGAATGTGTGGGGATTCGATTTGCAGTCGAACTCGCTGTCAAGCGCATGGCCGTGCGCGACCGTCGACCAGAGAGTCGCGCGCAGCGCGGTGAGCGTGACTAGAGCGATGCAAAGGTGCGTTTTCATACAGGATGGGTGAGGACCGGGTCCGGTCGCTCGCCGTTTCATGTCGTAAGTCACAATCTCTCATATTCACCGGATTCGTGCTTTCGCGAAGTGTGCGGTGGGCCTCGTTGCTGCCTATGTTGAGGAGGCGGGAAGCAATATGGATGGGGTATGAGCGGGTGTCGCCGGAACCGTCGACTCACCGCCCCGCCGACGATCCTCGCCGCGTCGAAATACTCGGCAGGCAGACCGTCGGGATTGCGAGTTGTCGGTCGATTTTTCGCTAAGACAGCGACGCCAGCATGATCGACATTCTTCGGATATGGGCCTTGAACGCGTCGCTCGTTTCGCGATCGCTTGTCGGGCTCAGCTGCGACGTCTCGGAGAGCTCAACCTGCTCCTGGAAATCGTTGGCGACCTTGCGCCTGATGTCCGGTGGCAACGACCGTAGGATAGAGACCAGTAAAGCCTCTTCGGCGTGAATCATGCCCAGAATTGAACGGGTATCCATGCAAGAAACTCCGTTGAAGGCGTGGTGAGTGCAATCTAGCACGATCCGCTTTTGTTGGCGCGCGGGGTAAAGTCGTCCACTTCCCGGCCGTTAAAACAGAAAGATCATCTTTCTTGCGTCAATCTTCCTGAACACTCCAACGAACCCGTCAACCGCGCCCATGCACAACAATGCCACCGGCAAGCTGACCAACCTGTCCGGCGCCGAACTCAGGCGCATTGTCGTGGCGATCGTGATCGGCAACGGCTTCGTTGCGTACGATTTCACGGTTTACAGCTTTTCGGCCGTGCTGATCGGCAATCTTTTCTTTCCGTCCGGCAACCCGGCGTCATCGCTGCTGCTCTCGCTTGCCACCTTCGGCGCCGGCTTTGTGATGCGCCCGCTCGGCGCGATCGTGATCGGCCACATCGCCGACAGCCACGGCCGCAAGGCCGGCATGGCCGTGTCGCTCACGCTCATGACGCTCGGCACGTGGCTGATCGCGTGCCTGCCCACCTATGCGTCGATCGGTCCCGCGGCGGCGGTGCTGATGGTGCTCGCGCGGCTGATGCAGGGGCTCGCGACAGGCGGGGAGATCGGGCCGGCGGCGGCTTCGCTGATGGAATCGGTCGCGTACCGGCACCGCTGTTTCATGGTGAGCTGGCGTGGCGCGAGCCAGGGTGCGGCCGCTTTCGCCGCCGCGCTGGTCACGGCGAGCACCACCGCGCTGTTGTCGCCCGCCGCCTTGCAGAGCTGGGGATGGCGCATTCCTTTCGTATTGGGCGGCCTGATCGGCCCGGTTGGCTGGTATCTGCGCCGCCGTATGCCCGCGGTCCCGAGGCAGCCGGGTGGACGGCTGAATCCCGGCCGCCTGTTCGTCGAGCACACGCGCCCGCTCGTCTGCGGCATTCTGATGACAGCGGCGACTTCGGTGGGCATCTATGTCACCGTGTTCTACATGCCGTCCTATCTGGTTCGAACGCTGCACCGGCCGCCGGCGATCAGCCTGTTGACCGCCTGTCTCTCGGGGCTCGTGATCTTCGTCGTGACCCCGTTGATGGGGCGCGCCGCCGACCGGTTCGCGAGCCGCAAGACGCTCCAGTCCCTGTTTTTCGTGGCATCGATGGCGGCGGCATGGCCCGTTTTCTGGATGCTGACCCATGGCGTGGGCGACCTCGCCGCGCTCGTCATCATCACGGCGTACGTCGCGCTGGCGGTGAACAACGACGGTGCGAACTCGGTGCTGATGATGGAGGCCTTTCCCCCGCATCGGCGCGCGGCAGGCCTTTCTGTGATCTACGGTATTGGTGTCGTTGTGTTCGGCGGGTTTTCGCCGTTCTTCGTCACATGGCTCATCAACGTGACGGGCAATCCAATGATCCCGGCGTGGTATCTGATGGCGGCGACCGGGCTCACGCTTGTCGCGCTGAACCGGTTTCCCGAGCAGGCGCCGGCTGAGGGTGCCGCATACGCTTCGCAGCCGCCGGCGTAATCGAGGGTCTTCGAGGGTCTAATAGGCCGGTTTAGCCGGCGGTTTTCATCACGGCGCCGCACGGCTATGTTGCAGGTCCAGCGCGCGCAGTCGCATGTCGTGCGGGCTCATGTCGAAGGCGCGGCGAAATGCGCGCGTGAAATCCGATGCGCTTTGGAAACCGAGTCCGTAAGCAACTTCCATGACCTGTAGATGCGGGAAACGGACCAGTTCGTCTGCCGCTTCCCGCAACCTGCGATTGCGAATGTACGCGCCAAGGCCGCCTTCGTGCTCGAACCAGCGGTAGACCGTGGCGCGCTTCAGTTGCAGCGCCTGAACGATGCTGGTCGGCGTGAGGTCGCCCTGGTGCAGGTTCGCTTCGACGTAACGCCGGACCTGTCCCATTACCGCGGCTTGGAGCGCGGCGCGGCCTCCGCCCGTCAGGCGCGACTCCTTGCGAAACGCCGCGATCAGAAGCTGGGCGCCGGCATTTAACGCGTTGGCCGCGCTGTCCGGGTCGAGCGTCGGTATTTCCCGGGCGATGGCCGCCATCTGATCCATCACGAGGCTGGTCAGCGGCGAGCCCTGCTGGAGGATGCGGCCATGAATCGACGCGCCGTCGCGAAGTTCCTGCTCCACGATCGACGCCGGCAAGAACAGACTCAGCAGACGGCAGGCGGGCCGCTCGACCCGAAACGGCTGGTTCAGATCGAACGCGACGATGCCTTGCACCGAGCCGGGCGCGCTGCGCTTCTTGTGCATGCCCGTCACGTTGCCGATCTCGCCCTCCACGAACAGTTGGAAGACGTAGTCCCGGCGATGGTCGGTGGACACGCGCGCCACCGAACGTTCCAGCACGATCTCGTCGGTGCGGCAGTCAGTAAACATCATTCCATCGAGCGAATACCTATCGATTTCTCCGCGGAACCGCTCGGCGATCTGTTGTTTTGACGGCAGGACGTCGACCACATGGCCCACGCGTTCGCGCCAGGCGAGCATTTGCGCGTTGCCCGCCAGCGCGTGCGTGCTGAAACGGCTCGTCGCGATGGCGGCACGCGGTTCGGTTGCAGCAGCGGTAGCGTCGGCCGGGTGATAGGGCTGTGAGCACTGGTTCATGGGTCCGTTGCGACGAGCGTGGCATGCGGTTCGGGCAAGGAGGCCGCGGTGAGCGCAATTTTAACGCTTCGCCGCCGGGAACTGAGACGTATGGTAAAGCCTGACAAAAAAGCCGCGCTATCGTCCAACGACTAGATGCAGATCGTTTTCGCTAGTGGCGCGGCAATCCAGTGTATTCGCGCCCCGTTTTGAAAGCGCAACTGCGCGTTGGAAAGAGCGCCGCCTTGCTATGCGCGGCGCCATCGAGGCGAATGCCACAGGCATCGTCCATCTGGCCAATCAACGGGGTACGAAAAAAATGAACGGCACTAACGATCAACCGACCGCGGGGTGCGGCGGGAGGCGTCCGGCCAGCATGGTGGACAGCCAGTTGGAGCACCTTGAGAGCATGATCCAGTATCTGACGCGTGCGGACGCGGATAGCGCTGTACCGCGGCTAGACCATGAGTATTGGGAAAAGCGCATTCGCGCGCTGGAAGAAACGCACGACCTGGTTGCCAGCCAGCGGCGCCGCGTCATCATGCTTCTCGAGCGGCTCCAGCGGGAAGCGCGTGTCGCGGTGCGGCGCTGCACGGCGGCCTGAACCGGGTGACAGAGCAAGTGACGGGAGGTTGTGTGCCTGCGGCGGTGGCCTTTCCTTGATTTCTTAGTGGTTTATTAGCGTCGCCCCTGTGCTGGTTGCCTTGCGCGGCGCTTTTTGGCTGTGTGCCTACGGCGTTGGCCTTTCCTTGATTTGTTAGTGGTCTATTAGCGTCGCCCCTGTGCGGGGCAGGCACTTACTTTCTTTGCCGCCGCAAAGAAAGTAAGCAAAGAAAGCGGCTTCACACCGCTAACCCTTAAGCGGGTCCCCTGGCTTGGAGGAGGTAGTGGAGCATCTGGAATCGGTGTTCTCGCACACTCCGCGCCGGTGACAAGGCAGTCATTCTTCCGGCGGCGCTGCGCGCGCCGACGCGGTACTTCATAAAACCGTCGGGCGCTTCCGGTGCCTGCGGTTGTTCAAGCGTCATGGCTCGCGTTTGCTGCGCTAGCGTTACTCGCGGCTGCGTTTGGCTCGGCGCAGTGACCCGCAATTCCACCACTGCGTTTCGTTTAGCGAAGTGGCTCGCACTTCCACAGTTCGCCGCCTCGCCGATGGCGCCCACCAAACCAAAGCGAAGCCGCTGGTTTTCATGGCGGACCGTTCCAGCGAACACGCAGTGCGAGGCGGGAAGGATGATGCCGGAAGCGCGTGCGCCCCATCGGGGTTGGGAAGTACCGCTACGGCGCGCGCAGCGCCGCCGGAAGTATGACTGCCTTGTCACCAGCGCTGAATGTGCGAGAACACCGATTCCAGATGCTCCACTATCCCCTCCAAGCCAGGGGACCCGCTTAAGAATTAGCGGTGTGAAGCGGCGGATTCAACCGGTCAATGCAACACCCAACGTTTCTGCCAGTTTTTCAGCAGGGTTCATAAATTGCAAGGTCTGACGGGGTCGACCGTTCAGGCGCGCGGCGACCTTGTTCAATTCCGCCTGCGAATAGCCGTCCACCGGCTTGCCTTTGGGGAAGTACTGACGCAGCAGGCCATTCGTGTTCTCGTTGCTGCCCCGTTGCCATGGGCTTCGCGGATCGCAGAAATACACCTGCACGTCCGTGGCAATCGTGAAGTTCCGGTGGCTCGCCATCTCCGTGCCGCGGTCCCATGTCAGTGATCCACGCAGTTGTTTGGGCAGTTTGTTCACCTGCCTGATCAGCGCGGACACCACGCTTGCCGTGTCCTTGCCTGCCACCTTGACCAGCATCACATAACGCGAGTGCCGCTCCACCAGTGTGGCAATGTAGGTGTTGTTCGAGCCCGCCAGCAGATCGCCTTCCCAATGGCCCGGTACCGCACGGTCCTCCACCTCGGCTGGCCTTTCGCTGATCGACACTGCCCCGGCTATCCTGCCCCTGTTCTGGCCGCTTGCCGAGGCGCTCTTTGCCTGGCGCATCGTGCGGTTCGTACGAAGATGCTCAACGAGTTCCTTTTTAAGGACCCCGCGCGCCTGGATGAACAGGCTCCGGTAGATCGTCTCGTGAGATATCTGCATGTCCTTGTTGACCCGGAACTCGCGCCTGAGCCACCCCGCTATCTGTACAGGGGCCCATTGTAATTTGAGCCTGGCTGCCACCAGCCGGCGCAGGCGCCCATTGCCCGACAGCGCACACACCTTCGGCCGCCGTGCACGCTCCCAGGCGTTCGCATCGGCCTCGTGCGCCCGATACCTGTGGCTGCCGCCGTTACGCGCGATTTCCCGGCTGATGGTCGATTTCGAGCGCCCCAGTTGCAGTGCAATCTGGCCCATCGTTCTGTCTGCGACCAGGGCTCGCGATATCTCCTCGCGCTCGGCCAGCGTCAGCGCGCGCGCAGATCGTGTGCGGGCGGCCGGGGCAATCCCGCCGTTCCTGTTCACCACACGATAAACCGCACTCGGCTGGCGCTCGAGCATCCGCGCGATTGCGCTCAGCGACTCGCCCTCACGCCACAGCTTCCAGATTTCGGCCTTCTGCACCGTGTTTAACCACGGTCTTCTTTGTCGTTCCATCGTGCTCCACTCTCCATTTCCGTATTGGAACAGAGGTGTTGCAACGACCGGTTGAATCCGCCGCCGCTTTCTTTGCTTACTTTCTTTGCGGCGGCAAAGAAAGTAAGTGCCTGCCCCGCACAGGGGCGACGCTAATAAACCACTAAGAAATCAAGGAAAGGCCAACACCGTAAGCGAACAACCAAAGCGCCGCGTAGACAAAAACGAAAGCAAAGCCCAACGCCGTAGGCACCCAGAAGAATGCCGCCGCCAAAAACAAAAACAAACATCAAGGAGCATCACTTCGAGCCACAAACCCACGCCGAGCCCCCTGCGCAGCAGCACCACCCGCCCCCTTGGGGCCCTTAAACCTCAGGAGAGGTTCCTCAATCCACCGCCAGGACAAACCGGCAATCGCCAACGAAATAAAAAACGAAGCACCAATCCCGACAGCGTGCGCCCACCCCGGCACGGCACCGCCGAACAACACCACGGCACGATGATTCCGCGTCAAATCCGGAATGAGATTGTGATAAAGATAAAACCCATAACTGATACGCCCAAAACTCACGAGCCAGCTGGTCTCCAGCAACCCGATCACCGCAGCACTCCGGCAACAAGCAATCGAACACACCAACGCCGCGATGCAAACCCCATACAAAGCACTAACAACAGTAAACTCAGCAGGACTGCTGAACCGACTCCACACCGGCTCCGCCGCACAAAACCCCACGAGACAAACACTCAAAATAAACAGCGTCACACCATATCCCAGCACAGCCCGCAAGCGGCTCTCTTTGCCTGCAATCAGCAGGCCTCCAATCCCACCTAATGCCAGCAGCCAAAAGTTAGTCAGCGGATGCGTATAGATCGTGATCTCCTGCCAGTGCGCCGCGCGCATCCCCAGCAATGAAGCAAGCCCAACCGCGACAATCGCAAGGCACACCGCACGATGCCAGCGCGCAGCGATCAACAACAACAACGGTGCAAACACCAGATAAAACTGCTCCTCGATCGCCAGGCTCCATAGATGCGAGTAACGCCCCGGCCAGTAATGCAGCACCGAGCCGATCCAGAGGTTCGACAGATAAGCGAAATGAAACGGCATGCCGCCAGCCAGTTCGGGACTCGCCATGCCGAACGCCATCAGCACGCACATCACCACCAGCATCAGGTAATAAATCGGGAATATGCGCAACGTGCGGCGAAACAGGAAACGCTTCAGCTCGGCAGCAAAGCGGCTGGCACCGCGTTCGATGCGCGTACGCTGCGCAGACAGAATGCCGATAATCAGAAAGCCGCTCAGCGCGAAAAAAATCCATACGCCGAGATGGCCGACCTCGCCAATGTCGCCAAACAGGCGGTGCTGAAAAAACACCATCAGGACTGCAATCGCGCGCAATCCGTCGAAGCCGGCAATCCTGTTGTTCATGTGGTCGTCTTCCAGAGCAACAGCAGCGCGCGAGGCGTCGCCGTTCAGGGCGGTAGTGGAAGGACCGGCGCGCATTGTGACGGCAAAGTCAGCAACGGCAAATAGAGGACGCCGCGAGGACGCTCAGCGATCCAGCCGATCGAAGATCGGGTCGGCGGCGTGTCCGGTCCACATGAATGGCCGCCGTCGAGAGGGGACATCGCTCGAACGTGCGATGTCCCACAGGCGTCCATGAACCCATCCTACGATGAAAAAATGCGAAAAAAATCGCGCATCGCATTCAGCGATTTTTTTCGGCGGTTATTACCTGCATGTCTCGCGCATTGCCCATTGAAAGCCGCAAAACTTTCCGCGCGATCGAATGCCGAATAATTCAGCATTACCACACGCCGACAGCTAAATTTCAGATCGCTGCCAATGCACGCGCACTTAAAGGGCGGTTGTCAGCGCATGTCGATGCAGTGCACGGCATCGGCGGGAACGTTCTATTGTCTTGGTGTTCCTATGAAGAATTGCGGTGCAAGACCGCTTCTCCCGGCGCATCGGACGTGCGCCATCTGCGAGAACCCGAATGGAATCACGCCGTGGACGCTCGATCGAAGTGGATTTCTTCCGCGGTATCGTGCTGATCGTCATCGTGCTGGACCACATTCCCGGCAGCGCGCTGTCTCACCTGATGCTGCACGCCTATGCGTTGTGCGATTCAGCCGAAGTGTTCGTGTTTCTCGGCGGCTATGCGTCAGCGGCCGCCTATACGGCAGTGCTCGCGGGCCGCGGCGAGAACGCGGCGCAGATGCGTTTCGTCAAGCGCTGCTGGCAGATCTATCGCCCCTACTTGCTGACCGCCGTATTGACGTTATTATCCGGCGCTATTCTCGCGACGCTGCATCTGAACCCGCCAATGGTCGATCTGTCCGGCTGGACGACGTTCGCCATGCAGCCGCTGCGCGAAACGCTCGATATCGCCGTGCTGCGGCGTCAGCCGTATCTGTCGAGCGTGCTGCCCATGTACCTGATCTTCGCGCTGGGCGTGCCGTTCGCTGTGCCGCTGGCGCGCCGTTCACCGCTGATGGCACTGGGGCTGAGTGTGGCGATCTGGGCGCTTGCCCGGCCGCTGGCCGCGCTATTCAGCATTGACGACGTGGCCGACTGGGCTTTTAATCCGTTTGCGTGGCAACTGATGTTCGTGCTTGGGATTCTGTGCCGGGTGCAGCCCGTTAGCGAACGCTTTCACGCGACCCGCACCGCACGCTGGCTCACGTGGGTTGCGGCGATCGCGGTGCTGGCGTTCGCCATTGTTAAACTCTTCGTGCTGACGCAACCGCTGCCCGGCACGCTTAAACAAAACCTTTCCGTGGATCGAGTGATTAACTTCGTCGTCATTGCCTGGCTCGCTGCGCAATTCGTGCGCGCGGGCAGCATCGCGTGGCTCGCGCAACGGCTGCCCGCGGTCGTGACGGTCGGCCGTACCGGGCTCGTGTGTTTCGTCACCGGCACGCTGGTGTCGTTGATCGTCGATACGGCGACGCCGCATACGTTTCACGGCTTCCGCGGTACGCTGGTCGGACTCGGTGGTGATCTGGTCGCAATCGGCGCCGTGCTGATGATCGCGCGCGGCTGGAACGGCTGGAGAGGGCCGCAGTCGCGCACGGCGGCCAATGGCGCAGGTTACGGATGAGGGCGCGTTCGCGCCGCACGCGCACACCAGCTTCCCGCACGGTCATCACGGTCGTCAGTGCGATGCTATGGCTGAGCGTTGTCAAGGCGTTTGGCGCGCCCAGGGAAGCGCCGCTCGCGATGCGTTGCGCGGAATTCGCCGGCGCCGTGTTGCCGCCCGAACTCATCGCCATGCCCACCGCCGGCGCGCAGATCGAAAACGCGGCGATGGTGGGCGCGACCGCGCCCGGCAATCAGCAAGGCGGCGAATATTGCCGCATCACCGGCCGCATCAAAGGGCTCAACGCGAGCACACCCGATATCCGTTTCGACCTGAATCTGCCGCGCCGCTGGAATGGCCGCGCGCTGCAGATCGGCGGCGGCGGGTACAACGGCGTGGTGGTCAGCGGCACCGGCGTGATGCCGTTTTCGCCGGATCGTGCACCGCTCGCGCAAGGCTATGCGACTTTCGGCGACGACTCGGGTCATGTGGGGGATTCGTCGCTCGCGATCTTCGGGCTGGTCGACGAAGCGGTGACGAATTTCGGCTACGCGCATCTGAAGAAGACGCATGACGCGGCGCTTGCACTCATTGCGCGCGCCTATGGCCGGCCGCCACAACGGATGTACTTCGCCGGCGGTTCGACCGGCGGGCGCGAAGGCTACACGGTGATGCAGCGCTTTCCGGACGACTACGACGGCGTGATCGCCAATTCGCCCGCGCTCAATTTTTCCGGCGTCCGTCTGCTCGGCGTGAAACTCGGTCAGGCCGAATACGCCACGCGCGGCGGCTTCATTCCACCGCCGTTGCTCGAGCACGTGTATCAACGAACGCTGGCGGTGTGCGACCGGCTCGACGGCGCGGTGGACGGTATCATCAGCGACGTCGCCGCATGCCGCGAGCACGAAGCGGAAATCGTCGCCTCAATGCGCTGCGCCGGGCATAGGCCGTCGCACGATGAATGCCTCACCGAGGCACAGCTATCCACCTTGCTCGTGATGCGCGATGGTTTGTCGTTGCCATACCGGCTGGCGTGGGACGTCAGCGGCTATCACGGCTACAACGTATTCCAGGGTACCCATCTGACCAGCACGCTCGGGCTCGGGCGTCAGCCCGGCCGGCTGCCGGTGCCGACCTTCCTGGCCAACGGCTACCTGTTCGCGCAAGGCGACGGCTACATCCGCTATTTCGTCGCGCGCGATGCGAGTTTCGATTCGCTCACATTCGACCCGCAGCATCCGGGGAAATATCGCGCTCAACTGTTCGCGCTGTCGCAGACGATCGGCGCGATGAACACCGACCTGACGCGCTATATCGCACGCGGCGGCAAGCTCATCACGCTGCAAGGCCTCGCCGACGAAGTCATCAGCCCGAATCAGACGATCGCCTACTATGAAGCGCTGATCGATCGCTTCGGCATCGACCAGGTCAACGCGTTCATGCGGCTTTATATGGTGCCGGGCTTCCAGCACGGCAGCGGCGTGTTCATTCCGTCGGTGGATCTGCTCGGCGCGCTCGACAACTGGGTGACGCGTGGCGCATCGCCTGAAACACTGACCGCGACCGACATTGCCGCCGCGACCAACGGGCGCTCGCGTCCATTGTGCCGCTATCCGCTGTTTCCACGTTATGTGGGCACGGGCAATCTGAATCTCGCCAGCAGTTTCGTGTGCGCGCAATCGTGAGGGCGGGGTGAGCAGAGCCTGCGCGTTTTTAAAGTAAAACAACGGCGCGCTGCACGTTTTCGCTCTTTCATTTACATTGCGGGTGCGGTCGCGCGTTCGCACCGCCTCCTTCCAATCCAATCCCGGTGTCTGCCATCGTCGAATCCATGCAGCCAATCGTCTCGGTTACGAATCTTTCAAAAACCTATGCCACAGGTTTTCACGCACTCAAAAACGTCAATCTGGCGATCCGCCGCGGAGAAATCTTCGCTTTGCTCGGCCCGAACGGCGCGGGCAAAACCACGCTGATCAGCATCATCTGCGGCATCGTCAATGCGAGCGAAGGCAGCGTGACGGTGGACGGCCGCGACATCGCGGCCGATTACCGTGGCGCGCGTTCGTTAATCGGTCTGGTGCCGCAGGAACTCACCACGGACTCGTTCGAAACCGTCTGGGCGACCGTCTCGTTCAGCCGCGGACTGTTCGGCAAGCCGAAAAACCCCGCTTACGTCGAAAAGGTATTGCGCGATTTGTCGCTGTGGGAAAAGCGCAATAGCAAGATCATCACGCTGTCGGGCGGCATGAAGCGGCGCGTGCTGATTGCGAAGGCGCTCTCGCATGAACCGCGCGTGCTGTTTCTCGACGAACCCACCGCCGGTGTCGACGTCGAGTTGCGGCGCGACATGTGGAAGCTGGTGCGCTCGCTCGCCGCGAGCGGCGTGACGATCATTCTCACTACCCACTATATCGACGAAGCCGAGGAAATGGCCGACCGCGTCGGCGTGATCAACGCGGGCGAGATCATGCTGGTCGAAGAGAAAACGGATCTGATGCGCAAGCTCGGCAAGAAGCAGTTGACGTTGCAGCTGGATAGTCCGTTGGAGCAGGTGCCCCCGACACTGACCGGGTATGGCCTGGATGTCGCGAACGGCGGCAACGAACTGATTTACACGTATGAAGGCGACGGCGGCCGCACCGACATCATCGCGCTGCTCAAAGCGCTCGACGATTCCGGCATCCGTTTCAAGGACCTGCATACCACGCAAAGTTCGCTCGAAGACATCTTTGTCAGTCTGCTCCGAGGTGACCAATGAATCTTTACGCAATTCGCGCGATCTACAAGTTCGAAATGGCGCGCACATGGCGCACGTTGATGCAAAGCATCATCGCGCCGGTGATTTCTACTTCGCTTTACTTCGTCGTGTTCGGGGCCGCAATCGGTTCGCGTATCAAGGAAGTGGACGGTATCAGTTACGGCGCGTTCATCGTGCCGGGATTGATCATGCTCTCGTTGCTGTCGCAAAGCATTTCGAACGCATCGTTCGGGATTTACTTTCCGCGCTTCACCGGGACGATCTATGAGTTGCTGTCGGCGCCGGTTTCGTATCTGGAGATCGTCGTGAGCTATGTGGGCGCGGCGGCGACGAAATCGATTCTGCTTGGCCTGATCATTCTCGCGACCGCAGGACTGTTCGTGCCGTTGCAAGTGCAGCACCCGTTCTGGATGATCCTGTTTCTCGTGCTGACCGCGGTGACCTTCAGTCTGTTCGGGTTCATCATCGGCATCTGGGCCGATAGCTTCGAGAAGTTGCAACTTGTGCCACTGCTGATCATCACGCCGCTGACGTTTCTCGGCGGCAGTTTCTATGCGGTCAACATGTTGCCGCCGTTCTGGAAGGTCGTGACGCTGTTCAATCCGATCGTCTATCTGGTCAGCGGCTTTCGCTGGAGCTTCTACGGTATCGCCGATGTGAACGTCGGCGTGAGCCTTGGCATGACCGCGGTGTTTCTCGCCGTGTTTCTGGCGATCGTCGCGTGGATCTTCAAGACGGGCTATCGTCTCAAGTCCTGATGGCACTGCCGTGCGTATGGCGTGCTGACCGGTGCCGCCGGCGAGCACGCCATGCGCGAAATCAACGCACAGCCATCACGACACATACCCCTGCGCGACGTTGATCAACTGCACGCGGTTGCGCACGTTGAACAGTTGCCGCAGCCGGCGCAGGTGGTAGTCGACGTTGTGCGGCGACAGCCCGAGGAAGTAGGCGATTTCCTTGTCGCGCTGTCCTTGCACGACCGCCTTCAGCACCGCATGCTGCAAGTTGCTCAGCGTGACGCGCTGCTGCTGAGCGGGCGCAATGCCGATCACGCTTTTCGCGTGCGTCCAGATGAATTCGTGGATCGTGTGCGCGAACATCAGCGTCTCGGCCACGATCGATTCGGTCATCCAGCGCGGGTTGGCGATCGCCGAGTTGAAGCACAGGCTCGCGCTCAGCTCCGGCTCGGGTAGCGGCATCTGCGTGAGAATCCCGCTCTTGCGGCCGGTCGCCTCCAGCATGTCGATCAGACCGCAGAGCCGCTCGCTGCGCATTTGCGCACGCGGCAGGTCGGCGCGCATGTCGGCCGTGTTCCATAAAAACGGCAGGCCGGTCGGCGACGCGAGCGCGACACGCGGATCGAGCTCGAAATAACGCTCGCGGAAATAACGCGTGAGCCACGTCTGCGACTCGTAGCTGGTCAGCACGAACATCGTCTTGTGATGCGCGGTGGTGCGCGTGGCCGAATAGCTGAACGAGTCGAAGCCGAGCTGTTTGATGCGCTCCCGCACGAATTCGATGCGGTCCTGCGCACTGCCAAAACGCACCAGTGGACTGATGACGGGCATGGCCCGCCGCGCGGCAGGCAAGGGCGCGCCGATTTCCTCCTCGGTGAAGAGCGTGAGAAAGCCGGCCGGCACCATGCCTGACGATGCCGTGCGGACTGCCGCCCTGGTTGCTTCAGCCGCGTGGGCTGAGTTCTCCGGTCGCCGCGCGTCGGCTGGGTAAGCCGATTGTGCGGTAACCGCTGAGTTGTAAGATGCCGACGCCCGGCCGGCTTCGCCTTGCGGCGAGCCGGTCAGCCAATGCGGCAGCGTATCGCATTCGTGTTCCATGAAACGGTAGCTCCGGCGTTCGAAACGCGTGATGGACGACAACCTGGATGATTAACTATTTCCAAATATTACGGTAGCCGGTTCCTTGCTATCATTTTTGAGATCTTGCGCTGACCGCTTGTGAACGGGCGCGGGACCCGCAGGGTTCTCTCTTTTGCATGCGGCATATTTCAGGAGACGCGATGGCAAGAATTCCAAAGCTGACAACAACGCTCGCCTACGACCGCTACATGGCGGGCCAGAAACTGGTCTCGAGCGTCGACCGTCCGTGGCGGCACCTGGTGCTGCGCTCGTATCTTGAACCGGCCGAGCAGGAACTGCTGGAGGCGCCCGGCTTGCAGGACGTCACGCTGATGACCCTCGGCAGCGGCGCCGAGCATCTCGAGCGCAACCTCAGCGGCCGCTGGGAGAGTGCCGACCTGCGCATGGGCGACGTCTGGTTCGTGCCGCCCGCGCCGATCTCCTGGCGCTGGCGCTCGATCAGCGACGAACCGTTGTCGACCGTCCACCTGCATCTTGAGCACAGCCTGATCGACAGCGTGGCCGACCAGATGGAATTGGGCGGTTCACGCGAGTTGTCGCTGGGCGACGCCATGCAGTTTCACGATCCGCTGATCGCGTCGATGCTCGGTGCATTGCATCGCGCTGCCAGTGACCCGGCCGACTCGCGTCTTTACGTCGACGCGCTGGTTCACGCGCTTGCCGCGCATCTGTTGCAGCATTATTCGCGCGGCCGCAACGCCGGTTCAGCCGGGCAGGCTGCGGGGCCCGAGCGCCTGGTGCCGCGCCGCATCCGCCGCGTGACCGACTATGTCCGCGCCAATCTTGCCGCCGATCTGGCGATCAGCGAACTGGCCGCGCACGCCGGACTCAGCAGTTTTCACTTTGCGCGCGTGTTTCGCCGCGAGACTGGCGAAACGCCACATCAGTTCGTCACGCGCTTGCGGCTCGAGGAAGCAGCGAGGCTGCTGCGCGCTACCGATCAGACCGTGCTGCAAATTGCCATTGCGGTTGGTTTCGAGAATGCCAGTCATTTCTCCGTGCAGTTCAAGCGTGGCTATGGCGTGACGCCGCTTGCTTACCGGTCGCGCGGCTGAGATCTACGGTTTGCGCGGCGGGCAGGGCTGGATGAGAGCCCGCGACCGCCGGCCGGCAACACCGCCGCCGCCTGGATGATCTTCGGCGTAAACATTGTGCGGCGCGGGAAGATGTCACAAGCTACGGCGCGGAACGTATCGCCAGGGGCCGAGGGGAATCATTGAGTGCAAAGCCCGACGAGCCGCCATGGCGGCAATCACACACTTTTCGAAGTGTGCTGCGCATTGCGTGGCTTGCAAACTACGAACTTTCGGGGAGGACGCGGGGGGAGAGTTGGCACCTGCTGGCCTCGATGCTGCTTACATACTCTTTTTTTCAACTGGCCTGACCGGATGCAAGGCGACTGTATCTGTCGAAGGCGTGCACCGGCCGACAAAATATCGCGCCAACGGCTTGGCCCAGCCGGCGTCTGACCGACCACTCCATTCAACCCGTTACACCGGATATCCAGCGATGACCCGACTTCGAATCACTTCATGCGGCCATGTGTTTACCGCCGAAACCCATCCGGACGCGCCGCAAACCGTGGCCGCCTTCCTGAAACTGCTGCCGTACCGCCAGAAGATCATCCACGTGCGCTGGAGCGGCGAGGGCTGCTGGGTGCCGCTCGGCGACTTCAAGCTGGAAAACGACGGCGCGGCGGTCGGCTTCGAGAATCACACGAGCCACCCGTCGGTCGGCGACATCCTGTTCTACCCGGGTGGCTACAGCGAAACGGAGATCATCCTCGCGTATGGCTCGTGCTGCTTCGCGAGCAAGATGGGGCAGCTCGCGGGCAATCACTTCCTGACCATTGTCGAAGGTAAGGAGAAGCTGCGTGAACTCGGCACCAAGGTGCTGTGGGAAGGCGCACAGGACGTGCTGTTCGAGAAGATCTAGACGGTAGCTGTGCCGGGCCCGCGCGCTTACTTGAACAGTTTCATCGCTTGCGAGAGGGTATTCACCACACCCCATGCCAGCGGAATCGTCACGTACAGCCAGAAGACGGCGAGTTTGACCTTGTTGGTCGGATGAACGGCTTGAGTTGTCGACATACGAGTCTCCTTAGGCGCCTTTAGCGAGTTGTGCATCGGTCATGTGGTGCTTGTCGGCCACACGCTTGACCAGCAGATTGCAGACGAAACCGATCACCAGCAGCACGACCATGATGTGAATCGTCATCGTGTAGGCATCTGCTTTTGCAACGCCATGTGCCACTTGATACGCTCGGATGTAGTTCACCAGCACCGGACCCGCCACGCCCGCCGCGGCCCATGCGGTCAACAGCCGGCCGTGAATGCCGCCGACAAACGCCGTGCCGAACATGTCCGCGAGATACGCCGGCACCGTCGCGAAGCCGCCGCCGTACATCGACAGGATCACGCAGTAAGCGAGCACGAACAGCGCGATCTGGCCCGAAGCGGCGAAGCCCGGCACGAGGTAGTACAACACGGCGCCGAGCGCGAAGAAGATGAAGTAGGTGTTCTTGCGGCCGATCCAGTCAGAAGCCGATGCCCACACAAATCGGCCGCCCATGTTGAACAACGACAGCAAGCCGACGAAACCAGCCGCCGCGGCTGCCGTCACGGTGTCCTTGAAGCTCTCCTGAATCATCACCGAAGCCTGGCCGAGAATGCCGATGCCGGCCGTCACGTTCAGGAACAGCACCAGCCAGATCAGATAGAACTGCGGTGTCTTCAGCGCCTGGTCGATATGCACGTGGTTGCGCGAAATCATCTTGTTCTGATTGGTCGCGGGCGGAGTCCAGCCGGCCGGCTTCCAGTCGGCGGGCGGCACGCGGATCGCCAGTGCGCCGATCGACATCGAGATGAAGTACGCAATGCCGAGCACGACGAAGGTCTCGGCCACGCCGACGCTGGTCGCGCTCTTGAAGTGGTTCATCAGCGCCACGGAGAGCGGCGCGGCAATCATCGCGCCGCCGCCGAAGCCCATGATCGCCATGCCGGTCGCCATGCCGCGGCGGTCCGGGAACCAGCGGATCAGCGTCGACACCGGCGAGACATAGCCGAGGCCGAGCCCGATGCCGCCGATCACGCCGTAGCCGAGATACAGCAACGCGATCTGATGCAGATACACGCCGAGCGCGGATACCAGAAAGCCGCCGCCGAAGCAGCATGCCGCGGTGAACATCGTGCGGCGCGGACCGACGTGTTCAAGCCACTTGCCGGCAAACGCCGCCGACAAACCGAGAAACACGATCGCCAGCGAAAAGATCCAGCCAAGCGAAGTCAGCGGCCAGTCGTCCGCGGTGGATTGCGTGATGCCGATGACTTTGGTCAGCGGACCATTGAACACGGAAAAGGCGTACGCCTGGCCGATACAGAGGTGAACGGCGAGAGCCGCGGGCGGAACCATCCAGCGCGAGAACCCCGGTTTCGCGACGGTGGCCTGTTTGGAAAAGAATGGGACAGAGCCTTGATTGCCGCTCGGCTCAGTGATGCTGCTCATGGTCGGTCTCCGTAAACGATTTCTTTGTTATCGGCGCCTAAAACAAATGCTTGAGGTGTCGCGGTGTAAAAATTACGTGATCAACGCGGGCGAATTATGTTCATTGACTTCATATGATGCATACATTTTTGTGGCCAACGATTATTCGGACGAACGATAGGACGCGCAATCTGGCTTTGCAATATGAGATGTAAATGCATAAGGAAATAACCTGCGTGAAATGCAACCGTAATCCTTCGGTTTGAGGCAACGCAGCGCTCATTCACGAGGGGCGCCTATCGAATGGCGCGCAAATGGAAGACCGGAACCGGCAGGAAGGAGAGAGACAGGTAAAAGAAAAGAGCTCGACTACCAGAAACCCGGCGCCAAAAACAAAGCGGGCCGGCAGTGGCAACCTCGCCACGCCGGCCCGCTGCAACAGCCGAGGCCCGGATCAGACGACCGTGCGTCCGGTCTTCATCTTTGCCGCCACCAGCACCGAGATCAGGCAACCGATCGCCAGATAAGCCGCCACCGGATGCCACGAGCCACCGGCAAAGCTGACCAGCGCCACCGCGATAAACGGCGTGAAGCCGCCGCCGACCACGCTCGCCACCTGATAACCGACGCCCGCGCCGCTGTAGCGATACTCGGTGCCGAACAGTTCGGTGAACATCGGTTGCTGCACGCTGACTACCATGTCGTGCGCGACATTGGCGAGCATCACGGCGAAGATCACAATCCACACAGTTGAGCGCGCGTCCAGCGCGAGGAAGAACGGCACCGCGCTGAACATGCCCATCAGCGCACCGGTGATATACACGCGCCGGCGGCCGAAGCGGTCCGCGAGCCACGCAAAACAGGGAATCGTCACGCAGCTCACCGCGCCGACCAGCAGGCCGATCGACAGAAAGAACTCGCGCGGCATGTGCAGATTCGCCGTCGAGTAGTTCAGGGCGAACGCGGTCACGATATACATCGTGAACAACTCGGCAAGGCGCAGCGCAATGATCAGCAGGAAGGCCTTCGGGTGCTGCAGCAACGCTTCGACGATCGGCAGCCGCACGCTGCGTTCCCCGTGCTCGCCGACTTTCTCGACGAACTCCTTCGACTCCTCCATGCTCGAGCGGATCCACAGCGCGATCAGCACCAGCACGACGCTGAACAGAAACGGCAGACGCCAGCCCCAGCTCAGGAACGACGCGTTGTCCATCGAACGGCTGATGATCGCGACCAGTCCTGTCGCGAGCACGAGGCCCACGCCGTAGCCGACCTGCACACCGCTGCTGTAGAACGCCTTCTTCTTCTCCGGCGCGCTTTCGACGGCCATCAACGCCGCGCCGCCCCATTCGCCGCCCACCGCGAAACCCTGGATCGCACGCAATGTCACGAGCAGCACCGGCGCCCACCAGCCGATGCTGGAGAAAGCCGGCAGCAGACCGATCGCCGCGGTGGACAGGCCCATCATCATCACGGTCAGCACCAGCATGCGCTTGCGGCCGAGCCGGTCGCCGAAGTGGCCGAACACGAAGCCGCCGAGCGGCCGGAACAGGAAGCCGACGCCAAAGGTGGCGAACGCGGCGAGCGTGCCCATCGCCGGGCTGACCTTCGGGAAAAACTCGGCATTGAAGACGAGCGCGGCGACAATGCCGTACAGAAGAAAGTCGTACCAGTCGACGACCGCGCCGACAAAGCTGCCGAGCGCCGCTTTGCGTGCGCGGCTGCGCGCCGTGCGGTTGTCGACCAGTGCGGCTGTCGGGATGGTGGTACTCATGACGATGTCTCCTTCGGAACTTTCTGACTGCTGTCTGGGGCGGCGCGGCTGACGCTGAGCGCCGGATTCTACCGGCCCGTTGCAGGATTTCCGAAGGTTAATGACGTGCCGCTGATCCCACAATCCGCATTCGATGCGGATTGCGCGATCAGCGATCGCGTCTGCGCGAATAGCGCGCGTTTTGCGCGTTTACACCAAGCTTCGACCTATCTGGATAAGCAGTGAACCGTCCGCGGCTCGCCCGTGCTACCGTGAGCGTGTAATCTTAAAAACAACAGCGGCTGATATATTGAATACGAAATATTGATTTATGCGGCGTTGCAGCATATGATTGAGTCATCTGTTCACTTAATCATTCGGAGTTACAAATGGAACTTGTTCCTCTCTCGCTGCTGGCCGTTGGGGTTGTTGGTCTCGGCTCCGCCGCCACCGTTCTGCTGACCCGCTGGATTCCGCAGCCGGTTGCGCAGCTTGCGGCGCAACATGGCCGGTTCGTCGGTCTCGGCGAACAAGGCGCGTTTGCATCGGCGGCGCCGTATCGTGCGCATGTTCAACAAGAGGCGATGAATGTCGTCAGAACTTCAAACTGAAGCAGTGGCCACACCGTTGACGTTGTCATTGCAGCCAATCGGTGCAAGCGCGAGCTTACGCGATCAGGCGTACGCGATGCTCCGCCAGGCCATTGCCGACGCGGACATCTACCAGACACGCGAAGAGATTCGTCTCGACGAACGCGTGCTGAGCGAGTCGCTCGGCGTGAGCCGCACGCCGGTACGCGAGGCGATGACGCTGCTCGAACAGGAAGGCTTTTTGCGCATGGTGCCGCGCCGCGGTATCTATATCGTGCGCAAGAGCAAGCGCGAAATCGTCGAAATGATCCAGATGTG
Source organism: Paraburkholderia sp. IMGN_8 (assembly GCF_038050405.1). Taxonomy (NCBI): domain Bacteria; kingdom Pseudomonadati; phylum Pseudomonadota; class Betaproteobacteria; order Burkholderiales; family Burkholderiaceae; genus Paraburkholderia; species Paraburkholderia sp. IMGN_8. The sequence goes on along the minus strand of NZ_CP150901.1, from coordinate 2,629,662 downwards.
GGCCGCGCTGGAAAGCATGGCGGCGCGTCTTGCCACGCTGCACGCCACGGACGAGGAAATCGCCCGTCTGCGCCACATGTTCGACAATTTCCGCGATGCCACGCCGGCCGAGCACATCGCCGAATACTCGGACGCGAATATTGCGTTTCACCAGGCGATCGTGGAGTTGTCGAAGTCGCGGATCATTCTCGACACGATCAAGAACATCTTTATCCACGTGCGGGCGATTCGCCGCATGACCATTTCGCAGAGCGACCGCGCGTCGCGCTCGATCGTCGATCACCTGCGCATCATCGAGGCGCTGGAACAGCGCGATACCGAACTGGCTGAGCGGCTCGTGCGCCAGCATTCGCTCGATCTCGCGGCATTCGTCGAAGCGAATTGCGATTTTCTGGATTGAGCCGGAACCTCCGCAACAGCTCACCGCATTGCCGCCAACATCGTCTCTCCCAATGCCGCGGGTGATTGCGCGACATGTATCCCTGCTGCGCGCATCGCGTCGATCTTCGCGCCGGCCGTACCCTTGCCGCCGGAAATGATCGCGCCCGCGTGGCCCATACGGCGTCCCGGCGGCGCGCTGGTCCCCGCGATAAAGCCGACCACGGGCTTCTTCGAGCGCGCATCCTTGAGGAATTGCGCGGCGTCTTCTTCCGCCGCGCCGCCGATCTCGCCGATCATGATGATGCCGTAGGTGTCGTCGTCGGCGAGAAACAGTTCGAGACAATCGATGAAATTGGTGCCGTTCACCGGATCGCCGCCGATGCCGATGCAGGTGGTCTGCCCGAGTCCCGCGGCGGTGGTTTGCGCGACGGCCTCATAGGTCAACGTGCCCGAGCGCGACACCACACCGATCTTGCCCGCGCGATGGATATGCCCCGGCATGATGCCGATCTTGCACTGACCCGGCGTGATCACACCCGGGCAGTTCGGGCCGATCAACCGTGTGCGCGAACCGGCGATCGCGCGTTTCACACGGACCATATCGACAACTGGAATACCTTCGGTGATGCACACCACCAAGGGCACTTGCGCATCGACGGCTTCGAGAATCGCATCGGCGGCGAGCGGCGGCGGCACGTAAATCACCGACGCATCCGCGCCGGTTCGCGCCACCGCTTCGGCGATCGTGTCGAACACCGGCAAGCCGAGATGCTGCGTGCCGCCTTTGCCCGGCGTCACGCCGCCGACCATTCGCGTGCCGTACGCGAGCGCCTGTTCCGAATGGAAGCTGCCTTGCGAGCCCGTGAGGCCCTGGCAGATAACCCTGGTGTTGCGATCGATCAGAACGGCCATGTCATTGCACTCCTGCGTGGGATCGGGCAACGGCGGCGACGACTTTGTCGGCGGCGTCGGCGAGATGATCGGCGGATAGGATCGGCAAGCCGGAGTCGCGCAGAATCTGCTTGCCGAGTTCGACGTTGGTGCCTTCCAGGCGGACCACCAGCGGCACGCGCAAATCGACTTCGCGCGCGGCGCTCACCACGCCTTCGGCAATCACATCGCAGCGCATGATGCCGCCGAAAATGTTGACCAGAATTCCTTCGACTTTCGGATCGTTGAGGATCAACCGGAACGCGGTCGCGACGCGTTCTTTGGTCGCGCCGCCGCCTACGTCGAGGAAGTTGGCCGGCTCGCCGCCGTAGAGTTTGATGATGTCCATGGTGGCCATCGCGAGCCCGGCGCCGTTGACCATGCAGCCGATGTTGCCGTCGAGCGTCACGTAGTTCAGGCCGTGTTTCGCGGCTTCGAGCTCGGCTGCGTCTTCTTCGGCTTCGTCGCGCAACGCTTCGATCGACGGATGGCGGAAGAGGGCGTTGTCGTCGAAATTGATCTTCGCATCGAGCGCGACCACGTCGCCGGCAGCAGTCACCACCAGCGGATTGATCTCGACAATCGACGCGTCCAGTTCCACAAACGCCCGGTACACGCTGACGATAAAGCGCACCGCCGCGCTCACCTGTTTGCCGCTCAGCCCGAGGCCGAACGCGATTTGCCGCGCGTGGAACGACTGCAAGCCGGTGACCGGATCGATTGCCACTTTGAGGATCTTTTCCGGCGTGCGCGCGGCGACTTCCTCGATCTCCATGCCGCCTTCGGTCGACGCCATCAGCGTGATGCGCGACGTGTTGCGATCGATCAGCATGCCGAGATACAACTCGCGTTCGATCGCGCAGCCTTCCTCGATATACACGCGCTTTACCTCGCGGCCCGCCGCGCCGGTCTGTTTCGTCACGAGCACCGAGCCGAGCATCAGCGCCGCATTGCGCACCACATCGCTCACGCTTTTCACTACGCGCACGCCACCTGGCCCCGCGCGATCGTTGGTGAAGCGGCCCGCGCCGCGTCCGCCCGCGTGAATCTGCGATTTGACGACCCACACCGAGCCGCCGAGCTGTGCCGCGGCGTCTTCCGCTTCTTGCGGCGTGAAGGCGACGCGGCCGTTCGGCACCGCCACGCCATAGTCCCGCAACAACGCCTTCGCCTGATATTCGTGAATGTTCACAGTCTCCTCGCTGGGTTGGGTGGCACCGCGCGGTGCGGGATAAACCGTGCTCGACGGCCTTTGAAATATGGTATGTGATATATCAAACGTCTTCAAGACGGAATGTGAGTCGGTGTTTTCCCCTGGTTTAGCGCCAGGAAAACTGCAGTTTTCCGCTGTGATGCAGGCGAGACAAGCGTTTGAAGCAGAAATCCTGCCGCGAGCACATCTTGAAATTGACCTTGATTGAATGTGATATATCACATACCGTATGTACCCAGGCCAGCCAGACTTCCGCAGTGGCGGGTGTCATCGAAGCGGGCGCGTCCGTCGACAACCGTTGCACAACCGATTGACCAGGAGACGACCATGTCTGCAGTTGTTTCATCCCTGAATCCCGCCACGAGCAGCACGAAGGCCGAAGACACGCTCAAGCAGAAGTCCCGCAATGCCGGCGTCGTGCCGGGCGGGCATCGGGTTGCGAAGGCGCTGAAAAACGAAGGGGTCGACCCGCGCGAATACGCGCCGGGCACGAAGAACCTGACCATATACAAGTAAGACGCACACTTCAGGAGACACGACATGGGCAAAGCACTCGACGGCGTGCGCATTCTCGATTTCACGCACGTGCAATCGGGTCCGACCTGCACACAACTGCTCGCATGGTTCGGAGCGGATGTGATCAAGGTGGAGCGGGCCGGTGCGGGCGACATCACGCGTGAGCAACTGCGCGATATCCCTGACGTGGACAGCTTGTACTTCACGATGCTCAACCACAATAAGCGCTCAGTCACGATCGACACGAAGAACCCGGAAGGCAAACAGGTTCTCGAAGCGCTGATCCAGACATGCGACGTGCTGGTGGAGAACTTCGCACCGGGCGCGCTGGACCGGATGGGCTTCACGTGGGAGCGGATTCAGGCGTTGAATCCGCGCATGATCGTCGCATCGGTGAAGGGTTTCGGCCCTGGGCCCTATGAGGACTGCAAGGTCTACGAGAATGTCGCGCAGTGCGCGGGCGGTGCGGCCTCGACCACCGGTTTCGACGACGGGCCGCCAGTGGTGAGCGGCGCGCAGATCGGTGACAGCGGCACCGGATTGCATCTGGCGCTCGGTATCGTCACGGCGTTATATCAGCGTACAAGCACCGGGCGCGGCCAGCGCGTACTCGCTGCGATGCAGGACGGCGTGCTCAACCTGTGCCGCGTGAAGTTGCGCGACCAGCAGCGGCTCGAACGCACTGGCACGATGAAGGAGTATCCGCAATATCCGAACGGGACGTTCGGTGAAGCGGTGCCGCGCGCGGGCAACGCGTCGGGCGGTGGTCAGCCGGGCTGGATTCTGAAGTGCAAGGGCTGGGAAACGGACCCGAACGCGTATATCTACTTCATCACGCAGGCGCCGGTGTGGGCAAAAATCTGCAACGTGATCGGCAAGGAAGAGTGGGCCACCGATCCCGACTATGCGACGCCCGCCGCGCGCCTGCCGCATCTGAAGGACATCTTCGCGGAGATCGAGCGCTGGACCATGACCAAGACCAAGTTCGAGGCCATGGCAATCCTTAACAAGTACGACATTCCGTGCGGACCGATTCTGTCGATGAAGGAAATCGCCGAAGAGCCGTCGCTGCGTAAAACCGGAACGATTGTCGAAGTGGATCATCCGTTGCGCGGCAAGTATCTGACGGTTGGCAATCCTATCAAACTGTCGGATAGCCCAACCGAAGTCAAGCGTTCGCCGCTGCTCGGCGAGCATACCGACGAGGTGATGGCCGAACTCGGCTATTCGCCCGAGCAGATCAGCGCATTGCGCACGGCCGGCGCGATTTAGGCGCACAGAAACATCGTGGCACGCCGCTAACCGCAAAGCTTGGCGCGGAGCCGGGCGGCGCCTTGCGAATCCGTATTGGAGACAGCAGGACATGGCATACGAAGATTCGCTCTCGCTGAAAGAGCGGCGCGGCATCGCGCATACGCCGGATAGCCACGCGCAAGCTACGCATTTGATTTGATTTGATGCATCAAGCAGGTGACGGCGTGATTTCCCTCACAGCAATCGAACGCGAAGAGGATCGCGCCAAAGCGCTTAAGGAGCGACGTATGGATACGTGGATGCGGTTCATGTCGAACGACGGCGGCATTGTGTTCGGCCGGGTCGAAGGTGGCTATTTGCATGAGTACGCGAGTTTCGATCAGCCGGTGCCGACCGGCGCGGTGTTGTCGACTCGCGCGTTGACGCCGCTTGCGCCTTGCGCGCCGGGCAAGATCGTCGCGCTCTGGAATAACTTTCACGCGCTGGCGGCGAAGCTCGACAAGCCGGTGCCGGCGCATCCGCTGTTTTTGCTGAAGCCGGCGGGTTCGGTGATCGGCTCGGGCGAACCGATCCTGCGCCCGCTCGGCTATGCGGGCAAGATCGCCTACGAAGGCGAACTTGGAATCGTGATCGGGCGGCGCTGCCGCGATGCGAGCGTTGAACAGGCCGCTCAATCGATCTTCGGCTACACGCTTGTCAACGATGTGACCGCAGCCGATCTGTTGAACGAAAATCCGCACTTCCCGCAATGGTGCCGCGCAAAGGGCTTCGATACGTTTTGTTGTATCGGACCTTCGATCGTCTCGGGTTTCGACTGGCGCCAGGCACGTCTCGTGACGATGCTCGACGGTGTGGAGCGGCAGAACTATCCGCTCGCCGATATGGTTTTTTCGCCGGCCGAGCAGGTCAGTCTGATATCGCAGGACCTGACGCTCGAGCCGGGTGATGTGATCGCATGCGGTACCTCGATTGGCGTGGGCTCGATCAAGGATGGCTCGACGGTGACGATCACGATCGACGGGATCGGCTCGCTCAGCAATACGTTGACTGCCGCGCGCGAGGTGGCGGCATCGGCTGCATCGGAAGCCGCCGCAACCGCTGTCTGAATTGAACTGAATCTGGTTCGGTCTGGTTCCATTACATCGCGACACGGAGGAGCACGCATGCCGCAAGTGTCTGACAGTATCGCGTGGATGGGCGTCGGCTTTCTGCTGGCTGGCGGCCTGGCGGTTGTGCTGGCCGCTGTCGGGCAACTGCCGCTTGCGCGGCGCGCGCCGCGTCGGCCGTTCTGGCACGCCGGGCTATTGGCTGCCGCGCTTGCCGGGCTGCTTGCGGCGGGTATCGGCGCGAGCGGCGGCGTGGTGACTGCTGCCGTGGCGGGCGCCGGGCTCGGCGCCTGGCTGGTGCGGCGGCGCGATTTGATGACGCGACGGCCCCGGCTTGTCGCACTGCTTGGCAGTTGCGTTGGGCTCGCGGCGATGGCTGGCGGTTTTACGCGTTACGTGCAATCGGCGCTGTCATCTGCAGCGCAGGCCGATGTCGAGCGTATCGAGTTGTATGCCGCGGTATTCATCGGCGCGTTGATCTTCGCGACGTCGGCGATCGCCTTTTGCAAACTACGCGGCTTGCTGAACACGAAGCATGCGAGCACGTCGGCGCACCCGGGCCATCGCCTCGTCAATCTACTGGCGCTGCTGCTGTGTGGATGGCTCGGCTACGGCTTTGTCACCGAACAGGCGCAGCCGTTCGGACTCGCTGCGCTGCTCGCGATGAGCGCGCTGGCTGCTGCGTTAGGCGCGCATCTGATGGCGAGCCGTGAGTATTCCAACGGTCATGGCGTCCGCGCTTATGCATTTGCGGGGCGTTGCCACGGACTCGTACCGGCACACACGGACCTGCTCGCGCGCATCGAATGGCACGGTGGCGACGAGCAAGCGTGGATGCTGCGCGAGAAGACGCCGGGCATGGTGCGCACCGCGGCATACCGGCATGGCCACCGCTGGCACAGCGGTAGTCACAAAGGCGAGCATAAGCGTGCCTGCGCCCGCTACCGTTCGACTCATCGCGCGACGCGTCTTCGAACATGAATACCCCGACGCGTGGAACGGCAAGCAGAGCGGCTGGCGAGTTACAGCCGCTCGGCGGCCCGCCGGAGCGAACTGGCTGTATTACCGCGCTTTCTTGTGCAAGATCAGTTGCGCGAGAAAGCGTGAGAACTGACGAGAGAACTCACTTGCAGCATGGAAGTGCTGATCAATTCGAAATAGTTAAAGTTTTATTGGACTTCCATAGCCTACTGCTTATACACGCTCAATTCCTTCACGCGCGTGATTTTCTCGATCAGGTTCGCGCCTTCCTCCATCAGGAAGCGTTTGAAGGCAACCGCAACGGGCGGCAGACGCTTGTTCTTCCGATGCACGACATACCAATTGAGCATGACCGGAAAACCCTCGACGTCGAGTACCACGAGATGGCCGACCTGCAGTTCGAGGCTGATGGTATGCGCGGACAGAAAGGCGATGCCCATGCCGGCGATCACGGCCTGCTTGATCGTTTCGGTGCTCTTGATCTCCATCGCGATGTTCAGATTGGTGAGCCGGCCGGCGAAGCCTTCTTCCATCGAATTCCATGTGTCCGAGCCGCGTTCGCGCACGATAAAGGCCTCGTTGGCCAACTGGCTCATCTTGATGTTGCGCTTGTTCGCGAGCGGATGCGTCGGCGCCGCCACGATCACGTAAGGGTGCGGCGCGAACGGTTCGTTGGTTGCGTCGGTTTCGTGCGGCGGGCGCACCATGACCGCGAGATCCGTCTGATTGGTGGCGAGTTGATGCAGCAGTTCCTCGCGATTGTGCACCGCGAGATTCAGCACCACGCCCGAGTAGCGCCGCGTGAATTCAGCCAGCAGGCGCGGAAAGAAGTAGTCGCCGGCGCTGATCACCGCGACGTTCAGCTTGCCGCCGGAGACGCCCTTGAGCTGACTCATCGCTTCGTCGACTTCGTGGAACTGCTGGATGATCGCGCGGCTGTAGTGGAGCATCTCGGTGCCGGCCGGGGTGAGATAGATTTTCTTGCCCAGTTGTTCGAACAGCGGCAGCCCCGCGTGCTCCTCGAGTTGCCGGACCTGGGTGGAGACGGCGGGCTGCGTCAGATGCAATTCTTCCGCCGCGCGCGAGAAGCTCAGGTGGCGCGCCACCGTTTCGAAAACCTTCAGTTGTCGCAGAGTCGCATTGCGCATCGTCATGGCCGGTGTATAAGCAAACATGAATCAACATAATAACAAACTTTAATTATTAGTAATTCAGCATTGACCCTAGCATGAGTCTGTATAAGAAAGCGGAATTGACGGCGTCTAACCCGGGTTAACGCCTGGTTTGCTGGCACGGCGGGGGAGCCGGCCAGTTGCGGAAATGGCGCCGATTCGTCATTGATCTGAATAAAGAACTGGTTGAGAAAAGTGAGAGTTGAGTTAGCCAGTTGTTAAATAACCGAATTAAAGACGCAAATATTAAATATTCCCGAACGGCAAGGCTTTCCGGGTCATAACCATAGGGTGAGCTGTATACAGCACGGCGTTTTGGCCGGCTGCACTAAATAGATAGCGGAGACAAGGCTCATGGACGATTTCACTCAGCAGACCACAGCCCGCGTATTCTGGGCGAACCGTTGGTGGCAACTCGTCATCGGCATGATGTGCATGGCGTTGGTGGCCAATCTGCAGTACGCATGGACGTTGTTCGTCACGCCGATGAACGCGCGGCATCACTGGGGCGAAGCATCGATTCAACTCGCCTTCGCTATCTTTATCCTGACTGAAACGTGGCTTGTGCCGGTCGAGGGCTGGCTGGTCGACAAGTTCGGGCCGCGCCCGGTCGTCGCCGGCGGCGCGGTATGTGCCGGCCTCGCATGGGTCATCAATTCGTATGCGACGACGTTGCCGATGCTGTATGTGTCGGCGGTCATCGCGGGGATCGGCGCGGGCGGTGTGTACGGCACTTGCGTCGGCAATGCATTGAAGTGGTTTCCCGATCGCCGTGGTCTCGCTGCGGGTTTGACCGCCGCCGGCTTCGGCGCCGGCGCGGCAGTGACGGTGATTCCAATCGCCAATATGATTACGCGCTCGGGTTATGAGCACACTTTCTTCTTCTTCGGCATCCTGCAAGGCGTATCCATTCTCCTGCTCGCGCTGATGTTGAAGAAGCCGAATTTGCGCCAGGCTCCTGCGCCCAAAAAGAAATTCGCGGTGACCAAGGTCGATTACACGCCGGGCCAGATGATCAGGACGCCGGTGTTCTGGGTGATCTACGTGTCGTTCGTCGCAGTGGCGGCCGGCGGCCTGATGGCGACCGCGCAAATCGGACCGATCGCGAAAGACTGGGGACTTGCGCGCATCCCGATGACGATGTTCGGCATGACCTTGCCGCTGCTCACGATGACGCTCTCGATCGACAATATCTGCAACGGTTTTACGCGCCCGCTGTGCGGCTTTATCTCCGACAAGCTCGGCCGCGAAAACACCATGTTCGTGATCTTCATCGGCGAGGGCGTCGCGTTGCTCGGCCTGATGCGATACGGCACCAATCCGTATGCGTTCATGACTTTCGCGGCGCTGATATTCCTGTTCTGGGGCGAAATCTTCTCGATCTTTCCCGCGATCTGCGCCGATACCTTCGGCAGCAAATATGCAGCGGCCAATGCGGGCACCTTGTACACCGCGAAGGGCACGGCTTCGTTGCTGGTGCCGATTGCTTCGGTGTTGTCGGCCACTGGCGGCTGGAGCCTCGTCTTTATCGTCTCCGCGGTCGTGACGATTGCGGCGGGCATCTCGGCGAAGTTCATTCTCGCGCCAATGCGTTCGCGCTGGATCGAGTCGCATAATGAGCCTCAAGGCGTGCTGGCTGTTTCGGGCAGCAAGAGCTCGCCGCTCAGTCACTGGCCGGAGCAGACGGGTGAGTAGAGCGAGTCGCCCACACCCGGCAGCTACGTTATGAACGTTTCGCTGCAGCAACTCAAGGTGTTTGTCGCGGTCGCGCGCGAACGGAGCTTCACGCGCGCGGCCCGCGAGTTCGATCTGACGCAATCGGCGGTGAGCCGCTGCGTGCGCGAACTCGAAGACACCGTCGAGTTGAAACTGTTCGACCGCACCACACGCCAGGTAGAACTGACCCATGTGGGCGCCAGCCTCGAGCGGCGCATTGGCCGCTTGCTCGACGAAATCGAGCTGACGCTGCGCGAAGGGCGCGCCGCGTATGACGGACACACCGGCGTGGTGGTCCTGGCGAGCAATCCGGTGTTGTCGTCGAGTTGGGTGGCGGAAGGGCTCGCGCGTTGTGCGGCGGCTTTTCCTGAGTTGATCGTCTCCGTCAAGGATCAACCGCAAAGCGGCGTGCTCGCGAGTGTCGAGCAAGGCGAAGTCGACTTCGGGGTGGTGTCGGTGGCCGAACCTCTGGCCGGTGACCTGTTGCACGCTCAAGTGGTTTTCACGACGCCGCTGCACGTGGTCATGCCGCATACGCATCCGCTTGCGCGGCATGCGAGCGTCGCATGGAGCGCGTTGCAGGAGTGGGCGCTCGTTACGTTGAACGCCGACGCGGGTGTGCGCGCCGCGCTCGACCTGGCCTTCAGCGCGCATGGCTTGAAACGGCGGCCGGTGCAGGAACCCGGACATGTGGCGGCCGTGCTGCGCATGATCGAACTGGGCCTCGGCATCGGCGTTCTACCCATCGACGCACATTGGCCCGCGCTTCGCGCGCCGCTAGTGAGCCGGCCGCTGGTTCCCGAAATGAACCTGACGACAATGCTCGTACATCGTCGCAACCGCTCCCTCAGACCTGACGCCGCGGCAGCCTGGGCGCAGTTCGCCATGCCCGCCGGCGCGCCTTCGAACGCCGCAGGCGCGGCACCGTCCACTACGCACGAATTCGCATCGCCGGCCGCGTCGCCTGGCGGCGCGGTACTGCACGGGCCCTAGGCACCGGCCTTGGCCTTGGCCCCAGCGGGTCCGCTGCCATTCGGTCCAGGCTACATCTCATTCGAGGAGCTTCATGATGGAAACTGAAACCGGCCTAAGGCGCCATGATTTGCTGATCGACGGCAAGCGCTTGCCGCCCGGCACCGGCGAATATTCCGTCGACATCAACCCGGCCACCGAAGAGCCGATCGCCTTGGTCGCGCAAGGCAGCGTTGCCGATGTCGATACCGCGGTGCATGCGGCGCGCGCCGCGCTGAAAGTGTGGAACGCGCTACGTGCGGTCGAGCGTGGCCGCATTCTCGCCCGTATGGCCGGCCTGATGCGCGCGAATCTGGAAGAGCTCGCCGCGCTCGAAAGCCTCGACGCCGGCAAGCCGATCTCCGCGGTGATGCGCCAGGACATTCCGGCGGCGATCGATACGCTCGAATACTACGCAGGCTGGTGCGACAAGATCAACGGCCAGGTGGTGCCGGTACGGCCCGATGCGCTGACCTACACGCTGCGCGAACCGGTCGGCGTGGTCGCCGCGATCGTGCCGTGGAATTTCCCGATGATGATCGGCATGTGGAAGATCGCGCCCGCGCTCGCGTGCGGCTGCACGGTGATCGTCAAACCCGCCGAGATCACGCCGCTCACCGCGCTGCGCATCGGCGAACTCGCGCTGGAAGCGGGCGTGCCGCCGGGCGTGCTGAATATCGTCACCGGCAAGGGGCGTGTGGTCGGCGATGCGCTGGTCGCACATCCGGGCGTCGACAAGGTGACGTTCACCGGCTCGCCTTCGGTGGGGCGCGGCATTCTGCAAGGCGCGGCCGGCAACTTCAAGCGCGTCACGCTGGAACTCGGCGGCAAGTCGGCCAACCTGATCTTTGCGGATGCGAATCTCGACAATGCGGTGCGGGCGGCGGCGTCGGGGATTTTCTTCAACACTGGCCAGGTGTGTTCGGCGGGTTCGCGCATTCTCGCGCATCGCGATGTGTACGACGAGGTCGTCGAGCGCCTGGCGGCGCGTGCGAAGTCGATCAAGGTCGGCGATCCGGCGGAACGTGAGACCTCGATGGGGCCGCTCATTTCGGCCGCGCAGATGAAGACCGTGCTCGGTTATGTCGAAACCGGCCGGGCCGAAGGGGCCTCGCTCGTGACCGGCGGCGCGCGAGTAGGGGAGCGCGGCTTCTTCGTCGAACCGACGGTGTTCGCCAACGTCGAGCACGAAATGCGCATTTCGCAAGAGGAGATCTTCGGGCCGGTGGCGAGTGTGATCCGCTTTGACGACGAAGCCGACGCGGTGCGTATCGCAAACGGCACGCTGTACAGCCTCGCGGCGGGTGTCTGGAGCGCGGACATCGGCCGTGTGCATCGCGTCGCGCGTGACTTGCGGGCGGGGACGGTGTGGATCAACACTTACGGCTATACCGACGTGCGCTTGCCGTGGGGCGGCTCCGGCGACTCGGGCTTCGGCCGCGAGCACGGCGACGTCGCGATTGAAAACTTCACCGAGCCGAAGGCGGTGTGGCTCGCGATCGATCAATAGCGATGTTAAAAAAGGATCGAACGCCCTGGCGTTCGATCCTTTCTTCCCGCGTATCCCTCACATCCCGCCTATCGTCGCAAAGAAGCGGTCAATCTCAAGCGCCCTGCAATGCCATCCGCTCGCGCAGCTTGACCAGAGCGAGCACGACGTCGATGGACGGCGTCGGTTCGGCAACGAGGCGGCCCATTTCCTGGACCACCGTCAGCAACGGATCGATTTCCATCGGACGTCTGTTTTCCAGATCGACCAGCGTCGAGGTCTTATGTGCGCCGACCGCGCCCGCACCGTCGATCCGTTTTTCCACATCGACGCGAAAGTGCACGCCGAATTGATCCGCGATGCGTTTGGCTTCAAGCATCATCGTGCGTGATACCGCGCGCGTGCCGGGATCGCTGGTGAGCACGTCGAGCGTGGCGTGCGTCAACGCGCTGATCGGATTGAAGCACAGGTTGCCCCACAGCTTGAGCCAGATTTCATCGCGGATATTGTCGCGGATGGGTGCATCGAAACCCGCCGCCTGCATGATCTCATGCAACTGCTGAATACGCGGCGTGCGCTCGCCGCTCGGCTCGCCGATCGGGAATTTCTTGCCGTACACGTGTTTGATGACGCCCGGCTCGACGATTTCCGCGGCAGGATAGAGCACACAGCCGATCGCGCGTTCGGGGCCGAGTTTCGTCCATTGGCTGCCGTCCGGATCGATGCTGGCGAGACGCGTGCCGGCGAATTTGCCGCCATGCTGATAGAAGTACCAGTAGGGAATGCCGTTGACGCCCGTGACGATCGCCGTGTGCTTGCCGAGCAGCGGCTGCATTGCGTCGACCACGCCGGGCAGCGAGTGCGCCTTCAGCGTGATGATGACGAAGTCCTGCGCGCCGAGTTCGCGCGGGTCGGACGTGCAGCGCACCGGCGCGCTGAAAGTCTCGCCGTCCATCTGCAGGCGCGCGCCGTGTTCGCGCATCGCCGCGAGATGCGCGCCGCGCGCGACGAAGCTCACGTCCGCACCCGCGCGAGCCAGTTGCACGCCCATCAAACCACCAATCGCTCCTGCGCCGAAGATACAGATCTTCATGATGTCGCCCCTGTGACTATGAGAAGTCGCTTGCCCGTTGCCGCGCATCGCCATGCCGCGTCGGCGGGTCATTGTTCGAGAATAGGGGGGGAGATGGATTGATGATAGTTAAAGTTTCTCGGGTCGAGCATAAGCTATCGTTTATGCATGCACCGATGTGGCCGACTGACCGGACGTGTTTCAGGAAGCGGCTGCATTGCATGGCAATGCGCGCCTCGCCGGGGTGTCGCCAGGCAGATCGTTTGGTAACCTTAGTATTTTTCTTTTCGCGCGTGCTATGTGCGTCGTACCAGCAGAAAGCTCACTCCGATCGCTGCCAGAAACGCCCCGCAGCAGCGGTTGAACCAGCGGCGAACTTTCGCGCGAACCAGCCATTTCCCGAGGTGCATGCCAGCCCAGGAGTAAAGCGCGATAGCCACCCATTCGAGCACCAGAAAGCTCGCACCCAGCACGGTGAACTGCGGCAGCATCGGCTTGGCGATATCGACGAACTGCGGCAAAAACGCGGTGAAGACCAGAATTGCCTTCGGATTGCCTGCGGCCACCAGGCACTCCTGCCGCGCGATCCGCCATAGCGACGCATCGTCCTGCTGCATCGTATCGATGGCGGGGGCGTCGCTGCGCCATAACTGGATCGCCAGCCAGATCAGATAGGCGGCGCCAGCCAGTTTGATCACGAGAAAAAACCATTCGGATGCGTGCAGCACGACGGCGAGACCGGTCGCGGCCAGCACCAGCATCAGCGCGAACGCGACGAGCCGGCCGGTGCCGCCCAGGAATGCCGTCATGAAACCGTGCTGCGCGGCGACATTGATCGATAGCAGATTGTTCGGGCCAGGCGCGAGATTGATCGCGAAGCAGGCAGGCAGAAAGAACAGCCAGGCGGTGAGTGACATGACGGCTCGCACGAAAAGGGGATGATCGGACGTGCGAGGCGGCGGGCACCCGGCGCACGTTTATCCGATTGTAGCGAAATGCCGGGTCGTACCGATTTGGCCTGTCTGTTCAATTCACCGATTTGACGAAACCCGGATCGCCGATCAAGGCATCGACGCTCAGCTTGACCGTGTCCTCGATAGCAATGGTATTGCTGGTGAACTTGGGTGACTTCTGCCGGACCGTTTTAGTGGTCGAAAACACAACCTTCCGGGTAGTGGCATCGGTGACGACGTAGCGCATTTTCAGTGTCCAGAACGCCGGCGAACGTGCGTCGTCCACGGTGAAATCCTCGATGCTGCCGCTCAGTATCTTTTTGCCTTCGGTGAGGTGAAAGCCGGCGATCTGCAAGCGGCTCACGATACCGTTGCGTACCGCTTCATTGATATCGTTTTTTAGCACGATGCCGGTCATCGCCGTGTTTTCGATCCGATTCGGCGATACGCGCCCGCTGCTCGCCGGCACGTAGGCGAAGTCGCGGGCCGGGGCGACGCTGAGCCAGCCTGTTGGGTGGACCGCCGCGCGTGGCGGGCTATTCAGGCCGAACCACGACCATGAACATGCGGACAGCATCAACGGCAGTGCGACGGCGCCGCAGCCCTTGAGCACAGTGGATCTCAGGGGCGGACGAGTGGGGCTGAGCGATTGCAGCAGAGATAGGCTCTGGTGCGGCGACTCAGACGCTGTGCGGGAAAAAGCGGCAGTCGATTTCAGAGGAGGTGCCTTTTAAATTGACGCGTATTCGAAAACGGCGGCCGGTCATAGGGTGAGATAACGCATGCGAGCCGGGTTCGCGGAGCCTCCTCGGCGCTTTCGTGAACCCATACGGGCATGTGATATCGCTGTACAGGACAGCATGGTAACAGTGAGGCGCTGTCGTGAAATTTCTTGGCGTGGCCTAAGGGTGAGGATTTTCAATGTGCCTTGCTTTGTTTGCATGCTCGGCGCTTTTTGTCTGTGTGCCTGCGGTGGTGGGTTTTCCTTGATCTTGTTTGCCTTCGCGGCGCTTATGCTCTGTGTGCCTGCGGGGTTGGCCTTTCCTTGATTTGTTAGTGGTCTATTAGCTTCGCCCCTGTGCGGGGCAGGCACTTACTTTCTTTGCCGCCGCAAAGAAAGTAAGCAAAGAAAGCGGCTTCACACCGCTAACCCTTAAGCGGGTCCCCTAGCTTGGAGGAGGCAGTGGAGCATCTGGAATCGGTGTTCTCGCACATTCGGCGTGAGTGACAAGGCAGTCATACTTCCGGCGGCGCTGCGCGCGCCGACGCGGTACTTCACAAAACCATCTGCCATTTTCGCGTCAACGTTTTGCCTGGTAAGGTGGCCCGCATTTGCGTGGATCTGTAGCGATCGGCGCGTACCTTTCTCAATACCGCAGCAGCCTCTGCATCTCGCCGAATTACCGCCGGGCGTCACTTTTCCGCAAACCGCCTCGGCGCGTCGCCGAGGCGAAGCCGATGGCCCCCGCCAAACCAAAACGAAGCCCCTGGTTTCGCTTGCAGACCGTTCCGGCGAGCATGCAGTGCGAGGCGGAAAGAATGATGCGGGAAGCGCATACGTTCAATCGGTGTTGGGAAGTACCGCTGCGGCGCGCGCAGCGTCGCCGGAAGTATGACTGCCTTGTCACTCACGCCGAATGTGCGAGGGCACCGATTCCAGATGCTCCACTGCCTCCTCCAAGCCGCGGGACCCGCTTAAGAATTAGCGGTGTGAAGCGGCTTTCTTTGCTTACTTTCTTTGCGGCGGCAAAGAAAGTAAGTGCCTGCCCCGCACAGGGGCGACGCTAATAGACCACTAAGAAATCAAGGAAAGGCCAACACCATAGGCGTACAGCCAAAAGCGCCGCGTAGGCAAAAAAAAATCAAAAAAACCCAGCTTTCCCCTGAGTCATATCCACCAACTCCCGCCGAGCGTCATCAACGGCATTAACCGGCAACCGTACAGTCACCCGCACTAACATCCCATAAACACTCTCCACCAACCCATACCCTTGAGCCTCGATCCATCTCCGTACTTTCGCCTCATCGCCATACCCAACCTCGACGGTCAGCATAACCTGCGCAACCCGCTCCACCCTCGGTGCATCCAGCAAAGCCGAAGCGATAGCATCGGTATAAGCCCGCACTAACCCGCCGGCGCCCAGTTTCACTCCACCGTAATACCTCACGACGGCCGCCAGCACGCCGTCCAGATCATGGTGCCGCAATACTTCGAGAATCGGTCTGCCTGCCGTCCCGGACGGCTCGCCATCGTCGGACATGCCTGACTGGCCGCCCGCCAGCAACGCCCAGCACACATGCGTCGCGGCAGGATGCTCCTCGCGCAGGCGACGCAATTCGGCCATCGCGGCGTCGCGGTCGGCGACCGGTATCGCATGCGCAATAAAACGGCTCTTGCGAATCTCGAGTTCCGCGGTCAGCGCCGCAGGCAATGTATAAGTGGGCAAGGCAAAGACTTCGGTTGATGAAAAAATCCAGGACGCACACGCTCCTGTATCCGCAATGGTAACGGATAGGCAATACATAGGCGGCGTATCACCCATGCAAGGCCGCCTCGCCGCGATTCTCGCTGATTCGGTAACGGTCTCTTGCGAAGTGACGCAGTGACGTAGAACACTGCTCGCAGCATAATCATGGACGTGGCGAATCGAGCTCCCGGCTGGGGCGAAACCAGACTCCTCATCTGGTGGTTCGTCACGCTTTCCCCGCTTTTTGCACATTGCGCACACACCGGCGCGCGTGACGGTTTCCTCGCGGTGTCTTCACAGTCTCCACGCATAATCGTAAGAGACGTCCCAACACGTTCGCGCGCCGCGCAAATCCAAACTTCATGTGTTCGTCTACAATCATTGGCTGAACGCGCGTCCAGATTGTCATCTGAAGTCATCGGAAGACAGCGCGTCACCAAGGAGACGACATGCTTGATCTTTCAACACTAGGGACGTTCGTTGCCGTCGTACTAGGGCTGTTTCTGATTCCCGGTCCAGCAGTACTGCTGGTTTTGACGCGCACCGTGCATGGCGGTCGAAAGGCGGGCATTCTCACCGGCCTTGGCGTTGCGGTTGGCGATTTCATTCATGCGCTAGGCGCATCGGTCGGACTGTCGGCGCTGTTGATGACTTCCGCACTCGCCTTCAATGCCGTCAAATTCGTCGGCGCCGCGTACCTCGTCTATCTGGGCATTCGCGCGTTGCGCGAAAAGCAGGCGGGCACGCATATGCCGGCAGTCGCGCCCGTGTCGGCTTCCAAAGCCTTTTTTCAGGCGATTCCCGCTGAAGTGTTGAACCCCAAGACGGCGCTGTTTTTCCTCGCGTTCCTGCCGCAGTTCGTCCATCCCGAGCATGGTTCTTCATTCCTGCAGTTCGCGACGCTCGGACTGATCTTCGTTGGCATGAGCGCGATTTATACAACGCTCATCGTGTTGACCATTCGTCCGTTGGGCAAACTCGTCAAACGCTTGACGTGGCTTAGCCGCTGGCAGAACAAGATCATCGGCGTGCTGTTCATTTCGCTCGGGCTGCGCGTAGCGACGCAAACGCGCTGACTCTGTCGTTCTGATCCAGCCGCGCGCCAGCCCGTTTTATGCGGCCTGCGATGCAGCTAGATGTTTCGGCGCTGCCGTCTCAAGCGGCCTTCTCGCGCGTACTCCATCTGGCCTTGCGTGCGGACGGCCAGCCGCTCCTGTTCGGCACGGCTCATCTGTCGCGTATCGTCGATGTCGCCGACGCGCAGCACTTCCTGTGCGATCCGTATGCGCAGCGTCATCAGCGGTTCGCCGCGTTCGACCAATGCGCGATCCGTCGCGCGTGCCTGCTGGACGCCGGCGTCGATCAGGTTGCGCAACTCCAGCAGCGTGAGCCGCTGGCGCTGGACCTCGAGAATCAGCCGCTGGACGGCCTGCTCGTCGCGGGTGCGCCACCAGGCGCGCAGTTCGGCGAGCGTCGGCGGGTCAAAAGAGGGAAGGCGCATTAGTCAGACGAAAATACTGTATATATGTACAGTATATCCCGTCTTTTTACGGAAACGCGTACGCGGTGCTCGAGCGCTTGCAATCCCTCGGGACGGGCGGAGCGCGATAGAGGTTCAGGAAAGCGCGAGCATGATCGTCGTGGAGATGACGATGATGAACAGACACGTGGCAATCAGGACGTCATACGGATAGCTCATGGCACAACCATAAACGTGGTGGGCGGATGGGCCATCATAGGCAGAATAATTTCCTGCGACTGTTAACCATTGCAAAAAGCGCATTGCAATACTGAATGAAGAGCATCCCGAACTATTGAACGCGATATCGCGCTGCGTAGGAATCAGAGAGGCGAAAATGAATGACGCTGTGTTGTCTTCCGTGAATGCCGGTGCGTCCGAAATCGAGTTCTGGTTCGACTTCGGCAGCGTCCCTTTTTGCTCGGACCGATCCTCCGAGCTCTCGGTTTCGCCAACTCGCCGTTCGTGTTGCAGAAGGAGAAGGGTGCCTACGTGTGGAAAGACATGGAACGGCAGTGCCGCAAATACGGCCTCGCATGGACGCGCCCGACGACTTTTCCACGTACCGCGTTGCTGGCGACGCGCGTGGCGCTGCTTGGCGCGGACCAACGCTGGATAGCCGCGTACTGCCGCAACATCATGCAACTGAATTTCGCACTCGACCGCGATATAGGCTCAATCGAAGTGGTGAGCGAGGCGCTCGGCGAATTGGGTTTGCCCGCGCAGCAGATCATCGCCGACGCGCAAAGCGACGCCAACAAATTGCGCCTGCGCGAACAGACGGCAGCGGCCGCGGCCAAAGGCATCTTCGGCGCGCCGACGTTCTTTGCCGGCGATGAAATGTTTTGGGGCAACGATCGTCTGGACGACGCATTGGCGTATTTTGATTCGACCACAACGCCCGGTTAATTTCTAACGCATCCGTTTTTCGCCGGCGCCACCCTTACCCGGCGCGCCTCTTCGCTGCGGCTTTGCCCGCCGACGCAGGCGATTCTCCCGCGCCGCCGCATATCAGCGCCACACCCGCGACGGCTGTCGCCCGCAGCGACGCGCGCGAATCGCCCGCGCGGGCGCGCAGCGCGAGGCTGTGCAGAATCGCTGACGCGATCTTCGCGAGCAGCGCAGGTTCGGCATCCGCTTGCAGTTCGCCTTGGATCTGTGCCAGCTTGAAGCGCTTCTCGAAGGTCTTGTCGTAGGTCCGCAGTCCTTCGGCAAGTGCAGCGCGTACCTCGGCGTCATCCACCGCTTCGACCGCGGCCGTGCCGATCATGAAGCAGCCGAGCTGATCGCTGCCCGCCGGCAAATACCACGCGAGCGCGCCGTCATAAACGCGCAGCAGTGCTTGCGGCAATGGCAGATCTTCGCCGAGCGCGTCAACCATCGCGAGGCGGCCGGCCTCGATATAGCGCTCGAGCGTCGTCAGATATAACGCGTGTTTGTCGCCGAATGCCCCGTACAGGCTCGGCCGGTTCATGCCGGTCGCGGCGCTCAATTGATCCAGAGAGGTGCCCGCATAGCCGCTGCGCCAGAACACGTTTCTCGCATCGGCGAGCGCCTGGTCGGAATCATAGGCCCGAGGGCGTCCACGTGGACGCAGTTCTTTTTTTGTACTGGTCGGCATAAAAATTATGGAAAAAGTGATTTATATGCAATATAGTACAAAAACACTAACCACAGGGAGTTGACTCATGGATCTGTACTTCTCTCCACTTGCTTGTTCGATGGCTACCCGGATCTCGTTGTATGAGACAGGGGCACAGGCCGGATTCATTCAGGTCGATACGAAATCGAAGCAGCTGTCTGACGGTTCCGACTTCTATCCGATCAGCCCGCTCGGGCAGGTGCCGGTGCTGCGTACCGATGAAGGCTGGCTGTTGAGCGAAAACACGGCGATCCTGCCGTACGTGGCCGACCGTTTTCCGGCCGCGCGGCTCGCGCCGGCCGCGGGCACGCCGCAGCGCGCGCGGTTGCAACAATGGCTGGGTTTTATCAGTACGGAATTGCACAAGGCGGTGTTCGTTCCGCTGCTCGATGAGCACGCGCCGGAGGATGTGAAGCGTTATGCGCGCGACAAGGCCGCATTGCGGCTAGGTGTCCTGCAGAATCATGTCGCGCAAAACGAGTACCTGCTCGACGCTTTCAGCGTGGGCGACGCCTATCTGGTCACCGTGCTGAACTGGGCGTCTTACGGCGGCATCGATCTGTCGCAATGGCCGGCGGTCGCTGATTACTACAAGCGGTTGATGCAACGGCCGAGCGTCGCGAAAGCGGTGGCGGAGGAGTTCGCGCTGTATCGCGAAGAACTGGCCAAACGCGCGAAAAACTGAATGGGCGAGTGCGGGGCTACTCGTCGCCTTGCTGGCAAAACCGGCGCCCCGGAATGTGCGATACGACCGCCTGAGCGATTTCAAGTGGCGTGCTTTCCGCGGGCACCACGCGGCGACTCGATTCTGGCGTGTGTTTCATGGTCCATTCGACGAGCCTGTACGAGCGTCCCCAAGGGTGCTGCAATGGGTCCGAGACCTTGCACGAGTGGATCTGACGTACCCAGTCGTTGCCGGGCATGGCGCGCAGATGCTCGAATACCGTGTCTTCAACCATTGTTTGACTCCTTCTTCGCAGGCATGCGATCTTTCGGCGCGTCGGCGACACCCCGGAGAAAAAAACGCCGCCGATGTTTTGGCGGCTCAACAGGGGATGTTGGGTGCCATAGTTACAGGTAAGAATTAAGCCAAACTTAAGATCGCATGTAAAAGCGCTGCGACGCTTCGAATGAAGCGATTGCTGAAACGCCTGGCCCGCTGCGAGGACGTCGGTGGCGATCCTACCCTCAAGACCCGGCAAATTCGGCCGTTATTACGGTGGTTGGGGCCGCTGACCCCGCCTCGCCTCCGGGCGCATCGCTGATAACGTGACAAATCTCGCCCAATCGCCGCTTTCCGATCGCCTGCGCGCGCTCGTCGATACCGTGCAGCACAACGAGCGCACGCTGCGCCGTTTCCAGAGCGTCGAATTGCGGTTGATCGGCGCGCAGGATTTCGCGTCGTTTCTCGATACGCTGTTCAGCCATCTGCCGCAAGAATTCTCGCTGGCGAGCGTCACGCTATGGCTCGACGACCGCGCGCCGATGCTGCTCGAACTGCTCGAGCCGGGCGCCTTGGAGGTCCTCGGCCAGGCTAGTCTTAAAACGTCGCGCGAAGGGGGACTCGCCGCGCAGCGTCTGTGCGGCGCGGGCCAGCCGTGGTTGGGTCAGGTGCGCGAACTGGACGAACCCACACGCAGCGCATTCTTCGGTGAAGATGACTTGCCGGCGAGCGCGATCGTGCTGCCGCTTGCCGCCGGCGACACAATCAGCGGCTATCTTTGCCTCGGTAGTGACGACCCCGCGCGTTTCGGCGAGGGCATGGCCACGGACATTCTGGAACGCTTTGCAAGCATCGTCACGGCAAGTCTCGACAATGTCGCGCATCGCGAGCGTCTCAAGCAACTCGGCATGACCGATGCGCTGACCGGCCTCGCCAATCGCCGTTACTTCGACGAGCGGCTGCGCGAGGAGATCACGCGCGCAGCGCGCTATGCGGTGCCGGTCGCCTGCCTGTTCATCGATATCGACTCCTTCAAGCGTATCAACGACACCTACGGCCACCAGACCGGTGACCGCGCGTTGGCGGCAGTGGCAGCGTGTGTGCGGCAGCAGGTGCGTCTTGGCGATACCGTGGCGCGCTACGGCGGCGAGGAGTTCGCGGCGCTGCTGCAAGGCGATCGAGGCGACGCGCTGACGGTCGCCGAGCGCGTTCGGCTGGCGGTCGAAAAACTGGATTTGCAGGACGACCACGGCGAGCGGATCGCGTTGACCGTGTCGATAGGCGTGGCGGCGCGCACGATAAGCGGCGCGCCGGCGGATGCGACCACGCTTGGCCGGGCGATGATGGATGAAGCCGATCGCGCGATGTACCAGGCCAAACGCAATGGCCGCAATCGCGTCGAGGCGATTGCGAAAGCGGCCAGCGATAACGTGCAACGTTAATAGCTTCCAGGGCGGCGCGGGGCGAGTCGCTGGTCAGGCATGCCGCGCGCCTTCAACCGGTTGCGTGCGCAACCGGCAGGGCGCGTTGAAAAGCGAGGCGCTTAAGACAGTGCCGTTTCCGAAGTGAGACCTGCTTTACTGAGCTCTTTCTTCACACCTTCGGCGTAACTCGGGTCGACCTTTTCGAACAGCGCCAATTGCCGCTCGACGATATCTTTCGGCACGCCCGCCATGGCTTCAGCGATGTTCCGGAAGAAGCGCTCGTACTGGGCTGCATCGAACAACTTGTACAACGCGCGCGGATGGCTGTAGTAGTGGTCGTCCTCGCGATGGTTGTAGCGCTCGATCGCGCCTTCCACTGCAAGCGGCGGCTCGTTGACCGAAGGGTCCTGCGGAAAGGCCCCAAAACGATTCGGCTCATAGTTCGGCATACTGCCGAGATTGCCGTCCGCACGCATCGCGCCGTCGCGGCTGCTCGAACAGATCGCGTTGCGCGCTTTTGCGATCGCGGCCGATCAGTTCAGTCGCCTCTGCATTCGTGTAGGTGGCGATGCCCTGTTTCGACTTGAAGTGGAACTTCACGTAGAAGCGTTCGTTCTGCGCGTTAATGAACGAGTACGTGTGCGAGCCGTAACCGTTCATCTGCCGGTAATTCTGCGGGATGCCGCGATCGCTCATCAGGATCGTGACCTGATGCAGCGATTCTGGATTGCGCGACCAGAAATCCCACACCATAGTGGCGTCGCGCAGATTGGTTTTTGGATTGCGCTTTTGCGTGTGAATGAAATCGGGGAATTTCAGTGGATCGCGAATGAAGAACACCGGCGTATTGTTGCCGACCACATCCCAGTTGCCTTCCTCGGTATAGAGCTTGATGGCGAAACCGCGCACGTCGCGCTCAGCGTCGGCCGCGCCACGCTCGCCCGCGACGGTCGAAAAGCGCAGGAAAGCAGGCGTGACCTTGCCAACTTCGAAGACTTTGGCTTTGCTGTACCGCGTGATGTCGTGCGTGATGGTGAGCGTGCCGAATGCGCCCGAGCCTTTCGCATGCACGCGGCGCTCGGGAATGACTTCGCGGTCGAAATGCGCGAGTTTTTCGATCAGCCAGAAGTCCTGCAGCGTGATCGGGCCGCGCGGGCCGACGGTTTCCGAGTTCTGGTTATCGCCGACCGGCGTACCTGCAGCGGTCGTCAAAGCACGATTCGGTATGGCTGTTCCTTAGCTTGCTTGCGGGGGAATGCGCCGATCGCTCTCGTGGCGACCGATGCGCAACGGGGCGCCGGATGCCAGATCGTCCAACGCGAGGGCTAGTCTAGCAAGGCTTGCAGAACGCCGCCCAATGAAACCTCCTGAGGAAGGCTGAAGAGGCTGAGCGGAGGAGAGGGGGCATGCGGCGTGCATTGCATTCGCGATGTCCGCCTCGACGTCCGCCAGTTACGCATCCGGCGGCACGCCCAACAACTGCAATGCACCGCCCGTCACCGCGCCGAACACCGGCCCGGCCACGGTCCCGCCGTAGAACGCCTTGCCGGCCGGATCGTCGATCATCACCGCGACGATCAGGCGCGGGTCGCTCATCGGCGCCATGCCGATAAACAATGCACGGTAGCGGTTTTTCGCGTAGCTCGCGCCGACCTGTTTGCGTGCAGTGCCGGTTTTGCCGCCGATCCGGTAGCCTTCCACTGCCGCTGCGCGTCCCGTGCCGCCGGGGCCTGTGGCCATTTCCAGCATCGAGCGGATCGCGCGCGCGGTGGCGGGCGTCGTGACCGTCTGGCTCTTGCGCGCGGCCACCGGCGCATCGGCCGCCGTGCTACCGGCGGTGGCGCTGCTTGCGGCGCTCGCCGGATCCCGCAACAAACTCACGTGATGCATGGTGCCGTCGCCGGCGTATGCCGTGTAGACCTGGGCAATCTGCAGCAGCGATGCCGACAGGCCATAGCCATACGCCATGGTCGCCTGTTCGATCGGACGCCAGCGTTTGTACGGGCGCACCTTGCCCGACGCGACGCCCGGAAAGGTCAGATCGGGTCGGAGCCCGAGCCCGTATTCCCGATACTTGGTCCAGATCGTTTCGGCGGGCAGATTCAGCGCGAGCTTGGCGAGTGCGATGTTGCTCGACTTCTGCACCGCTTCGGCGACGGTCATCGCGCCGTGATTCGACGTGTCGTGAATCACCGCCGGGCCGATCCTGTACCAGCCCGGCGCCGTATCGATGATGCTTTGCGGCCGCACCTTGCCCTGATCGATCGACAGCGCGACCACCACCGGCTTGATTGTCGAGCCGGGCTCGAAGGTGTCGACCACCGCGCGATTGCGCAGTTGCCGCCCGGTCAGCCGGGCGCGGTCGTTCGGATCGAAGCTCGGATAATTGGCCAGCGCCAGGATCTCGCCATTACGGGCATCGAGCACGACCACGCTGCCGGCTTCGGCGTGGTGTTTGGCGATCGCCGCTTTCAGCTGCGCATACGCGAGCTGTTGAATCCGCCGGTCGATTGTCAGGTGGATGGTTTCGCCGTTCTGCGCGGGCACCAGCGGCCCGGTCTCGGACACGACCCGGCCCAAACGGTCGCGGATCACTTCGCGCTGGCCGGGCACGCCGAGCAACTGCTCGTTGGCGGCGAGTTCGACGCCTTCCTGGCCGTTGTCCTCGATATCCGTGAAGCCGACCACGTGGGCCGCCGATTCGCCCTCCGGATAAAAGCGCTTCGAATCGGCGATTTGCGTGATGCCGGCGAGCCCCAGTTTGCCGACGTGATCCGCGGTGTCCGCGTCCACCTGGCGTTTGAGCAGCACGAAGGTCTTGTCGGCGGTGAGCCGCCGGCGCACTTCCGTTAGCGGCAAGTCGAGCAGCTTCGAGAGCGGCGGGAAGGCGGCTTCGTCGAGCAGCTTCGGGGTGGCCCAGATTTCGTAGGTCGCGAGGCTTACAGCAAGCATCGAGCCATTGCGATCGACGATCCGCCCGCGTGTCGCATCGAGTTCAATGGTTCGCTGATAACGCTTTTGCCCCTGATCGACGTAGAAGTCCTGATTCACCACCTGCACCCAGAACGCGCGGGCCGCCAGTGACGCGAAGGCGCCGAACACCAGCAGGATGACGAGTTTCGAGCGCCACATCGGCAGGCGCGCGCTCAGCAAATGGTTCTTCGCGACGGGCACGTACGGATCGTGCGACTGCAGTTTCTTCTTCTGGATCATGGGTGCGGATACGAACAGCAGTGCGCGGCGAGGCAAACCGGCGAAGCCGGCGGCCCGTCACGCGTGACTGTCGAGCGTGCTCCTTGAGCGAAAGCCGCACGCGTGTGGCGTGCGGCGGGATTAGCCTGTACCGCCCGAATCGGCGGTGGTGAATACCTTGAGTTGCCAACGAAACCGCACCGCCAGCATGCGTACCGCGAAGCCGCCTGCCAGCACGATGACCGAGGCCGGCTCCGGCGCCACGTTGCAGGCTTGCAAAGCCACGTACAGCGCGCCGGCGCCAAGCGCGATGCTGGCGTACAACTCCTTGCGCAACACGAGCGGCACCTGATTGCACAGCACGTCGCGCAGCATGCCGCCGGATACGCCGGTGATCGCGCCGGCCAGCACGACGATCGCCGGGCTCACGTCCACAGTCGCCGCGACGTCGCAGCCGATGATCGCGAAGGCGATCAGGCCGATCGCGTCGACCGTGACGAACAGCCGTTGCCAGTTGCGTAGCCACTTCGCGCCTGCCGCGGCGATTGCTGCCGCCCCGATTGTAATCAGAACGTAATCTGGATGCGAGACCCATGCAAGCGGATAGTGGCCGAGCAACACATCGCGCACCGTGCCGCCGCCGAGCGCGGTGACAGTGCCGACGAGACACAGGCCGAAGCGATCCATGCCGCGGCGCATGCCCATCAGCGCGCCGGACATGGCTTCGGCGACGATGGCGAGCAGGTAAAGGAGGTGTAGCAGCATGACGGCGAGCCTTGATGGGACGGCGCTCGGGATGCTCTCCGGCGGAGCTTGCCGCGAGGCGCGCGTTTGAAAGCGGCCATTATCGGAAGCGGCGGGTTCCGATGAAAACGCCTTTAGCCGAATTCGGCAATGCCAAATTCGGCTTAACCTGGTTGCGGTCATGGGTGTGATAAGCGTGGTGAGCGTCTGCTGAAAAGCGGGCGCTTCATGGGGGGCGCGAAAAACAAAAAAACCGCGCGATTTAAAAATCCGCGCGGCTGGTTCGTTCGATTAATGCGTCGATTCCGACGCGGCGTGTTAAGAGACGCTCTCTGCCTGTTGAGCGCCTTCTTTTTTGTGTGCTGCGCCGCGCTTTGGAGACTGAGCCTCAGGCCGGCAGAGCGAAACTCGAAATCGCCTCGCGCAGCACGCCCACCTGATCTTTCAGCGAATGGGCCGCGGCGGCGGCTTGCTCGACGAGCGCCGCATTCTGTTGCGTGACCTGATCCATTTCGCCGACCGCGCGATTGACCTGCTCGATACCCGCGCTTTGTTCGCGCGATGCGTTGCTGATCTCTTCGAGGATTTCATTGACGCGGCGCACCGATTGCACGATCTCGCTCATGGTCGAACCGGCGTTGGCGACGAGCGACGCGCCCGCTTCGACGGTACCGGTAGACGTTTCGATCAGCGCCTTGATTTCCTTGGCGGCCGTGGCCGAGCGTTGCGCGAGGCTGCGCACTTCCGCGGCGACGACGGCGAAGCCGCGCCCCTGTTCGCCCGCGCGGGCCGCTTCGACGGCAGCGTTGAGCGCGAGGATGTTGGTCTGGAACGCGATGCCGTCGATCACGCCGATGATGTCGCCGATCTGCCGCGAGCTGCTGGTGATTTCGCCCATCGTGCGGACCACGTCGTCGACCACGCGGCTGCCGCGCGTGGCCACATCCGCGGCTTGACCGGCGAGTTGCGCTGCTTGCTGCGCGCTGTCCGCGTTCTGCTTCACGTTGACCGTCATCTGATCCATGCTCGACGCGGTTTCGACGAGCGCCGCTGCCTGTTCTTCGGTGCGTTGCGAGAGATCCGTGTTGCCGGCGGCGATTTCGGTCGCGCCGATATTGATGTTTTCGGTGCCCTGACGCACGCGCGAAACCGTATCGACGAGACCGGTCTGCATGGTGTGGAGTGCGTGCAGCAGACTGCCGGTGTCTTCCTGACGAACCGGCACGCGCGTGGCGAGGTTGCCGCGTGCCATGAGTTGGGCTGCCTCGACGGCCGCTTCCAGGTCGCCGCCGAGCGTGCGGCGGATACTGCGCAGAACCAGCAGCATGACGGCCGAGGCGATCACGCCGAGCGTCACGGTGATGACGAGCCAGCGCAGCAGACTGGCGTAGAAGGCGCTCTGCACATCGTCCATGTACATGCCGGTGACGAGATACCAGTCCCACGGCGCGAAGTGGAGTGCGTAGCTTGTTTTCGCGACGGGATGGTCGCCGCCTGGTTTGGCCCACATATAGTCGACGAAGCCGCCGCCGTCGCGATTGCCCGCGTTGACGATGTCGACGAACAGATGGTTACCCGCCGGGTCGGTGAACTGCGCGAAGTTTTTGCCGACCATTTCCTTCTTGATCGGATGCATCAGCATGACGGGCTGCGAGTCGTTGACGGAGATGTAGCCGTCTTTGCCATAGCGCATGGCGGCTAGCGTTTCCAGCGCCTGTTTTTTTGCTTCTTCCTCGGTGATCGTGTGTTGCTGCGCGAG
Source organism: Paraburkholderia sp. IMGN_8 (assembly GCF_038050405.1). Classification (NCBI taxonomy): domain Bacteria; kingdom Pseudomonadati; phylum Pseudomonadota; class Betaproteobacteria; order Burkholderiales; family Burkholderiaceae; genus Paraburkholderia; species Paraburkholderia sp. IMGN_8. The sequence goes on along the minus strand of NZ_CP150901.1, from coordinate 2,602,177 downwards.
CGTGTAATAGCGGTTGACGATGTGGTTCGCCTGGTCGATCAGCGAGGTGAGTTGATCGCGGCGATCGGCAATCATGGAGGCGCGGTTTTGCCATGCGCCGAAGCCGCCGATCAGGATCAAGCCGATCCAGAGGACGGCGATCATTGAGGCTAGTTTTTTGTTCAGAGTCATAGCGATGGGGTTTGCTTTCGCAAGTGGTCGGTCGGGTTTGGTCGCTTTTGGTCGCTTGCAGCGAGTGGCTTGTCGCTGACTGTGTTTACGGCTCGGGAGCGACTGCTCCGCAGGGAGGGGAAACCCGTTGTTTTATTTTTTTATTTGTCTGTTGATTTGGGTTTTTGCCTTGCGGGGCGCTTGTTGGTTGTGTGCCAGCGGTGTTGGCCTTTCCTTGCTTTCTTATTGGTTTATTAGCGTCGCCCCTGTGCGGGGCAGGCACTTACTTTCTTTGCCGCCGCAAAGAAAGTAAGCAAAGAAAGCGGCTTCACACCGCTAATTCTTAAGCGGGTCCCCCGGCTTGGAGGAGGCAGTGGAGCATCTGGAATCTGTGTCTTCGCACACTCCGCGCTTGTGACAAGGCAGTCATACTTCCGGCGGCGCTGCGCGCGCCGTGGCGGTACTTCATCAAACTGCCCGTTGGTTTCGGCACTCGACGGTAATTCACAAAGCCGCCCTCTGATTTCAGCGGCGACGTTTCGCCCGGCATAGTGGCGCGCGCTCCCAAACTTCAGTGTTTCGCCGAGGCGAAGCCGATGGCCCCGACTGCGCGCAAACGAAGCCGCGGTTTTCCCTTGCGGACCGTTCCGGCGAGCACGCAGTGCGAGGCGGGAAGAATGACTGCCTTGTCACCAGCGCGGAGTGTGCGAGAGCACTGATTCCAGATGCTCCACTACCTCCTCCAAGCCAGGGGACCCGCTTAAGAATTAGCGGTGTGAAGCCGCTTTCTTTGCTTACTTTCTTTGCGGCGGCAAAGAAAGTAAGTGCCTGCCCCGCACAGGGGCGACGCTAATAGACCAATAACAAAACAAGGAAAGGCCACCACCGCAGGCACACAGAAAAAAAGCGCCGAGCAGGCAAGCACCCCAGTGGCAGGGCTAATAAACCAATATAAAAATTGGTACAGAAAGCGAATAAAACCAGATATTAAAAAACCTCAAAACCACCAAAATCGCCAAAGGCAAAAAGACAAAACAAAAACCCACCAACTCAATCCCATCAAGGCAAAGCCTCATAAAACCGCAAGACGCCAACCAAATCCAAAACCAGAAAACCCAAACCCCCATTGCATGGGAAATGCAAAAAACAGCACATTTTTCCACTTAACGGCAACAACAAAAAGCCGAATACGGGCAAAAAGACGCATAAAAACGATTTCAGCTATAGTCGCCATTTTCCAAAGCCGCCAGCCGGGCAAAAAAACACCAATAGCCCGTCACCAGGAGCAAAGCAAAAACATGAACGCCCGCGAACCTGCATTCATCACCGCCTCCCGCAGCGTGCGCCTGCGCCAAATGCTCATTAGCAATGAACTCGAATTCATGATGGAGGCCCACAACGGTCTCTCCGCCCGCATCGTCCGCGAAGCGGGCTTCAAAGCAATCTGGGGTTCGGGCCTCGCAATTTCCGCGCAATACGGCGTGCGCGACAACAACGAAGCCAGCTGGACGCAAGTCGTCGATACCCTCGAATTCATGGCCGATGCCAGCGATCTGCCGATCCTCCTCGATGGCGATACCGGTTACGGTAACTTCAACAACGTGCGCCGCCTCGTGCGCAAACTCGAACAGCGCGGCATCGCCGGCGTCTGCATCGAAGACAAGCAATTCCCGAAAACCAATAGCTTCATCAATGGCGAACGCCAGCCGCTCGCCGATATGGATGAGTTCTGCGGCAAAATCAAAGCAGGTAAAGACTCGCAGTCCGATGAGCACTTCTCGATCGTCGCCCGCGTCGAAGCGCTCATCGCCGGCTGGGGCATGGATGAAGCGCTGCGTCGCGCGGAAGCCTATCGGCAAGCAGGCGCCGACGCGATCCTGATTCATAGCAAGCTCTCGCGGCCGGACGAAATCCTCGAGTTCGCGCGCGAATGGGCCGGCCGCGGGCCGCTCGTGATTGTGCCGACCAAGTACTACAGCACCCCCACCGAAGTGTTCCGCGAAGCTGGCATCAGCACAATCATCTGGGCGAATCATCTGATCCGCGCGGCGACCTCGGCGATGCAAGCGGTCGCCAAAGAAATTCACAGCAGCGAAACGCTCGTCAACGTCGAAGACAGCATCGCGGCAGTCAACGAAATCTTCCGTCTGCAAGATGCCGACGAATACTCGGAGGCCGAAGACCGCTATCTGTCGGGTGGACGCGCGGCAAGCGCGGCAGTCGTGCTGGCGGCAAGCCGCGGCGCGGGCCTCGAAGCGGTCACCGAAGATCGTCCGAAAGTCATGCTGCCGATCGCGGGCAAGCCGCTCCTGCGCTGGCTCGTCGATGCGTTCAAGAAGCAGGGCGTCAACGACATCACGGTGGTCGGCGGTTATCGCGCCGATGCGATCGATACGGCCGGCGTCAAGCTGGTCGTCAACGAACGTCATGCGCAAACCGGCGAACTCGCGTCGCTCGCCTGCGCCGTCGACAAGCTCGCGGGCGACACGGTCATCTCGTACGGCGATCTGCTGTTCCGCAGCTACATCCTGCGCGATCTGGTCGAGAGCGAAGCGGCGTTCAGCGTGGTGGTCGATTCGTCGTTGACCGACGCGGAAAACGCCAGCGTGCGCGACTTCGCGTGGTGCTCGGCAGCCGACGATCGCGGTCTGTTCGGCAACAAGGTCGTGCTGCGTCATGTGTCGAGCGGGCAGGCGGCTGCGTCGGCGATCGCTGCGCAAACGCCGCATGGCCGCTGGGTCGGTCTGCTGAATGTGCGCGGTGAAGGCCGCGAGCGTCTGCAAGCTGTACTCGCCACGTTGCAGGCACGTCCGGATTTCGATTCGCTCGACATGCCCGCGCTGCTGAACGCGCTGATCGAAGCAGGCGAATCGATCGAAGTGCAATACGTGCACGGCCACTGGCGCGGTGTGAACGACCTGGAAGACTTCCGTCGTGCCGGCGATTTTGCCCATGCGCAAGCGCCGTTCGCGACAACCGTCGACAGCAACGCCAAGGGCAAAGCCAGCGGAGCAGCGCAATGATCGAAGCAGCACAATTCGTCGAGGCGGCGCGCGAACGCGGCTTCGACTGGTACGCAGGTGTGCCGTGTTCGTATCTCACGCCGTTCATCAACTACGTGTTGCAGGATGATTCGCTGCACTACGTGTCCGCGGCCAACGAAGGCGACGCGGTCGCGTTGATCGCGGGCGTCACGCTCGGCGCGCAAAACGGCCGGCGCGGCATCACGATGATGCAGAACTCCGGGCTCGGTAACGCAGTGAGCCCTTTGACCTCGCTGACGTGGACGTTCCGCTTGCCGCAATTGCTGATCGTCACGTGGCGCGGCCAGCCGGGCGTTGCCGACGAACCGCAGCACGCGCTGATGGGACCGGTCACGCCCGCCATGCTCGATACGATGGACATTCCGTGGGAAACCTTCCCCACTGAAACCGACGCGATCGGCCCGGCGCTGGATCGCGCAATCGCTCACATGGATGGAACCGGCCGTCCATACGCGCTTGTGATGCAGAAGGGCAGCGTCGCGCCATATGAACTGAAAGAGAGCCATGCAGGCGCGCGCCGCGTGCCGGCTGCGCCGCGTTCGCAGTTCAGGAACGTGGCGGCGCATGAATTGCCGTCACGTCACGACGCGTTGAAGAAAGTCATCGCGCACACACCGCTCGAATCGACGGTGGTGCTGGCGTCGACGGGATTTTGCGGTCGCGAACTCTACGCAATCGACGATCGTCCGAACCAGTTGTACATGGTCGGCTCGATGGGTTGCGTGACGCCGTTCGCGTTGGGCCTTGCCCTGGCGCGCCCCGACCTGCACGTCGTCGCGCTCGACGGCGACGGCGCCGCGCTGATGCGTATGGGCGCGTTCGCGACGCTCGGCGCATACGGTCCGGCGAATCTCACGCACGTGCTGCTCGACAACGGTGCGCACGACTCGACCGGCGGTCAGGCGACGGTGTCGCCGCAAGTGTCGTTTGCAGGTGTCGCCGCGGCATGTGGTTACGCATCGGCGGTTGAAAGCGACAGCCTGAACGTGATCGACGCGTTGTTCGAAGCGCCGCCGCTCGACGGTCCGCGCTTCGCGCGTCTGGCGATCCGCCGCGGCACGCCGGATGGTCTGCCGCGTCCCACTATCACCCCGCCCGATGTGAAGACGCGCCTGATGCGCCACATCGGCGCTGCTCAAGGAGTGCGCTAATGCTGCTGCTCAATCCCGGCCCGGTGACGCTCACCGAACGCGTCCGCAACAGCCTGCTGCAAACGGATCTGTGCCATCGCGAAAGCGAGTTTTTCGATTTGCAGGAAGAAGCGCGCACGCGCCTGGTCGAGCTCTATGGGCTTGACGCCAAAGCGTGGCAAGCGGTGCTGATGACCGGCTCCGGCACCGCGGCCGTGGAAAGCATGACCGCCGCGCTGGTGCCGCAGAACGGCAAGCTGCTGGTGATCGAAAACGGCGTGTACGGCGAGCGCATTTCGCAGATCGCCACCCAGTACGGCATCGCACACGAGTCGCTGAAACACGACTGGATGCAGGCGCCGGACCTCGCGAAGATTTCTGAACACCTCGACGCGGACAAAGCGTTCACGCACGTCGCCGTGATTCACCATGAAACGACGACCGGCCGCCTGAACGATCTGCAAGCGCTCGGCGCGCTGTGCCGCGAGCGCGGTCTGCGCCTGCTGGTGGACGGCGTCAGCAGCTTCGGCGCGGAAGCAATCGATTTCGCGGACACCAGTCTCGACGCCGTCGCGGCAACCGCGAACAAGTGCCTGCATGGCGTGCCGGGCGCGTCGTTCGTGCTGGTGCGCCGCGCCGCGCTTGCGCAAGCGGCGAGCCGCACGTATTACCTGGACCTCGGGCGTCTGGCGCGTTTGCAGGATCAGCGCAACACGCCGTTCACGCCGTCGGTCCACGCGTACTACGCGCTGGTCGAGGCATTGCGCGAAATCGCCGACGAAGGCGGCTGGCGCGCGCGTCATGCGCGTTACGCCGCGCTCGCCGAGCAGGCGCGCGCGGGTCTGGCGGAGCGGGGCATCGGCAGTGTGTTGCCGCCGGAGCAGTCGTCGGTGGTGCTGCGGGCGTATCGCTTGCCGGACGGCGTGTCGTATCCGCAACTGCACGACGCCTTGAAGGCGCGCGGTTTCGTCATCTATGCCGGTCAGGGCGGCCTGTCGGCCGAACTGTTCCGCATTTCGACCATGGGCAACATCCACGCCGCCGATATCGACCGCTTGCTGCAAGGCTTCACCGAACTCACGCGCTGATTTCCGTGTCGGCGCTCATGACGGTGTTCATGAACGCCCGGTCTCACACCGGATCCTTGTCCGGCGGCCCCTCCGGCCGCTGCGGCTCTTCGTTGTGATGGCCGGGCGACGGCGGCACTAGCGGATCGCCTTCCGGGTCGCGGGTCGGATCGGCGTGCGGATCGGGAATCGGACTGGTATGCATGTCGTAGCTCATTGCATCACCTGTAGCGAAGAAGTGGACCGGTACGGCCGGCGGAGGCTGAGTACACGCTTGAGCACGCCTGCCATTCCCTTCAAGCGTAGGCGATTCAACACGCTCTGGGCGCTTACTTTTTCGCGCGACGGCCTACGCTGAGTTGCCAGTAACGTTCGGGGGCGAAAACGTCGTCGTAATTTCCCGCGCCGAAAGCGCGCAGCTGGCTTTCGTACGCGTTGACTGCTTCGCGTTTGAGCAGCACCTGGCGCTCCAGATCGATCGTGTGATGTGCGCTCGGGTGGGCCGGCGTCGCAACAATGCCGCGCCGCGCCAGATCGGCGAACCGCGCCTGCACGACGCCGGGCGTGCGCCGGTGAATCGCTTCCTCGTAACCGAACCACGTGAGATGCGACAAGCGCGGCAGGATTTCGCAGCAGGCTTCGAACACCCGTTCGTGGTCGGCGTGATTCAGGCCGAGCGGCATCAGCAGCGTGTTGGCGGTCGAGCGGTAAATGGTTTCTTCGAGTGCCGCCGCCAACGTGGCGATCGACGGCGAGTCGAGGTACTGGCCGTCGCGAAACGGCATGCGCAGCGGAATCGCGTCGAGCACCTCGAGCGCGCGGTTGTCTTCGAGCGTGCGCGCGTGGACTGCCTGATGAGCGTCCTTGAACCCCGACTTTTCATCCCATTCGGTATGCATCTGGTGCTCGGGCGGTGCGGCGAATACCGTGCAGACCGCGGCATCGGGATGCGCGGCGAGCAGCGCGCCGCAACTGAACACGGCGTCCTCGAAATGGGGGGACACGATGAAAAGGCGCGGGCTGGTTTCGCTCATGGATAGTAGGGTGGGATACGCGCAGGCCGCGTTCGACGCTCGTTCGCCGCTCATGCGCCGTTTGTGCGTTGCGCTCGGGATCGCGGCGTCACATCAGCTTAGGCGGAATCGGCGCGGCTTGCGCGACAGTCTTGGCACGTGCAAGCGGCATGCCGGGCGGGGGCGAGCCGGCGCGTGCCTGGCGCCTGGCTAGTACTGGCCTCCCGCAGATGCTCACCGTTGCGGTTTTGATGTTTCCCGAACTTCCTCACCTTCAAACAGCATGCTGCGTTCGGCAAATTGTTGCCCGGGGCAGCAACGCTGCTCAGCCCTCCACCAGCTTCGCCGCGCGGCTGAACGCCGTCACGATCGTCGCCTCGATGTCGTTGCGTAAGCGGGCGTCGGCGGTTCGCAGCGCGTACGACGGATGGTAGGTCGGCACGATCAGGCGCCCGCCGTGGGCGATTGTCTGACCGAGGTATTCGGACAGATTGACGTGCGCGCCGGTCAGCGCTTTCAGCGCGGTCGGGCCGAGCGTGACGACGACGCGCGGCGCGATCCGCGCGAGTTCTTCTTCGAGCCAGTAGTGGCAAGCTTCGACCTCGCGCCGCGCGGGCGTGCGGTGGACGCGCTGCTGGTCGAGCAATTCCCATTTGTAATGCTTGACGGCACAGGTCAGATACAGCGCCGCGCGCTCGACGCCCGCGCGCGCGAGCACGGCATCCAGCAGCTGGCCGGCCGGTCCGGTGAAGGGTTCGCCTTGCCGGTCTTCCTGCTCGCTGGGTTGTTCGCCGACCACCATGATTGCCGCATGTGCCGGCCCGGCGCCCGCGACCGCGTGCGTCGCGTTGCGCCATAACGCGCACCGTCTGCAGGTGGCAAGCGGTCCGGTCGGCTCGCGAAACGGTGGCGTCAGCGCCGAATACTCGACCGGCGGCGCATCCGGCACGGTGACGGGGGCGCTTTGTGCGCCAAGCCGGCTGCGCTCGCGCGCGAGGTGCGCAGGCAATGGCGGGCCGGCGGGCGGCGTTCTCCAGTAGCGCAGCGGCACGGAAGATGGCGCCGCATTGAAGGCGCTGGCGTAATACGCAAGCCAGAGCGCTTCAGTAGGCTCGCTGGTGATGGCTTCGCCGGTCATGGCGCTTGCGGCTGACGCCTGAGAGGCCTCAGCGGCATGAGCGGCTTCGTCCGGAAGCGGTTGGCCGATGCGCAGCAGCATCCCGTTCCAGAATGCCGCGCCGCGCGGGGTGGTCAGCATCCACGTGGAATTGCCCGTGCGGGGGGCGAACCGCGCGGCGGCGCGCTCCAGCAGGTCATGATGCGGTTCGTACCAGCCGACGAATTCCGGCGGGCCCATTGAGGGATCGCGCCGTCTGAATAGCGTAAGCGCGAGCAGATCGTCCGTTTCGCGCTCGATGGCCTGGACGCGCTGATCGAGCAGCGCGCCGTCGGCGTCACCGGGATCGAGGACGTTGCGCTCGCCGTGCGTCCAACGCCACAGGACGCGATACAACAGCGCCCAGCGGTCCGGTGCCCGAAAGCAGCCAGCCGTTTTCAGCCGGGCGAGCAGTTCGCGGGGAATCGCGGGGACGGCAAAGGCGGTGGTAGTGGTGGCGGTGCCCGAGGCGTTTGATGTGCCTGAAGTACCGGAAGCAGCCTCAGTGCCGGCCGCCGCCGAAGAGCGTGTATCTTGCCGGGCGGCGCCACTATTGCCGTTTTCGTCGCTTTCGCCGTGTGCCACCGCACCGTCGGACTCGATCCACTCGATCTGCCCTGGTTCGACACCTTGCCGCAGCAGCGCTCGTGCGGCGCGCCGCCACGCGGCAAAAGACGGTTCGATCGGAATGCGTTGCATGCGGACGCGCCGTGGATGCACGCGCAGCGTCACGCGCCCATCCAAGTGGCCAAAATACTGTATGAATGTACAGTATGCGTCTAAACACGGACCCGGATCAAGCGTCCCGGCCTGGAATCCGCTCCGATCGCGCCAGCGCTAGACATTGCGCAAATCTTCTGGCGTATCCACGTCGCGCAGAATCCCGGCGTCGTCGACATTCAGCCGCATCACGTGGTGCGAAGTCAGCAGCGAGCGTGCGCCGGTGTCGCCGTCGAGCGTCAACAGTGCGTCGCGGTGCTCGATGCCGAAGCCGACCGGATGGCCGCGCTGCCCCTGGTAAAACGGCGCGACCAGCGAAGCGCCGTCATCGAGCGCGTGCGCCACGGCTTCGATCGTCGTGACGGCGATGCGCGGCATATCGGCGAGCGCGACGATCCAGCCCTCGGCATCTTCGCTGGCCTCGATGCCGGCGGCGAGGCTCGCGCCCATGCCGCGCGCCGCGTTGGCGGTAAACATCACGTCGCAACCGGCGTCGTTCAGTAAGCGCGCGAGTGCGTCCGAGCCCGGCCGCACCACGGCCAGCACCCGCGTCACGACCTGCAGCAGCCGATGTGCGGCTTCGTGGGCGACCGGCGTGCCGTCGGGCATGCGCGCAAGCAGTTTGTTGTGCAGGCCGTCCGGATCGAAGCGCGACCCGAAGCCTGCGGCGAGCAGCACGCCAGTGGCGAGCGAGGCATAGGCCATGGGCGGGCACCGGTAGAAGGGATGAGGACGATTGTGCGATGCAACGCAGTTGCAGGCAAGCGCCAATGCATCGGCTAAGGTGTGCCGCTATGCGTGCCCGTGCTCGTACAATGAGCCGCTTACCTCACATCAAAGCGGACCTTCCTCGCCATGAAGCGCCTCGACGACAACGCCGCGCTGATCCTGATCGATCTGCAAAAAGGCATTCAGCATCCGAAGCTCGGCCGCCGCAACAACCCGGACGCCGAGCGTAATCTCGCGGCCTTGCTCGCACGTTGGCGCGAGACCGCGCGGCCGATCGTCCACGTGCGCCACATTTCCCGCGAGCCGGAATCGGTGTTCTGGCCGGGGCAGAGCGGCGTCGAGTTTCAGGCGGCGTTCGCGCCGAACGGTTACGAGCATGTTGTCGAAAAGAACGTGCCGGATGCGTTCATCGCGACCGCACTCGAACGTTGGCTGCGGGTGCGGCAGATCGCCGAAGTGGTGATTGCGGGTGTCATCACGAACAATTCGGTTGAATCAACCGCGCGCACGGCTGGCAACCTTGGCTTCAAGACGCTAGTGGCAAGCGACGCGGCCTTCACGTTCGACATGCACGACCTGAACGGCCGCATGTGGGCGGCCGAAGACGTGCATGCGCTCTCGCTTGCCAATCTCGCGGCGGACTACGCGGAGATCGCCACGACGGCTGAGATCATGAACCGCGCGGCCGGCGCTTAACTGGCCACACAACGGGCCCACAGAGCAGGCCCACCTCACACCCGCACCGTGCCCATCACCTTATCGAGCGTCACCGGCAGATCGCGCACGCGCACACCGGTCGCGTGATACACCGCATTCGCGATCGCCGCCGGCACGCCCGTGATGCCGATCTCGCCGATCCCGCGTACGCCGAGCGAGTTGATATATGGATCGGGCTGATCGAGGAAGGTGATATCGAGCGAGCCGATATCGGCATTCACCGGCACGTGATACTCAGCGAGATTCGCGTTGGTGAAGCGCCCATAGCGCACATCGAGCGAGGTCTCTTCCTGCAACGCCGCGCCCACGCCCCACACGATGCCGCCCATAAGTTGAGTGCGCGCGGTTTTCTGATTCAGCACGCGCCCCACGTCATACACGCCGACCACGCGCGGCACGCGGATCGTGCCGAGGTCCTGCGTGCCGGAGGCGACCATCGCGGTGCCGTCCGGCAGAATCCGCGCGATGGCCGAGGCTTCGCTGCGATTGGCCGGATAGGTCGCGCTCGCCATACCCATGCCGATCAGCGTGCTGCCGTTGCGCATCGAACGCGGTGCGGGCGTACGCCGCGATCAGCCGAATTTCTCGGCACCGAGCCGATAGCACTCGCGCAAGGCCTTGCTTGACCACGGCTTGTTTTCTTGCGGATCGGCATCGGCGTAGTTCTTCATGCGCAGCGCGAGCGGGTCCATCTTCAACGTGACAGCGAGTCAGCAGCGAGTCCGCGAAGAGTCAGGTTAAAGCGGGGAAGAGCAACCCGTACCGTAGCGGCGCGTGTCAACAACGGACGTTGCGCTTAACGAACTGGAAAGTAAATATGCTGGAGGGCCGTCTTTCTGGGTGCAAAAAGAAAGACTGTTTTGCGCGAGATGAGTAGTCCGCCGCTTCAGGCGTCGGCCCAGCGGCGCAGCAGATTGTGATAAATGCCGGTGAGACTGACCACCGTCGAATCGTTTGAACCTTTCTCGGCGGCAAGGCGCTGCACGTCGTTGTCGAGTTGAAACAGCAGCGCGCGCTCGCCGTCGTCTCGCACCATGCTCTGAATCCAGAAGAACGACGCGACTCGTACACCGCGCGTCACCGGACTCACGTGATGCAGGCTCGAAGCGGGGTAGAGCACCATGTCGCCGGCGGGCAGCTTTGCGCGATGCACGCCGTAGGTATCTTCGATGGAAAGTTCGCCGCCGTCGTAGGTGTCGGGCTCGGCGAGAAACAGCGTGGCCGACAGATCGCTGCGAATGCGGAAGTCGGTCCCGCGCAGTTGACGGATCGCGTTGTCGACATGGGTGCCGAAACCGTCGCCGCCCGCATAGCGGTTAAAGAGCGGCGGAAACACCTTGAGCGGCAGCGCGGCGGAAAAGAAGCGCGGATGGCGGCCGAGCGCGTCCTGAATCGCGTCGCCCACCGCGCGCGCGGCCGGCGATCCTTCGGGCAACTGCTGGTTGCGCTTGGCCTGCGCCGACTGTTCGCCGGAGGTCGCATTGCCGTCGATCCATTGCGCCGCGTCGAGCACTTCACGGCATTGCGCGACCTGCTGTTTGCTGAGCAGAGCCTGAAGATGCAGCATCATGCGCGCGACTCCTGCGTCAGGTTCATTGCAGCGCGTACGTCCTCCGCCAACGCGCGAAATGCAGTCACCGGCGAAGCGGCGAGCCACGCCTGCATCTTCGCGACGAACGCCGCGGTCGCCGTATGCGGCACGCGCCGCAACCACCCGAGCGCGGCATCGATCTCGCCGCGCTCGGCGAGGAGCCGCGCATAGTTGAATTGACCGCGAAAGTCGCCGCCTTGTGCCGCACGCCGGTAATAGTCGAACGCGATGCTTGTGTCCGCATCGACTTCCCAACCATCCTCGTAAAAGCTGCCGATAAAATTGATCGACTTCACGTGACCCAGATCGGCGGCGCGCCGGAACCACTGCAACGCCTGCGCGCGATCGCACTCGATACCGTTGCCGAGCGCGAGCGCCGACGCGTAGTTGTACATGCCCCAGTCGAGCCCCGCCTGTGCCGCGAGCCGGTACCAGTAGACGGCCACCGGCGCGCATGCTGCGATTCCCCAGCCGTGTTCGTAGCAGCGGCCCAGCATGTTCATCGCCATCGGATGATCCCGTCGCGCCGCGTGCCTGAACCACGTCAGCGCTTCCCCCGCGTTGCGTTCGACACCGTGGCCGTCGAGGAGATACTGCCCATACACGGCCTGCGCCTCGACAATGCCGTTATGCGCGGCCGCCGCCACCCATGCGGCCGCTTTGGCCGGCGGCCCGGAGAGAATCGTGGCAAGCTCGTCATGCGACACGCTAGCCAGCGCCTTCAACGTCACGTGTTCCATCTGGCCGTGACTTAGTAGCGCGCGTTGAGCGTCAGGAACGCGGAACGTCCCGGAGCGATCGACGCGTAGTGCGCCGGATACGCCTGGTCGTAATACGTCCGGTTGAAGATGTTCTGCACGTTCAGTTGCAGATCGACCTTCTTGTTGATCCGGTACGTCGCCATGCCGTCGAAGCGCCAGTACGACGGCACCGCGCGCAGATTCGCCGTGTCGCCGTACACCTGCGACATATAGAACGCGCCACCGCCGATCGTGAACTTCGGCAGCACGTCGTAGTGGGTCCACAGGCTGATGCTGTTCTTCGGCGTGTTCGGGAACTGGTGGCCGTTGTCCGAGGTGGTTTTGCCGTTGTCGCGCAACTCGCTCTTCATATACGTGTAGCCGCCGAACACCTGCCACTTGCTGGTCAGCTGGCCGGCCACGCCGAATTCGAAACCCTGTACGCGCTTGTTGCCTACCATCGCGTATTCGTTGTTCGGCAGCGTGACGCGCGCGTTCGTCGTGTCGATCTGGAACAGCGCGCCCGTCAGCGACAGGTGGTTGTTCAGCACATTCCACTTGGTGCCGATTTCGTAGCTGCGGTTTTTTTCCGGCGCGAGTTGATCGGCGTTCGCACCGACGCCGCCGCGGCCCGGTGTCAGCGATTGCGTTTCGCTGCCCTGGCCGAGCAGCGCGCCGGCCGGCGTCGACGAGGTCGCAATCGACGCATAGATGCTGCCGTTCGACGCCGGTTTGAAGACGAGGCCGAACTGGTAGTTGAACAGCGTGTCGTCGCGCGAGGTGCGCTTGCCGCCGTTGGCGACCGTATTGCGGAAATCCGTCGAATAATCGTCGACGCGCAAACCAACGTTGGCTTGCCAGCGCCTGGTGAATTCGATCGTATCGAACGCATATAGCGATTTGGTGACCGTGCGCTGCTCGCTCGGATCGTTCGCCTGGCTAACCGATCCGGCCCACGGGTCGTTCGGATTCGGCGACCACAGGCTCGTGCAGTTATAGCCCGACGCCGCGCCGATACCCTTGGTCTTGCAGATCGCGCCGCTCGCCGCCGCCACGTTGTACGAATCGTTCACGCTGGTTTCGCGCGACAGTTCGAGGCCGGTGGTGAAGCTGTGCTTCATGAAGCCCGTCTTGAACTCGCCGAACAGTTCGGTCTGGTTCGCGAGGCTGTAGACGTCGCTCGCACGCGTATTCGTGCGGCGCCACACCATGCCGTTGACGACGTTGCCCTGGCTGTCGTCCGGCTGGGTCCAGATGTAGTCCTGAGTGGACTTCGTATAACGCATGGTGTTGCGGATCGTCAGGTTGCTGTTGATGTCGTGCTCGATGCGCACCGTGCCGACGTCCGAGGTCGTCTTGCGGAAGTCACGGTCGATCAGGCCGTAAAAATTGTGGCGGTCCACGTTGGCCGGATAGATCGTGTCGACGTTGGCCGGCTTGTTGGTGGTCGTGTAGAAGTACGGAATGCCGCTGTCGGGCAAATCGTCGGTCGACAGGTGGTAGTAGCTGGCCGTCACGCGAGTCGGCGTGCCGAGACCGTACGTGAACGACGGCGCGATGCCCCAGCGTTCGTTGTTGACCGCGTCGCGGCCGGCGACGTCGTTGTTGTGGCTCATCACGTTCAGGCGGAATGCGGCGTGGTCGGCCATCTGCCAGTTGCCGTCGGCGGTGAAGCGGCGGTAGCGGTCAGTGCCGAGGCCCGCGCTGCCGGCGGCGGAGTTGCCGAGATGCGGGGTCTTGGTGATCAGATTGATGCTGCCGCCCGCGCCGCCTCGGCCACCGTACGCGCCGTCGGAACCCTTGGTCACTTCGACGCTTTCGATGTTGAACACTTCACGGGTGGTCGCGCCGATGTCGCGCAAGCCGTCGACGAACGTGCTGCCCTGCGCGTCGTAGCCGCGGATGAACGGCCGGTCGCCGAGCGGATTGCCGCCTTCGCCGGCGCCGAAGGTGATGCCCGGCACCGTGCGCAGGGCTTCGGTCAGCGTCGCGGCGCCGGTGCTCTGGATCAACTCCTGCGGAATGACGGTCACCGATTTCGGCGTATCGATCAACGGCGCGGTGAATTTGACCGACGCCGAATGGTCGGTCTTGAAGCCGTCGTCCGCCTGGCCCTGCACGGCGATCGGCGCGAGCTGGCCTTCCTTGTCGGGCGGCGGCGTGCCGGCGGTGCCCTGTGCGAGGGCGGGGCCGGCAGCCAACATGCTGCACAGCGTCGTGCTGATTTTGCCGAGCTTCGGCTCGTCGGACCGCAACTTCATCTTTCTTCCCGTCATGAGTCTGATGACCGGGCAGGTATCGACATCCTTGCCCGGATATTTCATGTTTATTACAAAAGTCTTGCGAAGCGCATTCTATGCAATATTTTTGTAATTGAGAAGCGTTCTCAACAAAATGGTTTTGAATTATTACAGTTCGGCCAGCTCCGCCAGCGTGTCGCGCAACCACACGAGCGCCGGATCAGCCTGGTTGCGCGGATGCCAACCCGCATACAACGTGAAGCCGCGCGCTTCGAACGGCAGCGCGAAAGCGTCGAGCCGATCGAGATAACGCGCGGCGAAGCGCGACGGCAACGTCGAAACGTAATCGGTTTTCGACAGCAACTCGGGCACCAGCGTGAAATGCTGGACCGACAGCGCGACGCGCCGTTCGCGGCCGAGCGCGTCGAGATGCTCGTCCATGAAGCCGTGGAAGCTGCCGCCGCTGGTGGACACCAGCACGTGATCGAGCGCGCAGTAAGTGTCGAGATCGAGCGGCGCGGTGCCGCGCGGGTGGCCCTTGCGCTGCACGAACAGGAAGTGCTCGTCGAACAGCTTGCGCGCTTTCATCGACGGCGGAATCATCCGGTCGGAACCGAGCAGCAGGTCGACTTCGCCGCTTTCGAGCCGCGCCGCGGCCACCGGCTGCTCGCCGATCACAAATGCAACCCGCACACCAGGCCCCGCCAACGTCGGCAAGCGCTCCATTAGCCGCATGCCCAGCACGGCGGTGGCGTTGTCGTGTGCGGAAATCACGAAGCGCCGCGTATCGATCCACGGATCGAAGGCCGGTTGATGGCGTACCACCGCTTCGAGATTCTTCAACGCCGCGTGCAGCGGCTCCATCAACTCCAGCGCCCGTGCGCTGCGCGTCATGCCGCGGCCGGTTTCGGCGGGAAGCAGTAGCGGGTCGCCGAAAATCTGCCGCAAACGCGCGAGTTGCGTCGAGACGGCCGGTTGCGTCAGATGCAGCCGCTCGGCCGCGCGCGTGACGTTCGATTCGGCGAGCAACGCGTCGAGCGACACCAGCAGGTTCAGGTCGATACCACGGAGATCAATCATATTGATGGGTCGCATACGGGTAATTGATTTCTAGAATACGTACCTTGCATCTACAGTTCAACCACCCAAACGAACTGAGGGAGCCGCAAGATGAAAGCCTGGATGCTCGACGAACCCGGCAAGCCGCTGGCACTGCGCGACGTCGCGCAACCGCAGCCGCGCCGCAGTGCAGTGCTGGTGCGGATGGAGGCGGTGCCGTTGCTGAGTTACACGCGGGACTATGTCGAAGGGAAGTTGCCGTATGCGTGTCCGCCGGGACCGTTCTCACCCGGCACCAACGGCGTGGGCCGGATCGTCGCGGTCGGCGAGGGCGTGGTGGCGTTTCGCGTCGGACAACGGGTCGCCGTGAATCCGTACTGGGTCGCCGACGAAACGGTGCGCGAGCCGGCACAAGCGCTGCTGGGGTTGACCGCCGTCAGCGCCGACAGTGGCGTCTTGCTGGCGGAGTTTCCGCACGGCACCTTGCGCGAGGCGGCGGAATTCCCAGCGTCGACGCTGATCGCGCTCGACGGTCTGGAGGATATCGAAGCCGCTCGCCTTGCTGTCCTTGCCAAATTCGCGGTGCCGTTCGGCGGCTTGCGGCGCGGCCGTCTGGCGGCTGGCGAAACGGTGGTGGTAAATGGCGCCGGCGGTTACTTCGGCTCGGCGGCCGTGCTGGCGGCGCTGGCGCTCGGCGCGAGCAAAGTCGTCGCGCTCGGCCGTCGTCTGGAACCGCTGCAAGCACTGGCCGAGCAGGGGCGCGGACGCGTGGTGCCGGTCGTCCTGACGGGCGACGCCGCGCAAGACGTGAAGGCGATCCGCGACGCAAGCGGTGGCGGCGCGGATCTCGCGTTCGACATGGTCGGCCAGGCCACCGACGCGAACGCGACCCTCGCGGCATTACGCAGCCTGCGCCGCGGCGGGCGGCTGGTGCTGATGGGCAGCATGCGGGTGGATTTGCCGATTCCGTACAGCGAGATGTTGCTGAACAGCTGGGAATTGATCGGCCACTTCATGTACACGCGCGCCGACTATCTCGCGCTGGTTTCGCTGGTGACGTCGGGGCAGATCGCGCTCGATGCAGTCGAGTTGAAGTCGTATCCGTTTGCCGAACTGGATGCGGCGATCGACGCAGCCGGCCGCATGTCGGGCTTGCAGTGCACGGTGGTGGAGGGCAAGTCGCCGCAAGCGTGGGGTTGAGCGCGCAGCGGTTCCATTGCGGCAGCATAAAAAAACGGCCTTGCTGATCAACAGCAAGGCCGTTTTGCATCGACTGAATCCCGATCGATCAATCGATGCCGTGAAACACCGCGTCGTCTGGGCCGAGATAGGCGGGCGGGCGCCACGCGGCGTCGCGCATCGAATGCTGGACCAGCTTTTCCACGCCCAGCAGCACCGCGAAAATCGCCATTCGCACCGGAATGCCGTTATCGGTTTGCCGGAAAATCGCCAGCCGCGAATCATGATTCAGATCGACGCTCAGATCGTTCGCACCGGGCCGGCTGTCGCGCGGCAGCGGATGCATGATCAAGGTGTCGCTGCCGCACACGCTATCCACCAGCGCCTGATTGATCTGGAAGTCCGGCGTATAGCCTTCGAACGATTCGTCGGTGAAGCGCTCTTTCTGGATGCGTGTGGCGTACACCACGTCCGCGCCGCGCAGGCCGGCGGTGAGATCGTGGGTCTGCTCGATCACATGGCCGTTGCGTGAGATCTGCTCGATGATGTAGCCCGGCATTTCGAGCATCGGCGGCGAGATCAGCGTGAATTTGATGCCGCGATACAGCGCCAGCAGCTTGACCAGCGAATGCACGGTGCGTCCGTATTTCAGGTCGCCGACCAGCGCGATGTGCGCACCGTCGACGATCTTGCCCAGCCGCGAGAACTCGCGCTGGATCGTGTACAGGTCGAGCAGCGCCTGGCTCGGATGTTCGCCGGGACCGTCGCCGCCGTTGATCACCGGCACATTGGTCGCGCGCGCGAATTCAGCCACCGAGCCTTGCTCCGGATGGCGGATCACCAGCGCATCCACGTAGCCGCTCATCACGCGGCTGGTGTCGTAGATCGACTCGCCCTTGGCCATCGACGAAAACGTGAAGCCGGTGGTGTCGCACACCGAGCCGCCGAGCCGGCAGAACGCCGCGCCGAAGCTGACGCGTGTTCGTGTACTGGCTTCGAAAAACAGATTGCCGAGCACCGCGCCTTCGAGCACGCGGGAGATTTTCCGGCGCCGCGCGATCGGCTGCATGATGTCGGCGACGCGAAAGAGCGCCTCGACCGAATCGCGCGAGAACTGGTCGACCGACAGCAGTTGCGGCTTGCCCTCGAACAGCATCTGGCTCGCCAGCGACTGCGAGTCTACGCTTTGCGTATGCTTCTCTCCCGGCTCGCCGTGCACGACGATTTCCGACACGAAACGCTCGACGATCTCCGGCATGGCTCGCGATTCCTGCGAATCGTCCGGCAGCAGCCACGTGTCGAGTGCCCGTCGCGAGACGCCGATGCGGCTGGCGAAGGTGTCGCGGGTCATGTTCAGGCGACGCATCGCATCGCGTAGGAAGGCTTGTTGCGGGACGCTCATGCGCTCACCTGTCGAGAGTAGATTTCGTACTGGTTTATGTACGCAGTGCGTATATTAGTTTGCCCGGCGCAGAAGTCAAGCAATTTTGCGATGGGCTTTGTCAAGTTGCGCCCAAGCCGGTTACACTGCGCTTCATGCATACCGGCCAAACGCTCCGACTCCGCTCGTCACGCACCGCACGTCCCGTTCTTGCGAACGTCGTCGTGATTGCGCACGCGGGTTGCGTGAACGTTAGCGCCAAAGCCAAAAAACAGCCGCTCATCTGACCGGAGCACGCTGTTCCGTCAGATGTGCGACGGAACAGCCGGTCAACGCCCGCCTTCGGCATTTCCTGTCTTTCCTCCCTCGCACGCTGTACGGAATCGATACGGTCGCATTCGAGGTAAAGACATGTCTATTTTTTCGGGTATCTGGGTTCCGCTCATCACACCGTTCGCCGACGGCGAGGTCGATCACGCCGCGCTGCGAGCGCTGGTGCGCCGTTACGCCGACGCAGGCGTGGCCGGTCTGGTCGCGCTCGGCACGACTGGCGAACCGGCCGCGCTCGACGCCGCCGAACAGGACGCCGTGCTCGCGACGATTCTCGATGAAGCTCGAACCGTCGCCAACAGCGCAGCGGATGCAGAACCGCTGCCGGTGCTGGTCGGCGTATCCGGCAATCACACGGCGAGCATGCGCGAGCGCATCGTGCAACTGAACCGGCTGCCGATAGCCGGCGTGCTGATGGCCGCGCCGTACTACATCCGGCCTTCGCAAGCGGGTATCGTCGGCCATTTCACGACGCTTGCCGATGCCAGCGAAAAGCCGGTCGTGCTGTACGACATTCCCTATCGAACCGGCGTGCGACTCGAACTCGAGACGCTGCTGACGCTCGCCGCGCATCCGCGGATTCAGGCGGTGAAGGATTGCGCCGGTTCGCTCGACACCACGCTCGCGCTGATTCGCGACGGCCGCTTGCAGGTGCTCACCGGCGAAGACATCAATATCTTCAACACCTTGTGTCTCGGTGGCAGTGGCGCGATCGCGGCGTCGGCGCATCTGCGGCCCGAACGGTTTGTCGCGTTGTATCGCGCACTCGCTGCGGGCCGGCTTGAAGAAGGACGGCGCATTTTTCTCACGCTCGCGCCGCTGATCCAGGCGTTGTTTGCCGAACCGAATCCGGGGCCGGTGAAGGCACTTCTGGCGGCTCAGGGCCTGATGCGTGATGAACTGCGCATGCCGATGACGCGCGCGAGCGATGCGCTCGTCGAACGGCTCAAGGCGCTGGAAGGGCTTGAGGGACTGGAAAGGTTTGATGGGCACGGTGGGCTTGAGCCGCGTTCGAACGCCGTATCGGCCTAGGCGCGCTTTTGCACGCGGACGTCAACGCCGGCGTCGGCGTCAAGGCCAAGGCTGGCGCGGTCGCCGGCGCGCGTCGCGGCGAGATTCGTACTGGCAAGCGCGCCGCGCTGCGCATCCCGCGAGACGCCCTGTATTTGAGATGATGCTTCGTGATGCCAGGCGATAATTGGCGCCCTTGTCCACGATCGCCACCGGTATGTAGCCGGTGCACGCCGCATGCAGTTAGTTCCGTTCGCCGCTGTCCTGTCCTGTTCGATGGTGTGCCGCGCCGCCCGCACGCGACCTGGCGCACCACGCGCTGGGAGCCGCTGATGGCGTCCCTGTTTCGCGCCGGCAGTCAGCTCAGCAGCGGCTCGGTGAGCTTCGTCACGCGCCGTACCGCGCTGACGATCTCGACCGCCTCCGCGTTCGGCACGGCAGCGCTGGCGCTTGCCGCGGGCATCGCGATCGGCATGCACTGGCCGGCGCAGGATGTCTCCGGCGAACGGGCGGCGAACCGCGTGGAGCGCGATTATGCGATCGACCAACTCGGCAAGCTGAACGCATCGCTGGCGCAAATCGAACCGCGCATCGCGCGTTTGACCATGCAGGTCGGTGCATTGCGCGATTTCGAAGCGCGTCTGAAAACGCCGAAGCCGGCGCCGCGCGCACCGGCCGCGCCCAGTGTTCCCGCCGACCCCGACACTTCCGCCACCGACAGCGAAGGCGAGGGCGGCCCCTCGTTGCCGCCGCGGCGCTGCGCCGAGCCGGCGCCGCAACGCGCCGGTCAAGCCAATGCGCAGAGCACGCAGCAACAGCTGGATTGCATCTCTTCGACGCTGTCCGCGCTCGAACAGCAGACCGCCGACCACGCGATCGCTTACGCCGCGTTCCCCGGCCGCATGCCCGCCGACGGCGCGCGCTTCGGCTCGCCGTTCGGCAACCGCACCGATCCATTCACGCAGCGTTTGAGTTTTCATCCCGGCATCGATCTGGTCGCGAGAACCGGCACGCCGATTCTCGCGGCGGCGGGCGGCCGAGTGATCTTCGCCGGCGAGAAATCGGGCTACGGCAATGCGGTCGAAGTCGATCACGGCAACGGACTCGTGACTCGCTACGGCCACGCGTCGCGCATCGTCGTGCATGTCGGCGAACTGGTGCTGCCGCGACAGCATGTCGCCGATGTCGGGTCGACCGGCCGCTCGACCGGTCCGCATCTGCATTTCGAGGTGCTGGTGAACGGCTCGCCTGTCGATCCGGCTGGCTATCTCGCGCTTTTCGCGCCCGATCCTCATGGCTGAACCGCGTTTCTCCCGCACTGCGGGCAGTCTGACGCGCCGCTCGTATACGTTGCAGCCGGCGCGGTCGCCTGGTCTTCGCGTGGCTGTGTGGGTCGTTGTTTGCGTGCTCAGCGCTGCGGCGGGCGTGGCGGCCACGGTGGCCTGGCACATGCAGCGCGGCGCCGCGCTGGCGGAGCAATGCACGGTAGTGCCAGTCCCGGAAGGCAGCTTACAGGCAGAACTCGCGCGCACGCGGCTCGCACTCGCGCAGGAATCGGCGGCGCGCGGCGCGGTGCAGAAAACCGCCGACAGCGCCGCCGCCGAGGTCGCCCGGCTAACCGCCGAATTGCAGTTCCTGCGCGGCCAGAGCAAGACCAGGCCGCCGGCGCAACCAGCACAACCAGTGCAAACAGCACCGCCACCTACGCACAGCAGTAAGCAGTAAGCAGCAAGCAGAAAACGACCCCCGGCCCGTCGCCCGGACAGCATCACGCGACGAACATCTTTATGTCCAGGAGATCTTTATGTTCAGCAAGAAAAAAACCGCGGGCATCCAGCAGACCAAGCTCGCCACCCTGATCGCGCACGACGTGCGCGTGACCGGCCATCTCCAGTTCAGCGACGGTCTGCGCATGGACGGCCACGTGAAGGGCAATGTCAGCGGCGAGCCGGGCAGCCAGACGCTGCTGGTGCTGAGCGACCGCGGCTCGATCGAAGGCAACGTGCACGGCTATGACGTGGTGGTCAATGGCAGGATCGTCGGCGACGTGATCGCCGATCACTTTGTCGAGTTGCAGAGCAATGCCCATGTGACCGGCAACATCTACTACCAGCAATTGCGGATGGATTGCGGCGCGTCGGTGGACGGCAAGCTGAGCAAGCGTGAAGGTGCGCAGGCGGCGCCGATTCTCGTGTCGGTCGCCGATGCCGGGCGTCAGGACCTCAAGGCCGGCTAGCCGCCCGCCGTCGGTCCGGCGAACGACTCAGCAAGCGGCGCCTGGGTTTGCAATCGGCGCCCGTCGCTGCGCACGTCGCTACGCACGCCGCTACGCACGTCGCTACGCACGTATCAAACCGGCCCCGGTAGCGATTGACATTGCACGGGCTTGTCATTGCCGATTGCGTCGAACCGCGGCAGCCGCGGCTCGCGCAGTCCACGCGCTTCACGCAATCCGGCGAGGTGTTGCAACGCGCCCTGGTCGAGCGTGGCGAGCATGTTCCGCTCGACGATCAGATGCTGCAAGGCCAGCACGATCAGGCCGACGGTCAGTAGCAGGTCGCCCGCGCACACCACCGCGTAAAGCGACGAGGTGGTGTGCGGGTTGCCGAGCAGCAGCGACAGGTTGGCGCGGTTGAGCAACACGAGCATGAGCGGCACCGTCGCATTGAGCATGGCGATGCAGCTGCCCACCGCCACGAGCAAGCGCGCCGCCCCGAGATGCGGACGAAGGCGTCGGCGCCGCCCAGCCGCCATGCATGGCGCTGACGCGGCGAGGCCAGCAGGAAGATGCGCCCAGTCGGGTCGAGCGCCGTGTCGGACGCCAGCGTGGCGACGACGAACGATATCGCCACCAGCCAAAAATTGTATGAGCTCTGCATGTTAAGTCCAACCGCGAAAGGGAAGCGGCTGGACTTGTTATCGACCGTTGGCGGCGTTTATTTAGTTGATTTCCATCATGTTTGTCATAGTCAGTTGTTTGAATCGACTGTTTATCGCGTGGCTGTGACTTACGCGAGTTCGAGCCCTTCATCCAGCCAGCCCGTGATGCCGCCGATCATCAGCTTGACCGGGCGCCCCAGTTGCGCGAGACGCAACGCGCCGCGCGCGGCGCCGTTGCAGTGCGGACCGGCGCAGTAGGTGACGAACAATGTGTCTTGTGGATACTCCGCGAGCTTCGAAGCGACGATCTTGCCGTGCGGCAGGTTGAGCGCGCCGGGCACATGGCCCTGCGCGAACAGCGCGGGGCTGCGCACGTCGAGCAGCACGAAGCCGGGCGAGCCGCTGGCGAGCGCCGCGGAGACATCCGAGCAGTCGGTTTCGAATTGCAGCGATGCCTGGAAGTGGGCGAGCGCGGCGGCGCTGTCGGCGGCGGGGATGGCGGTGACGGGGTTGCTGGTCGACATGGTGTGGGTCCCGGTAAGTGCAATGACGTGTAGTGAGCCTTCATTGTCGCGATGAACCGCGCGCCGGATAAGTGGCGTAATCGTCAATCTCCGGTAACATCGCGCCATGCATAACCATCTCGTCGTCGCGCTGGTTTATGACCGGCTTTGCACTTTCGAATTCGGCTGCGTGACCGAGTTGTTCGCACTCGAACGTCCGGAACTCGGCGTGGACTGGTATCGCTTCGCGGTTTGCGCGAGCGAGTCCGGCCCGATTCGCGCGGCAGGCGGTATCACGGTCGCCGCGCCATATACGCTGAAGCTGCTGGAGCGTGCGGACACAATCGTGGTACCCGGCTGGCGCGACGCGGACGAGCTGCCGCCTGAAGCGCTGCTGAAGAAAATTCGCGCCGCCTACGAACGCGGCGCGCGGCTCTGTTCGATCTGCTCCGGCGTGTTCGTGCTGGCGGCAGCAGGCGTGCTCGACGGCAAGACGGTCACCACGCACTGGCGTTATGCCGGGAAATTGCAGCAGCGTTACCCGCAGCTTCGCGTGCAGCCGGACGCGCTGTATGTCGACGAAGGGCGGATCATCACCTCGGCGGGATCGGCAGCGGGACTCGACATGCTGCTGCATCTGGTGCGGCGCGATCATGGCAGCACCGTGGCGAATCGCGTCGCGCAGCGGCTCGTGGTGCCGCCGCATCGCGAGGGCGGCCAGGCGCAGTTCGTGCCGCGTCCGATGCCGCAGGACGAAAGCGGCCGTCTGGCGAAGCTGATGGATTGGGTGCGTAGGCATCCTGCTTTGCCGCACACGTTATGCTCGCTCGCCGAGCGGGCGGCGATGAGTCCGCGTACGCTGCAACGGCAATTTCACGACGCCACCGGCATGGCGCCATACGAATGGCTGGTGCGCGAACGTGTGGCGATTGCCCGCGAGTTGCTCGAAGCACCCACGCCGCTGCCGATGGCGCGAGTCGCGGAGCTGGCGGGCTTCGGTTCGGAAGAATCTTTGCGCCGGCATTTCCGGCGTATCGCGTTGACGAGCCCGGGCGCATACCGGAAGAAGTTTGGGGCGGTTTGATGCGATGACGGGCTCCTGAGCCCACCCCCGCCGCGTCGCTTATGATGCAGCGTTGCCGCATGTTTCATGCGGCGGCGTGATTCGCGTGAAGCCGCAAAATCTCCACGCGCTTGCGGATTCGATTCGAGCGCACTGAGCGCGAGCACCAAGGGCTCGTGCTGAACCGGCACTGAGCTCGGACTGAAAGGGAACCCCCATGCTCGATATCGCACAGACTATCGCCAGCTTCAACGCCGGTCGCGACCCCGAACGGCTCGCGATGAAATACAAGCTCATGCGCAGTTCGCCGTTCGTGTTTCTGCGCGGCACGTGCCATCTGTTTTATCAGCGTCTGCCGCGCGACAAGATGCTCGACGCTGCGCCGCCGGTCTGGATCTGCGGCGACATGCATCTGGAAAACTTCGGCAGCTACAAGGGCGACAACCGCCTCATCTACTTCGATAACAACGACTTCGACGAGGCGTGCCTCGCGCCGAGTCTGTACGAACTGGTACGCCTCCTGACGAGCGTGCTGGTCGGCTCGGCCGATCTCAAGCTCAGCCGCGCGGAGGCGCTCGCGCTTTGCCACACCGCGCTCGACGCGTACAGCGAGGCGTTGGTCTTCGGCAAATCGCGCTGGATCGAAGCGGAAACCTCGGTCGGCATGGTGCGCGATCTGTTCGACGCGCTGGCAAGCCGCTCGCGCGCCGCGCATCTGGACCGGCGCACCACGCTCAAAGGCAAGACCCGCGCGCTGAAAGTGGACGGCAAGAAAGCGCTGCCGGTCAGCGACAAGGCGCGCGCCGCAGTCACTGCGTTCATGAACACGTTCGCCGCTAGCGAGCCCAATCCGGACTTTTACCGCATCATCGACGTGGCGCGGCGCATCGCCGGCACCGGTAGTCTCGGCGTCGACCGGTATGTGATTCTCGTCGAAGGTAAAGGCTCGCCGGACGGCAACTATCTGATCGATCTGAAAGAGGCGCTGCCTTCGTCGGTGCTGCCGCATGTGCGCACGCCGCAGCCGAAGTGGCAGACCGAAGCGCAGCGCGTGGTCGAGATTCAACGGCGCAATCAAGCGGTCTCGCAGGCGTTTTTGCATGCCGTGGAATTCAATCAGCGCTCGTATGTGCTGCGCAGTTTGCAGCCGTCGGAAGACCGTGTGGCGTTGAACGACTGGGACGGCAAGCTGCCGCGCCTCGAAGAGGTGGTCAACAGCATGGCGGAGTTGAGCGCGTGGGCGCATCTGCGCAGCGGCGGACGGCAAGGGTCTTCGATCGCCGACGAGCTGATCGCGTTCGGCGCTCGCCGCGACTGGCAGTTGCCGTTGATCGAAATCGCGGTGCAATGCGAAGCGCAGGTCGCGGCCGACTGGAAAGCGTATTGCGATGCCTACGATCGCGGCGCGTTCGATGTGCCGGCCAAGCCGTGAGATTCACCAGGCCTGGCGCTTGACCGAGCGCCATTGGCTCGTTGTTCCAACTTTCTCTCGATGCGCGGTGCATCGTGCGCCGCGCATGCCAGCGACCCATCCAGACAAACCCTGATTGCTGCGTTGAATTCGCCACTGCTATCGTTCGCTGGCCTTGTGGAAGCGCTTCCACCCGAGCTTCCGCCGCACCCGGTTCAACGACCTCAGCGCAGGAGAATCCGTGGCAAACGACACATCCGCTGTTTCCGACGCTGCATCCCACCACTCGCTCTCCGATCCCTTTACACCGCCTGCCGACTCGTCGCTGTGGCGCAAGAACTTCCTGCTTGGCGCGGCCACGGCTTCTTACCAGATCGAAGGCGCGGTGAATGAAGATGGCCGCGTGCCGTCGATCTGGGACACCTTCTCGGCGATTCCCGGCAAGGTGCTGGCCGGCGACACCGGCACGGTTGCATGCGATCACTACCATCGTTGGGAGGCGGACGTCGACATGCTGGCGGGACTCGGCCTCGAAGGCTATCGGCTCTCGATCGCCTGGCCGCGCGTGATGGACGCAGCAGGCGCGCCGAATCGCAAAGGACTCGACTTTTACAAGCGCCTGTTGAACCGGCTGAAAGAGAAGGGCATCACGACTTTCGCGACGCTGTATCACTGGGATTTGCCGCAGCATCTGGAAGATCGCGGCGGCTGGCTCAACCGCGATACCGCGTATCGCTTCGCCGACTACGCCGATCTGATGAGCGGCGAACTGGCCGGCATGGTCGACGCATGGGCCACGCTCAACGAGCCGTGGTGCTCGGCCTACCTGGGCTACGGCAACGGGCATCACGCGCCCGGTCTCGCCGACGATCGCTTCGCGACCCAGGCGATGCATCATCTGCTGCTCGCGCATGGTCTCGCGCTTCCAGTGTTGCGCGGCAACGATCCGGCTTCGCAAAAGGGTATCGTCGCGAATATTGGCCGCGGTACGGCGAATACGGACAGCGCAGCGGATCGCCGCGCGGCGCATTTATTCGAGGTCCAGCACAATGCGTGGATTCTCGATCCGCTGCTCAAGGGCGCCTACCCGCAAGACCTGTTCGAACTATGGCCGGGCACCGAGCCGCTGATGCTGGACGGCGACATGCAGACGATTTCAGCGCCGCTGGATTTCCTCGGCATCAACTATTACTTCCGCACCAACGTCGCGAGCGACGGCGCGCACGGTTTCAGGGACGTGCCGCTCGAAGGCGTCGAACGCACGCAGATGGGCTGGGAGGTTTATCCCGACGGCTTGCGCGATCTGTTGGTCGGTTTCAATGGCACGTATAAGAACTTGCCGCCGATCTACATTACCGAAAACGGCATGGCGTCGGATGATAAGGTGATCGACGGCCGCGTCGACGATACGCAGCGAATCTCGTTCCTGAAGCGCCATCTCGCCGCCGTGGATGGCGCGATCAAGGCGGGTGTCGATATTCGCGGCTATTTCCTCTGGTCGCTGATGGACAACTTCGAGTGGGCGTTCGGTTATGAGCGGCGTTTCGGCGTGGTGCACGTCGACTACGGCACGCAACAGCGTACGGTCAAACGCAGTGCGGAGCTGGTGGCTAAATTTCTGAAGGAGCGTAAAGCAAGGATGTAATGCGGCAAGGGTTTAATACGGTGTGAGCTGGTTTGTATGTCGACCTGAAACACGGGCATCAAGCCTGGAGGAGACGGAATGAACAGCAAAAAAATGGCCGTGGCGAGTGTCGTTGCGGCACTGGCGTTGTATGGCGTCGTCGCGCATGCGGAGCCCTTGAAGGCCAACGTGATTCACTGGTGGACGTCCGGCGGCGAATCGGCCGCGATCCGCCAGTTCGCCGATGCGTATAACAAGGCCGGCGGCCAGTGGGTCGATAACGCGGTGGCCGGCGCCGATCAGGCGCGTTCCACGGCGATCAACCGTATCGTGGGCGGCGATCCACCCACGGCCGCGCAATTCAATACGTCCAGGCAGTTTCACGACCTGATCGACCAGGGCCTGCTGAACAACGTCGACGATGTCGCCGCGAAAGAGAACTGGAACGGCGTGTTTCCACAATCGATCATCGACAGCATCAAGGTAAAGGGGCATTACTATGCCGCGCCGGTCGATATCCACATGCCGGCATGGTTCTTCTACTCAAAGCCGGTGTTCCAGAAGGCCGGCATTGCCGCCGAACCGAAGAGCTTCGACGAATTCGTCGCCGACCTCACCAAACTGAAAGCCGCGGGCGTGACACCGCTCGCGTTCGGCGGCCAGCCGTGGCAGGAAAAAATCACCTTCGACGCGGTGTTCGCCGATGTCGGCGGTCCCGATCTTTATCTGAAGGTGTATCGCGATCGCGATATGAACGCGGTCAAGTCGGATGCGTTCAGGAAGGTGCTCGCGTCGTTCAAGCGCCTGCACGATTTCGTCGATGCGGGTTCGCCGGGCCGCAACTGGAATGATGCTACTGCGCTGGTGATTTCCGGCAAGGCGGGCGTGCAGATCATGGGCGACTGGGCCAAGGGCGAGTTCTCGGCAGCCAATCAGAGTGCCGGTAAAGACTTCGGCTGCTTCCCGGGTTTCGGTCCGCATTCGCCGTATCTGGTAGCGGGCGACGTGTTCGTGTTCCCGAAAACCGACAACGCCACCGCGATCAAGGCGCAAAATCTGCTTGCCACGGTGATGACCTCGCCGTCCGCGCAGGTCGCATTCAGCGCGAAAAAAGGCTCGATTCCGATTCGTCCCGATGTGGATGCCAGCAGTCTCGACATCTGCGCGAAGGAGGGCATTGCGATCATGAAGGACAAGTCGCGTCAGTTGCCGAATCCGGAAATGTTGCTCTCGCCTGACACGCAGGGCGCGTTGATCGACGTCATCACGAACTTCTGGAACAAGAACCAGTCGGTCGACGATGCGCAGAAGGCGTTTGCCAGCGCGCTGAAAAGCTAGGCGCCGCGATGCACGCGCTCAAGCTGCAAGCCGCCCGATCCAGGCAACTGAAAGAGCCGCAGAAGAAGCCGCTGAAAAAACGATTACCGCTGGCGGCGTGGGTGGCGTTGCTGCCGATGGTCCTGACCGTCGTGTTCGCGTATCTCGGCACGATGGTCTGGACCGCGCGCGTGTCGCTCAGCAATTCGCGCACCTTTCCTTCCGGCGATTTCGCGGGGCTCACGCAATATGCGCGGCTCTTTCATAATGACCGCTGGCTGTTGTCGCTGCAAAACATCGTGATTTGCGGCGCGTGCTTTATCGTGGCGTGCATGGTGATCGGTTTGCTGCTGGCGATTTTCATCGATCAGCGCGTGGTGGCGGAGGGCGCGCTACGCACGGTGTTTCTCTATCCGTATGCGATGTCGTTTGTCGCGACTGGTTTGGTCTGGCAGTGGATTCTCAATCCGGAACTCGGCGCGCAGACCGTGTTGCGCAAGCTCGGCTTCGTGCACGCGCGCTTCGACTGGATCGTCGACCAGGACTGGGTGATCTACACCGTCGTCATCGCGACAGTGTGGCAGGCGTCGGGGCTCGTGATGGCGCTGCTGCTGGCGGGCTTGCGCGGTATCGACGACGAACTGTGGAAAGCCGCGCGCATCGACGGCATTCCGCGTTGGCGCGTGTATGCAAGCATTGTCGTACCGATGCTGGGGCCCTCGATGTCCACCGCCTTCGTGCTGCTGTTCGTGATGGTCGTGAAGCTCTACGACGCCGTGGTCGCGATGACGCAAGGCGGACCCGGCACGGCCAGCGAGGTGCCGGCGAAATTCATCATGGACTATCTGTTCGGGCGCGCCAACATCGGTCTCGCGTCCGCCGCGTCGATCGTGTTGCTGGTGACGGTATTGGCGATTCTCACGCCGTTCTTCTATGCCCGCAGCCGCGCCGCGTTGCGCAAGGACGTCTGATGAACGCGAGCGCTTCTCCGCTAAAAGCACCTTCGGCACATGCAGAACGTCCGCGCCGGCGCCGCACGAAATTCACGCCGGCACGCCTGGGCGTCTACGCGTTTCTGCTGACAGCCGCGCTGTTCTTCCTGCTGCCGCTGTATGTGATGCTCGTCACGTCGGTGAAGCCGATGAGCGAGATTCGCCTCGGCAATCTGCTCGCGTTTCCCGCGCATTTCACGCTCGATGCATGGCGTGCCGCGTGGCAATCCGCATGCACGGGGCTCGATTGCAACGGCATCCAGGTCGGCTTCTGGAATTCGGTGCGGATTGTCGTGCCGAGCACGGTGCTGTCGATCCTGATCGGCGCGGTGAACGGTTATGCGTTGTCGTTCTGGCGCCCGCGCGGCGCCGGTCTGCTATTCGGCGTGCTGCTGATGGGCGCCTTCATTCCGGTGCAGGTGATGGTCTATCCGCTGGTGCGTGTGCTTGCTAGCGTGCATCTGTTCAGTTCGCTGCCGGGCATCGTGGTGATTCACACGATCTTCGGCATGCCGGTGATGACGCTGCTGTTTCGCAACTACTACGCGTCGATTCCGCAGGAGCTGTTCAAGGCGGCGCGCATCGACGGCGGCGGTTTCTGGCGTATCTTCGTGCAACTGATGCTGCCGATGTCGACGCCGATCATCGTCGTGGCGATCATCATGCAGGTGACGGGGATCTGGAACGACTTCATTCTCGGCCTCGTGTTCGCCGGCACAAAAAACCTGCCAATGACGGTGCAACTGAACAACATCATCAATACCACGACCGGCGAGCGGCTCTATAACGTCAATATGGCGGCGACCATTCTGACCTCGCTGGTGCCGCTTGCGATCTACTTCATTTCGGGCCGCTGGTTTGTGCGCGGCATTGCATCGGGCGCCGTCAAAGGATAGGGCATGACCAATCTGGCAAGCGTGGCGAACATGGCCGCTACAGCTGATACTGCTGACGCGGTGAATGTGGCGAACCCGGCCAACGCGGCCAATGTGTCGGTACGCAATCTGACGATCCAGCTGGGCGCCAACACCGTGATCGAGAATCTCGATCTCGACGTGCGGGCCGGCGAGTTCGTCGTGCTGCTCGGCCCGTCCGGTTGCGGAAAATCCACCTTGCTGCACAGCATCGCGGGCTTGATCGACGTCACCGATGGCAGCATCGAGATCGCCGGCGAGGACATGACGTGGGCCGATCCAAAAGACCGCCGTATCGCGCTGGTGTTTCAGTCGTACGCGTTGTATCCGACCATGAACGTCGAGCGCAATCTGTCGTTCGCGTTGCGCATCAACGGCACGCCGAAGGCGGAAATCGAGCGGCGCGTGGCGCGTGCGTCCGACATGCTGCAACTCGGGCCGCTGCTCAAGCGCAAACCGGCGCAACTGTCGGGCGGACAACGGCAACGCGTGGCGATCGGCCGCGCGATCGTGCGCGAAGCCGACGTGTTTCTGTTCGACGAACCGCTATCGAATCTCGACGCCAAGTTACGCACCGAACTGCGCCGCGAACTCAAGCAACTGCACCAGCGTCTCGGTGCGACGATGATCTACGTGACTCACGATCAGGTTGAAGCGATGACGCTCGCCACGCGCATGGCGGTGATGCGCGGCGGCGTCATCCAGCAGTTCGGCACGCCGGCCGAAGTCTACGCGCGGCCCAACAATCTGTTCGTCGCGACGTTTCTGGGCTCGCCCGCGATGAATGTGCTCAAGGGCACACTGGAGCGGCGCGATGGCTCGCTATACTTTTACACGGCGCATTTGCGGCTCGACGTGTCGCAGTACCCATTCAAAGGCGTGCCTGCGGATCGGCTGCCGTGTGTGCTCGGCGTGCGGGCCGAGGAGGTGCGCCTGGGCGACGTGCGCGTAGGCGATGTTAGCGTGCGCGCGGGCCTGAACGTGAGCGCGCGCGAATCCGCCAAGGTTTCGCTGGTTGAGCCGATGGGCAACCACCGTGTCATTTGGCTCGACTATCATGGAGAACAAATCGCGTCGATTGATCAGACGAAGACGCCGGTGGCGGTAGGCGACGTATCGGCATTTTCAATCGACTGCGCACATATTTCGTTGTTCGACGAAGCGGGCGGGGCACGTCTATAGCGACGGCGACGGCATGCGACGTCGGTTAAACAACATGGTTTGACGGAGAACCGCGTGGCAACACTCAAAGATGTCGCGGCACTGGCTGGCGTCGGCATGTCGACCGCGTCGCGGGCCATTTCCGGTAAAGGACCTATTTCGGCCGATGCCGCCGCGCGCGTAAAGGCCGCCATCGAAGCGCTGAATTTTCGCCCATCGTCGATCGGCCGGGCGATGGCGACGCAATCGCTCGGCATGATCGGCATTTTCGTGCCGACCTTCTTCGGCTCGTACTACGGCACGATTCTCAAGCAGACCGATGCCGAACTGCGCGCGGTGCGCCGTCACGTGGTGGTTGCGACCGGCTGCGGGGAAGTGTCGCCGCGCGAGCAGGCCATCGAGGCGGTGCGCTTTCTGATCGGCCGCGATTGCGACGGCGTGGTGGTGATCAGCCACGATCTGCACGACGACGACCTGGACATGCTGCATCGGATGCATCCGAAGATGGTGTTCCTGAATCGCGCGTTCGATCAACTTCCGGAGGCGTCGTTTTGCGCCGATCACCGGCGCGGCGGCGAACTGGCGGCGCGCACGCTACTCGACCATGGGCATCGCCAGATCGCCGTGATTTCCGGGCCGTTTAGCGCTTCGGACAATCAAACCCGGCTCGAAGGCTTCTTTGCCGAACTGGCGCGTGACGGCATCGCCCGCGACGACGTCACGCTGATCGAATCGGACTTCTCGCCGGAAGGCGGCTATGCCGCCGCGCAGAAGCTGCTCGATGCGAAGCGGCGTTTCACCGGCCTTTTCTGCGCGAACGATACGATGGCGGTGAGCGTGCTGGCGCGCTTTCACCAGGCGGGCATTGCCGTGCCGGACGAGGTCTCGGTAATCGGCTACGACGACGACTATTCGGCCGCCTATGCCGCGCCGGGGCTCACGTCGGTGCATATTCCGACGGCGGAATTGACGCAGAATGCGGTGCGCTGGCTGGTCAATCAGTGCTACCGGACCTCGTGGGAGATCATTCGCGAGTTTCCGGTAAGCGTGACGATGCGGGAGTCGGTGGGGCCGGCGCCGGTTACGGCGCGGTCTTCGAGCGAGCCTGCCGGGTGTGGCACCGCGTTGTAGCGTGCGTTGTAGCGTCTACTACGTAGCGGCGCTTGCTTGACTACTGCTTGATTAACGCTCAAGTGCCGCTGCGCAGCGACTGTTCGTAGCGCAGGCGAGCTTCTTCGTCGAGCCGCGTATCTTCGAGTTCCTGCAGCACGGCTTCGAGATCGATCGGCGTGGTGTCCAGTTCGACCCGGCCGGTCAGCGTTGCATCGACATGCAACGCGCCCGCTTCGAACAACGCCCAAATTTCCTTGCCATAGCTCGCATCGAGCAAGGCCGGTGCGAAACGGCCGAAATACGTGGCGAGGTTGTTCACGTCGCGTTCCAGCATCGCCGGCGCTTCGAGATTGCCCGCGGCATCCACGGCTTGCGGCAAGTCGATGATCACCGGACCATCGGCGGCGAGCAGGATGTTGTATTCCGACAGGTCGCCGTGAATCACGCCGGCGCACAGCATGCGCACCACCTGGTTGAGCAGCAGCGCGTGCAATTCGAGCGCGCGCGCTTCGGTCAGGTCCACATCGTTCAGACGCGGCGCGACATTGCCGTCGACGTCGGTGACCAATTCCATCAGCAACACGCCGTCGGTGCAGATAAAGGGCTGCGGCACGCGCACGCCTGCATTGGCAAGCTGGAACAGCGCATCGACTTCGGCGTTCTGCCACGCCTGCTCCTGCACTTCGCGGCCATAGCGGCTGCCTTTTTCCATCGCGCGCTGCTGGCGGCTGTTCTTGACCTTGCGGCCTTCGCGATACGACGCCGCCTGGCGGAAACTGCGCTGTTTGGCGTCTTTATAGACCTTCGCGCAGCGCGTGGCGTCGCCGCTGCGCACCACGTAGACGGTGGCTTCCTTGCCGCTCATCAACTGGGAGATGACTTCGTCGATCAGGCCTTCTTCGACCAGCGGGAGCAGACGTTTCGGGGTTTTCATGCGGCCGCCGGGAAGCGGTGGGCGGCGAAGCGGCCATGCGTGGCCGTTGGCGAGGAGGTGTGGTGCTGGGTTCGGGTCATGCCGGATTATAAGGGGTGTGGCTTATCCGGCCACCGCATTGCTCACAGCCTTCTTCAACAACGGCCCAATCGCGTGCTCGATTACGGTGCGGGCGGCAAGGCTTGAGCCGGCGCCGCCGCATGCGCCGCCGCCGGATGAGCGAAGCCCGCGTCGCCGTAAGTACGCAGCACTTCGGCGATGATCACCTGATAGCCGTTGAGCCAGTTCGCCTGCGCGGCTTTCGCTTCCAGATGGGCGGGATGCTGCATTAACGCCTGCAACGCTTCGAGCGACGCCCAGTAGTACACGTTCGAGGTCAGGCCGGTTGCCGCGTTTTCCCACGCTTCTTCGCCGAGATAACCGGGAATGGCTTTGGCAGCCATGGCGATTGCCTTGTCCAGGCGGTAGAAGTGTTCGTCGAATTGCTTCGTTGCGAAAATGAACGTGGACGTGTACATGGCGAAACCGGTTTATAGACTGGCAAAGGGACTGGCAAAGGTTTGCGCATCATAGCGCACGACAGTGAACACGTTTATTCCCCCATTTCCAACGGTTTTCGCCGCATTTTCACGAGCGAAAATTCCAGTGCCGATAATGACGGCGTAACACGCTGCAACACTGTTTTGCGGTTTTTCCTCATTCTTTTCATGCGGCTATCGCTTAGACTACGCGCAACATTTTGTTACCGGGGTGCGAGATGTTGGCCGTGTTCATGATTGCCTGTCCTATTTGCATCGCCGCGCTGTTCGGCTTCGCGCGGCGCGTGGATCCGTTGACAGGGCAGTTCAAGCGTTAAATTCAAATTTCAGGCGATTCACAAGCGGAGTCCGGATAGTCCCGGTTTTCGCCGGCTTATTTAGCCGATTCATCTCCTGAGTCTTGCTTTTGTGTGCCGACTCGCGGCACGATGCGCGATAAACCTGAATGGGGGCTGCATCGCGCATGCAAGATTTTCTGGCAAACATGGCCACGCGCCTTGGCGTACTCAAAGGCGTCTTTCCTTTGAACCGGGCTGCGGCGGCGCGCGATGCGCTGGCCGGCGTGGAGCTTGCGTCGATGGATATTCCGCAAGTGCTCGGCTATGCGCGCATTGCCGGCATGCCTGCCGTGACCGGCCTTTATACCGTCTTTTTGCCACTGATCGCGTTTGCGTTTTTCGGTGCATCGCGGCATCTCGTGGTCGCCGCCGATTCGGCGACAGCGACGATTTTCGCGAGCCGGCTGTCGACCATGGCACCGGCCGCGAGTGCGGAGTATGCGGCGCTCGCCGCGATGGTCGCGTTGTTCACCGCCGCGTTGCTGCTCATCGCGCGGGTTTTCAAACTCGGCTTTCTCGCTGACTTCCTGTCGCGCACCGTGCTGGTCGGTTTTCTGGCCGGTGTCGGCGTGCAGGTCGGCATTGCGATGCTCGGCGACATGCTCGGCCTGGCTGGACACGCCGCGCGCAGCATCGATCAGCTTGCGCTGGTGGCGCGTGAAGCGGCGCAGGCTAATGTGCCGACGCTCGGTATTTCCGTGCTGGTGGTCGTCTCCATTCTGGCGTGCAAGCGTTTCTTGCCACGGGTGCCGGTGCCATTGATCGCCGTGGTCGCGGGCATCGCCGCCAGCGACTTCTATGGCTTCGCGGCGCACGGTATCTCCGTGCTCGGACCGGTGGCGGGCGGACTGCCGCCGTTGCGCATGCCGTCGGTGACATGGCAGCAGGCGCTCGATCTGCTGCCGGTCGCAGCCTCATGCTTCGTGATGATCGTCGCGCAAAGCGCCGCGGCGAGCCGCGTGTTCGCCGAGCGCTATCACGAACCTGTCGATATCAACGCCGATCTGCTGGGCCTCGCCGCAGCTAATACCGCTGCCGCGTTCACCGGCGCGTTCGTCGTCAACGGCAGTGCGACGCAAACGGCCATGGCCGACCGCGTCGGCACGCGCAGCCAGTTCGCGCAGATCGTGTTCGCCGTGGCGGTGGTCGTGGTACTGCTGTTTTTCAGCCGGTTTTTGCAGTATTTGCCGCACTGCATTCTGGCCAGCATCGTGTTTACGATCGCCATCGGCCTGATCAATCTGCAGACGCTGTTTTCGATTCGCCGCGAGAGTCCGGGCGAATTCACGCTGGCCGTGTTCACCGCCGCGGCGGTGGTGCTGATCGGCGTCGAGCACGGCATTCTGGTGGCGGTTGCGTTGTCGCTGTTGCGGCATGTGCGGCACAGCTACCGGCCGCACACCATGATCCTCGCACCCGGCGACGACGGCCTCTGGGTGCCGGTGCCGGCCTTGCCCGGCGAGCAGACTGCGCCGGGACTGATCGTCTATCGTTTCGGCGCCGATCTTTTCTATGCCAACGACCATTTTTTCATCGAAGACGCACGCCAGTTGATCGCGCAGGCGCCGAGCCCGGTGCATTGGTTCGTGATCGACGCGAGCGCGATCACCGACCTCGATTACTCGGCGGCGCGCTCGGTGGGCGAGCTATGCCAGACGTTGAAGCAGAGCGGCGTCGAAGTGATCTTCGCGCGCGTGAATCGTTATTTGCGTTCGGATATGGATCGGCATGGCATTACGCCGATCGTGGACGCGAGCTGCATTTTCGACACGCTGCACGAGGCGCTGCGCATGGCCGGGGTGCATAGCCGGGTGAGCACATGAAAGACGCTTTATAGCGGCATGGACAGTATTGCAGGGCGGATAGGCGTGGCGGCTTCTAGATTCTCGAAGTCAGCAACTTGACGCCGGCAATGCCGAACATGACCGCAAGCGAACCGTCGAACCAGCGGCGGATCGAGACATAGATGCGCCGTGCGGACGCGGTTGAAAACAGCACGGCATAGCTGCTGAACACGCACACGCCGATACACATGCAGCCGAGCACCACTGGCGCGGTGTGCGACGTGCCGCCTGCCGGCGTTATCGCCAGCGACACGATCGACAGCCACACCAGGATCGCTTTCGGATTGGTGAGATGCAGCAGCAAACCGCGCAGATAGAGCCGTTTGAGCGGCTCGCCTTGCCGTGCGGCGCTCGCGGGCAGGTGTTCGGTGCGCAAGGCGGAGTGCGCGGATTTAAAACCGAGCCACAACAGATAGAGTCCGCCGGCAATCTTGATCGCCACCAGACATTCCGAGTAGCTCGCAAGCACCGCCGACAAACCCAGCGACGCCAGCAACGCCCAGAAGAACGACCCGGACACCACGCCGAGCGCGAAGGTCAGCGCGGACTTTCTGCCGGCGCTCATCGCCAGCGACATGATCGCGAGATTGCTCGGCCCCGGGCTCGCCGTGCCGACGAAGTAGGCGCTATAGGCGATCAGGACATCGGCGGTCAGGAAGGTGCTGGCGGTCATGGGCGATACCTTGGAGGAGACCGCGCAAGGCGGCGCGGCCGGAAGCGCGAAACGATACGCGAACAGGGATTCTGCCGGGCGGCGCGCGATTGTCACAGATACAGTTGAGGTCCGGCCCGGCAGGACAATCGGGTTCGCCGAGCGTGATTTATTGATCGATTCTGGTGTTGGTCAGGGCGAATATATATCGTTATTCAACACTTTTACTCGTGGTTAAACTCGACGTTGCGCGCCCCGATGCGCGTCTCCACTTTCTTATCTGTGAGTTCTTCCATCATGAGCGTTGCCGAAACCGTTTTGCCGCCGTTCCATCTGGCGTTTCCTGTTCATAGCATCGCCGCCGCGCGCGAGTTTTACGGCGACCTGCTGGGCTGTCCGGAAGGGCGCAGCTCGGCGGAGTGGGTGGATTTCAACTTCTACGGCCACCAGATCGTCGCGCATCTCGCGCCGGAAGAGGCCGGGCATCGGCAGACCAGCAAGGTCGACGGCGACGCGGTGCCGGTGCGCCACTTCGGCGCGGTGCTGTCGATGGAGCAATGGCAGTCCGCGGCGGACAAGCTGCAGCAGGCAGGCATCGACTTCATCATCGAGCCGCACGTGCGCTTCAAGGGCGAAGTCGGCGAACAGGCGACGATGTTCTTTCTCGATCCGTCGGGCAACGCGCTGGAGTTCAAGGCGTTTGCCGATATGTCGTCGTTGTTCGCGAAGTAAATTCAGCCGCCTGAACTAGAAGGCCGGTCAACCGAAAGGGTTGACCGGCCTTTTGTTTCAGCGCTTTAAAAACACCGATCTCCCACCGCCAAACGTTTGCCAATCGCTAACCGGCGCATCACGAAATCGGGCGCATACTCTTACATTAACCTTCCTGACAATTCCGCCATTTTGGCGCCATGCAGGCGTTGGTGCTACCGATCTAGCATAAGCACTGATTCACCGGGAGAGGCTCGCGCCATAGGCTCCGGCAACCTGTGCTCAGGTCTGCCGGCTTCGGCATGTCATAGGCGGAAGCCGCGCGACCATCCAGTCACGGCGATTCAGTTCCTTACCTGCATTCTCTCGGGCGCGTTTCAATGTGGATCGTCAACGTAGCGCTAAAGCGGCCATACACGTTCATCGTGATGGCCATTCTGATTCTGCTGGCTACGCCATTCGTGCTATTGACCACGCCGGTCGACGTTCTGCCGGAAATCAATATTCCGGTGGTCAGCATCATCTGGACGTACACGGGCTTGTCGGCCGAAGACATGGCCAACCGCATGACGTCGGTCAACGAGCGCAGCTTGACCACCACGGTCAACGACATCGAGCACATCGAATCGCAGTCGCTCGCCGGCATCGCGATTATCAAGGTGTTCCTGCAGCCGAACGCGAACATCCAGACCGCGATCGCGCAGACCGTGGCGATCGAACAGGCGCAGCTCAAGCAGATGCCGCCGGGCGCCACGCCGCCGCTGGTGATCAGCTATTCGGCGTCCAGCATTCCGGTGATCCAGCTCGGCTTGTCGAGCCCCAAGCTGTCCGAGCAGGCGCTCAACGACACCGCTTTGAATTTCCTGCGCCCGCAACTCGTGACGATTCCGGGCGCAGCCGTACCGTATCCGTATGGCGGCAAATCGCGCTTGATCTCGGTCGATCTCGACACGCGCGCGCTGCTGGCAAAGGGGTTGACGCCGTCCGATGTGGTCAGCGCGTTCAACGCGCAAAACCTGATTCTGCCGACCGGCACGGCCAAGATCGGGCCGAAGGAATACACGATCAACATGAACGGCTCGCCGCCCACGGTGGAAGGGCTCAACGACATTCCG
Organism: Paraburkholderia sp. IMGN_8; assembly: GCF_038050405.1. Taxonomy (NCBI): domain Bacteria; kingdom Pseudomonadati; phylum Pseudomonadota; class Betaproteobacteria; order Burkholderiales; family Burkholderiaceae; genus Paraburkholderia; species Paraburkholderia sp. IMGN_8. The sequence goes on along the minus strand of NZ_CP150901.1, from coordinate 2,563,809 downwards.
GTTCGCACGCTCAACGGCGCAACGACCTATCTGCGTGAAGTGGCCCACGTGCGCGACGGTTTTTCGCCGCAGACCAATATCGTGCGGCAGGACGGCCATCGTGGCGTGCTGCTGTCGGTGCTCAAGAACGGCAGTGCGTCGACGCTGGCGATCGTCAACACATTGCACGGCCTGCTGCCGACCGTACGTGCCGCGCTGCCGCCGGACTTGAACATCACGGCGTTGTTCGATCAGTCGGTGTTCGTCAATGCGGCGGTGCAGGGCGTGGTGCGCGAGGCGCTGGCCGCCGCCGCGCTGACGGCCGCGATGATTCTGCTGTTTCTCGGCAATTGGCGCAGCACCTGCATCATCGCGGTATCGATTCCGCTCTCGATCCTGTCGTCGCTGATCGCATTGCACGCGTTGGGACAGACCATCAACATCATGACGCTCGGCGGCCTCGCGCTGGCGGTCGGGATTCTGGTCGACGATGCGACAGTGACGATCGAGAACATCGAACGGCATCTGCATATGGGCACGAATCTGCACGATGCGATTCTCGAAGGCGCCGGTGAAATCGCGGTTCCCGCCCTCGTGTCGACACTGTGTATCTGTATCGTGTTCGTGCCGATGTTCTTCCTGACCGGTGTCGCGCGTTACCTGTTCGTGCCGCTCGCCGAAGCGGTGGTGTTCGCGATGCTCGCGTCGTACGTGCTGTCGCGCACGCTGGTGCCGACATTGGCCATGCTGCTGATGGGGCACGCGCACAAGCCCAAGGCCGGTGCCGGACCGAATCTGTTCATGCGGCTCTATCATCGCTTCGACGCCGGCTTCGAGCGCATGCGCGGCGCGTACATCATGATTCTCAGCAGCCTGCTGGTGCGCCGGCGTCTGTTCGCAGGCGCGTTCCTCGGTTTTTGTGTCGCGTCGATGGGTCTCGCGCTCGTGCTCGGCGAGGACTTCTTTCCGAGCGTCGATGCGGGCGATATTCGTCTGCACATGCGCGCGCCGACCGGCACGCGTATCGAAGAAACCGCGCGTCTGGCCGACCAGGTCGAAAAGGCGATTCGCGAGGTGGTGCCGGGCAACGAACTCGGCACGATCCTCGACAACCTCGGCTTGCCGTACAGCGGCATCAATCTCTCGTACAGCAACGCGGGCACGATCGGCACGCTGGACGGCGAGATTCAGGTGGCGCTCAAGCCGGACCACAAGCCCACGCAAACCTATATGGACAGATTGCGCGCGCTGCTGCCGCAGCGCTTTCCGGGCGTCGAGTTCTTCTTTCAGCCCGCCGACATCGTCACGCAGATTCTCAACTTCGGCCTGCCCGCCGCGGTCGACGTGCAAATTTCCGGCACGGATCAGCAAGGCAACTTCGACATCGCCCGCAAGCTGCTGAAACAGGTGCGGATGATTCCGGGCACCGTCGATACGCACATCCAGCAGAGGCTCGACGAACCGGCGATCAATCTTCAGATGGATCGCACTCGCCTGCAGCAACTCAATCTGAGCGCGAGCAATGTGGCGCAAAACGTGCTCATTTCGTTGTCGGGCAGCTCGCAAACGTCGCCGGGTTTCTGGTTCAACAACCGCAACGGCGTCGAATACAACGTCGCGGTGCAAACCCCGCAATACCAGATCTCTTCGATCGACGAACTGTTGCGCACGCCTGTGTCGGGTTCGGCCACCGGACCGACGCAACTGCTTGGCAATCTGGTGCGCGTCGCGCCGCAGAACCAGTTCGCGATGGTCACGCATTACAACATCAGGCCGGTGATCGATTTGTACGTGAGCGTTGAAAAACGCGATCTCGGCAGCGTGGCGAACGAGGTCGACAAGCTTGTCAATAACGCGCGGGCGTCGCTGCCGCGCGGCAGTCAGATCACCCTGCGCGGCCAGGTGCAGACGATGCGCAGCTCGTTCTTCGGTCTGGGGCTCGGTGTGGCGATGGCGATCGTGCTGGTGTACTTGTTGATCGTCGTAAACTTTCAGTCGTGGGTCGATCCGCTCATCATCATCAGCGCGTTGCCCGCGGCTCTCGCGGGTATCGTGTGGATATTGTTCCTGACGGGCACGCATCTGAGCGTCCCGGCATTGACCGGCGCGATCATGACGATGGGCGTGGCGACCGCCAACAGTATTCTGATGGTGTCGTTCGCGCGCCAGCGGCTCAGGGCCGGTGCGCCGCCGCTCACCGCCGCGCTCGAAGCCGGAGCGAGCCGGATCCGGCCGGTGCTGATGACCGCGTTCGCGATGATCATCGGCATGATTCCGATGGCGCTCGGTCTCGGCGAAGGTGCCGAGCAGAATGCGCCGCTCGGCCGCGCGGTGATCGGCGGTTTGCTGTTCGCCACGGTGTCCACGCTGTTTTTTGTGCCACTCGTGTTCGCGGGTATTCATGGCCGCCTTGCGCGCCGCCGTGGTAATGACAGTAACGGCGGCAATGGCGGCAATGAAGGCGGTACAGGCCGCCATGGCAACGCACCCGATGACGGCCCCGCGCCGGAGCACGGCGGCGATGGCAAGCACGCGTAAAGTTAAATGACGGCTGACTGAGATGACCGAAAAAACTCATGCATCGCTAGCGATCCCTTCTCGAGAAACCGAAGGCGGCCACGCATTGCCGCCGCGCAATCGTGAATGGAAACGCGCAAAAATCGCCGTTTTGATCGTCCTGGCGCTGCTCGCGGTGGGCGCGCTGCGCACCGTGGTCGTGGATGTTCTGCAAAGCCGGACAGTGGCCGAAACGACCCGGCAAAACGCTGTCCAGTACGTCAGCGTGGTGAGCCCGACGCAAACTGAAGGCGGCGGCAACACCTTGCTACCGGGCACCTTGCGCGGCAACGTCGAATCGCCGATCTATGCGCGCTCGACCGGCTATCTGCTGCACTGGTACGCCGATATCGGCACGCGCGTGAAGCAGGGGCAATTGCTGGCCGATCTCGATACGCCTGAAGTCGATCAGGAACTCGCGCAGGCATTGGCGCAGCGCCAGCAAACCAGCTCGAGTCTCGGTCTCGCGAAGAGTTCGCTGGAGCGCTGGCAGCAATTGCGTCAGCGCGATGCGGTCTCGCAGCAGGAACTCGACGAACGGCAAAGCACCTACTCGCAGGACCTCGCCAATCTCGCCGCCGCCGACGCCAACGTGCAGCGCTTGCGGCAGCTCGAATCGTTCAAGCGCATCGTCGCGCCGTTCGCGGGCGTCATTACGCAGCGCAATGTCGATGTCGGCGATCTGATCGACGCGGGCAGCGGCACGAGCCGCGCGTTGTTCGCGCTCGCGCAGTCGGACCCGCTGCGGGTGTATGTGCAACTGCCGCAGGCGTATGCGCAGAATGTCACCGATGGACAGAAGGTGGTTGTGACCCAGGCGGAACTGCCGGGGCAGCAGTTTCACGGCGCGATCACGCACATTTCCGGCGCGATCGATGTGCCGACCCGCTCGCTGCAAGTCGAAGTGACGCTGCCGAACCCCGATAGCAAGCTGCGGCCCGGCGCGTATGTGCAGGTTGCTTTGCCGGCGGCCGCTCATGCGCGCTTGATGGTGCCGGGCAATGCGTTGCTGTTTCGCGCCGAAGGTCCGCGGGTCGCCGTGGTCGATCAGAACGGGAACGTGCAGTTGCGCAAGGTCTTGATCGCGCAGGATCTGGGGCAGTCGCTCGAAATCGAAAGCGGTGTCGAGGCGAACGACAAGATCATCATTAACCCGAGCGATTCGATCGCGGACGGCGATCATGTGCAGATTGCGCAGCCGCAGCAAAGCGGCAAGGGGGCGCCGTGAAACGGGCGGCCGCTTGCAGGGCAGGCGCCATGCTGACGGCCGCTGCGAGCGCGGCGAGCGTTGCGGTAGTGGCCGCGTGCACGGTCGGGCCGGATTATCAGCGGCCGCAGGCCGAGGTGCCGCCTGCGTGGCAAACCGATTCCTACTGGCGCGTGGCCGTTCCTTCGCATGCGCCGATCTCGCCTGACTGGTGGAGCGGCTTCGGCGATGCGACGCTCGCCGCGCTGGAAACGCAGGCGCTCGCCCAAAATCAGACGCTGGCCGCGGCCAGCGCCCACTATGCGCAGGCCAAAGCGACGCTCGCCAATACCAGCGCGCAACGGATTCCCGAGGTCGATCTGGCGGCGTCGGCGTCGCGCTTCAGGATTTCGAAGAACCGTCCGCTCACCAACTACGCCACGCCGACGCATTCGACGGTACAGAACAATCTTCAACTCGGCCTCACGGTCAACTACGACACCGATCTATTCGGCCGGATACGTCGCGAGGTGGAAGGCGCGACGGCCTCGGTTGAGCAATCGGCCGATGACCTCGCCAACGCGCGGCTCGTGCTGAGCGCCGACCTCGCCACCGATTATTTCTCGCTGCGCGAGCTCGACGCCGAGATCGACGTGCTGAATCGATCGGTGAAGCTGCAGCAACAGGCGCTCGACTACGTCACCTCCCAGCATGACCTCGGCGCGGTTTCCGGGCTGAACGTGTTGCAGCAAAAATCGCAACTCGATTCGACACGCGTGCAGGCGCAATTGCTGCTGAATCAGCGCGCGCAATTCGAACACGCGATCGCTGCTCTGGTCGGCGTACCCGCTCCGCAGTTCGCGATCGAGCCCAAGGTTCTCGATGTGCAGGTGCCGTCGATCCCGCTCGGTGTGCCGAGCGACGTGTTGCAGCGCCGCCCCGATGTCGCATCGGCAGAACGCGCGATGGCCGCTGCGAATGCGCAGATCGGCGTCGCCAAAGCGGCGTTCTTTCCGAGCCTGACACTGACGCCGGGCATCGGTTGGGAGAGCACGCAGTTCGCCAGTTTGCTGAGCGCGCCCACCTTGATGTGGACGCTCGGCGCGGCGGTCGGCCAGGTGCTGTTCGACGGCGGCCGCCGCGCGGCGAACGTCGAGTTCGCGAGTGAAGGCTACAAAGCTACCGAGGCGAACTACCGGCAGACCGTGCTCAACGCATTCCAGCAGGTGCAGGACGGCATCACCGGCCTCTCGGTGCTCGACGGCGCGGCGAAGGAATCGCACGAAGCGGTGACCGATGCGCAGCATCTGCTGTCGCTCGCCAACGACCGCTATTCGGGCGGTCTTGTCGCTTACCTCGACGTCATCACCGCGCAGCAGTCGCTGCTGACGAGCGAGCGCCAGGACGTGCAGATCCGCGGTCAGCAGATGACCTTGTCGGTCGCGCTGGTGAAAGCGCTCGGCGGCGGCTGGGATGTTTCCACTAGCGCGGCCGACAATCAGGCGGCCAGGGACACGAAGGAGGCGATGGCTCCCGCAAAGTGAGCCGGATAGAAGATGACAAGGCCAGGCAGGAAAGATCGCGGCGAGGCGTTTCATATAATGCAGACACAAGGGGACGCGCATGAAATTGCTGATCGTTGAAGACGAGCATAAGGTGGTGGACTACCTGCGCTCCGGTTTGACAGAGCAGGGCTGGGTCGTCGACGTCGCGCTCGACGGCGAGGAAGGCATGCATCTGGCTACCGAATTCGATTACGACGTGATCGTCCTCGACGTGATGCTGCCCAAACGCGACGGCTTCAGCGTGCTGAAGGCGCTGCGGATGCGCAAGTCGACGCCGGTCATCATGCTGACCGCGCGCGATCATGTGAACGACCGCGTGCGCGGCCTGCGCGAAGGCGCGGACGACTACCTCACCAAACCCTTTTCGTTCCTCGAACTGGTCGAGCGGCTGCATGCATTGGCGCGCCGCACGCGCGCGCAGGAATCGACACTGATTTCCGTCGGCGACCTGTTCGTCGATCTGATTGGCCGGCGCGCGACCCGCGACGGCGTGCGCCTCGACCTGACCGCCAAGGAATTCCAGTTGCTTAGCGTGCTGGCGCGCCGGCAAGGCGACATCCTGTCGAAAACCGCGATTACCGAACTGGTGTGGGACGTAAATTTCGATAGCCATACGAACGTGGTCGAAACCGCGATCAAACGATTGCGCGCCAAGCTCGACGGCCCATTTCCGTCGAAGCTGTTGCACACCGTGCGCGGCATGGGCTACGTGCTCGAAGTGCGTGAAGAGGCCGAACTGCCATGAACCGTTCGATCGCCCGCCGCCTCGCGTTGATGTTCGCACTCGTCGCGCTGCTCGTGTTCACGCTGGTCGGAACAGGGCTGTTTCTGGTGTTGCGCACGCAACTCGAACGTCACCTGCGCGAGTCGCTCGACGGTCGCACGGAGGTCGCACGCATCATCGTTTATCACGCGGGGACGCCGGAAAAGTGGCGCATGGCGCGCGAAAAACTCACCGACATGACACCGCGCGACGGCAGCACGACGTATTCGGTGTCGAGCGCCGACCCGAATTTCCACTACGGCAAGCCCATCGAGGGGCCGGCGGTGAAGAGCTGGCAGGGCGGCTACGCGCGCGTTTCGCCAGTGGGCGGCGGCGCGGACATGCTCACCATTACGATGCCGATACCGGCTTACGGCGCGCGTCCGCCCGTGCAATTGCAGGTCGCCGCGAGTTGTTCGCCGAACGTGATCACCATGCGTGTGTTCGGTTTTGCGCTCGCCGCGCTGTCGGCGTTAGGCAGTCTGGCCGTGCTGTTGCTCAGTTACTCGGTGACGCGATTGGGCCTCGCGCCGTTGACGCGCTTGACGAGAGACGCCTCCGCGGTGAGCCCGAACAACCGTTCGCAGCGGCTGAATACCGCTTCGCTGCCGCTCGAACTGAACGACCTCGCCAACTCCTTCAACGGCGCGCTTGAACGGTTGGACGGCGCGTATGGCCGCCTCGAATCGTTCAATGCAGACGTCGCGCACGAATTGCGCACGCCGGTGACGATTCTGATCGGGCAAACCGAAGTGGCGTTGACGCGCAACCGCTCGGTCGACGATCTGCGCCATACGCTGCAATCGAATCTCGAAGAGTTCGAACGCATGCGCACGATCATCAACGACATGCTGTTCCTCGCCCGCGCCGATCAGGGCGAGCGGGCGACGGGTCTGGTCGAGTTGTCGCTGGCCGCGGAAGTCGCGCATACGCTGGAGTTTCTCGAGATTCCGCTTGAAGAAGCGCGCGTGCATGCGCAGTTACGCGGCGACGCAATGGCGCGCGTGAACCGCTCGCTGTTCGGCCGCGCGTGCACGAATCTGCTGATGAACGCGATCCAGCACTGCGCGCCCGGCGCGGCGATCACGGTGACGATCGCGCGTGAAGCGGATCAATTGAGGATAGCGGTGGCCAATCCTGGCGAGCCGATCGAGCCCGCGGTGCTTGAACATCTGTTCGACCGCTTCTATCGCGCGGAAGTGTCGCGCACCAATAGCCGCGAAAACCACGGGCTAGGTCTGGCGATCGTGAAGGCGATCGCGGAGATGCATCGCGGCACGGTGTCGGTGGAAAGCGCGCACGGCGTCAACACGTTTGCGTTTTCAATCGCGGCGTCGCGCACGGAGAGCGACCTGCCGGCGGCGCGCTTGAATGCCGGCGTGCCTGCTTCCTCTGAAACCACCAGTTACTCGTCGCTGGTAAAGGGTAAATCGGCCTGAACCGGCACACGCTGCTTCACGGGTTGCGCGTTGGCCGGCGTCAAAGCGCTCACGCGCACACCTAGCAGACGCAGCTTGCGGTTCAATTCCACCCGTCTCAGACATTCGGTCGCCGCGCGCCGTATCTCGGTCGCGTCCGCGGTCGGCTCGTCCAAGGTCAGATCGCGCGTGACCGTGCGGAAATCGTCATAGCGCAGCTTGATGCCCACGGTCCGGCCCACATAACCCTTGCGCACGAGGTCTTCTGCGACACGCACGCACAAGCTGGTAAACGAAGTAGACAGCGCCGGCCGGTCGTGACGCGGATGCAGATCGCGCTCGAAGGTTGTCTCGCGGCTCATCGACTTGGGCTCCGATTCGACGACCACCGGCCGCTCGTCGTAGCCTTGCGCGACTTGCGTGAGCCACGCCGAATAGCTGCGGCCGAAGTTGTCCTGCAACAGCCCCAGGTCCGCCGCCGCCAGATCGCCGACGGTGGTAAGGCCAAGCGCGGTCAGCTTTTCCGCCGCCTTCGGCCCGATCCCGTTGACCTTGCGCACCGGCAGCGGCCAGACCCGCAGCGGCACGTCGGCCGGCGTCAGAATCGTGAGTCCGTCGGGTTTGTCGAGTTCGGAGCCGATCTTCGCCAGCAGCTTGTTCGGCGCCACGCAGATGGAGCAGGTGAGGCCGGTTGCCTGATTGACCGCCTGCTTGATTTGCGCGGCAATCTCGCGCGGTTCGCCGGGCACCTCGGTGAGATCGATATAGATTTCGTCGATGCCGCGGTCTTCGATCCGGTCGGTAAACGTGGCGACCGCCGCTTTGAACAGGCGCGAGTAGTGGCGATAAGATTCGAAGTCGGTTGGCAGCAGAATCGCGTCCGGCGCGAGCATCGCGGCTTTCATCATGCCCATTGCCGAGAACACGCCGAGCGCGCGAGCTTCATAGGTTGAGGTGGTGACCACCCCGCGACCCGCGTAATCGCGCAAGCGCGCGAAGCGGCGCGTGCCGTCTTCCAGCGTTTGCGGCGCGCCGTTGCGGCCGCCGCCAATCACCACCGCCTTGCCGCGCAGTTCCGGATAGCGCAAAAGCTCAACCGACGCGTAGAACGCGTCCATGTCCAGGTGCGCGATGCGGCGGCTTGCAGAACTCATGGATGGCGGAAACGGGTATCAGCAGCGGGGCAGGAACGTCAGCGCCTCGCTGGTGCTGCCCCGCGTATGGCTCGCTGCGTCGGGCGTCCGGACGCGTTTGGAATGATTCGCCGCGCGCCGGATGCCAAACCATAATAGTACCTTGCTCCGCCTGGGCAAGGCACCGTGCTGCTGACGATTACTGCTTGATGCCTTCAGCCTGGATATTCAGCGTGGTCAGCATCTTGAAGCCGTAGGTCTTGCCGAAGTCGACGCCGAAGTCGTCGCGATTGAACGTCGCGGTCGATTCCGTGCCGCACACTTCGCGCTTGAGCATCGGGTTCATGAAGCACTTGAACGATTCGATTTTCAGGTTGACCGGCTTGGTCACGCCATGCAGTGTCAGCGTGCCGATCACTTCCACCGGCTTGTCGCCGTCGAAGCGAATCTGCGTGCCCTTGTAGGTCGCGGTCTGGAACTTCGCGGCGTCGAAGAACTTGTCCGTGACCAGTTCCGAGTCCAGCTTGTCGTTGCCAATATCCACCGAGCTCATATCGATCGTCACGTCGACCGTGCCGGTCTTGGCCGCGCGATCCAGCACCACGGTGCCGCTGCTCTTCTTGAACTTGCCGCGCCAGATCGACAAACCGCCGAAGTGGTCGGTTTCGAAGCTCGGGTACGTGTGCGTCGGGTCGAGCTGATACGTATCGGTGGCCATTGCGTTGAACGACAGGGCTGCGGCGAGCGCGCCGGCGGCGAGCAAAAGTTGTTTCTTCAAGTTCTTCTCCAGGTGATTCAAAAAAATGCGTCTAAAGATGCTTCAAAAGAGACTTCTTTGGAGGCGCTAAAAAGTGCGGGGTCGCTTGTTTGCTTCAGTTATTTCTTCGAAGCGACGATATGGAATTTGATGACGACTTCGTCGGCGACGACCGACGTGTCTTTCCATTCGCCGGTGCCGACATCGAACTGCGAGCGTTTGATCGGCAATGAGCCGTCGAAGGTTTGCGTCGTGCCTTGGCTGGCGATCGTGACCGGCACCACGACCGTTTGCGATTTGCCCTTGATCGTGAGCTTGCCGGTGATCTTGTACTGATTGCCGCCGGCCGGCGCGATCGCGCTCGACACGAAGGTCGCGGCAGGATAGGTCGCACTATCAAACCATTCCTTGCCTTGAGCCTGCTTGTTGTAGTCGTCGGCGCCGAGGTCGTAGCTGCCGGTATCGATCGACACGTTGGCGCTGCCGACGGTGGGCTTGGCCGGATCGAAATTCAGCTGCGCCGAGAACTTCTTGAACTTGCCGTCCACAGGTACATTCATCTGTTTGGTCGTTGCGATGACGCTGCTTTTGCTCGCGTCGACATCGGCGTGGGCGAGGCTGGCGCCGAGCAAGGACAGGGCGGCGACGCCGGCGAGAATCGAGTGATAAAGGTTTGATTTCATAGTGGTACGCATCCTATCGAACCCGCGCGCGTTGATTGAACACCGCTGGGAATTAGATTGCCAACATGCTGGAGCGAATCGCTCCTTACTTGAGGAACGGAATCATGCGCGCGAGCAGTCCGTCGCGATCGACGAACTGATGCTTGAGCGCCGCCAGCACGTGCATGACGACCAGTGCCAGCAGCGTGTAATTGAGCAGCACGTGGACGGTGCGCAGCGTGGCTTTGAGCGCCTGATCCGGGCCGATGAGGGTGGGTAGCGGCACGATGCCGAGATAGACGACCTGAATGCCGGCGGCGGAGCTATAGAGGTAGCCGGACAACGGAATCGCGAGCATCAGCAGGTAGAGCACGCCGTGCACGAGATGGGCCGCAGCCTTCTGCCACGTGGGCGTGGCGCTGTGCAGCGCCGGCGCGCGGTGGGTGGCGCGCCATAGGACGCGTGCTATGGCCAGTACGAATACTGTGACGCCGATCCACTTGTGCCAGGAGAAATACTTCAGCTTGGTGGGCGTGAAGCCGGGGATGTCGGTCATGATCCAGCCGATATAGAACGCGCTGGCGATCAGCAGCGCGATTAGCCAGTGGAGGGCGATGGCTGGCGTGCTGTAGTGGGTTATGTCCGAAGGACCGGAGTTTGGGTTTTTCATGCTTACCTGGTGTGAGGCGCTGTAGCGTGTGCTGCGTGCCGCGTGCTTTTTGCTTCGTGCGAATGCGGATAGTAGGTAAGACAATGAAAACTGAATAGGAGGGTGGGGGAGAACAGATTGTTGTCGTAGTGAAGGTAATTGGGGTTTTTGCCTGCTCGGCGCTTTTTGGCTGTGTGCCCGCGATGGTGGCCTTTCCCTGATTTCTTAGTGGTTTATTAGCGTTGCCCCTGTACGGGGCAGGCACTTACTTTCTTTGCCCACCAAGTGGACTTCCTTCGGGGCGCCGCCGCAAAGAAAGTAAGCAAAGAAAGCGGCTTCACACCGCTAATTCTTAAGCGGGTCCCGCGGCTTGGAGGAGGCAGTGGAGCATCTGGAATCGGTGTCCTCGCACACTCCGCCCTGGTGACAAGGCAGTCATTCTTCCGGCGGCACTGCGCGCGCCGTGGCGGTACTTCCCAACACCGATAGCAGATAGGCGCCTCCGGCGTCATTTTTCCGGCCTCGCACTGCGTGCTCGCTGGAACGGTCTGCAGGGAAACCAGGGGCTTTGTTTTGGTTTGGTGGGGGCCATCGGCTTCGCCTCGGCGAGATGTCCAAGTGTGCGAGTGCAAACCACCAGTGCGAGTGAGACGCTAGCGCCTCGGTGAGGCAGGGGGACATGAGGACGAGCCACCGCAGGCACCGAAAAAGTGCCGGACGAAACGCAGCCGCGAGCTACGCTAACGCAGCAAATACAAGCCGTTGCACCTGAGCAACCGCAGGCGCGAAAAGCGCCCGACGGTTTTATGAAGTACCGCTGCGGCGCGCGCAGCGCCGCCGGAAGAATGACTGCCTTGTCACCAGGGCGGAGTGTGCGAGAACACCGATTCCAGATGCTCCACTACCTCCTCCAAGCCAGGGGACCCGCTTAAGAATTAGCGGTGTGAAGCCGCTTTCTTTGCTTACTTTCTTTGCGGCGGCAAAGAAAGTAAGTGCCTGCCCCGCACAGGGGCGACGCTAATAGACCACGAAGAAATCAGGGAAAGGCCAACCCCGCAGGCACACAGACAAATGCCACCGCCAAAGGCAAAAAGCACAAAACCAACACCGCAGGCATACAGACAACATCAGGTATGCTGCCGCATCCACCCCAAATCGCCACGCGTCAAACCACCATAGTGAGTACCCTATTTCTCTCCTGGGGCATCGCCGCAGCCGCCACGGCCGGCGTCATTTCCCGGCCATTCAAATGGCCTGAAGCCATCTGGGCCGTAGCCGGCGCGCTACTGCTAGTCTCACTCAGACTATTGCCGGTCGACCTGGCCATCCAGGCCATAGAAAAAGGCACAGACGTCTATCTGTTCCTGTTCGGCATGATGGCGCTGTCCGAAGTCGGCCGCCGCGAAGGCCTGTTCGACTGGGTCGCCGTGCTGGCGGTCAACCACGCGAAGGGCTCGCCAAGAAAATTGTTCCTGCTGGTCTATCTGGTCGGCGTGGTCATCACCGCATTCCTCTCCAATGATGCCGCCGCAGTAGTCCTCACCCCCGCGGTGTTCGCGGCCGCCAGGAAAGCAAAAACGCATCCTCTGCCGCTGTTGTTCGTGTGCGCGTTCATCGCGAATGCCGCCAGCTTCGTGCTGCCGATCTCGAATCCGGCTAACCTGGTGCTATACGGCAACCACACGCCCGCACTCGGCCCCTGGCTGATGCGCTTCACGCTACCGTCGCTGCTGTCGATCGCCGCCACCTACGTCCTATTGCGCTGGACCCAGCGCGAGGCACTCGCCGGCGTTTGCGAGGCGGATCTCGAGCCGCTCGAGTTGTCGTCGAGCGGACGCGTCGCGCTCGCGGGCATCGCGGTCACCGCCGTCGTCTTGCTGACGGTCTCCGCGTACAATATCCCGCTCGGCTTGCCCACCGCGATACTCGGCGCGCTGACCGCCACGGTCGTGCTGATTCAGGAGCGCAAGTCGCCGCTGCCACTGGTCAAAGAAATCTCGTGGAGCGTGCTGCCGCTGGTGGCGGCATTGTTCGTGCTGGTCGAGATGCTCGATCACACAGGCGTCATCACAACGCTGGCAAGTGCCGTGCAACGCGCGACGCAACACAGCGAACTGGCGACGGCGGCATCGGCCGGCGGCATCGTCGCGATCGCCAGCAATCTGATGAACAACTTGCCGGCCGGTCTGATCGCAAGCTCGACCGTGATGCAGGCGCACAGCCCCGAACGTGTGATCGACGCGCTGCTGATCGGCGTCGATCTGGGCCCGAATCTGTCGATTACCGGCTCGCTCGCGACAATCCTCTGGCTCAACGCGATTCGCCGCGAAGGCGAAGACGTGAGCTTTATGAAGTTCCTGAAAGTCGGCGCCGTGGTGATGCTGCCGGCCCTCGCGCTGGCGCTCGCCGCGCGGATTTTGACCGGTTGACAGGAGCCGGGTCCTGCTCGCCCTCGTCCAGATGCGGCTGGCCGCTGCCGGCATCTTGCAAGCGCGCGGCGGCGGCGTTGAAGACGGTTTCGTCAGGTATGTCTTCGTGTTTCTTCTTTAAGGCGTCGGTCATGGCCGCGTGCCAGTCGAACGCAGCGGTAGCGCGGTGTTCTCCGTTTCAGCAGACTGTTCGAGCGCATGCAGCGCCGCTTCGAGCCGCGCAAGACGCTCGCACTGCGTCGGCATCAGCCACGGCTTCGGAAACTTGCTGAGGCGATTGCGCCAATACGAAAGTGGAATGCGATCGTTGGTGGAAATCAGCTCGAACACGAATTCGAGGTGGACAATCTCTTTGTCAATGTCTTGATAGCTCATCTAACGTTCCAGTAAGTGGATCGGCAACAAGGCGGTGCGCCATGCGGGTGCCGCCGCGTCATTTGGCTGTCGGCAATAAAACGGAGCGGACCGCACTTATATTCCCGTTCGTAAACCCGCTTCCTCGGGTATCCGCTCGGCAGACGGGTGTTTCGCAGACCGATACGCTGCGGGCGGGACGCCCGGCAGTTCGGCCGACGCGTCCAGCGGCCGGACGCGCCCCGTGCAAAAACATGTAGCAAGGCGCGTTCCGCGCACCCGCTAGCGGTGAGCTAACGGTTTGCTTTCGGTGTGCCGTTACTTGTCCGATGTATCGCTGCCGTTCAGTTCGGGCGGTTGCCCATAGCGCAGGATCGTGAGTGCGCCGGGCGCGAACCTCACCTGGCGGGTGGCTTCTTCGAGCAAACCCGATGGTTTGTCGAGCGGTTCGTCGCTCAATTGGAAACTGCCCCAGCGGATGGCGCTGGCGAGCCTGCCTGCTGTTGCGTATCGGCCGATCAGCATGATGCGGCTCCTGATGAACCTGATGCAGAACGCGGTCGTGTACGGCGGCGCGGGGCTCGCGGTGCGCAGTTGGGCGACAGCCGATGCGGTGTATGTGGCAGTCGGCGATCGCGGCAAGGGTCTTTCGTCAGAGGAGTTGGCGCAGTTGAAGGCGCCGTTTCAGCGTGGCCGCAATGCGCACGCGTAGCGGCGGCACCGGCCTCGGGCTGGCGATTGTCGAACGGATCGCGCGGCTGCACGGCGGCAATTTGCAGTTTCATGCGCGCGAGGGCGGCGGGGTGGAGGTGTGGGTGGTGTTGCCGCTTGCGGGGTAAGGCGCGTAGGGCAGAGGGCGTGCAAGCCTCACGAAGCCGGCTTGCTTGCGCTTCTATAGGTGTCTTGTCTCAACTGGAGACTCGCCCCAGTTGTTGTGTGAGTACGGCGCGATGACCCGACGCCAAGGCCGCACCCACATTTTTCCTTGACATGCAACCAAATGGTTGCATAATGAAGAAATGAACGACGACGCGGTGTTTCGGGCTTTGGCGGACGCAAGCCGTCGGCGCTTGCTGGACAGCTTGCATGAAGAAAATGGCCAGACGCTAGGCGAACTGTGCCAGGGCCTGGATATGACGCGCCAGGCCGTTGCGAAGCATCTTTCGATCCTTGAAGAGGCGAACCTTGTTTCGTGCAAGCGTCAAGGCCGGGAGAAGCTGCATTTCATCAATCCTGTTCCGATCAATGAGATCGCGGAGCGCTGGATCGGCAAGTTCGAGCGTCCGCAGTTAAGCGTGCTGTCCGATCTCAAGAGGACCCTTGAAGGAAACGATCATGACTAGCAAGGCCGCTTCAACGTTTGTCTATGTCACCTTCATCCGCACGACGCCCGAGCAGCTCTGGTCGGCGCTGACGAGTCCCGAGTTCACGAAGCAATATTGGTTCGGTGTGCATCACGAGACTGACTGGAAGGCCGGTTCGTCATGGAAGCTGGTTTTCCCCGACGGCCGAGTTGCCGATACCGGCGAGATCGTGGAGATCGATCCGCCGAGGCATATGGTTCTTAGATGGCGCAACGAGTTCAGGCCGGAGTTGAAGGCCGAGGGCTATTCGCGGTGCGTGATCGACGTAGAAGCGGTGGGCAATGCAGCCAAGCTCACGATCATGCACTCGTTGGACAGAGAGGATTCGAAGTTCATCGACGCTGTGTCCGGCGGTTGGCCGCGCATTCTTTCCAACCTCAAGTCACTGCTTGAGACGGGTGAAGTCGCGTTGCCGAGCTAGGAGAATTTCACCGGTCGTTCGACTCCCGGTTCGCCAGTGCGCCTATCCCAACCCGATCAGTTTCTATCCAGCCACGCATCCAGGCCGACCCGGAACGCCACACCGGCGATAACCGGCACAGTCATCATCAGGATGACGCCGAAATTGGGAACGGGGTCGCCGTAAGCGATCGGCTCGTATAGCACGAGACCTGAGACGATTGCGAACACGATTAAGCCGACGGCGACCATTAGAAGGTTGCGTACCGCGATGGGCAGTGGTTTGCGTTTTGACAGGTTGTCCGCGGTGCTGGCAGATGGGACTTTTTCGGGTTCGGCAGGCATGGTGGTTCTCGGTACTTTAGGCAGCCGCGATTGTGCTCGCTGCAGCGGTAATTGTAGGCTAGAAGTGAGGGTTTTTTTGCGCGTAGCGGTTGATTGGGGTGTTTGCCTGCCCGGCGGTTTTTTCTGTTTTTTTTCTGTATGCCTACGGCGGTGGCTTTTTCTCTTTTTATTGGTTTATTAGCGTTGCCCCTGTGCTGTTTGCCTGCTCGGCGCTTTTTAGCTGCGTGCCTGCGGCGTTGGCCTTTCCTTGATTTGTTAGTGGTCTATTAGCGTCGCCCCTGTGCGGGGCAGGCACTTACTTTCTTTGCCCACCAAGTGGACTTCCTTCGGGGCGCCGCCGCAAAGAAAGTAAGCAAAGAAAGCGGCTTCACACCGCTAATTCTTAAGCGTGTCCCCTGGCTTGGAGGGCGGAGTGGAGCATCTGGAATCGGTGTTCTCGCACACTCCGCGCCGGTGACAAGGCAGTCATACTTCCGGCGGCGCTGCGCGCGCCGTGGCGGTACTTCAAAAACCGTTGGGCCCGTTGGGCGCTTCCGGTGCATGCGGTTGTGCAAGCGTAAAGGCTTGCCTTTGCTGTGCTAGCGTAACTCGCGGCTGCGCTCCTTTGCTCCGTTGGCGTAACTCGTGGCTGTGTTTCGTTCAGCGACGTGGTCCGCACTCCCACAATTCAACGCCTCGCCGAGGCGAAGCCAACGGCACCCACCGCGCACAAACGAAGCCCCTGGTTTCCCTTGCAGACCGTTTCGACGAGCACGCAGTGCAAGGCCGGCAGGATGATGCCGGAGGTGCCAATCTGCGATCGGTGTTGGGAAGTACCGCCACGGCGCGCGCAGCGCCGCCGGAAGTATGACTGCCTTGTCACCAGGGCGGAGTGTGCGAGAACACCGATTCCAGATGCTCCACTACCTCCTCCAAGCCAGGGGACCCGCTTAAGGGTTAGCGGTGTGAAGCCGCTTTCTTTGCTTACTTTCTTTGCGGCGGCAAAGAAAGTAAGTGCCTGCCCCGCACAGGGGCGAAGCTAATAGACCACTAACAAATCAAGGAAAGGCCAACACCGCAGGCACACAGACATAAGCGCCGCGCAGGCAAAAACAACAACCGAGTCAGACCCCAATAACCCTTAAACCTCAACAACTTGCGAGCCAAGCGAGCACCTTATCCACAGTGTTGTTAACAAAAACTGGGGATAACTCAAAAAAATCCTGGGCAACGCCCGATCAGCACCCGAAAGGTCAATTCGACAACGACAGATACGGCGAGCTTAGCGGCGTCGGCAGAAACGGCAGCAAGCCGTTTTGCTTGCTGAAGATGCATTGCACATACACCGCGGAGAGTCACTCGCGTTCACTTCGCGAAAGCCGGGTGGCGTCACGCCGGTGTCGTTCCGACCGGCAAACGTTTGCCGGCACGGTGTGTCGAGGTCTCCTGGCTGTGATCGATGACAGCAGCGCCGCGCCTCACGCCCATTTGAGCGGAAGGGATAAACATTTGTCAGACGGTTGCCGTTATACATTGGCAGCGTGACCGGAACCCGCCTGATAACTATCAATATGCTTTCCACCTCGACGAAGCAAATGGCCGATTCCGGCTTGCGCGAGCGTTTCCATCGACGATCGCTGGAACACCAACGCCCGCTTTCGACGGTCACGATGGCGTTTACCGTGGTCGCGTTCCTGTGCTTCGTGGGGGCGCGCAACTTTGTCGGCGGACCGGCGTTGCCGCTGCCGTACCGGCTTCTTTGCGCACTGGTGCTCGGCCTGCTGGTGCTGGCGATTCCGCGCGCAGCGACAACCTTTGTATTCGGCGCGATCGGCGTGGCGTATTCGCTGGTGCTGGCGGTGGGTCTCGCGCTGAACGTTTCCGGGGTCGATCAGCCGTTGCTCTGGGCGCTGCCCGCCGTGGTGGTGATACCGATCTGCGCAGCGCCGTTGTGGCTCACGCCGACGCATTTTCTGGTCGGCAGCGCGCTCTTCTACGCGACGGCGCTCGCCTTGCTGTTTGGCGGGCCGAGCACGCATGACGTGAGCGTCGTGACATGGATGTGGATCGTGGCGATCGGCATGCCGACTTCCGTTGTGTTTCACTTCGGCTTCTACTGGTTCCGGCGCAACCACTTCCTGCTCGAGAGTCAATTGGCGCAACTCGCCGCGACCGATCCGCTGACCGGGCTGCAAAACCGTCGCGCGTTCGTGAAGCAGGCTGAGCGCCGCCTTGAAGCCATGACACCCGATGCGCGAGTCAGCGCGATTTTTCTCGACATCGACAGTTTCAAATCGCTGAACGACCGTTTCGGTCATGCGGTCGGCGACCATGCGCTGCATCAGATCGCCCAGGCGCTGATGGAACAGACCACTGCGGAAGAAAGCGTAAGCCGGATCGGCGGCGAGGAGTTCGCGGTGCTGCTGCGTGACGGCCTTCCCGGCGCGCTCGCACTGGCCGAGCGTTTGCGCGGCGCGATTGCCGCGCTCGAGCGCCCCGATGGCTCGCTGACCGCGAGCTTCGGCGTGGCCGAACACCGCAGCGGCGAAAGCATCATGATGCTGCTCGACCGCGCCGACGAAGCGTTGCTGCGCGCCAAGCACCTGGGCAGAAACCGCGTATGCGCCGAACGCGCGCTGCCGGGCGAGGCACTGCAATTCGCGTCCGACGCGGCGCATGCAGCAGGCGGGGCGGCACCGCCCAGGTTGAAATGGGAAGACTATTACCTGACCTCGCATTTCCAGCCGCTTTACAGCTTGTCGCACCAGAAGCAGGTGGGTTTTGAGGCGTTGCTGCGCGGCGAGCAGGCCGACGGCACGCTGGTGCCGCCGGCCGTGCTGTTTGCGCCGAACCCTGGCAACGACGAAGGCGCGCTCGATCGCGCGAGTCACGCCGTGCATCTGGGCAATGCGCACAGGTCGCTGCCTCCGGGTGCGTGGCTCTTCCTCAACATTCTGCCGGCCACGTTCATCGCCGAAGGTTATGCCGATCAGCTCGCGACGATTGTGCGGACGGTGGGGCTCGAACCGGAGCGGGTGATTCTCGAGATTCTCGAGTCGCATGGCGGCAGCGTCGATGAAATGTCGCGGGCGGCGGCCTTGTACCGCGAGCACGGTTTCCTGATCGCCGTCGACGATTTCGGCGCGGGTCAATCGAATCTCGACCGGCTGTTCCGGATCCGGCCGGATCTCGTCAAGCTCGACGGCGAACTGATTCGCGCGACGAGTCCCGGTACTGAGCAGCCGATTTTGCCGAAGCTGGTATCGCTGCTGCATCAGGCGGGGATGCTGGTGGTGGTGGAAGGTGTCGAAACGACCGAGGAGTTGATTCTCGCGGTCGCGTCGAATGTGGATTTTGCACAGGGATATTTGCTCGGGCGGCCGGCTGCCGAGATGGCGCCCCCGGAGTCGGTGCGGCGGCGGATCGACGATGCGTTCGATGTGATTGCACAGGGGCGTGCGCATCAGCATGCTTTGTTCGAGTCAGAGGTCGAGCCTTATCGGTTGGCTTTGAGCCGGGCGGCTGATGAATTGATTGCCGGCGTGGTGATGGATGAGGCGTTTGCTTTTCTCGCTACGTTTGAGCGATGTGTTAGCTGTTTTATTCTGGATGATTCGGGGCGGCAGGTCGGGTCTGAAGTGCCCGGACCAGCGTGGAGTAGTGATGCGGCTTCGCTGCATCCTGTTGCTAATCCGCGTGATGCTCGGTGGGATCATCGGCCTTATTTTAGGAATGCGGTTTTGTTGCCTGGTGTTCCGGTGGCGAGTAATCCTTATCTTTCTTTGGCCAGTGGCCGGCCTTGTATTGCTGTTACTTTGGCTGTGCAGTTGGCCAAGGAGCGGTCTGTTGTTGGGGTCGAGTTGGATTGGTCTTCTGTGGGGTTGCCTTGGCCGGCAAGTGATTAGGGGTTTTTTTTGCGCGTAGCGACTGATTGGGGTGTTGGTCTTTGGTTTTGTTTTTTTGCCTTTCGCGGCGCTTATGTCTGTGTGCCTACGGCGTTGGCCTTTCCTTGATTTCTTAGTGGTCTATTAGCGTAGCCCCTGTGCGGGGCAGGCACTTACTTTCTTTGCCGCCGCAAAGAAAGTAAGCAAAGAAAGCGGCTTCACACCGCTAACCCTTAAGCGGGTCCCCTGGCTTGGAGCTCAGGATTACCCACATCTCGTGATGTGAATCACCCGTCCTGGCTAAAGATCCGGTACATCTCGGTGATTTCGTGAAGGACCAGGAACCCTCGCCACATGACGGTGGGCCCGGGCGGGTGATCATGCTTACGGTTCAGATAACCGCCGAGTTTGGCGATCCACAGTACGACTTCGCCTAGCGAAGGCGTTGCCACCGGTGGTTTTGAGGTGCGGTTGGCGCGGCAGTAAAGCGCGCGCCATTCGTCGGGCTGAAGTAGCACTTCACACGACAGATCCGGGTCGGCCCGACCCAGCAGCGTGGCGTACATGATTCGCCAGCTGATCACTGCAAATAGCGCGGTCGCGCGGACGAACCGTTCAAGATTGCCGAACTGGCGCGCCTCGATCCGACAGCCGCTTTTGAGCACACGATGCCACGATTCGATCGTCCAGCGACGTGCATACCATTCGAGTCGTTCAAGTGCATCGCTCAGCGTGAGCGTGGGCACAGAGCTGAGCAGCATCCACTCGAGCGGCTCGACGCCCGCTGGCGGATCGGTTTCAAGTGCGTGGATTGCAAACACATCCACCGGGGTGAGCCGGGCGCGCCCGGTGCCTTTGGTCGACGGTCTGGGTGGTGCAATCAGGCTGACCTGCGTGCAACGCAGCGTCAGACGCGCAGTGCGCCGGGCCATGTTGCGGTGTGCCGGCAACTCCAGTTCGATCTCGCCTGATGGGGCGCTCGCCGTCACCGTGTCCCAGAGATAACGCTCGGGGTGCGCCGTCCGACGGTCCCATGCCGCACGAATGAGCCAGTCTACGCCAGCAGGCCGCTCGGCCACGAACACTTCATAGACGTCGCTTTCGCGGTCGCCCACGCCCACCATGCGCGTATCGGGACATCGGGTCTTAAGGGCTGCCAGATGGTTCAGACCCTCAACCCATTTAACGCTTTCCTTGTCATTGAAGTCGCGCTTTGAGCGTTGACGCCTGCGGCCCAGATCTGCGTCATCGCGCACCCACGTCTTCATGCCCAGCACGCCGAGCGGCAGGCCTTCCGGTGTCACGGCCAGCAGGCTGTGCAGCATGAAGCCGCGCGACTGGTTGCCCGTGCCGTAGCCCAGGCCTTCGGTCGCGCCCAGATGCGTCAGGTTGAATTCGGTTGTGTCCTGCACCGCGAGCACGACTGGCACCTGGGTCATGCGCTTGAGCGTCTGGTCTACGTGAGGTGCAAGCACACCGTCCGTATCGACCTGGTCGTTATCGAAGAAGCGATAGGCCGCCTTGAGTTCGGCGGCATCCATGGAGCGTGGAAACGAGCAGTCCGGTGTGCTGGCAAGCCGGCGTGCCAGTGCAACGAGCCGAT